>CALGUK010000020.1 GCA_937920235.1 uncultured Clostridia bacterium | reverse complement strand
ACGAATTCCCCGGCGATGATACACCTATCATCAAGGGTTCAGCTCTTAAGGCTCTTGAAGCATCTTCTTCTGATGATCCTGCTTGCGCTTGCATTTGGGAACTTATGGACGCTGTTGACTCATACATTCCTACTCCTGACCGTAAGGCAGACCAGCCGTTCCTTATGCCTGTTGAAGACGTTTTCACAATCACAGGCCGTGGTACAGTTGCTACAGGTAGAGTTGAAAGAGGTCAGCTCAAGACTTCTGAAGAAGTTGAAATCGTTGGTCTTTCAGAAGAAAGAAGAAAGACAGTTGTTACAGGTATCGAAATGTTCAGAAAGCTCCTCGACTATGCTGAGGCAGGCGACAACATCGGTGCTCTTCTCCGTGGTATCCAGAGAAGCGAAATCGAGCGTGGACAGGTTCTTGCAAAGCCCGGTACAATCAACCCTCACACAAAGTTCTCAGGTCAGGTTTACGTTTTGACAAAGGATGAAGGCGGACGTCATACTCCTTTCTTCAACAACTACAGACCTCAGTTCTATTTCAGAACAACAGACGTTACAGGTACAATCTCTCTTCCTGCAGGTACAGAGATGTGTATGCCTGGTGATAACGTTGTTATGGACGTTGAACTCATCACTCCTATCGCTATCGAAGAAGGTCTTCGTTTCGCTATCCGTGAAGGCGGCAGAACAGTTGGTTCAGGCGTTGTTACAAAGATTAACGAATAATTTATAATTATTCCGAAATTTTTCACCCCTATCTATTCAGGTAGGGGTGCTTTTTTGTTTGCAGGCTAATTGTTTAGCATTTTTTATGCATAAATTTTTGTGAACATATATTTGCACCTTATTTCAAATTATACTTTTTTTGCGTTTTAATATGCTGTAAGCAGACAGTTTTTTCTGCTTTATGACTTGAAAATAATGTCAAAATCCTGTATTCTATATGTATATACTTTAACGGCATATTGAGGTGTGTTTATTTGAAGAAATGTCCATTTTGCGGGTCGGAGCTTCCTGATGAGGCTATATACTGTCTTAACTGTTCCAGCGTGCTGAATGAAAGAGAATCTTCTGCATCTTCTGACAGAAAGTTTATAATATCTGTACCGAATAAGAAAACTGCTCGGATTGTCTCAACAGTCTGTGCGGTTCTTATTATCCTTTTTTCCTGCATTCTTGCGATAAAATCCATCAGAAAGGTTCCCGCTTCTCAGGAGCCTGTGAAAACCACGATTGCTCCCGTTACCGAAGAAAACGGTGAAATTGCAACAAATGATAACGGTGAACAGATTTATGAGATTATTGAGGTTCCCGAGACCACATCGAAAAAAGGATTTCTTGAGAGCATAGTTGATAAGGTTACGGGTGGCAATGACTCTGACGGTGATGAAACCGAAGAACCTGTAACGGAGGAGAATAAAATCGATTCAGATGTTACCGACAAAGTGACATCCGATAATGAACCGAGTAGTTCAGAGGTTAAAACTACAATAATAAATAATCTTCCGCCGGAAACAACTACCAAGAAGCAAAGCTTTTGGGAAAATATCGATTGGGACGGAATCAAATTACCGGATTTTGATACCCCCACAATGCCTACGACCACCAAACCGACTACAACTAAACCAGCTACCACCAAGCCGACAACTACTAAACCTACGACTACAGCACCTACTACCACAAAACCCACAACAACAAAACCTACCACCACAAGGCCAACTACCACGGTTCCGACTACAACAAAGCCCACAACCTCAACTTCGACTCCATCAAGTGCGGCAGATTTTCAGTACACAGAGGTTAATGGAGAAATTAAAATTACACGATATACGGGTAACAGTTCTAATGTAACTGTTCCTGCATATATAAACGGAAAGCACGTTGCTTTCCTCGGTGAAAATGTGTTTGCCAACAGCAGTAACATAAAAAGTATCGTGTTTTCGGGAACAACATCGGGAGCATCACGCTTCTATCTCCCGTCGGGCAGAACAGTATTCAGCAATTTGCCTAATCTTGTGTCGATTACCTTCCCATATGAAACCTATTACCGAATGACAGACGACTCAAAGAGTCCGCGAAATACTACATTTTACTCGATGATTGTCAACTGTCCGAAGCTCAGTAATATAAGCTTTTCGTCAAAGGTCAATTCCGATTACTCGTCTTCAATGCTGACAATGTATTCAGTGGACGGAGTTGTTTTTTCAAGAAACAATACAAGCACGGTTGATTCTAACCTTGTATATTATCCTCCTGCAAAGACAATCTCATCATATACCATTCCGTCAAGGGTTCAGCAGTTAGAAAAATTTGCCTTTAAAAACAATCCGTATATCAAATCCATACACTTCACAAGTTCAACGATTTATATGAATTGGAATTTTATAGGTTGCAGTAAGCTTGCCTCATTTTCCGTCGATTCGGCAAATTCGAAACTTTTTGCCGAAAACGGTGTGCTGTACGGCGGTGCGGTCAAACACAACGGAGTAGAATACAAAACATTCTATTATCCGCCCGCAAAAACTGATTCAAGCTTTACATTCACCGATAAATACAATCTCTCGCTCGACGGATACAGCTTCTGCGGTAATCCGTATCTCAAAACAGCAAGATTTTGCCGCGGAACACGTATCGACAGTGCCGTTGCAACAGCAGAGGGCAAAGCACCGTCGCTCAAGGTGTTTGAGCTTAACAGCGCTTATGAACATACGGTAAATACAGGTAAAAATGCTTATACATATGTCTATTATTGATTATGGGGTGACTTTATGGCAAAAACTACAACTGAACTTCTCAGGGAGCTTAAAAGACAAAGCTGTTCCTTACCCGATTATCTTTCAAAGCACCAGGATACTTTTGTGAATGAGGATGTAAAAGCGTTCTGGGAGGGCATTATCGAGCAGAAAAACTATTCAAAATCAAATATTATAAATAAATCTGATTTCAGTTATTGCTATTTTTACGAGGTCATCAACGGCAGAAAAATGCCCACAAAAGATAAGGTGGTCCGCCTTGCTCTTGCAATGAAAATGACAATCGATGAGTGCCAGCAGGCGCTTAAGATTTCAGGCCGTTCTGCTTTGCATCCTAAAAACAGACGTGACAGCATTATGATTTATGCGATAGAGAAAAAAATGACGGTTATGCAATGTAACAATTTACTTGTGTATAACGGAGAGGATGAGTTGAAATAAGTTCCGCCGAAAATGAACTTCTTGAATATATCGAAACCTCATTCGAGAAGCTATATCAGAAAAAGATTACCTTTAAAGAAACAGAACATTCCTCAATATACCTGTATCAGCACAAGGAAAATCAACGATATATCATAAAAAGGGTATCCACCAATCCGAACGATGACGTCTTTCGGGCGCTTAAAAATAAAAAACATCTGAATCTGCCGATGATATATGAGATATGCTCCGATGATTCGGGGATTGTAGTATTGGAGGAATATGTCGAGGGTAAAAGGCTTACGGATATACTTTCAAGCAAGCCGTTGGATCGGAAAACAGCATTCAAATATGCCTGTGATATCTGTGATGCATTGATTTTTCTTCACTCTATCGGGATTATTCACCGCGATATCAAGCCGTCAAATGTGATTATCAAGGATGACGGCACTGCGGTTCTTATTGATTTATCAATTGCAAGATTTATCAGCGAACATGAAAAGGATACTCAGGCTCTCGGCACTCCGGGATTTGCCGCACCCGAGCAGTTCGGAATTTTCCAGTCCAACAACACCACGGATATATACAGTCTGGGAGTGCTGCTGAATATTATGCTGACAGGCTCGCATCCGTCAGTGGATTTGCCGAAAGGCTCGTGCAGAAAGGTTGTCGAAAGAGCAACCTCAACAAACATCTCACAGCGTTTCAAAACAGCAAAAAAGATGAAAGCCGTTTTGAAGCTATACAGATAAAAAATATTGACGTACAGGGTTTATCTCTGTGCGTCTTTTTTTTAAAAAAATATGTTTTGTATGCTGTCAGAATATAGAAATAGAAAAATGAAAGGAGTAGAATGGAAAAAAGAAAGGAGTGAGTGAAATGAATAAAAAGATTACAAAACTTACCGTGATAATTTGCGTTGTGGCACTGCTTGTAAGCTCAATTTCAGTTGCAGCATTTGCTTGTATCTTCTGTGATGAACCGAGTACTGAAGTTACGACAGAAACCACAACTCAGAGTACGCCATCAAGCACAACCCCGCATGGTCCTAAGCCACCTCAAGTAGAGCCTCCGGAAATTCCGACAACAGACTCAAAATAATATTTATTGCTTAAAGGAGAATGAATTATGAAAAAGACAAGCAAATTTTTAGCAGTAGCATTAGCGGTCCTTATGCTTATGATGACAAGCATCACAGCATTTGCAGATGGTGAAACTTATTTGCTTGAAACAAACGAAATGTATGATGTATATGTACCGGGAGAGTCATATACTTACTTTGGCTTTATAGCTGAAGAATCAGGCTGTTATGTTATTGATACATTCATCACAGAATATGACGAAGCCGCTGATCCGTACATTGAGGTTTACGATGATGACGGGAATATGGTAGCATACAATGACGACTGCTATGGCTTAGAATCAGCGGTTGTTTTCTATGCTGAAGAAGGCGAATATTATGTTATATATTGTTCTGATGCTTCCAATACAGAAGACTCATATTATTGCATCTCTATAACGGAAACTTGTGCCGATTTTTCTCAGGACGGTTACTGTGACAGCTGTCGAGACCTTCTTTGCAGCCACAACTGTCATAAGGGTGGTATCGTAGGCTTTTTCTGGAAGATCACAAACTTTTTCAACAAGCTTTTCGGAATTAACGAATACTGTGAGTGTGGCGCATACCACTGGTAAATAGAAAAGCGAAAATAATTTTATTGAGCCAGACAGCACATAAAACGGAACAGAGGAGATTTCACTCTCCTCTGTTTTTGTTTGATAATAAAATTGTATTCAGTTTTGTGCAAGACTTTCTTCGGCGGCCTTTTGTGCCTGTTGTTTTGCAATTTCAAGTGCTTTGAGATCAATTTTACCGGTCTTGATTCTGTAAAAGCTGAATGCGAAAAGGAATACGACCATACCGATAAGCAGATATTGATCACCTGCTTCAAGTGTTGTAAACAGTGAAACACTGATGAGCAGATCTGCTATAATTGCAAGCACGATTGTAATGTTGAATGCAAGCTTCGGCATATGGAAAAAGCTGTTTTTCCAGGCTTCCGGATATTTCTTCAATAGCTTGAACATAAGACAGTTGTTGATGAGATTTAAAACCATGACGGGAATCATCATCAGCGAAATCAGATCGTCAAGTCCCATGTCTACAAAAACGGGAACTATTGCGATGATATAGAGCACAAGCATCATAACCCAGGGATAGCCTTTTTTCGTCTTTTTTCCGAGTACGGCAGGAAGCCAACCGTCTTCAATAGTTGCCATCATAGGATGCTGAACTCCTGCGATTGCACCATAGAGTGAGGTTGCAATTGCAAAACATGCGCCACCCAGCGTGAAGATGAGATAAATTGCGTGGGGGAAGATTTTTTCGGCAACAACACCGAGGTTTTTATTTGCAACCTGTTCAATCGGAAGAACACCTGCAGTTACAACAGCGATAAGCACATAGACAATCATTACAACAAATGAAGCGATAAGAATTGCTTTAGGTAATGAGCGCTTCGGATCTTTTGCATCGGGAGTCATCTCAATGGGGCGAGTCGCACCCTGGCAGGCGAAACTCATCATAGCAACAGCCATAATAAATCCGAACGGTCCGTCGCTGAAATAACCTTCAGAGAAGGGATTTGCGGTTGAAAAGTCAACCTGAGGAAGTCCAGCAACTATGTAAACGATAAGGGAGATTATCAGCACTCCGACCATTACAAGATTGAATTTGCCCATAAATTTGCCGCCCATAAAGGTTGTGGCAAAGAATAGGGTTATTATACCTATGGCGATGAATTTGCCGTAGGGAATAATCTGCGGAAAAACGATTGAAGCATATTCAACGATGGAAAGACCGTACATAGCAAATGCCAGACCGGAAAAAATACCGGAAATCGCGGTGACTCCAACGAGTATGGGTGGCTGTAAAAGAGCTGACTGGCTGTAGTTTCCGCCGGGCAGAACAAACATTCCCGCCATAAGTGTTTTGTATGCGTATGCAAAAAGCACAACGATACAAGCAACCACAAGGGCAAGAGTAATTGAACGGCCTGTGAAGCCTATAGCCGTTCCCATTGAAACGAAAATGCCCGAACCGATACAGTTGCCGATTCCGTAACATGAGAGCTCGGCAACACTTAACTTCTTTTTGCCTGATTCTTTTTTCATATCATTCTCCTCATTTCTTCAATATTCTGATAATGTCACGTATATCGGGAAAATCCGTCATTGACCTTGCGTAGTGCGAATATGTCACGTTCATATCTTTATCGACTGCGACAAATGCACAGAGCTGATTCTCTCTCGGACCGTCGGAAGCTTCATCTGAAGCTGCCAAAGCCGTATTGACGGATTCAACCATATCAGAGTTGAGAAGCTTATATACATTTTTGCCGATTACGAGTTCAACAAGCTTGTCGCCTGCGATCATATTCACGATTCCCTCGGCTTCAAATACGTTATACTTATCATATAACTCGCATTTCGGATCGGCAATCAGTTCAAACGGATATTTTTTCTGGTGCGGTGCAAGTGTGTTGACATCGTTCTGCATAATGAACTTGATGTCGTATCCCAGAGAGGCAAAGGCGGGATATGCCGCCGTAAAAGCTGCAAGCAGAGCTCTGCAAAGCTCACAATCGTAATATCTCGAGAATATGATAAACGTCTTTTTATCACCCTTGAGTGTTGCAAAGGTTGATTTTGGTGAGCTGTAAACAAATTTTTCGAGCTTGGTGCCCACGGTGAGCGTTTTGTGATACGGCTGACCGTTTTCAGACCAATCTTCTCTGACGGCTTCAACAGCATTTTTAAAGCGCATAAGCGCTTTTTCTATTGTTACCTTTGCACAGGCAAGGTTAATTCTCTGGAAGCCTCTGCCCGCAGGACCGAACATCTCGCCGTTATCAAGATAAAGTCCTGCATTTTCGAGCATTTTGCGAAGCTCAACGTGTGTCATACCGAGAGCTCTCATATCAAGCCATTGGAGATATGTGCCTTCAAGTGGGTAAACCTTGATTTCAGGGAAATGCTCTGCCATAAAATTCTCAACAAGAACTGCGTTTTCGTGAACGACTGTTAATAATTCCTCAAGCCAATCTTCACATTCGTTGTAGGCGGCGGTGCAGGCAGGATATGCAAATATGTTCAATCCCATCTGCATATTGAAAAGTGAGCAAGCAGATGCTTTTGCACGGATTTTAGAGTTCGGAATAATGATGTTTGAGCATTGAAGTCCTGCCAGATTGAAGGTTTTGCTCGGTGCTGTGCAAACAGCAATGTTGTTGAGTACAAAGTCCCCGACATTTGCCATTACCGTATGCTCATATCCCGGCATAATCAGATCGTGGTGTATCTCATCGTCAATGATAAAAACATTATTTCGGCAACAGATTTCCGCAACCTTTTTGAGTTCTTCTCTGCTCCATACCTTTCCGATAGGATTGTGGGGATTACAGAAAAGCAGAGCTTTTGCCTTTTTGCATTTTCTTTCAAGGTCGGCATAATCAATTTCATACTTGCCGTTTCTGTTAATAAGCTCACTGTATATGATTTTTCTGCTTTTTGCAAGCACGGTCATATCAAACGGATAATATACGGGAGTAAGAATAATTACGCTGTCTCCGGGATTTGTGGATGCCTGAATAAGAATTGCAAGAGCATCAACAACACCCGGTGTGTTGATAATCCATTCTTTTTTAACCTCGAAATCGTGTCTGCGTTTCATCCAGGAAATTACAGCGTCGAAGTATTCATCAGTCGGACTTGTATATCCGAGCACGGAATTTTCAGCAGTGTGCTTGATTGCGGTTACAATTTGCGGTGCAGGATAAAATTCCATATCCGCTACTGACAGAGGGACAAATTCGGGTGATGCGTTCTTTGCTCCGTTCCATTTGTTACTTCCGCAACCGCGTCGGTCGGGAATACTCGTAAAGTCGTATTTCATATTTTCACTCCTCGGAATATGTTTGATTTTTCACATATTCATGATAACATTGCAGGTTGACATTGTCAAATTATTCTGCTAATATTCTTACATAAAATGTGAGGAGATTTGCAATGAATATCACGATCGCAATTCCGCAAATGGGCACGGATCTTTTCAGAAAATATATGAAAAGTAAATATGTCAGAAGCATTGAAAGAGCAGGCGCTGAGGTCAGATGGATTGAGCTGGAGGATACCTCGCGCGCGGTGGCTGAAGCACTGGCCTGCGACGGACTTCTTCTGCCCGGCGGAGCAGACATAGAACCGTCATTTTACGGCGAAAAAAGAGATGAAAAATGCGGAAAACCCAATGAACTGAGGGATAAAAGTGAATTTGAAATTTACGGTGCTTTTGTGAAAACGGAAAAGCCTATTTTATGCATCTGCCGCGGATTTCAGCTGCTTAATGTTGCCTGTGGCGGAACACTGTATCAGGATATTGCGGATATCCGTAAATGCAATCATTCTGATTTTATTAACAGATGCAGAACGGCACACAAGGTTAAGGTAAACGAAAACACATTGCTTCATAAAATCTTCGGACAGGATACCGTGGGAGTCAACAGCCTTCATCATCAGGCAGTTCGTGATGTCGGTGAAAACCTTACGGTCTCCGCCGTGAGCGAGGACGGCTTCGTTGAGGGATTAGAGCTTAAAAACCATCCGTTTTGTGTCGCCGTGCAATGGCATCCGGAGCATATGAGTAAAAACAACCCGATGCAGCAAAAACTCTTTAATGAATTCGTAAATGCCTGCAGGTGAACCCTCGGGAAAAGATTTCGATGAAAAATGAACAGATTTTCCGAATATATCGGATAATAATAAAGAATCAAGGGCAGTTCACAGTGAACCGCCCTTATTTTGTTTCTATGAGAGAATTTTTGCAAACGGTAAAG
The DNA here is from genome assembly GCA_937920235.1 of uncultured Clostridia bacterium. Lineage (GTDB taxonomy): Bacteria > Bacillota > Clostridia > Oscillospirales > Acutalibacteraceae > Fimenecus. The sequence continues at coordinate 34,956 of CALGUK010000020.1, read as the reverse complement.
GCTGTTATCTCGGCAGTCAATCTTTGAAACATCAAGCTAAACGGTAAAACAGTTGTTAATTTATATTGTTTATATTGCTTATCTGAAAATATTTTTGAGAGTGTATGCTGTTAGGATATAGAAATGAGAATTTGAAAATAGTAAAATGCTTATAATTCTATCTGTTATGCAAAAAAGAGGGGTAAAAGATGAAAAAATCATTGTTCAGAAACCTTGTTGCAATATTACTTACACTTGCAACATTAGTGTTTGCAGGATGTCAGAAAAACAAGCCTGTAAATGAGAAGAACCCATCAGAAAACATTTCACAAAGTGATGAAAATCAGGTTGCGGTTGATGATGTAATGGGTATGGAAGAATCGTATCCGACTGTTATGAAGGAAACTATTGACTTGTATTCGGTTGAACTTGCTGAATACGGACTTACAGATGATAATGAAATAAGTATTCCGTATCCAATGTCAATTGGTTGTGCTTATGTTGTCCGTGATTACGGTAAAGAGGAAGAACAGACATATCTGTTTGTAACAACCAAGGATAAGGTTATGTGTTTTAATACAGAATTTTCTTCATCAGGAAGATTGCCACTTAAAGGAGATTACAGTCTTGAAACATATAGTTTGCAAACAACTGACCTTGATGGTGAAAAAGGCGAAGAAATCGTTTTGCTTGCCAATACAGGCGGTAACGGTGGTGCAGGAATTTACTGTAATGGTATTTACAAAATCAGTAACGGTAAAATTACAGAAATGAAAATCAGCGATGAAAAGCCTTTTGAAGTATGCCTTGAAGCACCATATACTGTTGTGTTTAAGAATGAAAAGCTTGATTATGAACAGAAAGTTGTCTGTGAATTTGATTATGAAGGGCTTTTCGATGAAAACGGTAATCCTGTAGCTGACGAATATGATGGCGGCTTCTATTCACCTCATGAGGTAGGTGTATATACCAATGATGAGGAACAACCTTGTGTTTATTTTACAAGCTGGTCTTATTTAAGCAGGTCAGTTGACAAGGAAGAAGTAGAATCTGTTGTCGAATATTCCTATAATTCAGAAACAAACCGGTTTGAAATCACTTATGCAGGAGTAGATGTTTCAATTCCTGATGATATTGAAGAAATATATGGTTCTTTTGAAGAGTATTGGGATATGCTGGCAGATACCAACGGATATACATATTACGATATAAACAAAGACGGTGTGGATGAGTTTATAACACATACAGGTACTTGTGAAGCAGACAGAGTTTACAGAATCTATACATTTGCAGACGGAAAAATGATTTGTGCAGGAGCTTTTGGCGGTTGGCACGGAACCTTATATGAAAGGGATAAATCAATCATTATTGTCAGTTCAGGTGCTACAGAAAACGGAATGTTTGTAACTTCTGTAACATATGAGCTTGTTGATAACAAACTCGTGAAAAAAGATGTCTTCGAAAAGGAATATGCCGATGATGCAGAGTGGGAAGCATATTTCGAAAACCTTGATAAGTCAGGCGAAGTAATCGAAGTAAACAATATTTTCTACAAATAATACGAAAAACGAAAAATCAATTTGTCATTCTGCGCTAAGCGAAGAATCTCAATATATAACAAATAAAATTTTGGAGGAAAAGAAAATGAAAAGAGCATTTATTAAAGCATTGTCTGTATTGCTCGTTGTAACGATTTTGGCAACATCTTTGCCATTCAGTACACTTGCGGCAGAAGAAAACACAAAAAACAATCAAAATATATCAACAGATATGGGTGATATGAGTTTTACAGCAACTAACTCATTTGGTGAAATGATGACAGACTCATTAAGCGAGTACACGGGTGAGCAGAATGGTGAATATTACATATCTGACATTGAATATGAGGGATATTGTGCCCTTGTAACCTTTGCAACACAACAGGGCTGTACAATTATGGTCGCAGCTTACGAAGAAGATACAGGTAGAATGATTACATCTGCATCGATAGATGTTTTTGCAGAAGATACAGAAGCATTTGTCGAATTTGAGGATGAGCTTCCTGACTACTTCGTGTTAAAAGCATTTATGCTTGATGATAATGCTGCACCATTATGTAAAGCATATACTTGTAATGAAATGACAAAGGTGTATGAAGATTTTGCTGCAACAACTATTGATGATTACGACGAAGATAAGGTTATTAATCTTGACAAAGATGAAACAACCAACTTCCTTGTTATGTCAGATGAGACATCAACAATCACAAACGACGGTAGGACAAATGTGTTGGTTTCTTATGACGAAGAAACAGGTGTTTACACATTTGGTAACATTGATGAGCAGATTACATCTTTGAAAAAAGATGATATTTTCTATTTCGATAACGGGAATGTTGAAGAACTTACTTTTATTAAAGTAGGTGCTGTTGATATTGACGGGACAACAGCCTATATCACAGAAGCGGAAGCATCATTGGAAGAAGTCTTTGATGTTGTAAAAATTGATAACAAAATGACCTCAGGTGAATTTGCTCTTAATGAAGACGAAGAATTGGAAGAAGGTGTAACATATTTAGGTTGTGAAGAGGTTGAAGAACCTGATGATGAAATCAGTACTTATGCATGGGAAAGCGATAAATCTATAACATTCAAGCACAATTTCGAACTAAAAAAAGAGATAAAGCCAAAAGAACCTAATAAAATTAGTAACAATGTTTCTTTGACAGGAAAAATAAGCATATCAGGTACAGCCGGAGTAACTGTTAAGGGAACATTCAAGTATTATATTAGCAAAGAATTTTCAGAAATAGAATTTACAATTACACCATCTATTGGCTTGAATATTTCACTTGAGGGCGTAGGGCGATTAGAAGTTAAACTTAAATCCTTTGATATTAGTCCTTGTGCAGGTGTTTATGTTGGCATTTCGCCTAAAATAATTGTGGAAGCATCAGTAAAGGCTTCTTTCGATGCAACATTAAAATTTACGGTAGGATTTGGATTTAATTCAAAAGATGGTCTTGTTAATAAAACAAAAAAGCCAAGTTTTAAACCTGAATTTAAAATTGAAGGTGAAATATTTGTTGGTGTTGATTTAGCACCCAATGTTTCGGTTATCAGCAAGAAAATTTTAAGATTTGAATTAGGAACTGAAATTGGAGCAAAACTAACAGCTACTATATCTACAAATAATGGTGATTTACATGAGTGTAATTCCTGCTTGGATGGTGACATTGACCTTGTTGGTTCATTATCTGGCAAGATAGTTTTCGGTGAAGGTACAAAATGGAAAAAGGACCTAACTGTTACTTTTTTAGATATTAAAATTGATATTGTCAACTTTTACTTCTCTTTTACTTATGATGAGTTTGGTTGGGGTAATTGTCCGTATTCAAGTAGTGACAATACAAATACTCCAGGCTCTGATGATTCTGACGGGAATGACGATGATTCGCCTTTTTCCGGCAACTGTGGTGAAAATGCTTATTGGTCGTTTGATGAATCTACAGGTACTTTGACTATTTCGGGCACAGGCGCGATGAATAGTTACAATTATTATAATCGTCCTTGGGAAAGCTATGAATACAGCATTAAAAAAGTTGTTATAAACAATGGCGTAACAACAATCGGTAATTATGCATTTTCTGATTGCGACAGCCTTACAAGCATAACAATCCCCGACAGCGTAACAACAATTGGTGATTATGCATTTCATCATTGCGACAGCCTTACAAGTATAACAATCCCTGACAGCGTAACAACAATCGGTGATTATGCATTTTATGATTGCAAGAGCCTTACAAGTATAACAATCCCTGACAGCGTAACAACAATCGGTGATTATGCATTTGCTTATTGCGACAGCCTTACAAGTATAACGGTAGATAGTAATAACAAAAGTTATTCAAGTGACGAATACGGTGTGTTATTTAATAAAGATAAAACAACTCTTATTCAATATCCTACTGGTAATGCACGAACAAGTTATACAATCCCCGACAGCGTAACAACAATCGGTAATGATGCATTTTATGATTGCGACAGCCTTACAAGTATAACAATCCCTGACAGCGTAACAACAATTGGTAATTATGCATTTGCATATTGCGACAGCCTTACAAGTATAACAATCCCCGACAGCGTAACAACAATCGGTAATGATGCATTTTATGATTGCGACAGCCTTACAAGTATAACAATCCCTGACAGCGTAACAACAATCGGTGATGATGCATTTGCATGGTGCGACAGCCTTACAAGTATAACAATCCCTGACAGCGTAACAACAATCGGTGATGATGCATTTGCATGGTGCGACAGCCTTACAGATGTAATAATCGGTGATAGCGTAACAACAATCGGTTATTCTGCATTTGAATATTGCTCCAGCCTTACAGATGTATATTATTCAGGTACGGAAGAACAATGGAATAAAATATCAATCGGTTCAGATAACGAAAACTTGACAAATGCTACAATTCATTATAATTCAACAGGCACTACATATTCATTAAAGTCGAAGCAACCAAAAATGATGTCATTTGCTATGGCAAAATCAAGTGAATTAACTGTATATAGTGCAACTGCATCAAATGCGATTTTAGGTAATGAATATGTTATCGTTGTATTAAACGACACAGCAGATATAAATGATTTTACCAATAATGAATTGCTTTATATCGACCAAAAAACAGCAGAAGCAGATGGGGACATAACATTTAATTATGTACCTAAAACAGATGATGATTGTATTGTTTATATCATAGGTATCTTCTCTGATACAAATTCCGTTAAACAGGAATTGATTACCCCAACAAATTCAAATGAACCTGAAAACCCTGACTATAATTTCAATTTCCACATCCAACAGCCATCACGAACAACAATCCGTAATAAAGACACAATTATTCTTCATGCGATAATTGATGGTACTGTTCCTGAAGGCTCATATATTGAATGGGACTGTGAGGGTTATTTCTCATTAGGATGGGATATAGGAAATAATTATGATACATACGCAACAGCAGAAGACAAGGGTTATGACACAATCACAGCTACTCTCTACGATGCTGATGGTAAAGTTTTAGCGACTGATTATGTCGAACTTTATTCAAAATCAGGCTTTTTCGACAAAATCGGTGGTTTCTTCCGTTCACTCTTCGGTATAACAAAAACTTATGACAATTAAGTATTAAACAATTTAACAGCTCAAATTAAAACCACCGACTCAGCCGGTGGTTTTTATATTTCTGAAACATTCTATTCTTCTTTGAAAATTGTGATAGCTCTTAAAACGGTAAAGGCTATTATCCCAACGGTCAGTGCCGCTTCAAGAAACTTAAGGACCTTAAGTGTCGTTCCGAGATTTGAAATTACGTTAATATCTTTAGCCATATTCATATATATTATTCACCACTCGTTAAAAGAACTCCGTGAGCAATTGACGGTATGCTTTCGCCTTGATAGGTCGAGGTGGTAGAGAGCAACGCTCCCGTTCCGACAAAAAGCACACTGTTCAACTCCTTATGATACAATTTGCGCATAATTACGGAGTTCAATACAGCCGCACTGCATCCGCAACCCGAACCTCCCGAATGAACATCCTGGGTGTCGAGATCGTAAATCATAAGACCGCAGTCATTGTGAACAGGGGAGATATCGATGTCAAAATCTTTCTTTAACAGATCAATCAGCAATTCAGAGCCGATTTTACCGAGGTCACCGGTCAGAATAAGGTCATAATCTTCGGGGGCAGTGTTCGTGTCCGATAAAAAATTCTGAATGGTGTCTGCCGCCGCCGGGGAAAATGTCAAGAGAACACCATAAATTTTTTGAAATTTATTTTTTCCTTTGTTTATGCGGTTTCCGAGACTTTATTTATGGGTGCTGCTATGGGTAGGTAGATGCGAAAGGTAGACCATACTTGCGTAAGTAAACATTTTTTATTACTTTATATAATATATGTATTGACTTATGATTACCGAGTGTGATATGATATATTTAAGAATAAAGAAGCGAGGTACTATTAATGACTTTCGGACAAAAACTAAAAAGATATCGTGAAGAAAACGGGTTGACTCAAGAGTTACTTGCCGAAATACTTGGGACACATAAACAAAATATTTGTCGTTTTGAAAAAGAACACATTACCCCAAAAGCAGAAACCGTGAGAAGATATGCCGAGAAACTGGATTTACCTTTTAATTATTTATTCAATGACGGAATTGTAACAGAAAACGGATTAGATCTCTCAGATTCATCTGTTCGAAGAGCTTTGTGGCGCTATATAGATGCTGATGAATTCGGAACACCTATACTTGTATTTAACGGTTTGTGTAATACTCAAAACCTTAAACAAATCACTGAAAAAGAGGAAATCGAAAATCAAAAATATTGGAAGCTTTGCGAAGATTTGCGTAAAAATCCCCTTGGCAGAGACGAAGTAAGAATTATAACGGAATTACGCAGGCAGCCTGAGTTGAGAATAGCTGTAAAACGCATATTAGGAATAGAAAGCTAATTGATCTAAATAGCAATAACAGAAAGGAAATATTATGACAGAAAAGAAACCCGTGTATAACGGATATAATGAAAAATATATCATTGGTTCAGAACTAAAGGCTACATTTGAAAATAAATACTATGCAACCGGAAGACATCACTCTGTAATTTTGGGTATCACTATTCCTGAGTATCTAGAACTTATTAATATTGACGACACAAAAACATATAGAATATTTATAAACGATTATTTCTGTCGTATTATGGATGCTGAAACAGACAAACTAACTGCATTCTTTGGATACTCGTCATTAGATAATATAAAAATATGCACAGATCCAGAGTCTATAAAGTTAGAGTTCACCTGTCCAAATTGTAGTGCAAACCTAAAATTTAGAGAAGGAAAATTTGGTGAGTTTTTAGGTTGCTCAAAATATCCCTCATGTAAATACACAATTAAAATTCCAATTATAGGAAATTGCTAATTAATAGAGAATCAACCATGCAATCATAAACTTGCATGGTTGATTCTGTTTTTTAGATTAAAATATAACTTGTCAACACAAATCTTACGCCGATTTTTTCTTTTTGTCGGGATTTTCGGGTTCGATGAGTTGCTTATTGAGTTCGATATATTCAACTGCCTGTGCATAAGCATCTTGGAACTTGAATACAACCTCAATGTCTCCGCCTTCGTGTACGAAAATCTCCTCTATAAGTTCGGTTACTATCGGCCTTGTTAAAGCCTCAATATTACCGTACTTCTTAAAATGCGCTACAAAATCGTTATCTTCGTTAATACCGTTTTTGAATTGCTCTGCCGATTTATTTAGTGCGGCAATTTTTTCGTCCAGAACACTCAATTTCTCATTTAGCCGTTCCTTTAACACCTGGTACTCATCTTGAGTAATAGCGCCACTTTTCCAATCAGGATAAAGGTCGGCAATCATTGCTACCAACTTCTCTCGTTCAGCAACTTGAGAATTCAATGCTTTTTGAATATGACTTGATTCCTTTTTCCTTTTAGCGTTATTATTTATTAATTCAAGCATATCACTCATTGTAACCGCCGTATTAATCATATTTTGAATAGTCAAAAGAACAACCTCTTCCAACTTATCAATGCGGATGGTGTGATTTGTACATGCCGATTTTTTAAGTTTTCGAGCCGTAACACAACGGTAATAGTGATAAGTGCCATACGAGTGCTGGTTGGTCTTTTTATTCATTACACGCTTGCAGTCTGCACACCGCACAATTCCCGAAAACAAATCAACGTTTTTCTTCTTCGGACTCTTTCGAATATGCTTGTTAAAAAGAGCCTGTGCGTTGTCAAAGGTTTCGTGGCTGATAATAGGCTCATGGGTTCCCTCAACAATAATCCACTCGTCCTTAGGTATTGCACGGCACTGCTTAATTTTATAACTGTAGGTAGTATTTTTGCCTTGCACCATATCGCCAACATACATTCGGTTTTGCAAAATTCGGCGCACCGAACTATCAGGCCACAGACCGTCATTGCTTCTGCCTGACGGATGCTTGTAGTTTAGTCCCTTTTGTTTTTTATACATTGACGGGTTCGGTATACCCATTTCGTTCAGGTCTTTAGTAATACCTATTATACTTTCGCCCGCAATAAAGCGTTCAAAAATCATTCGCACTATCGGTGCTGTTTCCTCATCAATAATAAGATGATGTTTATCATCCGGGTCTTTTAGGTATCCGTAGGTCGGAAAAGAACCGATAAACTTTCCTTGCTGACGCCTTAAATTCAGCGTACCCCGCACGTTAACAGACGTACTCGCCGCCTGAGATTCGTTTGTAACGTTGGTAATACTTAAAGTCAGCAAATTGCTAACCACATTGTTACCTGTGCTTAAATTGTCGTAATTATTATTTATCGCTACAAACCTAACACGCTGGCGAACAAAAACATTATCGAGATAATTTCCTATCTCAATATAGTTTCGCCCAAAACGTGAAAGGTCTTTTACAACGATACAGTTGATTTTGCCGGAATAAACGTCCTCCATCATTCTGATAAAATCAGGACGGTCAAAATTCGTACCGCTGTAACCGTCATCAGAATAAATCTCAACGAGTTCCATATCCGGACACCGTTTTAAATATTCTTTTAAAATTTCTCGTTGCGACGCAATCGAGTTACTCTCCGTCTCAGTTCCGTCATCACGGGACAGACGAAGATAAAGAGCAGTCTTCCAAACCTTATTTGGTACGGAGGACTGCTCTAAAATTTCTGCATATTTAGAATTTGCCATAAAGCTTTAGCCTCCATATTTTTTAATATGAAGGTATGGCCGCTTTTCTACACAACCGTAGTATACCATACCTTCGTGTTTTTATCAACCCAAATTAGTTTGGTAATTTGCACCATTTGAAATTACTGCTCCAAGTGCATCGGTAAAACTGCGGTCTCCGCCGAAACTTACCTTCACTCTTACATCGCCGACTTTGAAAAGATAAGGGTTCTTAATTTGCTCAAAATATTCATTCATCTTTTCGGGCACTGATTTACCCGAATCTATCTTCACGTCACGCAAATCAACAAGGCTATCTTTAGAATAATCGGCAATAGCAGCAGTTTTTAAGTTTATTAAATCAAAATAATTTAACATAACTTGCCATTCCTTTCATAATCTATTTTTTACCTTGCGAAAAACATTTATACAGCATTTACCAATTGTTTAACGACTCCTTATTAACGAAAATCTGTCTTTTGACAAATCACGTGCCCTTTCTTCCTGCGCTGCGTCTTTCAGACAAATGCTTCTCGACTTTGCGATTTGAACTTCTCCTTCATTATTTTTAAATCAAATCTGCCGCCAACAGATTTGACCAATTAATTCTGTGAAATTATCTTTTCATTAGATATTGCTCAACAGATATTGCGCATCTAGCATCATAAGTTCATCCACCTGTCGAATGCAATCCTCATCGGTATTAACCTCACGATCTAAAATCTCACGCATTTTATCCTCATAATACTTTTTATCCATTGCACATCCTCCTTTCATAAATTAATAATGAATTTCGTCTTAAATTCTATGGCGGTTCAAATTTAAGTTTTAAAATTCATGATATAAATATGAAAAGTTGTTTAAGCCATTTCAAGAAAACATTAACAGCACCTATACGAAGATAAGTGCTGTTAAAACTAAAAATATAAATATAAAAATACGATGTCCCCTTAAAATTTAATCTGTAATGCAACAAGCTGATGGTACCAATATTTTTTGTAAACGCCCATGCAACTAACGAATGATACCGAAAGAAAAGTCTTAATATAACAAGTAGATGATACTGTACCTAATTACTGTATATAACAACTGAATGTCCCCTTACATTAATCTCTAATGCAACATTAGTGTGACACCAATAAGCACAATCGGATATAACAAATCAATGTCCCCTGTTAATATGTGTTGAATATACAATTCCGATGGTACCATTAAAATTTCAAAATTTTGGCAGGCTTAAATTTAAAAGGGTCTAATATTCGTCAAATCCATTTTTGGAAAATATCCTCTCCCTTATAGGGTAATTTATGATTTCGAATCATAAACGCTACATATCATGTATGATGACGCTGTTTTTCTATCAAAAGTAGTTTTTATCCCATTAAATCGTTTAAAATCTATTATTTTCGTTTTTCTATGACCATAAGTATAAAAACTATAGATATGATTAACAGTTTGTTATGATTAAAGTTCGAAAGTTTTTTTGCGCCTCTCGTTTTTGTGTTTTAAACATTTTGAGAGGGCAAAAATGATGCTCTGTTTTTTATAGATTCACTTTCTTTTTAGTTTTAAGAGCATCATGCTTTCTGTTGTAGATGACAAAGAAATTATTTTCATTTTGAGGTTGACAAGAGGGTCAGCAATCTAAGCATCCCAAAGGGACAGTCATCTTTTATAATCTCTAAATGTGAATCATCGCAAATTTAATCGCCCGAAATGACAATCATTTATTCTCTCGAAATGTAAGTTCGGCACTCATTAGAAAACGATAGTTTTCCCTCAAATTAATCTTCTATTAATCTAAAAATAATCTATGACTGTCATTTGCAAATGAGTATCATCTTATCATTGCAAAACGTAAATCATCATCATTAAAAAGAGACAATCAACCGAAAATATATTCCCATAAAACAATGGTCTGTCCCCAAACGGGTGCAGACCGTTAATATTTTCTTGAACTGAACATTTGAACTTTTTAACATTCACTATAGAAATTTTATAAATAAAATTTCTTGTTAAGGCATTAAACGGCGAGAAAAAATAAAGAATTTTTAACTTTTCGCCTTAAAATCAAGAAGTTTCTATCAAAAATTCTTAAAATTTGCAAAAATTAATGTTTTCTTGAAATGAGAAAATTAGGTTATGTAAGTTGTATGTGCTTTAGAAATTTATTTGAGTCGGCAAATTAATCTCGAAAGCGCATACAAATTAAAAAATATCAAAAAGAAAGGATGCTACAACAATGAAAAAGAAATATCATGTTGTACTAACACCAAATGAACCCGAAATAATCGCGTTCAAAAAATCTCTGCCCCAAGGCAACTTTAGCAAATTGGTTGTGATAATAATGACCGAGTCGCTAAAAGATGAGGTTGCAGAAATCCCTATGGATTTTAAAATTGAGCCGGTCATCGAAGACGTGCATACAAAAATCTCTTTGCCCGAAGAACTGGTTCAAAAGTTTTGCAAGAAGTTCGGATGCCAAAAAGGCAACCTCACCTCCTTTATAAAAAGAGAGGTGAAAAAATGCATTCGGAAGAATTTAGAAATTGAGCCTGACAAATATTTTTCGTCCACAGATGTTAAGGCGGTCTTTGACCAAGTCATCAATCGTGTGAACGAAAAAAGAGATTCTCTGGACGCCGGTAGCGAAAAAATCAAATTAATAGAAAAAGAATGGTTAAATACTTTCTCTAAAATGCAAGACACGCTAAAACAAGAAAGGAACAAAAGATAATGGAAGAAAGAATTTTATTTATTAAACTTGACCCTAAAACAGAAACCGATATTATCTGTTGGATGAACTCATTACCAACACGCACTATTAACAAAACTGTGAACCAAATTGTCATCGCCGAAAGCCGAAATAAGATTGCTAGGATTACAAATGAATTTTCGTACACAAACCAAGTGGAACCTTTAAGATGCCGACTCATTTTTAGAAGTAAAGCCACTTTAAGTTTCCTAACAAAAATACCCAAGGGCGAATATAAAGCAACTCTTGTTAAAATAATTCGCCGACATATAGAAAAAAGTAAGGCTTTGCCTCCCTCATCATTTTTCATACACCGCAGATATTTGTATATGGCTACCGACCGGTTTGTAGCAATTATTAAAGATAAAAAGTTACAGACCAAAGGCATACCAAATAGGTACGATAAACTCAACGAGTTTTATGAGCTGGCTTTCACAAATTTCTCTAACGCAGTTTTTGATTGTTATAAATCGGTAAACCGAAATCACGGTAATTATAATTTGTATCATCTCGACTGCGAATACATTATCAATAAGGCTTTCGTTCAGGTGTTTGGAGAGATTGCGAAACCTGAAAACAAATCTGTGAACGAAAATTCTGTTGCAGTGCCAGAAGAACCAACAACAAATTTTGCTGACGAAAATCAGGAAGATAGAATTTATAAAATTCTCAAGTACGGTTTACCCGACGAAGAATTTGAAAAAATCAAAGAAAAATTAGAGGAGCGCAAAAAAAATGAACAATGAATATTATAACAATAAATATAACGCCGAAGAAAGCAGTGTGATTTTTTGGGAAGATATTCTAAAGAAACTTAAGGAACGAGATATAGAGATTTTTCGAACAATAGTCTCATCCGGTGTTTCGGAAGAAAAGGACGCCAAAGACATAGTCAAAAAAACCTTCACCGACAAATATTCATATTCCCTCGGCTTGGATGTTATTTGGCGTACTATTAAAACTCTCAGTGATTGCGGTCTTTTGGATAAGATAAGAATTACTACAGGGTATCGCCCGTTTAACATTTTAATAATTACTGAAGTTGGCAAACAACTCTACCGAAAGTTGTTTTTAAAAGAACCGCCCAAACAAGAACATCAAAAACTCAAAAAAGACCATTCAAGTATTCTTCACGCCTATATGATAAAAGATGTTAAAACCATTTTAGAGAAGACAAGCAATTTTAGTAAAGTCACTATGGGGCGCAAAGAAAATAGAATTGAACTTTATGGTGGCAGAGCGATAATTCCTGATATTATTACTTATATAAACAATATCCCTGCCCATTATATTGAGGTGGAATGCGGCAACCACAACCAAGAAGAATTTAATGCTAAATGCAATAAATTGGTTTGTTTATCCCGAAATGTAATTATAGTAGGAAGAAGCCGTGATGAGATAACAAGATTATTAAAACCGCAAGTTGATAGATTTATAAGGTTTAAACACCGAGAGTCGCTTCAAATATCTGAAACTCATATATACTTATATAGCATCACAGATCTGTCGAAAGGTAAATTTACTTACCACTACGATATGAGTTCATACGAGCCTATATGTGGCTTTGGAAGAAAAGGAAAGGAGGTGTAAAGCAATGAATGGTTTTCTTAACATAGGTAATAAAGCATTTGTGAACGTCGATAAAATCATATGTATTATGGCTGCTGATTCTCACAAAGTATATCGCATTTTAGAACGTGCAAATCTCAAAAGAACAAACTTAGAAGTAATCGATACAACTTCGGATAAAGAGACTCGTTCAATGATTTTTCTAGACAACTATAAATTCTGTATTTCCAGCGTTAATGCATCCATATTAGCCAAGAGAGCACAGGGCGATATTGCTGAATCTGTAGACGAACAATAATACCTAAAAGCAAAACAGGTGCCACATCACTGTGACACCTGTTTTTGTTAATAAATATCTTAAGTAAACAGATTTAAATCTAAAAAATAGGATATCATCAAAAACAAAGCAAATATTACACTATTCTGCGTTTAATCTACTGCTAAATCAATCCAGCTTTTGCATTTATTGCAAAATATTCTTAATTCTTCAACTTTCCCCTCTGTTATTTTTTCATCTAAATAGCGAAAATTATTTTTTTCCAAACAATCTCTAAATTGAGTAATTTTATTTCTTTGAGCTAGAATAGTAATCTTATTACCACAATCACATTCGATTATTATTTGCATAAATTTCTCCTAATTTATATTTTGTAGGTTTGCATGGCCATATTAAATGCCTCTAAAAACTCTTCACGAGAAGTAGGTTTCTCTTCCAATGGAAACTCGTGGATTAGGTGATATCCTTTGAGGGAATATGCATTCAATGTCTTTATTCCTTCCTCAGAAAGCATCGTGGAATCATCGCTTAAGTACTGCAACATTATTTCCTCGAGTTTAGTACTTTGAGGATCTATACCTAAACGCTTCGCTTCAGTTGCAACCAAAAGTCCAGCAATATGAGCTTTACTTTCAGCATATGGTTTAGGAAATCGATCTACCAAATCCTTTAAATCAGAAGTATCATCATCCAACTGAACTGCCGCCATACCAATCAACGCACAACAGTAATACACATCGAATTGGATAAATTTATTCTTGTCATCTGAACCATGTGAGCCTTCAAGGTTTATTATGTTGCTGAAAAAACTCTGTGCATTTTTCGAAATTTTAAAATGCATTATACCTCATCTCCTTTATGTTCACGTTGATAAGAATCAAAGAAATCGATACCCCTGTGTACCACTACTTCTCCGGTTTCTTTTGATGCAACAACAGTAAGATACTGCGCATTTGGATTCTTGTAAAACCTGTCAGCAAAGCGTTCAACTTCTGCTGATTGCACAAATGCTATCATCTGATTAAACACAACAGGAATAATGTCGGCAACCGCTTGTCTCTTATCAAAATCCATTTTTCCTGTTGGTGAGTCAATAACAAAAGGAAACTCCAATTCGGCATCCTCGAATAAAGTACCCAAGAAACAATAGCCTATACTTAAAGTTTGTCCCTCGCTTGCTCCGTCTCTGTCCTTAAGCTTTATGTAGCCATCAATATTGTCGATTTCAATATAATCATCTGTGATAACACGATGGATTTTCTCATTGGTCTTTTTAATAATTTCTTGTTTCAACGCCTTGGTTGCCTGCACCTTGATTTCATCAATAAGACCTTGGACAATATTTTTCTTTTTAAGTGCAGCATTAGTTTTGGTTGTTGAAGCAATTTTAACCTCATACTCCGCATCCGCGCGGCGAGCTTTGTGGAGGTTGTTTTCTTCCGTCAAAGTCACATCATTCTCATCCTTGGACTCGATGATTCTCAATTGTGTTTTAGCAGCAGAAATACGTCCTATTAGATCTTCTATCTCGCTTTGTAATTGTTCTACCTGAGGCCCTCCAGCTTTAATAAGTTTATCCTCTACATCGGCAAAGCGTGCATTTAAACGAGTTTTCTGCTCTTGCAATTTGCCAAGTTCTTTAAAGCAAGATGTAAGACGTTCATCATACATGCTGTCCATCAATACACTTTTAATATTGTTTAAAACAGCTTGATGATCACTGCCTAAATACCGTTCCGCATTCTTTAAAATAGCAGCACGTTCTTTTTCACCAATGCATCTATCACAAACACAGATTTCAGCATGTGCGAGTTCCGTAAAAAAATCTTTGGAGCTGCTTTTAGGAAGCTTGAGTTTTTTCATTGCAGAACCAAGTTCGTACATGCGCTCACACAAAGCCGTGCTAACTAAATACGGTGTTTTTACCAATGAAACAATTTCAGTGATTTTCACATCAATGTTTCCACGATTCTTTTCTTGTTCAGCAATTATCTCATTTTTTTCTTTGTTAAGAGCTTCATAGTTTTTGTCAAGTTCTTGTCTCTGACTTTCCTTGTCATCCTTTTCTTGACTAAAACTTACAATATCAGCATTAAGTTGTATTTGTTTCTTTTCCAAGGCAGCAATGTGCTCACGTACCTTTTGTTGTCTTGAACGTAGATTACTCAATGAACCATGCGTACCTTTGCTTCCGCCACCTGCATTTTGAATCTCAGTGAGTATATTCACATTCATCGCAAGGATATCATCAAGTTCGTCCAAACGGTATAAATATCGAATTGTTTCGTCGGCCTCATTCGAAGTACGGTCCATAGATTTTTTCGCTTGCTCACCATCAAAAACGAAACGACTTACAAACTCCGGAGTAAAAATGCCCTTAATCGCTTCCGGAAGTCGAAGACCTGATTCTCGGCCTTTAGGCGGAGCTAACGTCTCTATTTTAGCCATACCATTTACATAATCAAGTGCCAAAAAATATTTATACTGTTTCTCATCAAATTTCACAGTGATGCTAAACTCGCCATTATCACTAGTTGTGGTTGTCGGGGAGAACGATTTTACATAGTCTGGAGACCACTTTGCCGCGCTACCGTCTAGAAGACCTTTAATTAATGTCATTGTGGTAGTCTTTCCTGTGCCATTGGCCATCATCACAAAATTGTTTTTGACAACTCCGCCACCATTATTGTGGAAGGAAATTTGCAATGACGAAATCTTTCGAATATTTTTATATTCGAATTCAAGAATTGACATTTTCATCAGTCATCATCCTCCGTTTCGTCTGGAAGCAAAGAGAGTATTCGCTTTAAATCACTTTCCTTAGAGTTATCATCAAATTTGTTCTTAATAAACTGCTTAAAAGCATTTTTAAAGTCAGATGGGTAATTGGAACTATCTATTACTTTATCGATAGTAGCTTCTATTGTCTTATTCCTCATCCTCGATCCTCCTTGTTTTTGAAAGGTCTGTCAGCCATTCCTTTCTTTCCTGATCCGCATTGTTATCATTTTCTGCGGTATCGTCAAGTATAAAATCAATCACAGTTGCTTTCTTGTTAGGATTCCTCTTATCCAGTCTCAACGCACGTCCAATTCTTTGGGTTGTAACAAGTTTAGAACGGTCGGATGAGAACAGGAAAATGTTTGTCACACTACTGATATCAATCCCCTCAGAAATTTTTTTGCATGTAAGCAAAGATTCAATTCGCCCTTCTGCAAACTCGTCAAGTCTCGATTTTTCATCATCAGCATAATAGGTGTGATATCGATCTGTATACTTAACAAGAACGTCTTGAAGCAGTTCACCATAATCCTTTGTCTGTACGAAGATAATGCACTTTTTGAGCAAAGCAGGATTTTTAGAAATAAAGGCTTCAAACTCATCAATCTTATTGATAGCTGTTTTGTTAACCATAGAAAGCTGTGTGAACATATCTTTTTCATCAACAGTTTCCCCAGCCTCTTTCTTAGCATTAAAAGCGGCTATTATTTTCTTTTTCTTCGTTTTCTCCTCATCTGTCAATATATAAGACAATGGCACATAATCAAACTCACAAAGAATTCCTTTGCGAATTGCATCTTCAAGAGAAAATGTGAAGATAATATCGCCGATTTCTGTCTGCAGAAATTCATTTCCGATATCATCATATTCACGCTCTGGTGTAGCACTCAGGCCAAGACGATATCTATATGGAGAGATGCGTCCGGTAAGATTTTCCACAAATGAGCTTGATCCCGCACCGTGAACTTCATCAAATATGAACAAGGTATCATTTTTGTAATCTCCAGGAGAACGACTAAATAAGGTCAAAAGTTTAGACAAATTTTCCGCATCTCTAGAAACAAGAAGAATAGCATTATCTGGATGCATAATAAATTTGTTCATTTCTTTATGCGATTCATAGTGATAATAGATCTGCTTATTCTTATAGTTTTCCCTCATTTGCTTAGCCCACTGATCAAGCAAATCGTTGCCAAACATAGTGATTATAACTCGACGAATTTTTCCTTCTTCAAAGAGCTTGTTAATGATTTTTATAGCGGTAATCGTCTTACCTGTACCGGTTGCCATAGCTAATATGCCATGCTCTTTTTCCATAAAACAAGCAAGAGCTTTATCTTGATGCACCCATTTATTTTCAGTTTTTTTCGGTACACTATAGGGTCTATCAGAAGTGCGCAAAATAAAGATCTTATCTTTAATTGCTTGCGGAATATTGTAAATTTTTAAGTTTGCATCTTTACCGTTCCACAGACGATTAAAGCGTTCTGCATCAGCTTCAACATACTCTCCCGTTCCTGCCCAAGTCTTAAAAACTTTTATACTTTCATAATTTTGAAAACCATGGATACTATCATTGATAGAACCTGAAAAAGAAAGTGCTTCGTTTTCGTGATAGAAAATACCAAACTTGTCATGAAAGTTGCCGTCTTCAAGTTTTTTGTGCGGAATAGCAAACTTCATCTCAATTATTCCATCGTACAACATCCAAGAAAATGCATTCAGAATATCCGCTTCCATTTCAGCCTTCAGTGCATCAACATTTCTCGAAAGTGCTTCTTCAAACTTTTTATATGCGCTTCCATCACTGTCGTTGGCAACAATAATTGCATCAGAATCACTGTTGGAAATAATAGGACTTGTAATTAGTCTCATTACACCGCCGCGAGAAGCAAAGTCACTAAGTCCTGCAATATTATGTGTAAGCCATCCCGTAGTAAAGTAGCCTACACCACGGTCAAAACACGTTGCCCACTGCAAGCAGGGGCGATACAGTTCTTTTTCTAAATCATTGTCTGAGGTGTTTAAACAAGGTTTTACTTTCGGATATTCCATAGACTACCCTCCCACTTTAAATATTTGCATCCAAACGACACATGTGGTTATAAAAGTCTTTGCTATAACGTTTTTCGTCCTCAAGCATCTTTGCACCACGATCCAAATGAGCCTTAACTGCATCCGGAAAATATTCATCTTCACACATAGCCTTGCTTTCACAGTTAATAATCAACATTTTGAAAATCAAATCATGATCGCCAAATATTGTTTGTCTACTTAGCTCCAAACCATTATTGTCCGTATTATAGTCCTTACTTGTTAGTTTTCCGTACTTAACGGAAAGCGCAATGGCAAGTTTAGACAGAATATATGGTTGCAGGCCAAGAGATTGTCCAAGGGCTGCAAATATTTCTTGTGTTTGTTGAGACGTCCTTAGTTTATTTGTCATTGCTTGCCTCCAAAATATGCCTCAGGCAGTATTTCTGTATTACCATTCGACGTATGGTTCAAAACAAAAGTGTTAGATATCACATCAGATACAACATCCATATAATTAGATACAATTTCTTCGTCTGTTGAAAGAATGATAATCTGTCCCTTTAATTTTTTGAAGAAATGTTCCAAAATATTGCTTCTGTGTTCTTTATCAATTCGCGCAAAAGGTGTATCAATAATATAAGGAACGTTAATCTTATTCAAATGTGAAAGAGCTTGATAAAGAGCCATTACAAAAATCTGTTTTTCACCTGCAGAAAGCTGTTGTTTTACCTCGACTGGAAGATCAAATTCAGCCTCATCGCTCTGTAGCTTCATCTTCAACTGTTCAAAAGCATGTAGACCAATTTGCGCAACAATATATTCATCACCATTTTTATCAAGTGTCTTTTTAATATCACTTGCGTAAAAATGCTTATTCTTATAAGGCAACACATTTAAGTTTTCATCAATGTGTATACCATCAATCAGGTCTGACTTGTTGATTAAAGCATTAAAATGAATCTTAAACTCTTCTTCTACGGCTTTTATGCTTTTCGCATACAAAACATCCTGCAACTCATCAAATGCTAAGAGTGCACGGGCCGATATATCATTAATCGAACGCTTTTTAAGTGCAGCTTCATAGTTAGCCTTAGCTTTAACCAATCTAGCTGCGGTAACAGCCTTGTTTGATTTTAGTTCTTGAATTTCTTTTTCGATTTCTAACAACCTACTTGCTAACTGTGCTTTCTTCTCGTTGTATTCACTCTTCTTTTGTAGATACTCGTCGTAATTGTCAATACTACTACGCTCCATCTTTTTTCTAATTCGTTTCGCATGGGTCAACGAGGCTTCAATATCATCCGTTGCCTTCTTAATTCTTTCAATATCAAACGCAGCCAAAGAGTTTATCTTAGCAGTCAACTCGAATTGATCAAGCTTTGAAATATTAAGTATCGGAGCAACTTGCTCGGAGCTACTTGTATAGTCACAGATATCCTCAATTATCTTCTGTGCAACATCACTTGACGGTCCAACATTGACATGTATAAGAACTTTTTCAATAATTGACTTAATCGCAGGCGTGTTAATTGTTGTCTTTACATCTGCATCCACTTGTGCCTTTTGTTCCAAAATAATTTGATCTTTCAATTCAAATAATTGCTCACGAAGAACAATGAACGGAAGAACATTATTTGCTATATCTTTGAGCCATTTACGTTTTTCTTCTCGCTTAATCTCTTCTTTGGTAAGTTGTTCCTGCATGCCTTTCCATTCTTTTTTACTTATACCGCCAGATTTTGAATACGCTTTTTCAAGCAACACAAGATTTTCATCAATATTCTGAATTTCGTTCGAAACATCAGCATATTCTTCCTCTGCAGAATCAATTCTCCCTTGGGCAAGATTATCATCGTTTTTGCATAAATCATATTCTGATTCGAATTGTGCTCCATCTTGTGCAAGACCTCTAGATATCCTTCTAAAATTGCTACGAATGATCTCCATTGTATCAAGATTGCAAAGTTTTAAAAAGGCCTCTCTGAAATCAGAGTCTTTATTGCCGTTGAAAACAAAATCACTTAAACGCTCACCATCAAAGAAGTAAAATCGGAACAGGTTGGGAGGGAGCAAGTGCAAAATATAATTCTCAAAATCTGCTTTTTCGGTCAAATTCAGGGGTTGACCTTCTTTGGACACTTCAAATGTTTCTGCAATACGTTTGCCTGTGATTTTCCACCGACGTACGAAGGTATACGTCGTGTCATATTTACCGTCGTCCAATACAAGATCAATGGACACGCCTGCCTCACCAATTTTCTTTAGTTTTTCATTGGTGTTAATGATTTTTTCGACCTCAGCATAATATTTAGCATTGATCGCCTCATAGCCATATGCTACGCATCCGTATAAGCATATCTTAATAGCTTTGAACAATGTTGTTTTACCGGCACCATTCTTACCGCCAACTAAAACCATTCTGCGGAGACTATCAGATAAATCAAAATCGAAATTGTTTTCGTTTATATAAGGGCCTATATTCGTCAACTGAATTTTTTTAATTTTCATCCTCAAAGACCCTTTCTATAGTATTGAAATGTAACCAATTTTGATTGATTATTTGGTCAAATGCCTTTTGCATTTTATTGTTACGAGTAATATGCTTGTTCTCATCCACTGACACAATAAGTTTTGTTATAAGTTCGACAGGAATATCATATTTATAAGCAACATCCTCGATAGCGGAAATTGCTTCATTATCAAATCTCGGTGTTTTATAATCATCCCAAGGTAATTTTTCGCCTTTTACCTTATGATATGTGTCTACTAGTTTTCTGCAGGACAAGTCGCCTTCTTCGTCCCACATCCTATCAATAACTTTCAATTCTCCGATAGTTATTAGATCTAGTCCTGTTTGATTTTCGAGTTCTAATAACCCCTCAAGAATCATTCTTCTAGCCTCAAGCGTAAATGGACCAAGGCCCATTGTACCGTCAGCTTTTCTATAGACGGTTCCGTTGCGACGTTTGTTGTCACGCAAGGCGCTGTTCTCACGCATATCTAAGAGCTTGTTTCGGAAATCTCTAAGAAGTGTAAGTACTCTTTTTTCTTCGCCGACAGATTTATTTATAAAATTCTGAAGGGACTTATCTTCCTTGACCATCGTACAGCACCAGCAACCAAATCTGGAATTGCCAGTGACGGGAATCTTATCACGATCCACTTCTCCTAGAACACTTTTTTCTTCGCCAAGATTTTCGCCTTGATACAGATTAAAAAGGTATTTCATATCTGTTCCCCAAGGACTCATGCAATCACCTTTCAGCAAGAACTCCCAAACCAATTCGTTAGGTACTTCAGTGATAGGATTATACACATACGCATTAGGAATATCGTTGTGCATATTGAGAAGTTTACCTTCAATTTCTCTTGCTGTTATTGTCTTTTGTCTTGTAAGGCTCTCTCCCTTTCTTACACCCAAAAGAATAATGATTTCTCCGCTTTCTTTAATTCTTTCGTTAACGTAAGTGTTCATAGGATTGATCTTTAAACGTTCAGTACACCACCTAAATCCCGGAGGCTCTGGTGTAGGATAGCCAAGGCCAATAACTCTGCTCCAAAAAGTCTGGTCTTCTTCGGGATAAATAACATTTGCAAGAATATTAAGCTTATCCCTTTTTGCAGCTTGATTTATGCTGTTGGAAGAAGAATGCATATAATTTTTAACAATTGGATTTTCCACCATTGTGTCGGACGTTATTATATACACTCTTTTACTCAATTCTGCGCCAGCATCTTTTAAGCGTTTCATTGCCTCATAAACCAACGCGACTAACAATGTAGAATCCTTGCCGCCACTGTATCCAATCAGCCAAGGTCTTTCATCATGTTTATATACCACCATTATTTCTCTAATGATATCTTCAAAAGCCTGAAATTTTCCATCGTATGGCATGTCTACTATCCTCTCATTATCTGCTCTTTTTTCTCTTCCTCATTTGATATAGGTAGTTCAAGCAGTCTCTTAATTTGAATATATGTTAGAAATATTCCTTGTTCGTTACGATTAATCTTACCGTTCGGTTTAATTGCTCTGTTCAGCCAGCATTTTTCATTGTTCCTAAGCCAGTCGATGGTGCGCAGCCCATTTAATGCCTCTTTCATATCAATGCCAGTGTTTTGACAAAAGAATTCACACAACCTACCAAGAGCCAAGATGATTAAGCCTTGCGTTGTAATATAGTCTTCTCTTAAACTTTTCTTGCTGAGCTCACCCTTGTCCATTTCATTCCATTCACGCATATTATTAACAACATAGTCCCAAAAATCGTGTATGTATTTTTCGCTTTCCTCTGAGTCACCGATTATTTTAATTATTCGTTTATTTGCAGAGTAGAACGTGTTAAGTGTAAAAATATTAGAAGAAAACTTGCTTAGATTATCCTTTTCTTTATCAGTATACTTACGTAAGAAATCTATTCCATTCACGACATTCTTTGTTATTATCGCTACTCGATCTTTAGATTCATACAACGTATTTAAAGATTTAGACGTTGTAACAGCATGCTTGTTTAAATCTGTAAACATTTGCTGGCTTGATTGCAGACCTTGGTCTTTATACATAACCACAGAAATGGTTTCTTCCTTTAAAGTTTCATCCTCAAAAAGTGCTGCTTCAATAGCCGCCTTCCTATGCTGTCCGTCATTGATTAAGAAATGTGCTTCCATATCAATTTCTAGCAAACCAGTATTACCATTATTAGCAGAAGGAACAAAATTCATATTTCCATCAACAGATGCAGCCAAAGCGGAAAATACATATGTGTCCCTATTGCTGAGTATATAATCTCGAATTTCTGGAATTCTTGCCTCATTTATTTTTCTCTGTGCACGATGTTCAGGTGCAACATCATTATTATCGATCAAAAATATTTTTCCTAAGAGTCCCAAAGGAACCATGCAAATGTAATAATCCTTGCCAGCCTGACTACCCCTTACAGCGGGAAATTGATATTTAAGCATAGTTTACCTCCAATATACTTAAGTATATACGTAAGTATATCATGTTCGGCGAATTTTGTCAAATAAAATAAATACGGTGGTTCATACAAACCACCGTATTTATTTTAATCACCAGTATTTTGAAAGCTCTCTACGAAAGCATTTTTTATGCGATTATGCAATTCTATATTATTATCATCAAAAAACGCCTGTAAAAATGAAATATATGCAGAATAAACTTCATCTTCAGTTCCAGTAATGTCTTTCATATTTTTAAGGGTAGTATACTCCGGCATATCACGAATGAAGTCTATGAGCATTGAAATATGTTTAGGAATATCTTGCTCACGTCCCTGATACCACTCTATTATCTTATCAATCTTGTGAACAATGTCATAGTTTTCAAGTTGACCTTTTAAATCCTCATCAATTACAAGTTGGTTAATTAAGCAATTTTTCCAGGCTTTTACCACCTCGGATGGAACAGTTAAATTATAAAAGCTCATATCATTCTTCAACCACTTAATTTTATGCGTTCTAATATCAGGTATAATAAAACATGCTGAGTCATAGTGATTTTCTCGAGAATAAATCTCTTTTATCCAGTTTTCATCAGGAATATAATTATCAATAATAGAGTAGATAAAAGCAAGTTTATCGTAGGAATAAGAATTTGGTAACACGAAATTATCTACTTTATCGTTCCTTAATTGTTCTACAGCAGAAATTATAGAATCAACAGGAGTAGCTTGTTCGGTGGCTTTTCTTACACTTTTATCTATTACTTTTTTAGACTTTCTTATTCCGCTCAACAAGAAAAGATTCATATAAACATATAAATCAGTAATTATCCGTCTCAATTCCTTATGAGTAAGAACACTAGAGATTTCATTGTGATTTTTAAGAACATAAAGCAAGTACATAAACGGCAATTTTTGATATATTGCACCAGTATTTAATAACATCGATAAACTCATTTGCTTCAAAACAATATGATCATCGGTTTCTTGATATCTTAGACTGTCAAGGCACAGGTCAGCAAAACGATAATCCGCATTTTTAGAATTCAAATAAAACGAATTTACCGCTTCACCAAATGAAATCATACCATCTAAAATAGTATTAATTTGATCAGTAGTTTTGTTTTCAAGATAATGTCTACCATTAATCATAAGATTTTCAGGTATTGTAGAATCTTCAATTTCTGATAAATACAGGTATATGTACTGACTAGTATCACTAAATGAAAATTCTTTAAACTCTGTTGCTCTTTTTTTAAGATTAACCCACTTTCTCTTTAATAACTCATGCTGTGGAGAGTGATATTTTTCAAAGCAATGGCCCTTAAATATATCCTCGACTTTAAGAAGCTGAGCTTTCTCATTAATATCTAAGAAAAGCTGTTCAACTGGTCGTGTATAATCATGCTCATCATTTATCAATACCAAAAGTTTACTATTCAATAGCTTTTGTGCAAATACGCTGACTTCATCGTTAGAGTCAAATGAATCAATTATCCTCTTCACTTCATCATATGCGCGCGAAAAATCTTCAGATTGTTTGTATACATCATGATTATCACATATATTCAATTCCAACTTTCCATCAATTTCAACAATATAATCCTTAACACTATCATTTTTAAGAATCACAGAACCATATGGTCGTATTAATTCATTATAAATTTCCTGCTCCATCGGCTGACCATCATAATGATTGTGTAGAGCTAAAAGCGTTAAGATACATGTTGTCAACCTTTGTTGCCCATCAACTATTTCATACCATTCTTCGCATTCGTCTAAAATAATATTCCCAATAAACTTATCCAACTTCTTTATATCATTAATTAGTGATGATATTCTTTCATTACACCATGTATACTCCCTTTGATAAAGTGGAATTAACAAACTCCTTTTAGCTGGATTAAAATTCGAATCTTCATTTTTACGTGAATCCATTTTGAATAATTCTGCTACTTTAACGACAAAAGCTTTCATAACAATCCTCCTAACGTATTATGCTTCACCATAATAATCACTGTCTACTTTATACAGCAATAAGCTTTGAGCAACATTTATGCCCACTTGATATTTAACTAAAAGATCAGCTAGCATTGGACCATCAATTAGTTTAATGTTCTTTTGTTGGCGTTCAACAAAACTAATTGCTTCTTTGGTAAACTTTGAAGTGGTAATGAAAACACCTTTTTGAACATTCTCCATTGCTCCAACAAAGGCTTGTACATCTTTTCTTCCCACAGTGTTGTTTTTTGTGTATCGTTTAGCCTGTATGTATATTAAATCCAAGCCCAGTTTATCTTCGCTAATTATACCGTCAACGCCACCATCGTGGGATCTTCCCGTTACAACACCGGAGTCTTTATCATAACCATATCCCATATTAAGAAGCAAGTCCATAACTAGATGTTCAAAAAAGGAAGGACTATTATGAATCACATAATCAAATATTTGTGAGCGAATGCTTGAAATATGTTCTGAATATGCTGCACCAACTTTTTCTTCTGGCAATAAGTCATCAATTTCAACTACTTTTTTCTTGCTATTCTTTTCATCATCATCTTTGTTCAGCAAGGAAAATAGAGGCTTTTTGCCACGGTGCCCTATAATTTCAAAAAGTTTTATTGGAAAGGCAGTTGGAAAATCCAACCCTTCACATCTTCTGCGAATCTGGGCATTTACAACGCTTACTGGGTCTTTAGCGCCAAAAGAATATAATTTTCGATTAATGATTTCTTTATATATTTCTAAAGACGTTAATCCGGTTTTATTATCTTTTAAAACTTCAACAATAGATTCTACAATTGTCATTTTTATCATTGCTCCTTCATAGTTTGCATCGCAAATTAATTCATCCTTCGTCCTTTGATTCCTCTTCCAAGGTAATATTCTCAAAATTAAAAATTTTAGAATTAGCAACTATAATAATTTTTTCCTGAACCTGTTCCAATGTTTCAGAGACTTCGTTTCGGCTCTGTTCCACCATTCTCAATCTATTTGAATCCCTAAATCTAATCTTTTCTTGTCCAGACAACCTAACATCGGTGGCATTGTTAACAAACAAAACCAATCTATTATTAATATCTCTCTTCAGCCATTCAATAAGGTAGCTCCACCACATTCCGTCCGTATCACCAATTGATAGACCAAAAAGACAAACAAATTTACTATTATCAATAATCTGTTTTGCTTTTTCAACTTTCTTTTCTCCTAAAGCGGTGTTCACAACAGATTTTATTATGTAGTTCGTTAGTTTTGGATTATCTTTAAGTTTTTCATTTAATATTTGTTCTGAATTATCTAAGCCCAAAATCAGATCTTCTGTTAACTTTCCGTGAATATGATGTGGAGTTATAACAGCATCATTATAATTAGAGGTGCTAGTAGAATGACTACCAAACGGTTTACAATTTTTTTGTGCAGCTAAAACAATATCATCAAGTACACTTGTATAATTAAAAGTAATAAAATTATAATTAATCTGTGTTCTAGTATCTTTAATAACCTTGTAATAATGTTCTTTATCTGTTGTATTAAAATCAGCAAAGAAATTCAACACTTTATTCTTAAATTCTACTCCAAGTGCGTTCTCATCACTAATTACTACTCGTTGGTTTTCTAATGTCAAATATTCTGATAACATTTTTTCTAGAGTGCTTTTGCTATCAAGAAATTCTTTTATTTGATTCTCATCAATGTTTTTTAAAAATTCACCTAAACCCAATTCTAAATCAGACCACATTTTGTAATCCTTTTTTATTGATTTTGAAATCAAATCCTTAGGATCGTTTTTAATATAATACTTATAGAAATCACTGTAACGAGTATTTAATTTGAGATTCAAATCAAAACCGTTTCCAATTAAAAACGTAATATTCATATAATTTTTCCTACCTTTAAAAATCCTTCATTTTTCTACAAATTTCGCACTAATGGGTGCAAAAAAGTAAGTGTGCAAGCATAAATTATTGCTTTTGATTATAAATCTCTTTTAAATCCTCGATAGCGAGGGTTGGGGCCATCGTATGAAACATCAGATAATTTCTATTCATTGTTTCAACCGGGGCTTGTTTATAGATTTTTGCGCTATCTTCGCCGTTGTAAAAGTGCCAATAACGGTAGATATAACCAATCCAATAAAGTACATCTTTGGGGTAAATCTCACCGTTTGTTGTAAGCTCTTCGCCTGCTGAAGATGTAACTTCTTCAAGGATATACTCTTCGCCGGCCCACTGCATACGATTATATTTAGAATCAAGATCTTTTGCAGTTTCGGATGTCATAAACGCTTTAACAAAAGCGGAACTTGTGAAGCCTTTATCAGCCGATAACTCAAAAAGTCTACCTTGGATATCACAAAGTTTTAATTGTAATTCGTCCATTAGTTGCCTCCTGCCTTGGCTTCATCTAATATTTCATCAAAGAACATACCTTCACGACGATAGTTCTTACAAATATCATTTGCCATCGAAATACCTTTTGCACGATTTTCTTCAGCAACATCTCTCATAAACATTCTTTCTAGATGCGAAAGATTTACTTCAGCTTCAACTCTTACTGCATCGCAACCCTTTTGAGAAACAGCAACATACTGTTTACCAAGTTGCAACGCAGACAAGCTATTAATAAGCGCCTTATCGGTAACGTTGCCCACGAAAAAGTTATCTATAACAAAGAACATACGGTCATTAGCGATGTTTCCAATAACCAAGTCCTTTTCATGCGTCATATCACGATACTTATTATAGAAAGGCGTGCTATTAACTTTTTCCATTCTTCCTCTATGAAATGCAACAAGCATTGCCCAATCGATATCGGCCGGCACCTCTATATGCGCTAACTCATCTGCACATATGGAAACAATATAGAATTTAGATTTTTCATAATCACAAATCAAAGTAAGTGCCTGTGTGGGTTCAGTGCCCATATAGAAGCCTTGACCAAAGTCGCACTGTTTACGGCTCTTAGGTTCAATCTTACCTTCAATACCCGATTTGGAACCGTGGTACAAAAGAAGTCGATTAGAGTCTAACTTAACCGCCTTTGCCGCATCAGCAATTTTTTGGAGAGTCATATCATATACAGGGACAGACTTTTCCTTGCAGAATTCGTATATCATAGACTGCGCCAGTTTATTAGGAACAGCACGACCATTCTCCCAACGGTTTACCGTTTGGAAGGTAACATTCAAATGCTCTGCAAACTCAGTCTGACTTAAATTTAAGTATGTTCTAATTTGTTTAATTAGTGTATGCATAGTCCACCTCTTAAATATAACATTCTTTCTATTTCTTATTATATCCAATGTTATATTGAATGTCAATTAGTTTTGTTTCTAAAATTAACAAACCTCAGCTATTTTTTGTAGCTGAGGTCTCTTGTTAGAATGATGTTATATTTATAATCTGCTTTCCTTTCTTTATGGCATAGTCGAGGGCGATTTTGGTGCCGCTTTTACGGGTAGTTGGGGCGCTCTGTTCATCGTAATACACTATACAATAGTGGCTATTATCTATCATCTCATAGTTACGCTCAACATAGGCTGCTCTGCCTGAGTTCAATATCTTTTCGGGATAATAGGTGTCCTCGTAGCTTTCTAATAAGTAATTCTTATAATGCTCGCTTATATATGGATATTCTGCCCGTACATAGATTCGTTTTATGTGCGGGTATTTTTCTTTTATATCGGTTACGAGTTCAAGGCAAAGGCTATTAAATCGGCTCTTGCTCCCGAAAAGAAATGTATCGACTTTTTCGTCCACAATCAGTTTCTCAATTATTTCAATAAGTTTTGCTTTTAGTTCCTCGGTTTCGTTTATCTTTCTATGACCGAAAAAGCAACAAGTTTTATCTTTCATATTTCCATCTCCTATGTGCGATATATCGTAATTATAACACAAAAGTTTCAACTTTGCGATATGTCCCACACGATATATCGAATATTTTTATAAAATTATAGTAACGATATATCGCAGAGGTGGAAATTATGAATACTAAAAATGCTGTTTCAGAACGTATTATTCAACTATGCAATCAAAAGAATATTGCAATAAATGCTTTAGCAAATATGGCAGGTATATCTCCGTCAACCCTTTATAGTGTCTTGAACGAGAAAAGCCAAAACCCCGGAATTGTTACTATTAAAAAGTTATGTGACGGGTTAGATATTTCATTGCGCGAATTCTTTGACGATGACATTTTTGATGATATAGAGCAAGAAATTAAATAGCATTATATACGAAAAAGCTCTCTGCCGCGACAGAGAGCTTTTTCGTTAATAGAGTTAGTTTACCTTTAAAATATTTATCTTTTCTTTTTTAAGTAGATATGCAAATGCACCGAGGGAAACAACACTATCAAAGGCATTTCCGATACCGAAAAGTAACGCAATTCCGATGAGTGACGGTGACCATATTCCTGTTAAATATAGAATAAATGCAATTCCGTAATAAATTGTATTGGTTACTACCGATTCAAAAAGCATATAGTTAGTTTTGCCGAGTCCGTAGAATACCGAATCAAAGACATTTTGGAAAGCATACAGCACATAAAAACCGACAAGAACAAGCACAAGCTCAAACAATTTATCCACATCAGTAAACTGTAAGACATTTGCCATAAAGGGTTTCCAAAGAGGAATGCTGATAAACCAAAGAGCAGAGATAATCGCTGTAAGTCCAAAATATCCAATACTGTTTTTACGGATATTATCTTTATCGGTTGCAGTTTCTTGCTTTATGAGTTCGCCGAGTTGCAGAACGGGTAAAAGCAGCCAACCCCAAATAAAGTTATTTGCTACCCAATAGGTGCCCTGTTCACCTACAACATTAACCATTCGGGAAATCATAACCATATAGGCAACATTGCGAACAAGGGACTCAAGACCCGAAATACCGCCAATTTTAATAAACTCTTTAGCCCATATAAAACTTAGGTTTGCTTTTTCAAACACATTAACCTTTTCTTTTGCCAGAAGTAAAAGTGATATGCAGAGCAAAACAATATTAACGATAATATTTGAATATCCAATCCCGTTTACACCAAGGTTTAATGATATGGGCAAAGATGATACAAGGAATGTATCACAAACGAGACTGAGTACGAGTCTTGCAAAGGTTAAGATATAAAGATATTTGCTCTTGTTTATTGTTACAAGTGCAACGAGTGTAAATTGTGTGAGTATTAAAAATATGTTAGCGACACTTTCGATGCGGATGTATGTAGCTGAAGCCTCAATAATACTTGCATCAGTTGCCATTAGCGACAAAAGTGGTTTTGCAAAGCAGATGATTACAGCAGACAAAATAAGATAGATTCCGAGTGACATTACTAGTCCAGTTTTTACTCGGTTTGTAAACTCTTTTTTATCGGTTACCACCTTGCCAACAAAATAAAACAATGGCAAAATAATTGCCTCGTTTATGATTTCATAAAGCAGATTTACCCAAGATAATTGCCCGGCGATTGAGAAAGAATATTCTCCGGGAAGTGAGCCAAGGAAAAACACACGCACAGTTGTGTACACTGTGGGCGCAAGTCCTAAAATAAGTAGTGCGAAGTAGAGTTTGTAGTTGATGTTGCTAAGCGACATTTTAAGTTTGGAAAACATAACGTTAACCCCTTTACTCAATATTAGTAAAAAGGACAAAAAGAAAAGCATCTGCAAAAAATCGCAGATGCCAAAATAACGACAATTATCCCGTAGCCCACGAGTCTGCGACCATAAGTGCATTTTGCCGGAAGTTACCGCAAGTCTGTCAGGTTTACGGTAAGTATCCCAGTTGCAAAGCAACCGCCTAAAGTCACTATTTACTTGTATTCATTATATCAATAGATAATTACAAAATCAACCGTTAATATAATTCTCTATTGCCTTAGAAACGAATTCTGCCGTACCGTCACCATTTTTATTGATGTTGGCTTTGAAACGTTCATCGGCGACATACATTAGGCCGAGACCTGCTAGGATTTCGGTTGTGCAAGTGTAGTAGTTTTCGGTAATGTAATTTTGTAATTCTTTTACAAGTGCCTGAGCATCATCCAAGTCTGCAGTGTTGCCGTTCTTCATACACTCGGCAAATTTAGCGAAGATTTCCATTAGTCCATCGTTTACCTCTTGCCATTTATCTTTGCTGTAATCGGCGGTCTTTTGCTCATGTTCTTTATAGGCATCAGTTTCGCCCCATCGCTGTTTTGCCTCAACTTCATACTGCTTACGTGCAGTTTCGTAATCACTGTTATCAAACGCTGTCATTGTAACCTTTCCTTTCGTGGCATCGTCCAAAGCATCGATAATTCTCTCTAATCGTTCCTTTTTTAACTCTAAGAGTTTTCGTTGCTCGGCGAGTGCTTTTTGCTTGTCATAATCGGGAGATGACAATATCTCTAAAATGCTCTTAAGCGGGAAATCAAGTTCGCGATAAAACAGTATCTCTTGCATACGCAGGAGAGAATTTTCGTCATAAAACCTATAGCCGTTTTGTGCGTCCACAAGGGCGGGTTTTATGAGTCCTATTTCATCATAATAGTGCAGTGTGCGCACACTGACACCCGTAAGTTTTGCAAACTCTTTTATCTGCATTTTCACAATAATCACCTCTCATTTGACAGTATAAGGTATTACGTTACGTCAGAGTCAAGCGTTTTATTTCACAATATCATACGGCCAGTCGATGATGCCACCGAATTCTTTTACGTTGGTGTAGCCGAGTTTAACAAGCTCCTCGGATGCAATTTTACTTCTTCTACCGCTACGACAGTAAACTAGTATCAGTTGCTCTTTGTCGGGCAGTTCATTTTCGGCACGCTGGGCAATCTCATATTCAGGAATTAAAATTGCGTTTTCGATATGTCCCTCGGCAAACTCTTCTTCGGTGCGAGCATCTATAATGACATAATCCTTTTCGGTGTCCATAATAGTTTTTGCTTGTTCGGCGGTAATCTGTTCGTAGGTCGAAGATTTTCCATTTTCGCCGTTACAAGCGGTCATTCCAAATAATGAGAGTGATATTAAAAGCATTATAATCAATCCTTTAACTTTTTTCATTTGAACGGGCACCTCACACCGATGCATTGATTGTTCTGTGCAAATTAAACATTTGTCTTTCATAGTCTGCCTCAACAATTAAAAATATTTCGAACTGATTACATTAAAAATAATTAACCGCCAAGATTACGATGCTTGTAATAATCATAACAACACCGACCACGCGGTTTAAGGTTTTAGCGTTAGACTTGTTGGCGATTTTTGCGGCGATTCTTGCCCAAAGCAGAGTAAATACAACGCACAACACGAGGCAAAGAATATCCGGAACTCCACCGATCACAAAGTGGCTGATACCGCCTGTAAGAGCAGTAAACGCCATAATGAACACGCTTGTACCTACTGCCAAATGCATGGGATAACCGAGGAAGGAGGTCAAAACAAGCAGTAGCATCATTCCACCACCCGCACCGGCAAAACCACAGATAAAGCCAACGAATATACCGCCGATGATTGCCTTAATCAGTCTGCTCTTGGGAGAAACTGCCTCCAACTGCTCTCTTGTCTTGTTTACAGGTTTTAATATGAAACGCAAACCGATAATGATTAGTGCTATCTGCATTGTGCCGCTCATGGCTTGTTCGGGCAGAAAGCTTGCTACAAAGCTGCCGATCATCGTTACGATCAGAACGCTCACGAGCAGCGGCAAACTGTTTTTAACATCTAAGTTTCCACTTTTCTTGTAGGTATATGCACTAACTAAACTTGCCAAAACGTCGCTGATAAGTCCAATTCCAACCGCATCATAAGCAGGCACACCCAAAAATGTTATCAGCATAGGGCCAATAACGGCGGCAGCACTCATACCAGCAAAACCCGTTCCGATACCTGCCCCTGCTCCTGCGAGAAAACAGACAAGTATTTTTATCAGAATATCTTCCATAACATATCTCCGTTAAATTCTTATTTATGCTATCTTCGGTTTTATCAATTCGCCGATCATTGCACCGCCAATAATACAGACAGCACCGACTATTTGAATTACAGTCATTTTTTCACCAAGCAAGAGTGCGGCAAAAACAACCGCCGACAACGGCTCTAAATAACCGCACACCGCTACTGTTTGCACGGGAAGTTTTGCGAGTGGTGAAAAATAGAGATAACAGCCTATTCCGGTGTTTACAATACCAAGCACCAAAATCCAGCCCCAAGCACTTACGGGAACATCAAGGACAAAGCCTTGTTTTATGCCCATAAATACCGCAACGGTTAAGAAGCTTACCACAAGTTGTATGACAGAGTTTTCCATTCCGCTGATGTTTTTAGATTGCTTATTGAGTGTTACCATAAAGAAATACATCACGGCCGACATTGCACCGCAAAACAATCCCCATGGGTTACTGCTGCTTTGGGTCGCATTACCGTTTACAAGGAAAATTCCAACAAGCACAGTCGCAAACCCGAATAGTTTAGGCGCCGTTAGTTTTTCACGGAAAATCAACGGTGATAATATCATCACAATTACAGGTCCGCAATAATAAAGCAGTGATGACAAGCTGACACCTATTTGCTGATACGCTTCGTAAAGGAACATCCAGCTTGTTCCCATTGCGACACCCGACAAAACAATGAAAAGGGTGTCTTTCTTATATTCTTTAATATGAAATTTACCTTTGCCGATTAAAAACAGAGCAATCAAAAGAATACAGCCGATCAGTGTGCGTAAAAACACTATTTCGTAACTGTTCATCGGTATATGACTTGCCACTATTCCGTTAAGTCCAAACAGTAATAATGCCGATATGTATTTAATAAACGCCTTGCTATTCATTTCGGGTACAACCTTTTCAACTTCTTATATTTAATTAATTATACCACACAATTATGAATTTTTCTACCCAATAGTAAAAGAACGCTAACAGCTGAACAAGTCCGTTAAAAACGAACAATGACAAAAAGGAATACCTGATACACCGCAAAAAACAATTGATAAGATTATTAGAAAGCATCGCGAAGGCAAATCAATAAAATCATTAGCAGCAAGGTAGTTATCCTTTGCATATCACCATAAAAAATGGAAAGAATATCTAATACAATATTAACGGAGGTAAGCTTATGTTTAAACACGAAAAGATGCTATTTCATCCTGTAGCGGTAGAAAAACCAAACCCGCAGTATGCAGCGCTTTTGCAGGAACAGCTTGGCGGCGGTAACGGTGAACTTAAGGCGGCGATGCAGTATATGTCCCAGAGTTTTAGAATTAAAGACCCCGAAATTAAAGATTTATTCCTTGATATAGCTGCAGAAGAACTTGGTCATATGGAAATGATTGCACAAACAATCAATTTGCTTAATGGTCATGATGTTGATGCAATGAAGGTTCAGGCAGGTGAAATTCAGACACATGTTATTTTAGGATTAAATCCAGGACTCATAAATGCTTCCGGTTATTCATGGACAGCTGATTATGTTACAGTAACTGGAGATTTATGTGCTGACCTTTTGAGTAATATTGCATCTGAACAACGAGCAAAAGTAGTTTACGAATATCTGTATCGACAGATAGAAGATAAAAAAGTAAAAGAAACTATTGATTTTCTTTTGAATAGAGAAGAAGCTCATAATCAAATGTTTAGGGATGCTTTTAATAAGGTGCAAAACACTGGCTCAAATAGGGATTTTGGTACGACAAAAGCTGCAAAAATGTATTTTTCGATGTCAGAACCAGGAAATGATGCTTTTGCAAATAACGAAACATGCGCACCGTCATTTAATTAACAAATATGCATTTGGAATTTATTGTTATTCAAATAAATAAAAACAAAGGCCCCAGAAACCGCTTGGTTACTGGGGCCTTTGTTGGTCGGGATAACAGGA
>CALGUK010000019.1 GCA_937920235.1 uncultured Clostridia bacterium | reverse complement strand
GCTTTCAATTGCTAAAATTTTCATAAACTTAACCTTCTAAATAATAAGTATAAATTAAACCATTTTCAGTTGGCTTGGAATAAAAATTCTTTCTTTCGCCGATTTTTTTAAATCCGCATTTTTCATAAAGTGAGATTGCATTAACGTTGCTTGCGCGTACTTCAAGAGTTAAAAACAATGCTTTTTCAAGCACACTTTGTTTTATCAGATGATTAACGAGTTTTTTGCCGTAACCTCTGCCGCGACAATCAGGATTTACCGCAACATTCGCAATGTAAACCTCTCCGCATATATTATTTGCCCCGATATAACCGAGCAGACCGTTATTGCTGCGTAGTACATAAAATCTTGCAGTCTCGTTTGCAAGCTCATCCGTTAACGACTTCTCACTCCAGGGATCTGAAAAGCACGCCCTTTCAAGCTCTGCAATTTCCTTTATATCGCTTTCCGTCATTTCGCGGATAACCTCGGTACCACGTATTTTTTCAAGAATTTCGGGGAACTTGCTTTCAAGCTGTCTCGCACATTCTTCATACACCTCAAGCGGTCTGCCAAAAGGGTCCGCTATATCTAACACCACGATTTTTTCGCTCTCGCAGTATCGGGATAAGACAGCTTTATGTGACTCGCTCATACAAAAAAACAAATCCGTTGTGAGTATATGTTCAGGATTCACGTTTTTTGCCCTGTGGTCAGAAACATCAACACCTCTGCTGCCTGCCGCAAGAATTGAGTTTATGCTGACCGCATCACCCGGGAATGCACCGACACCGGCACTTCCGACCTCAATATCCGTTATGTTATTATCTTGTAAATACTTCTTAAAAAGTCCCTCAGCCAAAGGACTTCTGCAGGTGTTACCGCTGCAAATAAACATTATTTTTTTCATTGTTAATCATTCTCTTAAAAATCAAATATCGGAAAGTCATTACCGTTTTATGAATTTAAACTGATTTTTTCACAGGTCCGCTTTCGTATGCACCGAGATTTAATTTTTTGCATCGAACCATGTTTTACCGACATTGACATCTGCACGAAGTCGGACTTTCATATTACAGGCATTTTCCATTTCTTCTGAAAGGATTTTTGCTGCTTTATCGATTTCATCCTCGGGTGCTTCAACAATCAATTCGTCGTGTACTTGTAAAATGAGTTTTGCATCCATTT
>CALGUK010000018.1 GCA_937920235.1 uncultured Clostridia bacterium | reverse complement strand
GTTTGAGGGGCGTGTGGTAATCCCGTACGGGTTCAAGTCCCGTCTCTCGCACCAAACCAGAAAAATCCGAACCAAATTTTCCAAATAGGAAATGGGTTCGGATTTTTTATTTGGTTTTAATTACATACATAGAAAGAGCTCCAAAATACGGAGCTCTTATTGGTTGTACGATAATATAATCAATGTATTACATTCTGTTTATAGAATATCTTGATAAAAATGAAATGCTGTCTTTATATTTGTTATATTCTTGTTTTAAAACTTCACGAATTTCAGTTACATCTTCGCTGCAATGTTTAACATAGTCATATACAGTATCTATATCACGATCGTAAATTCCAGATTCTTTCAAAATTCTTTTTATAGGTTCATTCTTATAATATAAGTAGTTGATATTGTTTAGAATATTATCAACGATATACGATATGTATTTATGATCAATATTTTCTTGTTTCATGAAAAACAGAATTATATTAAGACATTTTGAAAAATCATACTCTATATAAGAGTTTTTTGTTTTCATAACATCAGATATAACTTGGTCTAGAGTTCTGTTGAAATTGCCCTTATTCTTTAACGTATCGTCAACAATTTTTTTAATACTTAATCGATTTTTATTAATAAGAAGATTTATAATGTTTGCTCTATAATTGAGATATCTATCATACTCAACATTTTTATCGCCAAATATAAGAAGCAACTGATAAATTACGCTTGCTCTAGATGTATGTTTTGGGTTAGTAATTAAAGCATCTATACTATGTAGCAGTTTCTCTTTTCTAGAAGAATAACTGAGATGCAATTTCTTCACTTTAAAAAATGATGAGTATCCTATTACACTAAGATATTCTTCTTGAGAACAGTTTAAAACTCTTAAAAATTTCAAATACTCTTCATCTGTACACGTGTTTTTTTGTATTTTTACATCAATATTTTCAGATGTGATTTCAAATTCTATGCTTTTAACTGCATCTTCAATAATATAGGATTTATCATTTGGTGCTTTAATGTAATATGCTGTTCCTAAATTTGTTTTAAATAATCTTCCTGACCGTCCAACCAAATTGAAAAAATCAAATGCTTCAAAATCATTAGAAGAGATACTCGTATATGATCTCGCTGGTTTGGTAATAATTATGTTTTCTGTAGAAGTATTTACTCCTTCTAACAATGTTGATGTACATAGCATCGTATTAAAAGGTTCTTCATCTTGCTCAAAAATATCTAACTCCATATTTCTTATTCCGAGTTGGAGATCACCACTATGAACAAGATAACCTTTATTCATTGCTTTAACTACATACCACTCAGGATGTATTTCTTCACTTAACCAATTTATAAATGTTACAACTTGTTCCCCTGCGGAATACACATCAAATTCATTTTCATTCAATTTATTTACAAATTTAGGGATGTCAGATGCATTTGCAAAATA
This sequence comes from uncultured Clostridia bacterium, assembly GCA_937920235.1. Lineage (GTDB taxonomy): Bacteria > Bacillota > Clostridia > Oscillospirales > Acutalibacteraceae > Fimenecus. Next base: position 20,437 of record CALGUK010000018.1, on the reverse strand, counting down.
TACTAATGTTCTTTCTTCATCAGATATTTTATTAAGAATTCTAACTGCTTCTTTAAAGCGTGCTTCAGGAGTATTAACGAAAATGTCGCATTCAACAACTTCATTCACAACCGGAGAAAACTTTGAAACGAACAATTCAGGATGCTTCTCTAATTGATCAATGTTATCTATATTAGAAATAAACGGAGCAAGTAATATATGCTTTTCGCTTTTTCGAACTAAGTAATAATAAGCAAAATTCAATATCAGTTTTCTATCATCTGTTCCTTTTCTATCAAGTTTATATACTTCATCGACTACCAAAAAATCTATATTTTCTATTTGTTCAAAGGTAGCCTCCTCTAAAACTCTATCATGTGTAACAATAAACATTTTGTATTCATAATCAGAATAATCAGTTTCGTTGTTTATTGTAGTAAAAATCTTATATGCTGAAAACTTATTCTTGTATTTTCGTATTATTTTTCGTTTATACTCATCAATTAACGCTAATGTTGGAACAACTAAGAATACTGTCTTCGGCAAGTGTCTTGCAATATACTCGAACACAACAAAGGTCTTTCCAAAGCTTGTAGGAGCACTTAAAATTACACCAGACGTATTTTCTAATAGATTTAATACTTTGTATTGATCAGGATGTAATGATATATTTTCATCTAATTTTGAAGCAGATATTGCATTATAAAACAATGAGTTCAGTGTATAATTCTTAGTGTACATTGTTAAATCTAATCCAAACAGAGTTTCCGCATTTTCTTTAATATATTTTTGCGGATTTTCAGAAGTTGACAGAGCTTTTACTGCTTCTTTTCGCATTTCAATCAAACTGTTTCTCTTATACATGTTTTACATTCCTCAATTTTTTTATTTAACACTTCTAAAAAAGACGTTCTGAATCTTTCTTTGTTTAAAACTGGTACAGATATAAAAAAGTATTTTGTATCTAAATCAAAGATTTTTTTACTTGGGATTTTTTTCATTTTATTAAAAATATTAGCTGTATCGTATGCGCCACCGTGAGAAATAAAAATCGGAATACCGATAGTATTTATAGATGCATAACTTATCAATTCACTGAAAGTCAAACAGCGATTTAAACTTTCTTCAAACAAGGACATAAATTTATCACTTCTAGTGAAATTATTATTCTTTATTGTATAATACTCCGCACTGATTTGTGCTTCATAATTCTCAAGTGATTTAATGATTAAATTAATGCCATTATCTATAGAGTCAACCATTTTTGACTCGCCGAAATAAAAGGTTTTATCTTCTAATGAACAATGAACAGTATCAATACCATATACAGGCATATTTCTAGAAGTATTTAAAGCAAATTTTCTTATTATACAATCTAGATTAAAAAAAGAATCTAACAGAATATTAAATATGTATTCTCCAATTCTTCCCCATTTGTCTTTTCTAAGATCTGATTCTTCATGTATATACTCTTGGTTCAATATCTCTATTATTGCATCATCAAAATCGGCGGCATTATAAATCTTTTCAAAGTCAGCAAAAGAAATTAATCTATTAAGTATTTCATTATAATCACGCAGTGTTAGTTCAATATTTACATCTAAATTAATTGCAGCATGCTTTTTGATCATATCAAAATCTAAAATGTATGAAGCAAAATCTGTAAAGAAAGTTTCATCCTTTATTGTTATATAGCAGAATTGATAAGAATCATCTTCATGATATACAGTAAAATTTTTGAAATCTTCAGTTTTTATCATAAGCATACCTTCCTCCAAAATAAAAATATATAATAATTTTTCAACCCATTTTTTATTAGCATAAATTCTATTTTTAAATAAATACTTAAAAATCATCAACGCTCAAAAATAATATATACTTATACATAATAACTATATAGTTTATAATCTTCTACTACAATACACCTTACAAAAACGCTCAATTTTTCGACAAAAATGCTTGTTTTTCGACCTATTCACATCATTTTATAATCCGCACATTCGACAAAGCCTCCCTTAATTTGTACAATTAAGTTACAAAATTAAAGGAGGCTATTTTATGTCAAACAAAAACAAAATTCAATATCGTCGTGTTGGTGACTATTTTATTCCTAACCTTATTTTACCACCGGAAGGAACAAATGTTACACTCGGCAAATGGGGTATGATGCACAAGGATTATCTTGAAAAGCATAAGAAGGCACTTTTTAGCACACTTCTTATTCAAGGCAAGCTGTATCAGCACTGTGCTGAGGTGGAAAATCAGGCTCTTGATATGTTTGATACTCTTATAGAACAGATGAAAAATGCTGAAGGAGTAACAGAGCAACTCAAAGCTGAAAATCAGATGTCGTGGGTGCAGAAGATGAGCAATATTGAAGCAAGGGCAAGAGAAATTGTAAATAACGAATTGATATATGTATGAAATTTTAAGGTGTATCTTCGGGTACACCTTTTTCCAATATATCCTAACAGTTGTGTAAAACTCTCCGTTTGATACATTGAAAGCAGTTAAAAATATGATATAATATTTTCAACAAGCAACAAAGGAGGTTGTGAGATGTTAATCGGTGATAAAATTCGTTCTTTACGAAAAAACAAGAATATTACACAGTCACAGTTGGCTGATGCGTTGTCTGTTTCTTCTCAATCAGTGAGCAAATGGGAAAACCATTTATCTGTACCAGATATTTCAGTATTACCTGTGATAGCAAGATATTTCGGTATCACAATGGATGAATTGTTTAATTACCGCCTTGATGCATTAAATTATAAAGAAAGATTTATACGCTTTATGATGAATAACGGAATGTTGAGATTTTGTGAATTCACATTGAAAAGTGGCAGAAAATCGCCTTATTTAATTCATAGCGGATACAATCTTACGGGTAGTCAGATATCAAAGCTCGGAGAATTTTATGCTGAGTGTATCCGAGAACATAACATAGACAGCAATTGCCTTGTGGGTATTGATAATCGCGAAATACCTCTTGTAATTGCAACAAGTATGACTTTATTTAACAAGTACGGTATAGATACATCGCATTGTGTAGATTTCAATATTGAAAATGAGGCTTTTGAGTCCAAGAATATAACGCTTATTACAGATGCATTCACATCAGGTAAAACCTTGCGTTCATCTCTTGACAACATAAAATCTCAAATAGGTAAATATCCGTCTGACATTGTTGTTTGTGTTGACAGAATGGAACAAGATGAACATTCATCATTCTCTGCTAAACACGAAATTGAAAAACAGTATGGAGTAAAAATTCATCCTATTGTTAATCTTGACGATATAATTAAGGCAGTTGATAATTGTGTTATTTCTGCAGGTGACTACACCGAAAAACTCAAAGAGTACAGAGATTGCTACAAGGGGTTATAATTTATGGATATTGTTGATAAACTGATTGAAAAAACAATAGAAACAAAAAATCCAACAGTAGTCGGTCTTGACTCTGACATCAGTAAAATTCCTGATTGTTATAAAATAAATAACGACAACATAAATCCTTTGTCTGCTGTTGCAGAAGTAATATATAAGTTTAACTGTGACATAATTGATACGGTCGCAGAATTTGTACCTGCTGTAAAACCGCAAATGGCTTTCTATGAAAAATATGGTTCTTATGGTGTTGTAGCATTTGAAAAAACTGTTGCTTATGCAAAATCAAAAGGGCTTGTTGTAATTGAAGATGCAAAACGGAATGACATAGGGAATACGGCAAAAGCCTATGCTGACGGTCATCTTGGTGTTGTTGAAACTCTAGATGGTTCATATACGTCAACATTTGATGTTGATTTCTTGACAGTAACACCGTTTTTAGGTAGTGAGAGTCTTAATCCGTTTATTGATGTTTGCAAGAAAAACAATAAAGGTATCTTTGTATTAGTCAAAACATCAAATACAAGTTCAGGAGAAATACAAGATGTTATCACTAAAGATGGCATTAGCATTAGTCAGAGCATAGCAAAGTATGTTGTAGAACAATCCGAATCTTTTGTCGGTAAATACGGTTATTCTTCAATCGGTGCTGTTGTTGGTGCTACATATCCCGAAGAAGCAGTTGCACTCAGAAAAATAATGCCAAAGAGCTATTTCCTTGTTCCCGGTTACGGTGTGCAAGGTGGTGGAGCAAAAGATATATTGCCTTGCTTTAATCTTGACGGTCTTGGGGCAATTATAAATTCATCAAGAGGAATTTTGTATACACACATGAGCGAAAAAGAACGAAACGTCTGCACAAAAGTAGAATATTTGAGTAGTGTAAAAATTGCCGTTATTGAGATGCAGAAGGATATATACAGTACACTTAAAAAGAATTTTCCTAAAATGTGTTATTGATAAGCATATTTGAACCCCGTCAGAAGCAGTTTGACTGTTTCAACGGGGTTGATTCAAAATACAAAAAAAGAAAATAAATTGTCACAAAAAGTCATTTTATAACGATTTATATAGTAAGACTGTCGTATTATATGGGGTTAGGAATGATTTCGTGAATTTAATTATAGATAGCAATACAACAGAAATAAATAAGATAAAATCCAATATTATAGATTTTCTAGATAACAAAGGGATTTCGTATAACCTTGTTGATGATGGCAATTCTGATAAAATATGCATTAGTTTTGGAAATAAGGACTGCAAAGAGTCTTTTTGCGGTTCTTCTATTATTGTTTCGGCAAGCAATAAAGATGTTTATAGAGTTTATCCAAATGAGATTATTTATATTGCTATTGAGAAAAGAAAATCCGTGCTTTACTTAACCGATGACAGAAGAATTGAAACGAATTATCATTTAGACCATTGGAAAATTGTGCTTGATAAAAGAACATTTGCTCAACCACATTACAGCTACATAGTTAACCTGAATTACGTAGAAGAGGTAACAAAGGAACTTGTTACGCTCGGATATAACAAGGATGAGTATAAGGTCTATACTTCATCAAGAAAAATCCGTGCGTTTAAGGAAACTTTCAAGAATTTCAAAGGATAACTATATCTTTAAAGCTTCTTTTTTAACCCCTTCATAAACGGTACAACCGCCAACAATGAACTTATCGCAGGCAAAATACTGAACAGGAAAAACAGCATTGTAAACAGAGCTGTATATTCAGAACTTTCTCTTGCGATAAATCCGTTAGCAATATACTCATTCAGTTTTGCCGTTTCGGCACTTGTGAAACCTATTATCATATATCCTGCACTTGAAATCAATGAAGATACACCGCTTTGAATTTTAATGATTGCCGTTTGAAAAGAGAAGAACAATGCTGTCGGCTTTGTGCCTGATAGTTTGTATTCTAACTCTACTGCATCATCAATAAGCAGAGTACGGATATTTGAAGCAAGACTCAGGAAGCTGCCGGAAATAAGTGAAAGTATGAACATAATCGCAAAGTTTGTAAAAGTGTTCATTGTTGTTTTGTTGCCGAGATACAATACAAAAATCATTATATTCGGCAGTATGGATGCAAGGTTGCATAAGACATAAGCTTTTACATTGCCGAGTTTTCTTGATAGTATAGGCACGAGGAAAGTTGACAGCATTAAACCGACAAAGCTACCTGTACCAAGCAAAAATGTATAAAGAAAAGTAAGTCCTGAATTTTTGCTTGAGAAGTAAAAAGCAACCAATGCTGATAGTACCACACCCTGCAAAGCACTCATTGAGGAGAGTAATCCTGACATAATGATTTTCTTTAAAAGCGGATTAGTGAGAATATATTTGTACTGTTGCTTTGTTTCGTTGCTTCTATTTTCGGTATGTTGTAATCGTTGTTTTGATACGGTTAACTGATAAAGAATATATCCAACGATTGAGAAAGCAAGAGCAATGATGAAAAAGGCATTTCGTTCATCTGTCTGTGTTCCGCCAAGAGCTCCCGAAACTGCAAAAGCAAGTGGCTGAACAATCAAACAACAAATGCTGCATACCATCGCACCGATAGGTCGCAATGAAAGAAGATTTGTGCGTTCTCTTTCATCTGCACACAGTACATTGGGATAACTTATCATAGGTATGTCACCAAATGAAAACATAATCTCCCAAAGGATAAATATTGCAAAGCTATATATAACGATTGTTACATTTCCAAGCGTGCTGTTGCTGTCAGAATAAATCTTCATCACAAAGCAAAGAACCGTTATTATTGCTGTCGGCAGAGGTAAATGTCGCAGATATTTCGCTAACGGCCATCTGCTTTTGTTGATGAATGCTCCTATAAACGGGTCTTTAACAGCATCGAATATTTTTGCTGTACTGAGTATGATTCCGAGCCAAAAGGCAGGGATAAGAATGGTGAATTGAAGGTAGTAGGCAAAGCAAGATGACACAAGGGCATATAGTATGTTCTGCCCTGACAGACCTAAAAAATAGCGTGTTTTTTCATTTTGCAATTTTGTTTTCATTGTGCAACTCCTTTCGTTACATACTCTTGGTATGTAAATTGGTAAAATATATTGCCGCAGGTGCGGCTTATTTTTTACTTGCATTCATACTTTTGGTATGTATGTCGCCTTAATAAATTGCCACCGAGGTGGCAACCTATCATTTTCTGTTATCCATTTCGTTGATTTGCTTGTTCATATTGTAAACTGCCGGGTAAATATCAGTAACATCAACACCGAGCATAGCCATCATGCCCAAGATTACCTGACACTTTTTCTCAATATCCTCATCGCTCATTGAGAAAACAAGGGGATTGAGCCAAACATTAGCTAGTAGAGATATAACCTCTGCAAGCTCTTTTGCAAAGGGTACTTTGATTGAGCCGTCTTTTAAACCCTCTTCAAGTACAGGCTTGATTGCATTAGGTGCAATATCATTAACAGACCTTAAAAGCAAGTCACTCAACATGTGCGGCATATTCTGCAGATGAATACCCATACTTCTGAACTTTTGCTCTTGTTCATCAACAAGAGATTCATAAAGCATAGCTTTAAGCTTCTCTGCACCGTTGAGAGATGTGTCTTCTGCTATCTTATTCCACTTACGAGCCAAAGAGTTTTCCTGAAAAAGCCTTGCAGTAACTGCGCTCAGAATATCCTCTTTTGATGTGAAGTGATGATAAATAGCACCTTTTGTCAGACCACCTAAATTATCAATAATATCTTGAATTGTTGTGTGCTCGTAACCTTTTTCAAGAAACAACCTTTGAGCTGTGTCAAGAATCAAGGTTACTGTTTCCTCGGGATATTTATTCCTTGCCATAATTCACCTTACCGATTATTCGATTCCGTATAACTTGTACGGATTGTTTTCTAACTCATGTTTGTACAGATTTACTACATCCCATATGTTGAAATACATATATTTGCATCTACCAATGTAGCCTTCTTTTATAAGTCCCTTTTCGTACGCCATAGTCTGTATTGTGTACCACGGTTTTACGGATGGATGCTTTGTTTCAACAAACCATTCGTCTTCCGGATAGATTTTGTCTATGCCTTTATCATTAGCGAACAATTTATTGATTTCATCAGGGATTGCATCCTCAACATAGTGCATAGCGGTTAGCTTATATATATCTACACCTAAAAGCAACGCCATTCCACCGTGGTGAATAGCAAAATCAAGACCGCTTTTTGCAGCTTCATTTGCATATTTTCCCCAACCTGTAATCTGAAAAATGCCATTACCTGTTACAGTATCAGGTTGCATACGGAAAGTATCTGCGATAATTCCCATAGCACTTCTCTCTCGTACTTCGGGGAGTATTTTAATTTTTACTGTTATGCCTAAATTCTTGTCTTCGTCCGTTAATGGCAACTCAGGACTTAAACGCAGAGCAGGCATAAAAATACTGCCTTCAGTTCCAACAACATCTTTTAATGCAGAAATTACAGTTTCGGCTCCGCCTTCAACATAACCAAAACTACTTAAAGAGCTGTGAACTTCAAGAATAGTACCATTTTTAATGCCACTTTCACGAAAGGCATCGACTAAGTTTTTATAGGTTATTGATTGTTCCATAATACACCTTACATACTTTTAGTATGTTAATTGTAGCAATTGCGTTGAGTTTTGTCAAGTTTTTTGTTGTTGTAATTTGGTTTTCCTATCGAAAAAGAAAGCATTTTTGTAGAAAAAAGGTGCGTTTTTGCTAAGTGTATTGTTAATGAATTCAAATTAAGTATATCTTATAGATGTATTAGACTATTATATTTTTAATAAAAGTCTAATTGTATACTTATCAATTAATATGCGAATGTCTATTCCTTATTGTCGATATCTACATAATTTGTAATATGGGTAGATGTTTCGATGGTTCTGTATAGCATTTGTATTCAATATATAAACTTAATATCGCCTTAAAGGATGGAAACAGTTATGCAGGTTTTAAAGTATGATTTAAATGACTATAGAGTGCAGTATCTCATTAAAACAGACAAAACATTAGGACAACTAATAAAACACATTGGTACAAGCATATTAGAAGTTGAACCTGATGGATTTAAATGTATTACTAAATATATTATAGGACAACAAATTAGTGACAAAGCCCGTGAAACCATATGGCAAAGAGTATGTGCAACTTTTGGTGATATAACACCGAATATGATGCTTTCAATCAGTGAAAGTGAACTCCGAAATGTAGGACTATCCAATCGCAAAATTGAATATATAAAAACACTAGCGAAAGGTATTGTGGATCAAAAGTTAAACTTTGATGGATTAGTTAATCTCTCAAATGAAGAAGTAGTAAAAGAACTTACCGCCTTCAAAGGGATTGGTAGATGGACTGCTGAAATGTATTTAATTTTTTCTTTAGGTCGTGAAAACGTTCTGTCTACGGGGGATGGCACCATTCGGCGTACAATTCAATGGATGTATTCATTACAAGACCTCCCCTCGTCAAAAGACTTAGAGGAATATTTTCGCGATTGGCACGAATACTCATCGATAGTATCTTCTTATCTTTGGAAATCTATTGAGTTAGGACTAACACAACATCCTTTTGATGATATCATTTTACAGAAGGAGTGTTCAATGTGAACAAAAACAACATCGATTGGATGATCAACTCTATTATCCTTTCCAATCAAACTACGCAGTTGGGATTAAAAGTAGGAGCAGTCCTTGTATCATCGCAGAATGAAATAATCTGTTCGGCCTATTCAGGTGAAGAAAGCGGTGCTCCATGGTACACCACTCTTATCAACAAAATTCGTCGACAAAATATCATTCAATCTCATCAATTATACTTGTCGATAAATACCTTAACAGAAGACAACTCTTTCCATTTATCAAGATTAATTAACGAAATTCACATTAACGAAATTTATATCGGTCTTCCTGACCCTATGTTGGACTGTTATTTTGAAAATGATCCAGTTAGTAAGCTCGATTGTGTATACCGATACCCTGATGAATTACAATGTAAAATATTAGAACTAAATAGCCAGTATTATGCATGCTGCCCACAGAGCATAAAAAACAGTCCTTTCTATGCAGAGATGAGAATCAGTAGTTTGGTATTAGAAAATCTGAAGGATGAGGGGTTTCCCATTTTATACGAAGAACTCCATGCAAATAAGCAAAAGTTTGCACTTGCATCTCTTGTTAGTAGCAAATATAGTATAGACTTTTCAAAAGCAGTAAACATTGTTCATAGTGCAGTTTCAAACGCATTTGACGATAAATACTCTACATATGATTATAACAACGATGTACGCTCTATAAACACAGACTGGAAAAAACGGTTTGTTGCTTATTACAACAGTTTATCTGAAATCCCGATAGAAAAAAAGCACGTATTAAATATAGGCGTGGGAAGTGGAATAGAAGCGTCAGAATTGTTTCAAAATTGCACTAATATTACATTTATCGATATTGCTCCATCGGGATTGAATAAAGTTCAAGAGCAAATACCACATGCTACAACACTTATATCTAGTGCTGATAATCTGTCAGAACTACCTGATAACAGCTATGATTTATACATATCTTTGAGAACCTATAACTCATCATTTTTTGATGTTAAAGAGGCCATCGCAGAAGCATATAGAATTTTGCGTAGTAATGCGTTGATTATCGTTTCTGTCGCAAATGGATTTTTGAATCCTGATAACAACACCATTATTCCCGGTTTAATTATTCCTGGAACAGAACTAGTTGATATATATAGAAGTTTTGATACAATTAGATTAATAAAAGATAATTTTATCAAAGTTGGATTTAAAAACACAAAAATTTTTCCTACTAATACAGAGATTTTTTTATCCGCTTACAAAACCTAATACCAACACCAACTAATAAAACAACTTTCATTCAAACAATTGAAAGTTGTTTTAAGAAATGATATAATTCGAACATTATGAAATATCTATATTAAACTATAAAAATCAGGATGGTAAATTATGATAAAAAAACACACTTTTGCTGAACAGATATTATTATTTAATGATGACCTTTCGAGGTTTTCAATTGATTTGCCTGACGGTTTTAATATGATTAATCCATTTAATGGTGATAATAAAGAAGAAATCAAAAAAATTACTACAGCTTTTTACCAAAAGTATTATAATGATCATAACATTCGCCGTTTAATTCTTGGAAGCTCGCCTGCACGCCGTGGAACTGCCGTAACGGGGGTTCCGTTTGAAGATGCGAAACATCTGCAACAAGAAACAGGCATTTTTATTGATAATTTTTATGTTAATAAATCATCATCAGGTTTTTTATATGATGTTATTCATAGATACGGTGGTTGTGAGCGTTTTTACTCAAATTACTATTTAAATTTTGTTTGCCCGATAGGCATAGTAAAAGTAAAGCCAAATGGGAATTTAATTAACTGTAACTACTATGAATCTAAACAATTAAAACAAACATTGACCCCCTTTATTGTTAATTCAATCAAGACTCAATTAAATTTCGGTATTGACTCCTCTGTCTGTTATTGTATTGGAAGTGGAGAAAATTACAATTACTTATCCAAAATTAATGATGAGTATTCTTTTTTTAACAAAATCATACCATTAGAACATCCTCGTTTTATTATGCAATACAATTCAAAACACAAGGATGAATATATAAAAAAGTATCTTGATTCTTTTAATCAATAGTCACAAGTTTTTTATAAGTTATGTCTAAAATAGTATTATCATCTTAATATAAGCAAACTAAAGAGCAACTTCACGATATGAAGACATCATTTTATTTCCTTTTAAACAAATCAAAATAAAGACACTCTTGTTATTAGAAAGAGGTAAGAAACTATGTTGAACGAAGAAAAAATTTGGATTCATTTTGGTGCAAATGGATTTGATGTGTACACTTTAAAAAATTCTGTATTAAAACTGATTTCACGCAAAAAGATTGTTTTAGAAACAAGTGCAACTATTGAAGAATTATCTAATGCCATAGATCTTTTTTTAAGCAAATTCTCTAAAGAATTTGGTGTAATGGACAACTATCGAGTTAGGTTATATGCAACTGGTGTTTTTCAAAAATTTTCACAATTAGACCAAGATAAGCTAGTTATCAGTGTGTTTGTAAACCATGGATTATACCTGAATATTATACCTCCTGATTTAGAACAGTTTTATGCAGAAAAGAGTCAATTAATAGACGGAACAACAAATATAATTCAAGGATTGTATCACCAAGAATTCCGTCAAGTTGTTATATGTGGTAGTTTTCAGCAGCATTTAAAAGAAATTGGTATTGTGATGTCTATCTTGCAAAAGCGTAATGTTTCTGTATTGAGTCCTTGGACCACTAAAATTGTTCCTGAAACGAAAGGAACTAATTTTATACTTTTAGAGGGGCAAGAGCCACTCAAAAATCATCGTGATGCTTGGAAACACAAGTATATACACATGAATAAGTTTCGGCATTCAGACGCCATCATTGTATGTAATCCTGATGGCGTTATTGGGAAAGGAACGATGTTTGAATTCGGATTTATGGTTGCTCTTTCAAAAAGAATAATCTTTACAGAAACACCTAGAGAACTTTCGATACCATTTCCGTATGAGATAGGATTAAATTTTAAATAATAGAATTATTTAAAATTTAAAGCAGAAGGTTTTTGCCTTTTTCACCTTGCATAATACTCACTCTCCAACATCTTCTCCCTCATCACCTCATACCCCTTCTGCAAAGCGACCCTCACACTTTCCTCTTCTGACATTTCATTAAGCATTGCAATCTCTTTATACGTTTTCTTCTTACGGCGGACCTTAACGGGTTCGCCGTTTTTGTCTTTTTGCATCTCAAATATGCTGTGACATTCCGGGCAGAAGGCAAGATTATCTGCAATCATCATCTGTGTACCAATATCAAGTTCGTTGTATGCACCCCATATTGCCTCAGATTGCTCTTTTCGTATAAGTTCAAGCTCAGGGTTAAAGGTGTTGTCGCTTGTAACATCTTCTGCGGTTTCCTCTGAATCTTCATCACAGTATTCTTTGTAAAACGGTATAAACAATGTGTTGCGGAGACCTGCGACAATAAGCTCACAGGTGAATTTCGGTGAACGGTCAATCTGTTCTGCTATCTTTTCAATGTTTTCTTGCGTGGCAATTTCTCCATACTCTCTGTAAAGAGCCATAGCCTTGCGGAGCATTTTATCCTCATCTGCATTTGGTATTGTAAGACCGTGCCTCATTGAACGGATATATTCGTGAATCTCATGCTCATAATAATACTTTGCAAAATACAGGAACGGTACATTTTGTGATAAATCATACCTTTCAAGAGCCTTGTAAAGTCCGTGAACGAAGACCATTTTTAAATCAGCAAAATGCCCCTGCATAGCATAGTTGTGTACTATACCGTAAATCTTATCGTTGAGTCTTGGTTCATAAAAGTGTAGAAAATATTCAAAATACCTTTCGTCTCTCTCGGTCAGGTAAAGCTCAATATATTCCTGCAAGGATTTCCTCTCTGTCGGTGCCGTGGCACAGTGAAACATATATAAATCTTCTTCCCATTTTTTCATTATGCCACATCCTTTCGGTTAGTTTTTCTCCGTATCTGCATAGAGCTTTTTACGGCTCAAATCCTTTTTGTACTGTGTTTTGAAATATTCAGGGTTACGCTTGGCTAAAAGCATTCTATTCTTTGCTATTACCTTTGCTTTTTCAGCAAATTCAGATGTTATTGTACCTCGTAAAGCTTCGGTACGGATACAGCTGCAACGCTTGTTGTAAATATCCATAATAGGATTGTTTTCGGACAGCTCCTTTTTACGGATAGCGGCAGCATACTGTCTGCAGGTAAGCTTCTGACCGTTTATCTTTTCAGGTGCTATGCCATTAGTACAGTATCTTTGCTTTCTTGCACTCTGCATAAGAAAATACTTGCCGCAAATCTCACATCTTTTCGGATAATGGCCATGGTGCAAGCCCTCAAAGAAATCCGTAACAATAAAGCTGTAAAAGCTGTCAAAGTATAGCTTTCTTGCAACTGTTGTAAACTGACTCTTTATGTTTTTCTTGACCTCAATAAACTCTTCTTTTACCGAAAAAGTCTTATTACCGAATATCTGCTTTGCTACGGGCAAGAGATGACCCTCATCGTGCTTTTCGATATCAGGCAGAGAATTGACAAAGGCAACAAGGTTTTTATGGGCATAGTACATATCATCGCTGATATTGTTGAAGAATGTAATAATTCCGGTTAACTCATTAATGATACCTTCACACTCATTTATATAATCAAAATCGCAATGGCGGTAAGCAGTATCAACAACAACCTCATCTTGGGGTATAAGACCAATTTCGGCTCTTCGGACAAAGTATTCACATATACGCTGACCTGTTTCTTCACTGAAAAGGTATGCTACTCTTTCTCGGATAGCATCAAAGTCAAGGGTACTGTATACAGGTATGTTAGGCAGAGCCTTCAACTCTTCAAGAATCATTCTGCCTGTATCGGTTAAATTGCGGATGTTGAGATAACCGCATCTTAATTGCTTGAGGATATTGTGGTTGATTTCGTCTGAAAAGACGGAAATTCTTGTGGCGGTATTATTTTTATAAAAAACATTCAAAAAATTTATTGCGAATATACCGGTAGGATAGTTCTTTTTGTTCCAATACGCTCTTCCGTCACGGTATGCGACAATCACAGAAAAGTCTCCCATAGTGCTTTTTCATCTCCTTTTTTGAATTATTGAGGTTGTTTTACTATCTTTTTCGGGTGAAAAGTGTCAAAAACTGTATTTTCACAAAATTACTGTTTTTTTGTTACGGATTTTAATTTTAACTTGTTACTCTATAATGGGTGATTTTGCAAAAGTTCCCTATTAATTATATAGAGGGAGGTGAAAATCACACCAATCCGATGTCAGAATAATTGTATCATACCTGTTTGTATTATACAAATTTCAGAGTCCCATAAAACGGACTTTAGCGATAGACAAAGAAAAACTGCTCTCACGGGGAGAGCAGTTGAATATGATATATGTATGCTATATCATTTTTGACATTATCTCTTTTTCTTTGTCTTGCAACACATTTAATAGTCTTTTTTTACACTCGTTAATCTCGCCTATAAGAACTCCTTTTGACTTCTCAAGTGTTAAATCTTTTTCGGCTCCTAATTTAATTTTTTGCATCTGCTCATATCGATATTTAAGAGTGTCAAAAAAAGCTCTGATTGTAACGGTTTTATTTTTCTCGTATAATAATGGTTTAGCTCTTTCGAAATCTGCAATTATTAGATGATATGCATTTTCAATAATATCTTCATTCGTTTCCGTAACCGAGGGAACTCTTATGTCACTAACTTCTCTTATCATTTCCTCAATTGCATTTCTTTGCCATTCAATAGCCGCATAAGTTTGCTCCGCTTTTTTAGTTTTTGTTGTAAATTTGTGGTCAAAAAGAGAAATCAAAACCTGTACTATTGCAGCGATTATTCCTGCAATCAAACCTGATACAATTCCACTAGAATAAAATAATTGTTGTGTTAAATTTTCCATTTTGCAATATATCCTCTTTCCTGTAAGTTTACTAAAACAATTATACCATTTTATGTCAAACAAATCAACCTTAATACATACACCTGTTACCCCAAAAGTATCAGGTGTTTTTTTATACCCAAAAACCTAAATTCCGGTATATAAATACTGCGTTAGATTTTTGCCCAAGTGATACTCGGTATCACTTGGAGCGTTTACTATCATTTTCTCCAAGTCCTCATTTTGGGAACTTGGGAACTTTTATATAAGGTAATTCTAGTAGATGACAAAGTTTGTCACCCACCAACTTTACATACAAAAAATATTTTAAGAAAGGAAGTGTTTATTTTCAATATCCGCGACAGACCTATTTTCCACCGCACCCGTAGAGGGTGCTTTTTTTATGTCCAAATTTATTATCAAACAAAATTTTAACTTATGGAGGAAAACAAAATGAAAAAATTTAATGATGTAATCATCATCGGTGTTGACCATGGATACGGCAACATCAAAACTGCTAACCACTGTTTCAGAACAGGCATCACGGCTTATGATTCAGAACCGCTGTTCACAAAGGATATGCTCGTTTACGGTGGCAAGTTCTATCTTATCGGTGAAGGACACAAGGAGTTTCTTCCCGACAAAATCAAAGACGAGGATTATTATGCCCTCACTCTTGTGGCAATTGCAAAGGAGTTAAGTGGCGAAAACTTAACAGAAGCCACAGTTCACATTGCGGCAGGTCTGCCCCTTACTTGGACGGCAGGTCAGAAAGAAAGCTTCAAAGCTTATCTTACCAAGAATGAGGAAGTAACTTTCACTTGGCAGCATACCGAGTACAAAATAAAAATCGCAGGTGCAAGCATCTATCCACAGGGTTATGCGGCGGTTTCGCAGTTTGCAACTAAAATGGACGGTGTAAACCTTGTGGCTGACATTGGCAACGGCACTATGAATGTGCTCTACGTCATTAACGGCAGACCGCAATCAGAAAGAATGTACACGGAAAAGTTCGGCACACATTTCTGTACTGTTGATATTCGTGAAGCCTTCCTCAGAAAAACACAGAGAGAAATCAATGAGCATATCATTGATGAGGTACTCTGCGAGGGTACGGCAAACATTGTTCAGGCAGATATGAAGATTATCAAGGCAGAGGTGCAGAAATATGTAGCTGAAATTTTCCACAGACTTCGTGACCACGGCTACGATGAAAATACAATGCTTCTGTATATTACCGGCGGTGGCGGTTGCCTTGTAAAGAATTTCTATAAGTACAAGGCAGACCGTGTGCGTTTTGTTGATGACATCTGTGCGGCGGCAAAGGGTTATGAGTACCTTGCCGAAACTATGATGAGTATGGGTAGGATATGAACAGCCGCAGACTTAATGTGAGATTTAATCTTGATAACCCTGACGAGAAAAATGCCAACGACTTTTTAGAAGCCTTGGCACAGAGCAGTAAGCAATCCCGCAACAAATTTATCGTTGAGGCAGTTATTGAAAAGATTAGGTTTCAGAATAACCCGAGAGATTTTACACTTGAAGATATCCGTGCAGTTCTCAGAGAAGAATTGCAGGATGTTTCTTTTGTTTCTTCGGCACAGCCAAAAGCACAGACGGTTGATACAGAACTGACAGAGGAAGAGAAGCTGAAAAACAATGCAGAGGCGGTATCGTTTCTTGAAAACTTTATGTGAGCCAAAACCCTACTTTTTGGCTCAAAACGGTAAAAGGCAAAAAAATATGAGCCATTGTGGCTCAATGATTGGAGGTGATATTTATGACCTATAACGAGAAAAAACTGATACAAGCCAAACACAGACTTGAACAGGCAGAAAACCGCAACCGTAAAAAGGAACGCTCAGAGCGAAACCACAGACTTATTGTGGAAGGTGCGATTTTGGAGAAGCTTTTACCTGAAATCAAGACAATGGATTTTACTGATATTGAGGGGTATTTACGAGGAAAGCTGAATTAAAGGCTGATATATGTCCCTTAAGGGCGCACTTACTCACCACCGTAAAGGCGGTGCAGTGCGCTCTCCGAGGGTATATACGAAAAATCATTATTGATCCTCAACTGTGACCGCATATTCTTTAGATAGCAGATTAGGTATGCAAATATCTCTTCTTAAATCAAAATCTTTAACTGCATTTTTTAGAGTTCGCATTGGTGTAGTTGTGGATATATCTTGTAATGTCTTTGCTGATTCTTCTAAGCAACGTGTTACTTCTGTGCCTAGATTTTTAGACAGGTAATAATCTTCCGTGTAAAAAAAGATAATTCGATTAATGATTTCAAGTCTATTTTCTTGAGTAGCATTTTTTATATAATTCTCAAATTGCGAATATCGTTCACTTTCAGAGTCTAAAAACATTATTATGGCTGTTGAATCTTTCAAAGGAAAGATTGCTAAATGCAAATACTCTATATTATAACTTTTTTTAGGATTATAGATATCATTAATAACTTCGCCATTTACACCTGTAATTAAAGCAACCATTCCTTGATAAGCAATTGGTGTAGTAAATTCTAATTTATCGTAAGAGACCAATCGTATCCAATTGTTTTGTGATGATAGATATTCTTTTGCTTTGTAGAAAACGCTATAACACTCTTCAATATCTGTTTTTCTTGCTTTTATTTGAGCATTAAAAAAGATACTTGCAAAAAAAGACAAAAAAGGATTTCTCTCTTTTATCAAAGCCTTTGAAGCTTCAAACATTTCTACTTCCATTTCATGTTTATAAATGTCTCTCAAAGAATTTTTTAATGCTATCTGATTTAAGGTTGTGTTTGATAATTCTGCATTATATGCTGATTCATTTTCATAGTTTTGAAAAACAGAGCCATCACAAGGTCTGCAGATAATATGAAATACTCCTGCATTGCTCACACCGGAATCTTTGGTAAGTATTTCCGTATCAATTAAAGTATTAATAGAATTAACTTTTCCGTTCCATGCAATATTATCCAAACAAAATTCAGGAATGGCATGTGATTTACAGAACCCTCCAACTTTACCGCATAATAAACACTCTTTATGTCTTGAGTTTTCTCTTGCATTTTTAATTTGTTGGCTTAACATTTTGCGAAATTCTATTATTTCTTCTGAAGATAAACCTTCTGTAGTCATATCAATAATATTAATTTTTATCACTCCAATCGGTTAATCATGCCCTATTTTAATGTGAATTGAAGACAATTTCTATATCATCTTTGCTTGCTTTTATACGCACATTTCCACCAATCGGGAAAGTGATAATTGGGAAGATATGTCCGAAATCAACACCGGAAATCACGGGGATATTAGTTGATACTTTATCTCGGATAATATCCGTAATTCGTTCCAATGTCATGCCACAACTTTCTTCAAAGCGCCCGAATACGATACCTCTTACGGTATCTGCACCTTCAATCTGCAGCAACGACTGCAAGTTACGTTCAAATTCGCAACTGAAATATTCACCCATGATATTATCATCTTCAACAAACAACACTTTATCGCGAATATTAGGCATATACGGTGTGCCTTGCAATAAATTAATTGTACAAAGGTTGCCTCCAATAACAGCTCCCTCACACATACCTTCTTGAAGAACAGTATATTTTTTTGCAGTTTTTGAAGGAGTAATACGGAGTGGCTCGTCTTTTGCTAAACAATCAAAAAACACTTTTCGTGTGTATTCGGGCTCACCGTCAAATCCGAAAGTGCAGTAGTGCGGACCGCTATATGTTACAAGACCGGTTTTGGCATAAATGGCATTTTCCAAGATTGTAATGTCTGAATATCCACAAAGAATTTTAGGGTTTTGGGCAATCAAATCGTAGTCAAGATACGGAAGAAGCTGATTAGCGTTAAATCCACCTACGCTACTAATAATCATTTTGACATTTGGGTCTCGAAACGCTTCATGTAAATCTTCAACACGAGATGCAATACTTGAAGATTGATATCTATCAAGCTCACGACAGTTTTTTGAAAATGTCAGATTGAATCCTGAGTTCTTCCAGAAGTTCATCGCATGATGGTGCGTTTTCTCCCAAATTATAGCTTGACTTCTTGATGGTGCGACTACACGAATTTCGTCACCGGGTTGCAGTTTATTTGCAATCATACGATTTACCTCCTTGTAAAGGTTTCTTCGCTATATATAGCTTTTGATAATTATAACACAATCAAACCAACAAAAACAATATATTATATAAAACTTACGAAAGGACGTGATACCCGCAATTTATCACCTTGAAGCCAAAGTCATAACCCGTGGTGTAGGTCGCTCAGCCGTAGCCGCAAGTGCATATATGAGCTGCAGTGAAATCACTAACGAGTATGACGGCGTAAAACACGATTACACCCGAAAAGGTGGTCTTGTCTATGAGAGAATCTTTCTCCCGTCACACGCTCCGCCTGAATGGTACAACAGAAGTAAGCTGTGGAACGCAGTTGAAGAAACAGAGAAAACAAGGGACAGCCGTTTGGCAAGAGAATTTATTGTTGCTCTGCCCGTTGAAATCAGCCGTGAAAGGCAGATTGCAGAGGCAGAAGAATTTGCAAAGGCTCTTATTGATGACGGTATGTGTGTTGATGTATGCATTCACGATACAGGCGAAGGTAATCCTCACGCTCATATTATGGCAACTGTCAGACCGTTAAACCCTGACGGCACTTGGCAGAGAAAAACCGAAAAAGAATATTTGTGTATCAGAGACGGTAAGGAACAAGGCTTTACCGCCTCTGAATTTTTATCTGCCAAAAAAGATGGTTGGGAAAAGCAGTATCAGTATTATGTTAACGGTAAAAAAGTATATCTGCCACCGTCTAAGGCTGAGGGTTATGAGAGAGCAAACAAATACTCGAAAAGCACAAAATACGGCAGACAGAATCCCATAAATGAGCGTTGGAACAGTGACGAGCAGTTGTGTGAATGGAGAAAGCTGTGGGCCGATATTGTAAACAGAGATTTAGAAGAAAAGAACATTGAGCCTATTGACCACCGCAGCTTTGCGGCAAGAGGAATACTTCTGCAACCGACAATTCATGAGGGTGTATCAAGCAAGAAAATGAAGAAGAAAGGCAAAATTACACAGAGAATGAGAATCAACATTCTTATACGTAGAGATAACAGCCTGATTATCAGTCTTCGTAAAACTGTTGAGGCACTTACAGAGCTTGTTATCACTGCGGCAAAGCTACTAATACCTGCACTCGCAGATGCTCTTGAAGGCATCCGTGTCGGTATGATTATCCTTGAATGTGAAAGAAAGAGCATTAACAATATGAAGCATCAGGCTATGAATGAAGTCCGTGATTCAGATGAGTTTTATGTGTACTTCCACAAGCTGCAGGAAGATATTAAGACTACCGAAGAAAAGCTCAAAGAGGCAAAGAAAAAACTGAAGCTCACTCCCAAGGTTATGAAGCAGAAATATAATGCGGCAAAATGTGAGGTTGGTCACTATGAATTTGAGCTTAAAGAGCTGAAATTCAAAATGCAGAATATTCTCTCACAAAATGAATGTGAAACCGAACAGGA
>CALGUK010000017.1 GCA_937920235.1 uncultured Clostridia bacterium | reverse complement strand
CGATAAGGAGCTCCGGGTCATCGGTTGCAAATACCTTTTTTGCTTTTCCTTCGTAAAGCTGCTCTTTCTTAGTCATCTCTATGTACCTCCAAATTTTAATAACACTTTGAAAACAAAAAAGGGCAATGATGCTTTAATGCGTAAACATTAAAGACACCATTGCCCTTATATGCTATTCAGTTATTGACAAAAAAAGAGACAAAGACACTCAGAGCTTGTAACTCAAAGACGCCTTTGCCTTTTTACCTAAATAGTATACTCTTTTCAGTGCAATTTGTCAACTACTTAGAGAAAGGTTTTGAAAAAAGTTTGGTTTCTTATCCCCAAAATCATCCCGATTATAAAACTGTAGTTTTTGCAAATTATTTCATCAGATCATTCAAAGTAATACCGTCAAAATAATTGTTTACTATGCTATAAAACTCGGTCCACATTGGGAGCGTCGGGCAAGTATCAGCACGATCACACTTTTCGGCATTGCATTGAAGGCAGATTACCGGTGCGAGGTCGCCTTCGGCAAGTCTTAAAATATCGCCTACTCTATAATCTTTCGGTTCTCTTGATAAACGGTACCCGCCACCCTTGCCGTGAACGCCCTCTACATAATTATTTTTTGAGAGAACAGGCATAATTTTTTCAATATATTTGAGTGACAGACCCTGGCGTTCCGCCACATTTTTCATTGCGATATAGCCGTCATTCTGATGTTCTGCAAGATCAAGTAATACGCGCAAAGCGTATCGTCCTCGCGTGGAAATTAACATAATATGTCTCCTCAGTTTTTGGTAATTTTATTTATTATACACCCAAACAGGTAGGTAAATCAAGTAAATATCATTATTTTATCGTTCCACCACCCAACACGATGTCTCCGTCATACAAAACAGCAGCTTGTCCTGGTGTAATTGCCCGTTGAGGTTTGTCAAAAGTGATATGAACGGTATCTGCTCCCGTAGGAAGTACAGTCGCCCACTGTTCCGAATGACGATAGCGTATTTTCGCCTTGCAACGAAATTCGCCCTCAAATACTTTGCCGCTTATCCAGTTAAAATCGGATATATCCGCCTCACGACTGAACAGATCGTCATTACTGCCGAGAATAACGTTGCCATCTTGAGGACAGATCCCGCATACATACAGGGGTTCGGTGTGTGAGATACCAAGACGTTTTCGCTGGCCTATGGTGTAATGAATCATGCCCTTGTGCCGTCCGAGAATATTACCCTGTTTATCCACAAAATTCCCCTCGACGGGGCGTTTCCCTGTTTGTAATTCTATCACGCTGGCATAATCTCCGTTCGGAACAAAACAAATATCCTGACTATCGGGCTTGTCCGCATTAACAAAGCCGCTTTCTTCGGCTATGGCACGGACTTCAGTCTTTTGCATATTGCCAAGCGGAAACATGGTGTGCGCAAGCTGATCCTGTGTCATGGAATATAGGACATAGCTCTGATCCTTTGTTTCGTCTAATGCTTTTTTCAGGACAAATTTACCGTTTTCTTCTTCTATTCTGGCATAATGCCCCGTTACGATATAATCGCAACCGAGAATTTTCGCCCGCTCAAAAAGCTTGTCAAACTTCATATAGCGGTTGCAGTCTATACAGGGATTCGGGGTAATTCCGTTTTCATAGCTTTCGATAAATTTTCTTATGACCGTATCACGGAAGGCCTCGGTAAAATTGAACACGTAGAACGGCATCCCGAGCTTATAGGCTACACTCCTTGCATCCTCAACATCGTCAAGAGAACAACAGGTGCGGGAGCGCTCGATTCCTACATCTTCATTGTAATAGAGCTTCATCGTGCAGCCGATACAATCAAACCCTTTGTCCTTCATTAACTTCGCCGCAAGGGAGGAGTCCACTCCACCGCTCATAGCAATCAGCGCTTTTTTCATTTACCTAACCTCAGCATTTCATCAATGCATTTGCGTGAAGATGTGATAAGCTCATCGCTCATAACGATCTCTTCGCCGCCGATTCCTTTGACCGTTCTGTAAACATCCATCAGCGTCGTTGCCGACATATTATGACATACGCAGTCCTTCGAAAGAGGAAAAAAGCTTTTATCGGGACATTTGAACTGTAGATGCTCCACAATACTGTTTTCCGTGCCGATAACGTATTCGCTGTTTGTACCTTTTTCTGCATAGGACATAATTTCGGTGGTACTGCCAACAAAATCTGCCAAGGCAACAATACTCGGATGACATTCGGGATGCATCAGTATCTCGGCTTTCGGGTGCTGTTTTCTTGCCCGTTCCACATCGAACTTTGTCATTCTTAAATGCGTAGGACAGCCACCTCGAACCAATTCCAGCTTCTTTTCAGAAACCTGTTTGGCTACCCAATCGCCTAAATTACAATCGGGAATAAACAAAATCTTATCGTTTGGAATATTGCGTATGATCTTTACCGCCGAGGAGGAAGTAACGCAAACGTCACAAACGGTTTTGAGTTCCGCTGTAGTGTTGATATATGCAACTACGGTATGTTCCGGCAGTTCCAACTTCATTTGCGCAATGAGTTCAGGATCCATCTGGTCTGCCATAGGGCATCCTGCCGTAGCGTTGGCAAGAAATACTGTTTTTTGAGGAGAAAGTATCTTTACGGTTTCCGCCATAAAACGAACACCACACATGATAACGGTATCTGCTTGCACCTCGGCGGCTTTTTGGCTGAGCCCGAAGGAATCGCCTATGTAATCCGCAACCTCCCAAATATCCTGTCCTTGATAGGCGTGAGCAAGGATACAGATGTTCTTTTCTTTTTTCAGTCGGATAATTTCATCCTGAAGATCACGAATTGTCATTTTTATACCTCACAACAATGACCACAGCTCTCACAATCGGGAAACTGCGTGTGGTCATATTCAATTCCGTTTTTGTCGTAGTAGTCCTTTAGTGCAGCCTTGATCGCCTCTTCCGCAAGGACGGAGCAATGCAGCTTATGTGCAGGAAGGCCGTCAAGAGCTTCCACAACGGCTTTGTTGGTAAGACTTAAAGCCTCCTCGACAGGCTTGCCCTTAATAAGCTCAGTTGCCATTGAACTGGATGCGATAGCCGAGCCACAACCAAAGGTCTCAAATTTTACATCTGTTATGATGTCATTTTCTATTTTTAGATAGATCTTCATAATATCGCCGCACTTGGCGTTGCCAACTTCACCGATTCCGTCAGCATCTTCAATCACACCTATATTACGGGGATTGCGGAAATGATCCATTACTTTTTCACTGTATAATGCCATAATAACAGCCTCACTTTATAATAAATTCTTTCTTGCCGTTTACAAGATCTCGCCAAATTGGTGAAATACTACGCAGATATTCTACAACCTCTTTTACGGCACTTATTGTGTATTCAATCTCTTCCTCTGTGTTTTCATCACTCAAAGACAGCCGCAGTGAGCCGTGAGCGATATCGTGTACTCTGCCAATGGCAAGGAGCACGTGGCTCGGATCAAGAGATCCCGAAGTGCAAGCTGAACCCGACGAAGCACAAATCCCCTTATCATCGAGAAGCAAGAGTAAGGATTCACCTTCAATGCCCTCAAAGCAGAAGTTCACATTGCCGGGCAGTCTCTTTTTTGCATCACCGTTAAGGATAGAATGAGGAATCTCCGAAAGTCCGGCAATCAGTTTGTCCCGCAAAGCTGTTAATTTTTTTGCGTTTTCATCTGTACGGCTGCAGGACTCTTCAAGAGCCGCCGCCATTCCCATAATGGCGGGAAGGTTTTCCGTTCCGGCACGCTTGCCTCGTTCCTGTGCACCGCCTTCAATAAGGTTCGTAAGTCTTATTCCTTTCCTTGCATACAAGATCCCTATTCCTTTCGGACCATGGAATTTATGAGCAGAAAGAGAAAGCATATCTATATTCTGTTCTTTTACATCTATGTGAAGATGTCCTGCCGCCTGCACCGCATCGGTATGGAAAATAACACCTTTTTCACGGCAAACGGCACCAATCTCTTTGATAGGCTGAACGGTGCCTATCTCGTTATTGGCATACATTATCGTAACAAGGCAGGTATCCTCACGGATTGTCTCCGCCACCTGCTCGGGAGTTACAAGCCCGTTTTCATGAACGTCAAGAAGAGTAACATCAAAGCCTTCATTTTCAAGTCTATTCAGGGTATGCAAAACAGCGTGGTGTTCAAACGCAGTAGAGATGATATGTTTCTTACCGCTTTTTTCACCGATTCTTGCAGCGGAAACAATTGCCTGATTATCAGCTTCGCTGCCACCTGATGTAAAGGTGATTTCTCTTGCTTCACAACCAAGCAATTTTGCGATGAGCGCACGAGCATTAAAAAGTGCTTCATTTGCCTTTTGCCCCATAGAATGAAGGCTTGACGGATTACCGTAAATGCTATCCATATAGGGCAACATTGCTTCAATTGCCGTTTTGCTCATTTTTGTTGTTGCGGCATTATCAAGATAAATCGTCTTTTCTGTCATTTTAAGAAACCTTTCTTGTTAAACAGTTCTACGAGTTTACACTTCCAACAAAGTATCATACCGACGATAGCGCCGACACCCGCTTGTAAGATCTGATAAGGCAATTTGAGAACAGCATATTCCGGTGTGCTGTAAATAAAGGCTCTGCCGAGAGAATAACCGACTACCATAATAACAGCACCGATCATTACACCGATTCCGGAAGAGAGCACCGGATGCTTTTTAAGTACGTAATGGGAGAATATCGAGATTACTACCGCTTGCAGACCGTGAGTTACGAGGGAAACAAACATTGGAAGCGGATAGAAGAATAAATCGCCTAAAAAGGCACCTACACCGCCGACCATAAATGCGGCGAGCGGATCCAAAATAATGGCAGCAGTACAAATGATAATATCGTTCATATACAAATGACCGCCGGGAACAGGAACACCAAACGAACTCATTGCCACATTAAGCGCCATAAAAACGGCGGTAATGCACAACCAATAGGTTGTACGCTTAATATTTTGATTCTTTCGAGTAGACATAACAGTAAACTTCCTTTCTTCAAAAAGATCGATGCCTTAGACTAAGGCACCGGCGCTTTTCATTAGTCTG
This sequence comes from uncultured Clostridia bacterium, assembly GCA_937920235.1. Classification (GTDB taxonomy): domain Bacteria; phylum Bacillota; class Clostridia; order Oscillospirales; family Acutalibacteraceae; genus Fimenecus. The sequence continues at coordinate 3,002 of CALGUK010000017.1, read as the reverse complement.
CAAACAGCGGAGTAGATAAATATCTGTCACCGGTATCGGGCAAAAGAACAACAATGGTCTTGCCTTCGTTTTCGGGGCGTTTCGCAAGTTCGATAGCCGCAAAGGTAGCAGCACCGGAGGAAATACCTACGAGGACACCCTCGCTTTTACCGATGAGCTTACCCGTTGCAAAAGCATCTTCATTGGAAACGGGAATGATCTCGTCATAAATGCCCGTGTTGAGAACATCGGGAACAAAGCCTGCACCAATGCCTTGAATCTTATGAGGACCGGCAACACCCGTGGATAGCACCGCAGAAGCGGCAGGCTCGACCGCAACGACCTTGATGTTGAGATTTTGAGATTTCAGATATTCTCCTACACCTGTAACCGTACCGCCTGTGCCAACACCTGCTACAAAGATATCCACCTGTCCGTCGGTGTCTTCATAAATTTCAGGACCAGTATTTTCCCTGTGAGCTTTTGGATTTGCAGGGTTTACAAACTGACCGGGGATAAAGCTGTTCGGAGTCCTCGCGGCGAGTTCTTCCGCCTTTGCAATGGCGCCTTTCATACCTTTAGCACCTTCGGTCAGTACAAGCTCGGCACCGTATGCTTTCATTAGCTGACGGCGTTCTACCGACATCGTTTCGGGCATTGTCAGTATAATGCGGTAGCCCCGTGCCGCCGCCACCGATGCAAGACCGATTCCGGTATTGCCGCTTGTTGGCTCAATAATAACCGAATCGGGCTTCAGCCTACCGCTTGCTTCAGCATCGTCAATGATTGCTTTGGCAATGCGGTCTTTAACAGATCCAGCGGGATTAAAATATTCAAGCTTTGCGACGATCTTCGCTTTAAGACCCAAGCTTTTTTCAATATGTGTGAGCTCAAGAAGTGGGGTTTTGCCGATAAGCTCTGTGGCAGATGTATATACTTTTGACATAATAATTACTCCTTTACTGCATCAAAACCGCCCTTAAGGTCGGCGATAATATCATCAATATGCTCGATTCCAATGGAAAGACGAATAGTGTTGGGCTTAATGCTCTGATCGGCAAGTTCATCTTCGCTGAGCTGGCTATGCGTGGTGGTCGCCGGATGAATGACAAGGCTCTTGGCATCGGCAACATTCGCAAGCAACGAGAAGATTTTAAGGTTGTCGATAAACTTATGCGCCTCCGCCTGACCGCCCTTGATCTCAAATGTAAAAATCGAACCGCCGCCGTTCGGGAAATATCTCTGATATAGCTCGTGGTCGGGATGGTCTGGGAGCGACGGATGATTGACCTTTTCAACCTGCGGATGACTCTTTAAGAATTCAACCACCTTTTTAGTGTTCTCTGCGTGACGCTCTAAACGAAGAGACAGGGTTTCAATGCCTTGCAAAAGCAGAAACGCCGCAAAAGGAGAGATCGTAGCGCCTGTATCACGAAGCAGAATAGCACGAATGTAGGTTACAAATGCCGCAGGACCAACAGCCTTGACAAAGGATACGCCGTGATAGCTGGGGTTGGGATCGGCAATGGCAGGATACTTGCCGCTTGCCGCCCAATCGAATTTACCGGAATCTACGATGATACCGCCAAGGGTAGTACCGTGACCGCCAAGGAATTTAGTAGCGGAATGCACCACAATGTCTGCTCCGTGCTCAATAGGACGGATGAGATAAGGAGTTCCGAATGTATTATCTACTACAAGCGGCAAGCCGTGCCTATGTGCAAGTTCTGCTAATGCGTCGATATTGGGAATATCGCTGTTTGGGTTGCCAAGGGTTTCGATATAGATTGCTCTTGTATTATCCTGAATGGCGGCTTCAACCTCTGCTAAATCGTGAATATTTACAAAGGTAGCGGTGATGCCGAAATTCGGGAGAGTGTGCGCCAGCAGATTATAGCTGCCACCATAAATAGTTTTTTGAGCAACAAAATGACCGCCGTTCTGACCGAGTGCTTCAAGTGTGTAAGTAATAGCCGCCGCACCCGAAGCGAGAGCTAAAGCCGCTACGCCGCCTTCAAGAGCTGCAACACGTTTCTCTAAAACGTCCTGCGTGGAGTTTGTAAGCCTGCCGTAGATATTACCGGCATCGGAAAGACCGAAACGTGCGGCTGCGTGAGCGGAGTTTTTAAATACGTAAGATGTGGTTGCGTAAATCGGTACCGCACGGGCATCGGTAGCAGGATCTGGATTTTCCTGACCTACGTGGAGCTGTAAAGTTTCAAATTTAAGTTCTGACATAATTCTTATTTCCTTTCATATCGAATGTTTGATGTATTGTTTCAGATGATGATATGCATCGACACATTCGACCGAATCGGAAGTTTGCTCTGACGAGCTTTTCAAAATAGTTTTCCATGAGATTTCTTACCTGCCTTACAAAAAATAAAAACCGGAAGACTCCGATAAAGTCTCCCGGACGTAAGCGATTGTTATTCCGCCAAGGTTAGGCGGCACAAGGAGTTACTCTTTTAGTGGGAGTACATCGGAAATACAGGCGCAACAAGTCATGCACATGGGCTGAATCCACATGCACATCTCCATCATCATAGTATTGGTGATAGTGTTTCGCTTTTTCATAACCGTGTTCTCCTTTCTTTTTTGTTTTACCTACCTTTTGGGTTGGTATTAGCATAGCACCATTTGCCTACCTTGTCAATAGGTAAATAGAAAAATTTATAAATTTTCTTACAAAGCTTGACTCTCACCAATAAGTCACCTCATATCCGGCCGCAGGACACTCATCACAAGCAATATCGATAACCTCAATGACATTGGGGTTTTCTTTATCGCCGCCCATGGCAATGCGGACACGCTCGTCTAAGATTGCGCGCTCCTTGTAAACACAGCAACGCATTGTAGAGGTTTCGCCTGGAACGATGGTTTTAGGAATATCCAAGACATTCTGCAGTAGCGTATCGTTCCAAGCCTGACGTGCCACCTCACGCAGCACCTTATATTTCAAATGTTGCACGCATCGCCTGTATGATATATTCCATTGTTTTGTTAAACTCTTGACTGCTCAA
>CALGUK010000016.1 GCA_937920235.1 uncultured Clostridia bacterium | reverse complement strand
AGCTTCGTTTTCAACAAGCCATCAACCAACTCGAAAATCCGATGAGAATCAGTGCTGTCAAGAAGGATATCGCAAGAGTAAAAACAGTAATCCGCGATATTGAACTTCACGGCAGTGAGTCTTAAGGAAAGGGAGGGCGTTCAGAATGGAAAGAAACCTCAGAAAAACATTGGTCGGCATCGTAACAAGCGATAAGATGGATAAAACTGTTGTCGTTTCAATCAAAGACAGAGTTAAGCATCCTCTTTACGGCAAAATCGTTAACAAAACAGTGAAGCTCAAGGCTCACGATGAAAATAACGAGTGCGGTATCGGCGACAGAGTATTAGTAATGGAAACACGTCCGCTTTCAAAAGACAAGAGATGGCGTGTTGCTGAAATTATCGAGAAAGCTAAGTAATTAAAGGAGGCAATCATTGTGATACAGCAGCAGACTTACCTCAAGGTTGCCGATAACACCGGTGCAAAAGAAATTATGTGCATCCGAGTTCTCGGTGGTTCAGGTAGAAGATATGCTAACATCGGCGATGTTATCGTAGCATCTGTTAAAAAGGCAACTCCCGGCGGCGTTGTTAAAAAAGGCGATGTTGTGAAAGCAGTCGTTGTTCGTTCAGTGAAGGGCGTTCGCAGAGATGACGGAACATACATCCGTTTCGATGAAAACGCAGCAGTTATTATTAAAGAAGACAAAAACCCGAAAGGTACTCGTATCTTCGGACCGGTAGCAAGAGAGCTTCGTGATAAGGATTATATGAAGATCCTCTCTCTCGCTCCCGAAGTACTTTAAGGAGGTGCCCTAAATGAATAAGGTTCATGTAAGAACAGGTGACGAGGTTATCGTTATCAACGGCAAAAACCGTGGCAAGAAGGGCAAGGTCCTTGAGGTCAGCCCCAAAGAGGGTAAGGTTATTGTTGAAGGCGTAAATATGGTTAAAAAGCACGTTAAACCCCGCAAGATGGGCGAGCCCGGCGGAATTATTGATGCAGAAAGCGCACTTTACGCTGATAAGGTTCAGCTCGTTTGTCCTAAATGCGGTCAGGCTACAAGAGTAGGCCACGTAGTTGAGGTTGACGAGAAGACAGGCAAAAAAGTTAAGTATCGTGTTTGCAAAAAAGCAAACTGCGGTGCAAAATTTGAATAAGGAGGAACAATAAAATGGCAGCAAGACTCAGAGATATGTATAAAGCCGATGTTGTTCCTGCACTTCAGAAGAAGTTCAACTACAAGAGCGTTATGCAGATTCCGAAGATTGATAAGGTTATTATCAACGTAGGTTGCGGTGAAGCTAAAGATAACTCAAAGGTTGTTGACGCTATCATCAATGACTTGTCACAGATTACAGGTCAGAAGCCCGTTAAGTGCGTAGCTAAGAAATCAGTTGCTAACTTCAAGCTTCGTGAAGGTATGACAATCGGCGTTAAGGTAACACTCCGTGGAGACAAGATGTATGAGTTTATCGACAGATTATTCAACCTTGCTCTTCCCCGTGTTCGTGACTTCAGAGGTATCAACCCCAACTCATTTGACGGCAGAGGTAACTACTCAATGGGCGTTAAAGAGCAGTTGATTTTCCCTGAAATCGATTATGATAAGATTGATAAGGTTCGCGGAATGGATATCTGTTTCGTAACCACAGCTAACACAGACGAAGAAGCACGTGAGCTTTTAACACTCATGGGCGCACCGTTTGCTAAATAAGGAGGGGTGACAAGTGGCTAAGACATCTATGAAAGTTAAGCAGCAGAGAGCTGCAAAGTATTCAACAAGAGCTTATAACAGATGCAAAATCTGTGGCAGACCACACGCTTACCTCCGTAAATATGGCGTTTGCCGTATTTGCTTCAGAGAGTTAGCACATGCCGGTCAGATTCCCGGTGTGAAAAAATCAAGCTGGTAATAGAGCAATCTAAATTTATAGGAGGTAACTCATTATGCAAATTACAGATGCAATCGGTGATATGCTCACCAGAATCCGTAATGCGAATTCCGCAAAGCATGATACAGTGAAAGTGCCTGCATCAAACATGAAGAAAGCGATTGCTCAAATTCTTGTTGATGAAGGTTACATCAAAGGATTTACAGTAGAAGAAGACGGAAAACAGGGTGTTATTGAAATCGCTCTCAAGTACGGTCCCAACAAATCAAGCGTAATCACAGGTCTCAGAAGAGTTTCAAAGCCCGGTTTACGTATTTACACAAACTGTGAAGATATGCCCAAGGTTATGAAAGGTCTCGGTATCGCAATCCTTTCAACATCAAAGGGTGTTATGACAGACAAAGAGGCTCGTAAGCTCAATGTAGGCGGCGAAGTTCTCGCATTTATCTGGTAAGGGAGGTTACAGTAAATGTCTCGTATAGGCAGAAACCCCATTGCTGTTCCTGCAGGGGTAGAAGTTAAAGTAGATGGCAGCACTGTTACCGTTAAAGGCCCTAAAGGTACTCTTACAAGAACAGTGCACAAAAATATGAAGGTTGAGCTTGACGGCGCAGTTATTACTGTTTCGCGTCCTGATGACAGCAACCTTAACAAATCACTCCACGGTCTTACACGTACTCTCATCGCCAACATGGTTGAAGGCGTTGAGAAGGGTTACTCAAAGGAACTCGAGGTTAACGGCGTCGGTTACCGTGTAGCAAAGCAGGGTAAGGATCTTGTTCTCAACATCGGTTTCTCACACCAGGTTGTTATGCCTGAGCCGGAAGGAATCACCGTTGAAACACCAGCACCCAACAAAATCGTTATTTCAGGTCCTGACAAGCAGAAGGTTGGTCAGTTCGCAGCAGAAATCCGCGAAAAGAGACCTCCGGAGCCGTATAAGGGCAAGGGAATCAAATATGCTGATGAGCATATCCGTCGTAAAGAAGGTAAAGCCGGTAAGGGCGGTAAATAATAGGAGGAGAGTAAAGTTATGGTTAAAAGACCAGATACAAAAGCTGCAAGACTCAAGAGACATAAGAGAGTCCGCGCTAAGATTTCAGGCACTGCTGAGTGCCCCCGCCTTAATGTGTTCCGTTCTCTCCAGCACATCTATGCTCAGTTGATTGATGACGTTGCAGGTGTTACACTTGTAAGCGCTTCAACAACAGAGAAGGACTTCACAAATTACGGCGGAAACAAGGAAGCTGCTAAAGAAGTTGGCAAGCTCCTTGCAGAAAGAGCAAAAGAAAAGAACATCACAGATGTTGTATTTGACAGAGGCGGCTACGTATACACAGGCAGAGTAGCAGCTCTCGCAGAAGGTGCCCGTGAGGGCGGCCTCAACTTCTAAGGAAAGGAGAAAACAGTAATGGCTATTATTGACGCATCAACACTTGAACTTCAGGAAAAAGTAGTTGCTATCAACCGTGTTTCAAAGACAGTTAAGGGCGGCCGTATTATGAAATTCTCCGCTTTGGTTGTTGTAGGTGACGGTAACGGCATCGTAGGTTTCGGCCTCGGAAAATCAGGCGAAGTTCCGGATGCTATCCGTAAGGGTATTGAAGCTGCTAAGAAAAATCTTATCAAGGTTGCTCTTAAAGGCACAACAATTCCTCACGAAATTACAGGTAAATACGGTGCAGGCGTTGTTCTTATGAAGCCCGCAGCACCCGGTACCGGTGTTATTGCCGGTGGTCCTGTTCGTGCCGTTGTTGAAATGGTTGGTATCAAGGATATCCGTTCAAAGGCACTTCGTTCAAACAACCCCTGCAACGTAGTTCGTGCTACGGTTGACGGTCTTTCAAAGCTCCGCAATGCAGAGGAAGTTGCTGCTATCCGCGGCAAATCAGTTAAAGAGATTCTTGAATAAGGAAGGTGGACAATATGGATAAAATTCAGGTTAAACTCGTAAAGAGTCTTATCGGAAGCAAAAAAGACCAAATCGCCACCGCTTATGCACTTGGTCTCCGCAAAATTGGGGATGTATCAGAACAGCCTGATAATCCTCAGACTCAAGGTAAAGTTAAGAAGATTTCACATCTTGTAGAGGTTACAAAGGCTTAAGGAGGTGCAGGTAAATGAAATTGCACGAACTTTCACCAGCTGCAGGCTCAAAAAAGGAAGTAAAGCGTATCGGTAGAGGTGCTGCTTCCGGTCAGGGTAAAACAGCAGGTAAGGGACATAAGGGTCAGAAGGCCCGTGCAGGCAGAGGTATGCAGGTCGGCTTTGAAGGTGGCCAGATGCCTTTGCAGAGAAGACTTCCCAAGCGCGGATTCAACAATATCTTCGCTAAGGAAATCGCAACAGTTAATGTTTCAGCACTCAATGCATTTGAGGACGGCGCAACAGTAACTATCGAGGCACTCATTAATGCAGGCCTTGTAAAGAAAGCTCTTGACGGAGTTAAGGTTTTAGGAAATGGCGAACTCAGCAAAAAGCTTACTGTCCAGGTTAACGCTTATTCTGATGCTGCAAAGCAGAAGATTGAGGCAGCAGGCGGAAAGGCTGAGGTGATCTAACCGTGTTCCGTACATTTGCAAATGCGTGGAAAATCGCTGATTTAAGAAAAAAGCTCCTTTTCACAGCACTTATAATTTTAATCTACAGAATCGGTTCAGCACTTCCCGTACCTTTTGTTGATATCGCAATGAGAGGCGACGGACTTTTCGGAGAAGAGGCTGCAGGTACCTTCCTTACTTATCTTTCAATGATGACAGGTAATGCTTTCAACTACGGTACTCTGTTTGCCCTTTCAATTACACCTTATATCAACGCATCAATCATTATACAGCTTCTTACTGTAGCTATTCCTGCTCTTCAGAAACTTTCTCAGGAAGGTGAAGAAGGCAGAAAGAAGATGAACAGAATTACTCGTTATTCAGCTATCGGCCTCGGTCTTATGCAGAGTATCGCATATTACTTCTTCATCCGCTCACAGAATATGCTTATGATGGACGAAAACGGTAAAGCGTTCACAGGCTTTGCTGCAGTGTTCCAGGCGGTTGTAGTAATCCTTTGCTATACTGCAGGTACTGCTCTTGTTATGTGGCTCGGCGAATTGATAAATGAAAAGGGTATCGGTAACGGTATTTCAATGATTCTTTTCGCAGGTATCGTAGCAAGAATGCCTACTACAATTTATAACCTCTATTCATATTTTGACAGAGGCGGCGCTTACTTCGCACTCGTTCCGATTGCTGCAATTGCTCTTATCGCTATGATATTCTTCATCGTATGGATGGATAACGGCGAGAGAAAAATACCGATTCAGTATGCAAAGCGTGTTGTAGGTCGTAAGATGTATGGCGGACAAAGCACACATATGCCTATCAAGGTTAATATGTGCGGTGTTCTTCCCGTTATCTTCGCAAGCTCAATTCTTTCAATTCTTCCTACAATCGCAATGTTCGTTCCGGGTGAATCAGACGGTTTCTGGTACAAGCTCACATCAGTTTGGCTCGGCCAGACTCATCCCTTCTACGGAACACTCTATTTCATTCTTATAATCTTCTTTGCTTATTTCTATTCTACAATTCAGTACAATCCAATTGAAATGGCAGAGAACCTTCGTAAGAACAGTGGTTCTATCCCGGGTATACGCCCCGGCAAGCCCACTTCAACTTACATTCAGAACATTCTCAGCAGAATGACACTTATCGGAGCACTCCTCCTCAGTGTTGTTGCTATGTTCCCGATTGTTTACTCACAGATTGCAGGCCTTTTCACAGAAAACGGCATGAACCTTGCCGTTGGCGGTACTTCAATTATCATTATGGTCGGTGTTGCTCTTGAAACTCAGAAGCAGCTCGAAAGCCAGATGATGATGCGCCATTACAAAGGTTTCCTTGACTAATCGGAGGTAAATGATATGAATTTGATCCTTCTCGGTGCTCCCGGCGCAGGAAAAGGTACTCAGGCGGAAAAGATTTGTGAAAAATTCAATATTCCGGCTGTATCAACAGGAAATATCATCAGAGAAGCTCTTAAAAACGGTACAGATATGGGACTTAAGGCTAAGTCCTATATCGATGCCGGAAAATTGGTTCCCGATGATGTTGTTATTGGTATTATCAAGGAAAGACTTGCAGAGGATGACTGTAAAAACGGCTTCATTCTCGACGGCTTCCCGAGAACAATACCTCAGGCAGAGGCCCTCGATAATATGGGCATCGTTATCGACAAGGTTGTTGATATCGAGGTTCCGGATGAAAAGATTACAGCACGTCTTTCAGGCAGAAGAGTATGTCTCAAATGCGGTGCTACTTATCATCTTGAATACAAAAAGCCCTCAAAAGACGGCATCTGTGACATTTGCGGTGATGAACTTGTTCAGAGAAAGGACGACAGTCCCGAAACAGTGCTTGACAGACTTTCTGTTTATCACGAACAGACCGAACCGCTTAAAGACTACTATTCAAAGACAGGTAAGCTTGTAATAGTAGAAGGACAGGAAGAAGTTAAAGATACAACTGCTCTTGTCTTTAAGGTTTTAGAATAACCAACGGAGGATTAACATGATAGTGCTTAGAACTGCAAAAGAAATTGAGATTATGCGAAAAGCTTGTCAGATTTCTGCAGAAGCATTACAGTTAGCGGGCGAAGCGGTCAGACCCGGTATCACAACGTATGAAATCGATCAGATCGCTTACCGATATATTAAAAAGCAGGGCGCTGAACCTAACTTTCTGAATTATAACGGATTTCCCGCAACGGCATGTATTTCCATAAATGACGAGGTCATTCACGGCATTCCATCAAAAAAGAGAGTGCTGAAAGAGGGCGATATTGTCAGTATCGACCTCGGGGCTAAGGTCAACGGTTATAACGGCGATAATGCTGCTACTTTCGCTTGCGGAAAAATTTCCGATGAAGCGAAGCGGCTGTGCGACACAACGAGAGAGAGCCTTTATCTTGGCATCGAACAGGCTGTCGCTGGCAACAGAATCGGTGATATAGCTTATGCCATTCAGTCCTATTGTGAAGAAAGAGGTTTTACGGTTGTCCGTGAATATACGGGACACGGTGTGGGAACTCATCTTCACGAAGACCCGTCAGTTCCGAATTACGGAACAGCGGGAAGAGGTCAGAGACTTCTCCCCGGAATGACAATTGCAATTGAGCCTATGATTAACGCAGGTTCAAAGGCAATTAAATGTTTGCCTGACGGTTGGACCGTCAAAACGCTTGACGGCAAACTGTCCGCACACTTTGAACACACAATTGCAATTACCAAAGGCGAACCCGTTATTCTGACAAAACTTTAATGAGGTGACTTATGGAGTTTTGTAAAGGTGAGCTGGTTGTATGCACAGCCGGTAGAGAAAAAGATAAGCTTATGTGTGTAGTGAATGCTGACGAAAAATATGTTTATGTGTGTGACGGTAAGGAAAGAACTTTGGATAAACCGAAAAGAAAAAATCCGCGTCACTTGACAAAAACGGACAAAAAAATTGACGACAGTATGATATTAACGGACAGAGCGTTGAGAAAAGCATTATCGAAAGAGGTTTAAACTTATGGCAAAACAAGATATGATTGAAGTTGAAGGCACCGTAGTAGAAGTTCTTCCCAATACAAATTTTATTGTGGAGCTTGAAAACGGACACAAGGTGCACGCTCGTATCTCGGGCAAGCTTCGTATGAACTACATCAGAATTCTTCAGGGAGATAAGGTAACGGTTGAGCTTTCACCGTATGACCTTAACAACGGAAGAATTACATGGCGTTCAAAGTAAAAATTTGACAGCATTTTATGAGGAGGTAATCTAAATGAAAGTCAGACCTTCTGTCAAAAAGATTTGCGAAAAGTGCAAAGTAATTAAGCGTAAGGGTAAAGTAATGGTTATCTGTGAAAACCCCAAGCACAAGCAGCGTCAGGGCT
>CALGUK010000015.1 GCA_937920235.1 uncultured Clostridia bacterium | reverse complement strand
CTGCAACAATCGTGTCCGGAGCAATGGCTGAGAGAACAAAATTCAGTGCATACTGTATTTATTCAGCAGCGATTTCTCTTTTAATCTACCCGATTTCAGGACATTGGATTTGGGGTGGCGGATGGCTTAGTGAACTTGGATTCCACGATTTTGCCGGTTCAACAGCGGTTCATATGGTAGGCGGAGTTTGTGCTCTTATCGGTGCAAAAATTCTCGGACCCCGCATAGGAAAATACGATAAAAACGGCAAGCCTCGTGCAATTCTCGGACATAATCTGACTTTTGCGGCTCTCGGTGTATTTATTCTATGGTTCTGCTGGTTTGGCTTCAACGGTGCTTCAACTGTAGGCATGGACAGCGACGAGCTTGTTGAAAGCGCAGGTCTTGTGTTCTTCAATACAAATCTTGCGGCTGCAGTTGCATGCTGCATAACACTCATCGTAACCTGGATTCGCTATAAGAAGCCCGATGTTTCAATGACATACAACGCAGCTCTTGCAGGTCTTGTCGGAATAACGGCCGGATGTGATGCGGTAAGTCCCGTAGGTGCAGCGATAATCGGACTTATCTGTGGTGTTACAGTTGTTTTTGCGGTTGAATTTTTTGATAAAATCGCAAAAATTGATGACCCCGTCGGAGCGGTTTCCGTGCACTGTGTTTGCGGTGCACTCGGAACAATTCTTACCGGATTTTTCGCAACCGGTGTTTCAACCGAAAAAGGCTTGTTTTATGGCGGCGGTCTTCATTTTCTCGGAGTTCAGTCTTTAGGCGTGGTTTCGGTTGCAGGTTACGTTGCGGTTGTGATTACCGTTGTTTTTCTTGCTATCAAGCATACGATAGGACTTCGTGCAGAGCCTGAAGACGATCTTGCAGGTCTTGATGTTTCGGAACATGGTTTACTCACCGCTTATGCCGGCTTTGCAATGCTTCCTGACACGACGGTTGCTGATGAAGATAAGCCGATTGAGGTTACAGGCGATGTCCCCGTTGCAGAGGCGATACCCGTAAAAAAGATTCCAACCTTTGATGACAGTATGCCTAAAATGACGAAAGTGGAAATTATATGCAAAGAATCAAGGTTTGAAGCTCTTAAAACCGCAATGATGAACATAGGTATTACAGGTATGACGGTATCTCATGTTCTCGGCTGCGGTGTTCAGAAGGGTAAACCCGAATACTACAGAGGTGTTCAGGTTGAAGCAAATCTTCTTCCAAAAGTGCAGGTTGATATTGTAGTCAGCAAGGTTCCCGTTCGTTTGGTAATTGAAACAGCAAAAAAGATTCTTTATACGGGACACATCGGAGATGGTAAGATTTTCGTTTATGATGTTGAAAATGCTGTTAAGGTCAGAACCGGAGAAGAAGGCTATGATGCACTTCAGGATGTTGAATGATAAATATAAATTTGTGAAAGGAGCATAATCTTATGCAAAAAACAGAAGTTCAATTTATTTCTCACATAACATTCACAGAGCAGACTCCGGATATGCTTCTTGAAAGAAAACAAATCGATTCGATGTACGAAAAGGCTTTTCTTTCGATAAAAGATGAAGTTTGCAGCGAATATTCTCAAAACACTACAACTTGGGATTGACCCCGCTTGATTGCAGCCAAGGCAGTTGAAAAAACTGCCTTGGCTCGTAGTGATTTATTATTTATATAAGGATAGTGATATTATGTGTTCAATTATGAGCTGGTGCAGCAGTAAGGCAGCTGCCGATGAATTTAAAAAAGGATTTGACAAAACCATTTCAAGAGGGCCTGATGATACTAAAATAATCGATACCGGTAAGGGGATTGTAGGTTTCCACAGGCTTGCAATTATGGGCTTGCACCCCGAAGGAATGCAGCCGTTTGAGCTTGACGGAAGCTATGTTGTTTGTAACGGTGAAATCTACGGCTTTGAAAAGCTGAAAGACCGTTTAATAAAAAAAGGATATTCATTTAAAAGCGAGAGCGACTGCGAAATACTGCTTCCGCTTTATAAAGAATACGGCACAGATATGTTTGCGATGCTCGATGCTGAGTTTGCTTGTGTTATATTTGATGGGGTAAAACAGGAATACATAGCGGCAAGAGACCCTATCGGAATCAGACCGCTTTACTACGGATACGATAAAAACGGAGATATTCTTTTTGCCAGCGAAGCGAAAAACCTTGTCGGCATTGCGGATAAAATAATGCCGTTTCCTCCGGGATGCTATTATAAAAATGAAAAATTTATCTGTTACCGAGATATAGCGGCGGTCAAAAAGGTATGCAACGATGATCTTGAAACCGTTTGTAGGAACATTCACGATAAGCTTGTTGCGGGCATTGAAAAGCGACTTGTTGCCGATGCAAAGGTAGGCTTTCTTCTTTCCGGCGGCCTGGACTCTTCATTGGTGTGTGCGATTGCCGCCAGAAAAAGTAAAACACCCATCAAAACCTTTGCCATCGGTATGAGCGAGGATGCCATTGATTTGAAATATGCGAAGCAGGTTGCTGACTATATCGGTAGCGACCATACGGAAATCTATATGACACCCGAAGAAGTCATTGTCACGCTCGACAGCTTAATTCAGATGCTCGGAACCTACGATATCACAACCATTCGCGCAAGCATGGGAATGTATCTCATCTGTAAGGCAATCCATGAGCAAACCGATATTCGCGTACTTCTGACCGGGGAAATTTCCGATGAATTGTTTGGTTATAAATACACTGACTTTGCTCCATCTGCTGAAGCGTTTCAAGAGGAAGCACAAAAGCGTATCCGTGAGCTTCATATGTATGATGTACTCCGTGCCGACCGTTGCATTTCTGTAAACTCTCTGGAGGCAAGAGTGCCTTTCGGTGATCTTGATTTTGTAAAATACGTCATGGCTCTTGATCCGGAAATGAAGCTGAACAAATACGGCAAGGGCAAGTATTTGCTCCGCCACGCCTTTGAAGGCGGTGGATATCTTCCCGATGATATCCTGTGGCGTGAAAAAGCTGCCTTTTCCGACGCGGTAGGACATTCTATGGTGGATTATCTCAAAGAATACGCTGAGCAGCAGTATTCGGATGAAGAATTTGAAGCTGCCCGCAGGAAATACACCCATGCCGCACCGTTTACGAAAGAATCTCTGCTTTACCGTGAAATCTTTGAAAAGTATTATCCAGGTCAGGCAGAAATGGTTGTTGATTTCTGGATGCCGAACAAATCCTGGGAAGGCTGTAATGTAAATGATCCGTCTGCCCGTGTGCTTTCAAACTATGGAGAAAGCGGAAAATAGAATCTGTATATAAGGACATCCCATTATCTCAACAGATGGCATTTCAATTCATAAAACCTCCGTTTGTGGCAAAAATATTAACTGCATTACTGAAC
>CALGUK010000014.1 GCA_937920235.1 uncultured Clostridia bacterium | reverse complement strand
GAGAACAAATACAGGTGGCACCGCGAGTACAGCAATCGCCCTGTAGGATGCTGAAACATATTTAATCAGATGTTTTATATCGTTACGGGTAATGCACAAAAGCGGTGCTACCTTTTTGCCGTTTTTAGACACCCATAACGATTGAAGCGAAACACAGAATTTTTAATTCTCAAAAGCAGGAGGAAATGCCAAATGAAAAGAACAGAATATTGTGGACTTATCCGCCCGTGTCATATTGGTACAGAACAGATATGCTCGGGCTGGGTAATCACAAAACGCGATATGGGCGGTGTTATATTCTTAGACCTTCGTGACCGCGAAGGCGTTTTGCAGGTCGTTATTGATGCGGCAAAAGTAAGTGCAGAAGAATTTAACTTAACAGAAAGATTGCGAATGCAATCGGTTATTTGTGTAAAGGGAAAAATCAGAAAAAGATCCCTCGACACCGTCAACCATAAAATAGAAACCGGTACTGTAGAACTTGCAACAGAAAAAATCGAGCTGTTATCAATGGCAGAAAGATTGCCGTACTCTATTGACGACGGCGATAATGTTCGTGAGGATCTTCGTCTCAGATACAGATACCTCGATATACGGCGTAGCGGGATGGTTGAAAATCTGCGCATGCGTCATCTTATTCAAAAAGCAACACAGGATTATCTTGACAGTAAGGGCTTTATCTATGTTGAAACACCTATCCTGTGCAAATCTACTCCGGAGGGAGCTCGGGATTATCTTGTTCCGTCACGTGTTCATCAAGGCAGTTTTTATGCGTTGCCGCAATCACCGCAAATATACAAACAACTTTTGATGGTTGGCGGTATTGATAAGTATTATCAGGTTGCACGGTGTTTCCGAGATGAAGATCTGCGTGCAGACCGTCAGCCTGAATTTACACAGGTAGATATGGAAATGTCATTTGTGGAGCAGGAGGATATCTGGGAACACCTCGAAAACCTGTTTAAGCACATATTCAAATGCTGCAAAGGTGAAGAAATCGGATATGATTTTCCCCGTATTACCTGGACCGAAGCTATGGATAAATACGGTTCTGATAAACCGGATATTCGCTTTGATTTACCGATTGTTGACCTTACAGATATTGCAAGCAGTTGCTCCTTTACGGTTTTCAGGAAGGTGTGCGACAATGGCGGAGTTGTACGTGCAATCAACGCCAAAGGCTGTGCCGGGTTTTCAAGAACGGAAATTGAAACTCTTACCAAGAATGCTATTTCATACGGAGCAAAAGGTATGGCTTGGATCGCCTACCGTCCTAACGGTGAGATATATTCCATTCTTACCAAATATTTTGATGAAGAGGAAATGAAAAAAATCCTGTCACGAATGGATGCTGCTCCCGGCGATTTCGTATTCTTCTGTGCAGATAAATTAGATACTGTTCGCAAAACACTTGGTAATCTCCGTTTGGATGTTGCTGATATGCTTGGACTTCGGGATAAGAGCAAGTATGCCTTCCTTTTTGTTACCGATTTTCCGCAGTTTGAATATTCCGAAGAAGAAAAACGATGGATATCCACTCACCATCCCTTTACAATGCCGTATCCCGAGGACGTGCAGTATCTTCTGACCGATCCGGGTAAGGTACGTGCACAGGCGTATGATGTGGTATTAAATGGTATAGAGCTTGGTTCGGGCTCCATAAGAATTCATAGACAAGATATCCAGAAGGTAATGTTTGAGGCTTTAGGATTTAGCGACGAGGAAATTGAAGAACGTTTCGGTTTTATGGTCAATGCCTTCCGCTATGGTACGCCGCCTCACGGTGGATTCGCTTTTGGTCTTGATCGTTTTGTAATGCTAATGGTAGGTGCAGATTCAATCCGTGATGTTATCGCTTTCCCGAAGGTAAAGGATGCATCCTGCCCGATGACAGAAGCACCTCAACCGGTAGATGCCGAACAGCTTCATGTTCTTGGTCTTGATAATCCGATTGGGGTCGGTGTCGGTAACAAACTTAAGAAAAACGCAAAGAAACACGCCACAGATGTCGAAGTGGTTGCAAACCTCGCTCGCCTCGAATTTTCTGCTGAAGAAATGGCCGGGCTTCAGGAAGAATTGGAACGCATCATAGCATTTGCAGATAAGCTAAGTGCCGCCCCTACAACAGGAGTAGATGCAACAGCACACATTGTTCCTATGAAAAACGTTCTGCGTGACGATGTGGTAGAAGATGAGTTTACGGCAGAAGAACTACTGGCTGCTGCTACCACAAAACACGGTGGATACATTGTAGTTCCTCGTGTTGTTGAGGATTGAAAGGAGTGTCCTATATGTCAGAATTAACCGAGAGAACAATCTTCGAGCACGCCGAAGCTCTGCGCAAAAAGGAATATTCCTCCGTGCAGCTGACACAGGCATATCTCGAACAAATTGATAAAAAAGATAAAACCATTGGCGCATATATCACAGTAACCGCAGATAGAGCAATTGAAAGCGCCAAAGCCTTTGATGAAGGAAGATGCTCTGATAGTGAGATTTCTCCGCTTGCGGGCATTCCTTGCGGTATCAAAGACAATATGTGCACAAAAGGAATAAAAACCACCTGTGCATCTAAAATGCTCGGCGGTTACATACCGCCCTACAGTGCACACGTGGTAGAGAAACTTGAAAAATCCGGAGCAGTTATATTAGGTAAACTCAATATGGACGAGTTTGCAATGGGATCAACAACTGAAAACTCGGCATTCAAGGTTTGCCGTAACCCCTTGGATACCGACAGAGTTCCGGGTGGCTCCTCCGGAGGCTCGGCGGCGGCGGTGGCGGCGAGGGAGGCCGTGTATACTCTTGGCTCAGATACTGGCGGTTCCATTCGTCAACCGGCCTCTTTTTGCGGTGTTGTAGGTATGAAACCTACTTATGGCAGCGTTTCTCGATATGGACTTGTTGCATTTGCTTCCTCTCTTGATCAAATAGGTCCGATTACAAGCACAGTTCTCGATAATGCACTTGTACTGAACGCAATCGTTGGCCACGATAAAAGAGATGCTACATCTGTTAAGCGTGTTTATAATGATTTTACCGCAGATATCAAGAACGGTGTCAAGGGAATGAAAATAGGTGTTCCGGAAGAGTTCTTTGGAGAAGGAATATCCGACGATGTAAGGAAGGCTGTATTGGCGGCCACAGATACCTATCGTGCTTTGGGGGCTGAACTTGTATCAGTTTCTATGCCGTCTATTGATTACGCTTTGTCTGCTTACTATGTTATCTCTTCTGCAGAGGCCTCCTCAAATCTTGCAAGGTTTGATGGTGTTCGATATGGCTACAGATGTGACGATTATAGCAACATAGACGAGCTTTACAGGAAAAGTCGTAGCGAGGGCTTTGGCTCGGAAGTTAAAAAACGTATTATGCTTGGAACGTTTGCGCTTTCATCCGGCTACTACGATGCCTATTATAAAAAAGCCTTGCAGGTCAGAAGCCTTGTGAGAAAGGATTTTGACGAAGCCTTCGGAAAGTGTGACTTTATCATTTCTCCCGTCGCTCCGACGGTGGCATATAAAATCGGAGAAAAAACAGGCGATTCATTGCAAATGTATATGGGCGATGCGTACAGTGTCCCTGTCAACATTGCAGGCATTCCTGCACTCACGCTTCCTTGTGGTATCGGTGAGGGAGGTATGCCGGTCGGTATGCAGCTGATCGGTCCCGCATTCAGCGAAGGATTGTTGTACCGTGCGGGTTTTGCATTTGAGAGTACCGGAAAGTGAGGGTAAAACCGTGAAAATGATAAAAGACTATGAAATGGTTATTGGTCTTGAGGTTCATGTAGAACTTAAAACCAAGACAAAAATATTCTGTTCCTGCTCCACAGCCTATGGTGCTGCTCCCAACACTCAAACCTGTCCCGTGTGTATGGGACTCCCGGGTGTTCTTCCGGTTCTTAACGGAAAGGTTGTTGAATATGCGGTTAAGGCGGGATTGGCGACAAACTGTACTATCGCAAACTATTCCAAGCAGGACAGAAAGAATTATTTCTATCCCGACTTGCCTAAAGCTTATCAGATAAGCCAGTATGACATTCCGTTGTGTGAGAACGGATACATAACGATTGAAACAACGGAAGGTTCAAAGAAAATCGGAATCACTCGAATTCATATTGAAGAAGATGCAGGCAAGCTTGTACACGATGATAAGTATGGCACCATGATTGACTGCAACCGTTGCGGCGTACCTCTTATTGAGATCGTTTCCGAGCCTGATATTCGATCCCCGGAAGAGGCGAATGCGTATCTTGAAAAGCTCCGTGCAATCATTCTTTACACAGGGATTTCAGATTGCAAAAAGAATGAGGGTTCTTTCCGTTGTGATGTAAACCTGTCCGTTCGTAAAAAAGGTCAAAAAGAATTTGGAACCCGTACTGAAATGAAAAACATCAACTCATTCCACTATGTTGTTCAGGCTATCGAATATGAATACAGACGGCAGGTTGAGGTGATTGAGTCCGGCGGAAAAGTTGTTCAGGAAACCAGAAAATTCGACCAGGAAACAGGAAAAACATACACGATGCGAACCAAAGAAAATGCAAATGATTATCGCTATTTCCCTGATCCCGATTTACCGCCGATTGAACTTACTTCTGAAGATATTTTGAAACTGAAAAGCCAGATCGGAGAATTACCCGATACGAAAAAGCGTAAATTTATTAAAGACTTTGGTCTTTCGGCTTATGACAGTGATGCTCTTTTGTCTGATCCCGATATGGCAAGATATTATGAAGAGGTTGTAAGACATACTACTTATTATAAGATCGTGGCGAACATTTTTATAACCGACATAATGCGAATGAACAAAGATGAATTCATTTGTCCTATTGCACCTGAAAATATGGCTAAACTTGCTACATTGTTCGGTGAACAGGTAATCAACTCATCAACTGTAAAAAAACTGCTGAAAAGAATGTGGGAATCGGATTTTGACCCTGCTATTGTCGTTGAACAAGAAGAACTTGCTCAGATCAACGACTGTGAACTGCTGACGGCGGTTGCTGATGAGGTTATAAAAATGAGTGAAAAACTCATAAGTGAATATCGTCGAGGCAAAGAAAAAGCATTTGAAGCTCTTATGGGCAATGCAATGGCGAAAACAGGCGGAAAGGCAAATCCGATTTTGTTGGCAGAGATTCTTAAAAACAAGATACAGTAATGTGAAGAGAAATCAATTTCAATTCATAAAACCTCCGTTTGTGGCAAAAATATTAACTGCATTACTGAAC
>CALGUK010000013.1 GCA_937920235.1 uncultured Clostridia bacterium | reverse complement strand
TTTCTCCTTTTCGTGTTAATAAATGCCTAATGCCATATATTGCACTGCATGGTATAATATATAAGAAAAATTATAAAAAAAGTGTGACGAAACCAAGAGTTTGTTGTGTATTAGGATGAAAGGCCTTAATACACAAGGAAAGGAGAGAGAAGATGGACGATAAGCAGATTTTGGAATTGTATAACGAGCGCTCGGAAACTGCTATATCGGAAACTGCGGATAAGTATGGCAAGTATTGTCATTACATTGCATACAACATTTTGTATAACATTCAGGATAGTGAAGAATGTGTGAATGATACATACTTGAAAGCATGGCAGACCATACCGCCGCAATATCCGAGCAAGTTATCGACTTATCTTGGCAAAATCACACGCAACCTTGCACTCAACCGATACAAGTATTACAACAGACAGAAGCGAGGAGAAGGGCAGACCAAACTTGTGCTTGATGAATTACTTGAATGTGTTCCGGCTGCTGAAAGTACGGAACAGGCAGTAGAAGAAAAAATATTGGTAGAAGTGCTGAACCGTTTCTTAAATGATTTACCGGAAGAAAAAATGAAAATTTTTATGAGACGGTATTGGTATATGAGCCCTATCAAAGAGATTGCGGACGATTTTGCAATGGGTGAAAGTAAAGTTAAAATGATTTTATCTCGTAGCAGAAGTAAGTTAAAGCAAATCTTAGAGAAAGAAGGTATCATATTATGAAGAATGAAAAAATATTAAATGCACTTGAAAAGGTAGACGAAAGGTTTATTGTTGCATCTTCACCGGAGAATAAAACATTATTGAAGAATACAAATACAACTAGTCAGAGAAAAAGATTACCATATCGAAAAAGATGGCTTGTCGCTGTACTGGCTGCTTCGTTCATTTTAGTTGGAGCGGGTAGCGTGGTTACGATATACAACTTAGTGATAGGGTTTGGTGTTGAGCAGACTGAAGATCGCTTTTCGGTCAATTTCAGTGAAGGGGATGCGCCTGCTGTCATAGATAATGGACGATTGTGGTTTGTTGCTGAAGGGGAACATATTGATATTACTGATATAATAGACGAAAATACTCCATATATTTACACTACTGTCAATGTTAGTACTAATCAGCCGTCTTATATTATTATTGGTGGGACGATAGAAGATTTTGGTTATGCGGAAATCTGGGTTAATCGTGGGGTAGTTGGTTTCGCAGCGCGTCGAGGGGATGTCTCGATGATGATGGAACTTACAATTCAAGAATTTCAGCAAGGTTTATGGGAAGAGCCTGTGGAAAGCATAGGTGGCACGTGGTTACAAAATGCTATTGAACAGTTGAAATCGGAATTATAACAAGGAGCTAATCAAAATGAAAAAAGTAAGAATATTAACACTCATATTTTTTGTGATAATGATTTTTGTATCTATAGACTTAGGTTTAAATTTTCTGTGGGCACTTGTTCCGGAGGTCAATGATGGAATAGGAAATTTTAGCATTCTCCATACATTATTTAATATCTTTGGAGATAGTGGATGGTCTCTAAGCAGATATTTGTCAGCGTTTCAAAGCAGTGTCTGGATTACATTTGTTCTATTACTTGTTAATATCATATTTGTTTTGAAAAATAGGATGGATTAAAAATAACCGATAACAATGTAAGAAATTAAATTAAGTTTAGTACAAGGAGAAGTTTGTTGTTCAGGGTTTCTCCTTTTCGTGTTAATAAATGCCTAATGCTATATCTTGCGCTGCATGATATAATATGATTGAAAACTTTTGAAAATTTTTTTGAAAAAAAGTGTTACGCAATGGAACTTTTGGGGTCTATTAGGATGAAAGGCCTTAATAGACAAGGAAAGGAGAGGGAAGATGGACGATAGGCAGATAATCGAATTGTACAATGAGCGCTCAGAAACTGCCATATCGGAAACTGCGGACAAATATGGAAAGTATTGCTATTACATTGCGTATCACATTCTTTATAACGAACAAGACAGCGAGGAGTGTGTAAACGATACATATTTGAGGACATGTCTCAAAATATTGAATGGCTCTTTGTGATGTGTATCATTGCTTTAGTTGCAGGGTTGCTTGTTATAGTTGTTCCAATGATAAAGAAGAAAAAGTAATATAATGAGGAGCTGCGATGAAAAATTCGCAGTTTTTTCATGCACTCAACCTGCGGTTTGGTGCAATTTCAGCAGGATAGTGTATAATAAAAGTTGATAAATAATTGATAATTATATTTTATTCTGCCTTATGGAGGTGTTTTTGTGAGAGATAAAATTCTAATTGTTGATGACGAAGCGGATATTGTATCTATGCTGAAAGATTATTTTGAATTTAATGGATATTATACAATAACAGCTACTAATGGTTTGGAAGCTATAAAAAAAGCTGAGAAGCAACCCGATATTATATTACTTGACGTAAATATGCCGGATATAGACGGAATAGAAGTTTGCACACGAATACGAGATTTTGTTTCTTGCCCGATTTTGTTTTTGACAGCAAGAATTGAAGACAGTGACAAAATCAAAGGCTTTGGTGCTGGAGCCGATGATTATATAATAAAACCATTTTCGATAGATGAGCTTGGTGCAAGAGTGACGGCACATTTAAGGCGTGAACGCAGACAGAGAGAATCTGCAAAGGTTCATTTTGATGATAAATTGGTGATAGATTATACAGAAAGAAGCCTGTACTATAACGGAAAAAGAGTAACTCTTGCAAAAAAAGAGTTTGACATCATAGAACTTTTATCTCAACATACCGGTCAGATTTTCAGCAAAGATAGAATATATGAGCATATATGGGATTACGACAGCGAGGGAGACAGTTCTGTTGTAGCGGAACATATCAGACGCATCCGTTCTAAATTTGCAACAGAAAATATGAAACCTTATATAGAAACGGTTTGGGGGTGTGGGTATAAATGGATAAAATAAAGTATCCAGGGCGAAATTTATCACTCAGAAAAAGTCTTGTTCTTTATGTGGTTGTTTTTGTTTTAATTGCACTTACTCTCTCGGTTTTGACCTTTGCACTATGCGATAATGCTGTTCGGCAGATAAGAGCATCTTATCCTTCGTCTGGCGAAAAATATTATCTAACGAATGAGCAGGGAGAGCAGTTAGGTGATGGTGTCCTTATTGGGAGCACGCCTGTTATTACTTCAGAGCGAGATCGGTTTGCATTGGCTTTGTTAGAAGCATTACCTACACTTGCCGCAACCGGTTGTTCGGTACTTTGTATTCTTGCAGCAGCACTATTGTTTTACAGAAACAAATTAAAGAAACCTATTGCGGAACTTATGGTTGCATCAGAAAAAATATCTAACAATGACTTGGACTTTTCAATCGAATATAATAGCAAAGATGAATTAGGGCAGCTATGTTCTTCCTTTGAGCTTATGCGAAGCACTCTTGCAAGTAATTTTTCTGCAATGTGGCGACAGGTTGAAGAACGAAAACGATTAAATGCTGCTTTTGCACACGATTTAAGAACACCACTGACTGTGCTGAAAGGGCAAAGTGAAATGCTTGGTGAATATGCACCTCAAATGTCTGAAGATAAAATTATTTCCACTGCCGAAACTATGAGGCACCATATCATAAGACTTGAATCGTATATTAGTACAATGAATGATTTACAGCGTTTAGAGGATATTGCAATCAAAAAAGAATTGGTGTCCATTAAAGAAATTGAGAAACAAATGTGTAGTACAGGAAAAACAGTTTGTACGGATAAAGAGTTTATATTCCGACAAAACATACTGAATGCGCAAAATGTAACGGTAGATATATCTGTATTAATGCAAGTATATGAAAACTTGCTGTCAAATGCTCTGAGATATGCTGACTCTAAAATCATCGTATCTATTGAAGAAAGTGACGGTTTATTAATATTAACGATTGCAGATGACGGAGAAGGTTTTACCGCTAAAGATTTGTTAAATGCGACTAACCCATATTATAAAGCAAAAAACGAAACCAATGATGAGCATTTTGGCATAGGTCTGAATATATGCAAAATACTTTGCGAAAAGCATGGTGGTTATCTTCAAATATCAAACGAGAATGGTGCAAAAGTTGTTGCAGCATTTAAGGAATAAAATGTCTATAAAAACTTCTTGTCAGTGATGGCAGGAAGTTTTTTGTTTTGTAGATAAAAAATTGAAAAATACTCTGTATGATGAAGACCATAAGATAAAAAACATCTTTGAAAGGAGTTCTGACAATGGAAAATTGTATTGAAATCAAAGAGTTGAATAAGTTTTATGGCAAGAAAAAACAGGCATTATCAAATGTCAATATGACTATCGAGCAAGGAATGTTCGGATTGCTCGGTAGAAACGGAGCAGGAAAAACAACGCTGATGAAAACACTGGCAACCCTGCTTCAGAAACAAAGCGGAAGCATTTCCGTATGCGGTATTCCGATAGAAAACGCAAAGGAAATCAGAAAAATTATCGGCTATCTTCCGCAGGATTTTTCTATGTATCCTACGATGAGTGTGGTCGAAGCAATGGATTATTTGGGTGTTCTTTCCGGTATTTGCACTAAGGAACGCAAAGAGCGTATTGATTTTTTGCTAAAAAAGGTTAATCTTACCGAACATAAAAACAAAAAAGTCAAAGCATTGTCCGGTGGTATGAAACGCAGACTTGGTATCGCACAGGCATTGTTAAAAGACCCTAAAGTTTTAATCGTTGACGAGCCGACTGCAGGACTTGACCCGGAGGAAAGAATACGCTTTCGCAATCTTCTTTGCGATGTTGCAGAAGAAAGAATAGTTATCCTTTCCACTCATATTGTCGGAGATATTGAAGCCACTTGCGAAAATCTCGCTATTCTGAACGAGGGAAGCATTTTATATTGCGGAACGGTGTCAGATTTGCTTGATACGGCAAAGGGTAAAGTCTTTTCTAAAACTGTTGATAAGAGTGATTTACCGAAATTAAAAAAGGAATACAAAATTATCGGTATGCACTCACAGGGTAATAAAACTTATATTCGCTTTTTATCTGATGTTCATTTATCTGATGCAGAAAGCTGTGAGCCTAACATTGAAGATGCATATATGTTATACCTTTGGCATAATGGAGCAGCAACAGAACTTTCCGGAGGTGACGAATAATGCTCCTGATAAAAGAAATGAAAAAGACGATATTCTCACTCACTTTCGCAGTATTTATTGTTGCCTTATTGGTAATGCCAAGCAGCCAAGATGTATTGAGCTTTTCTAACAACATAATTACTGAACCTCAGCAGGGAGAAGATTACGGCATACAGCAGAAAGAGGTTCCTGAATTGATAATGCCTGCCGCATTTTCTTCCCTTTATACAGAATTTACCGCAAATGAATATATTGCTTATCCTATCGGGTTTTACAAGAACGTAAAGCTGAACAATACTGACCGAGAAAAAATGGCAGAAATCATATCTGTTCTTTCGGGTGTTTCTGTTGATGATTTGCTCGGTCAGAATGTAGATTCCAACAACCAAGATAAAATTAATATTACCTTGGGAGAAAATCAAAATTATCACGAGCAGGCGGATGGTGCAATCATTATAAACAAGAATGATGCGAAGTCTGAAGCAAATGGCAATACAGAGATTGTTTTGTCCGCAGATATTTCTTATGAGAAATTTAAGGAGTATATGAAACAGGTTGACGATATAATCGGTGGCGGTTCAAATTATTCGGAGAATAGTCTGCTTAAATTCAGTTATGTTGCAATAACTTATGAAGAAGCGGTTGAAAGTTATAATCTTTTGGCAAGCACAGACAAATTTACGGGAGCGTATGCCCGTTTGTTTTGCGACTATGTAGGTATTATCTTGTCCATACTCCCCGTATTTATTGCTGTTGCAGTATGCTTGAAGGATGGCCGTACAAAAATGAACGATTTAATATATGCACGAAAAAAATCATCCTTCAAGTTGATTTTATCTAGGTGCTTTGCCATTATTATTGCCGTAATGGTACCTACTGTTATTTTAGCTTATATCTCTAACAGCACCGTATGGGGACAATACAGTGGAATGAACCTTGATTATTTTGCACCACTCAAATATGCGTTTGGATGGCTTATGCCATCTGTTATGATTGCAGTAGCAATCGGTATGTTTTTCACAGAACTTACAGGAACACCTATTGCAATAGCAATACATGGATTGTGGTGGTTTATTGACTTAAATGCAGGAGTTAGCAGATTGAGAGGTGTTCATAACCACTTTGAATTAACGCCTCGTCACAATTCATTGGGAAACACACAAATCTTTCGTGATGAATTCAATACTCTCATTACAAACAGACTGATTATTGCAGGTGTGGCATTACTGTTTATTTTTGCTACAGTATTCGTATATGAACAAAAAAGGAGGGGGAAATTTGTTAGTTTCGGAAAAGCCAAAATTAAAATTACAAGTCTGGCAAATCGCAAAAGTAAATCTGCGGCATAATTTTTTGCCATTGATTTTGCTCTCTGCGGTCATAATGATACTAACACCTGTTTTGTTCGGAACGACAGGTCTTGATAGTAAAGCTGCGGCGGTTCCACTTGAAATGCTTATCTCAATCATTGGTATTATCCTGATTGTTCCGATTTTTCAGCCGGAGCAAGATAATGAGATATGGGATGTTATTGTATCCAAATATATTGATAGCATATATGTCTATTTAATAAGGGTTGCTTACTCAATTACAGGGATAATTATATTAGTTTTGACTTTTTCTCTGTTTATGTCCGTATGCGGTTGTGAAATAACGATTGAACTTGTAGGTGGAACGGTTGCTGATGCAATGTTTTTAGGTGCAATCGGATTGTTTACATCAGCACTGACAAGCAATACGCCTGTCTCTTTTATGGTGCCGCTTTTGTATTATGTATTAAATCTTACGATGAAAAGCAAATTCGGAAACTTTAATCTGTTTGCTATGATGAATGGCAATTATAAACCGAATATTTGGATTTTTATTTCAAGTTTAATATTAGTTTTTGTTTCAATTATGATAAAGAAAATGTTTTCTAAAAAATGATAGATAAAGTATTTATAATGTTGTAATGGTAGTATTTATATGTACTATATTAAAAATCAGTCATATAAAAACCTCTCCGAGACGATTAAATCTCTGAGAGGTTTTCTCATGTTTATGTTAGGGTACAAATAGTACTTAACGTTTTGTATATGGCATATTAATTTAAGTTGATTTTCATCTTTCAGTTGTTCGGTTATACTTTCGGCATTTTTCATCTGCTTAACAAGAGTATCAAACATATCTCGTACCGGGGTTGCAATATCAGATATTAATATCCTATCTTCAATTTATCTTTTCGTAACAATTAGTCATTTCTTTTATCAATCAATTTTGGCAAATCCTTTTCAAGAATAAAATCAGTAATAATGTAAATATTTATAAGTTCATCATTGACAGTCAAAAAAGTGTACTTTGTTGTATATCCCATCTCACCTGTAAAACTGATGGTAGAAGCTATTATCATTCCAAATACATGGATTTTTGTGCCGTGCATTGTTTCGCAGTCAAGTAATAAAACACTACCCATACTACCACCAGAAATATGCATGTTTATATCTTGTATCAACACTTTATAACGCTCAACAACTCTATTGGAAGTTTTATTTTCAATGTTTATGATGTTATCGTTATTAAGAACTATCAAAGAATCGCCACAAATCGCTTCATAAAACAAATTACAAGTCATACGCAATGATTCTCTCAATGCAAAAATAAGAATTGATACACTAAGCATTACATCTTCAACATTTTTATATCCACTCAAGTTCCTTGAAGAAAATTCGTCTATATCCGAATTTGAGATGTCATCATAACTTTTTTTTATTTCTTTTCCAGTAAGTTCAATTAAAGTAATTGTTTGTTCAAATGGTATGTTTTCAAAAAGTGCCGTTAAATTAGATTTTATTAACGCTTGATAAACCTTTCCATTTTTAAATGCTTCAACTGCTGATTGCATTTCTTCATCAGTTAAAAGTCTCTCTCCAGAATCATCAAAAGAAACTTTTTTGAATATAGAATATGGATTCATACACTCCGCTATAGCGGATGATTTTGATTTAAAATCAGACAAACATAAGTAAATAAATCTAACCAATGTTCTATGTCCAATTTCTATTGTTTCACGTTCTTCTTTTGTCAGTTTTTCGACACTGATTGGTACTTGTTTGTTTATTGTTTCAACATTTTCATCAACATATAAGTAACCATGAAATTGATTGTTGCTATGCTTAGCAGCATAAGCAAAATCCCCGTGCTTGGTGTTTTTTATTTCACCTGTTTCTTTGTTTTCAGTAGAAATAGACATATCTCTAATTAACGAAGATATACCATGTGATTTTTCTATAGTTTGGAGTTTTTTACATATTTTAAAAACTTCTGTTCTAAAATTTGACATGGAAATGTTTCCTTTCTATTAAATTAAATTTTTGCTTTGTTAAGCAATATGTCTCGTTCTTTTTGTTGTAGAACTTCTCTTTTAATAAGTTCTTTAACTTCGTGTTCGCTAACATGCTTAACTGTATCTATAGGTTGATATTTATCTGATACATACAGCACCTTTTTGTTCAGTAAACGGTCCAAAACTATGTTTGGAATAATACGTCTTGCAAAAAACAAAAACTTTTCTATTAACAGTTTTTCTCCAGTTGTGTCCTTTTGAACAAAGGGACTCCATTTTTCAGGGTAATATCTACACAACGATGCAAGAACAAACAATGAAACATACATATTGATTACCGTAGGGACAGTTATCTTCTTAGAATCTTTCAAATGAGCAGCACGCAAATATGGCTGTCCTGAATATGAAAATTCACTTATATCCTTACCATTAATTTTGTGGCGTAGAACAAAATACTCCTCATTGCTATCATGCTTCCTTGCTGAAGTAGGACGCAAATATGATTTATCAAATCCATCAACACTACAAAGTTGTTCGATTATTTGTTCTTTATTATCTTCTGTATAATATACTTTTTCAACTTTTCCATCTTGTGTATTGAACACATCCAACAATATTATTTTACCAATATCATCCTTATAACAATTCACATAATCGTCATGTATCTCTGCAATTGAATCCAAAAATTCTTTTAAATACCAATCGCCATATTCAGTTAAATTAATAGTAAATCCAAATGATTTATTAAAAATATGTACACCACCACTGTCCGCACTTAAAAAAGATATTTTAGTATCTGCCATATTACTTATATCATCGGGGTGGATTTTCATACCATGGTTTTTTATGTCACATTTTTCTCCACTCATCAATACGCTCATACCGTTCAATAGATTTGTTGAACCATAATACAAAAGCAATGGTGCGATTTGAAGATTGGCTTCTTTTGCTAATTTATAATACTCAAAAGATTGCAGAAAAGAGCCAGTTATTATATTAATTAGTTCATCATCATAGCTTAAGCCATTTTGTAATAGATATTTCTTGACATTTTCATCATACGAAAATGTCAACAATTCACGCCACAAATCATTTTCAGGGTTTTCTGAAAATACTCTTTTAGTTGAATTATACATTATATACCTCTTTCACTTATTCAATAAGGTCTATTTTGATAATTATATCACAGAATTACAAATAAAGCAATTTGACGAATATAACTTAAAATGATAGCAGAAAATTCTTCCTGCTACCATTTTTTGATTAGCTATAAATTATATCATTAGTTACTATTCCTGTAGCCCTGTTACAGATATTATTCATCCGACCAATCCATTCCATTTGATTTTCTTCTTTAAGGTGCTCGGTCACACCTTCTGCGGTTTTCATCTGTTCAACAAGTGCATCAAATATATCTTGTGCCTGTTTTTCTACCTCGGCACAGTGCTGATAAAGTTTGCCTTGGGCAAGCAGTGTTGTAAATAACACTTTCTTGTGATTGAAAAGATAGTCCTTATGTAGCATTCCCCATTTACCAAGAGTGATATTTGCCTCTTCGGGTGGTAATATAAGGTTAGGTATGTTGAAATCGCCAACCTGTCTGTATGTAATATTTGTGTTGTTTTTCATAGTAGCATTCATCCTTTCGTATTCTTAACAAATGTATCGTATGTGAATTTTGCACCTAGCCTAAATCCTGATATAAAGCTGTCAGCGTTACTTGTTGTTGAAAATTCAATATAAGCACTGACATAGTTTTGAAACAGTTCCTTATCTTCACCGGTCAATCTTGCCGAAAGTTGTTCTTCTTTCTCGGCAAGATTGTTCAATTTCTTTTTGAGTTTAGGTGTGAGCTCTGAATTCAACTCCTGTGGCTCAATATTGCCGTAATAAAATTCTTCGATGATACTAGCCATAATATCACCACACTTAATATTTGCACTTATCAATGATTTTAATGAGTAGGTCATCAACATCCTCGGTAGGTAAATCCTCTGCCAAGAGCATATTGCGAAACTCATTCATACAGTTGATAAGCAAATTGCACTCAAAATCCGTGAACTTAATTTTAGTTTTTCTTTCCATAACAAAACCTCCTTGTTGCATTGTGACTTCATCATACCTTAAATCAAGATTTTAGTCGAATGTGCAAATTTTATTTTCGGTAGCGGCTACCAAAAATAACTCTATCTTTCTATAAAGATATCATATATAAATTTTGCTCCGAGTCTGAATCCTGATATGAAACTGTCGGAATTACTTATGCTTGTAAACTCGTTATAAGCACTTGCGTAGTTGAGAAACAGTTCTTTTTCTTCTCCGTTCAATCTTGCTGTGAGCTGTTCTTCTTTTTCTGTAAGTTGACTTAGTTTCTTTTTGAGTTTAGGTGTAATTTCGGAATTTAACTCCTGTAGCTCAATGTTTCCGTAATAGCAATCTTCAATAATTGTTGACATTATTTCATCTCCTCATTTATACTATGAAGAGGAGTTTTTTGGTACAAAAAGAATGTGTATGATGATGCCGTAAAAAACGTGTTTTATTGAATCCGTTATTATCATTCGTACCAAAAATGAGAGTTTTCCTTTTGGGAAGCTCTTGTTTTTTTGTTTTGGAAATAAAGAGACGGATGCGAAAATCCGTGAAGAAAACGATGCGGTGAATCTTTTTTAGGGCGTGGATCTGCTGTCGGTTCTTGGTTCCTGGCAAGTCAATTCGGGAGAAACACTAACTCAACATTCCAAGTAACCACCGCCCACCAAGAAAAGAAATGTTGTTTTCAGTTGAAATTACAAAATCTGATTACGGTACGAGGATATGTATCCGGGTTGAATTGTTTGATATGTATGTGATATAATTATTATAGGGCTTTTCTCATTTACATTTTTTATAATCCACGAATCGCAGACAAATTCCACTGATAATATGTTGAAAATTATATCTCTTTATCAGAGAATATAAATACAAAGGCAAAGGAGTGTATGGTATGGAAAAGAAAACTATGGGTTCATTTATGGCAGCACTTAGAAAAGCCAACGGATTAACTCAACAACAGGTTGCGGATAAATTAAATGTATCGAACAAAACCGTAAGTAAATGGGAATGTAATGAGGGTTATCCAGAAATTTCCGTACTTCCTGTAATTGCCGAATTATATTCCGTTTCGGTTGATGAGCTTTTGCGTGGAGAAAGACTCCCTAAAGCATCGGATGAGAAAAAATCAGATATCAAAAGTGCTGAAAGAATTAAATTTTTGACGGACAAAGCGATTGTTAAATTTACAAACAGTTCCATTATCTCAATTGTACTCAGTATTGCAGCCCTTATAATGTCATACATAATCTGTGATATTATTTACAATTACAATGTATTATGGTTCGGTTATGCAATTATATTGATTCTGTGTGCTGTTTCAATTGCTGTTTCGCTGATTGCTTTTAACAATTTCACTTCCGGATTACACAGCGAATATGTCGGTGAGCAGGAAGCCGTAAACAAGAACATACAAAAATGCATAAAATACATTACATGTACCGTATTTCTTGTAACAGTAACATTGGAAGGTCTTATCCTTGATATTCTGATGAATGCTCCGTCATTTATTTTTGCGGCGTTGCCCGTAACGGCTGTTATCGGCTGTATAATAGCATATTTTGTACGCTCTTATCTTTATAAAAAGTTCGATGTTCAGGAAAAAGAACTTTCCCCGGAACAAAAATATTATCGTAAAAGGCACATTAAAATTACTGCCGTCATTCTCGCCGCAGTTGTTTTACTTTCATTACTTTTGCCTTTTGTTTTCGGCTTGTACGGTGTTTCAACCTATACAAGTTATAACTTCACCGAAGGCGTCGGCTATCAATATGACAGTGTGGAAGAAGCTGAAAGAGATTACCTCAAGCTGAAAAATTATGTAACCGGAGAAAAAACTTTATACACCGTTATTTACGAGGAATATTCTGACGAATCTGAAGAATATCTTTTATATATTATACCGATGTCGGATAAATTTGAGTCCGGTGAAAACGGATATAATATAGTTTCAACAGATAATTATGAAGAAGAGATTCTGCATTTTAAAACTGATGAAGAGGTAGAGAATTTCAAAAAAGAAAATGTCCTCGATAATACAATTGAGTTTTACAGTGAGCAAAAGAATTTGATTTTTGACGATGAAAATCTCTCGATAAGCTATCAACTTCAAAATAATAGTATTTTAAGCAATGTCGGTGAATTTCTTCCCGGATTCATAATAATCGGCTCCTGTGTTTTTATTATCGTATTGATTATTTCGGTTGTAATTTATTTTAAAAAGAAAAATTCCGGACTTTATTAACGGCTTTAACTGCTCTCACATTGTGGGGGCAGTTTTTATAGCTGTTTGATACAACTCCCGACTCGATATATCACCAATCACAGAAGCTTGTGTGCTGATGTCCGCAAAGCAGTGTTGCTTCATTGACAAAACATGGGTAATATGGTAAGATTTTTGTTATAATAGTATTGGTATGCGCTTTCGCATACACTGATATTTACGAGGTGTAATCTCAATGAGTAAATACAAATTTTCCATACAAAGCGATATGGAAATATTCAACGATTTTTCTGAAAAAAATAACGGTTCAATTTATCAGACATCTTATTGGGCAAAGGTAAAAAGTGCCTGGAAGCCTTCATTCTATATGGGATATGACAGCAACAATGTTCCCGTACTCTCCTGCCTTTGTCTCGAAAGAGATGTCAAGGTAGGAAAGCTCTGGTATTGCCCCGACGGTTTTGTTTGTGATCTTAAAAACGAAGAGCTTGTTGTTTCCTTCTGTCAGTTTATGAAGAATGAAATGAAAAAGCACAAAATTTGCGCAATGGTCTGCGATCCG
Organism: uncultured Clostridia bacterium; assembly: GCA_937920235.1. Lineage (GTDB taxonomy): Bacteria > Bacillota > Clostridia > Oscillospirales > Acutalibacteraceae > Fimenecus. The sequence goes on along the minus strand of CALGUK010000013.1, from coordinate 25,479 downwards.
CTTGTGGTGGAAAAGCTTGACGGTGAAAGTCTTGATATTTCGGCTGTCAGCTCTATGGTCAAGGGCGGATTTGAAATAAACTCCGACAAAAATTTTTATATCGTACAGCCTGCAATCACAATAAACTCTCCTCTCGCCGACACAACACCCGAGGCATTTCTTAAAAAATGCGAAAAAGGTGTGCGTCACGGTTTAAAGGCTGCGGCTGACGGTCTGTTATATGTTGAAAGCTATGATAATATCACACTTTTACAGCACCCTGAAAAGCTTGATGAGTTTTTCAGCGTTATGACTGAAACTGCAGACAGAACGGAATTCATACAGCGCGATAAAAATTATTATAAGACGATGATAACTGCCCTGAACGGCAAGGCAGTAATGGATTTTGTATATTGCGACCAGGCAAAGCGAAAAGCATACTGCGACGAACTCATCGAGAAAAAGCAGGAGCTTGAAGCGCGTCTTACGGAATTGGAAAATGCCGATAAAAAGAACAAAAAGGAAATTGCTGCCGTAAAAAAAGAGCTTGATGGCGCTAACACAACACTTACAAGAAACGAAAAAGCTGATAAAGAGCTCCGAGAAAAATTCGGTGACAACATACCCGAAAAGCTTTGTCTTGCTGTCGGAATAACCTCAAGATTCGGCAAAACCGCAATATGTCTTTACGGAGGAACAAGAAATATTCTCAGAAACACGCTTCGTCCGACGCATTTTCTTAACTGGACAAGGATTCAGAAAAGCATTGAGCAAGGAATCACGCTTCACGATTTGGGAAGAGTTACAGGCGATCCTCACGATGAAAGCAATCCGCTCTACGGCCTTGCAAAATATAAAATGAGTTATAACGGCCAGCTTACCGAATATGTGGGAGATATGTATCTGATAAGTGATAAATTCAGATTTATGCTTTTCAGAACCCTTTTGCCCAAGGTTAAAAAGATAAAAAACACCGTTCTTAAAAAGCATATAAAAGAACAGACAGTTAATAAAAGCAAATCATAAGAGGTAAAATTTATGTACCTGTTTAAATCAGATATTTCCGTGGATGAATTCACGGCATTTACAGAAAAAATATCCTTTGCACCGATTCAGCAGACAAAGGAGTGGACACAGCTTAAAAGCAACTGGAAAAACAGCTTTTGCGGTCTGTATAAGGATGGTGAGCTTGTGGGTGTTGCTCTTATACTTATGCGCACTCTCCTGCCCTCGTTCACATACGCTTACTGTCCGCGAGGTCCCTTGTTAGATTATACGGATAAAGAAGCTCTTGCGGTCTTCACCGACGGAATCAGAAAGTTCTGTAAGGAAAAGGGAGTTTATCTTTTGAAATGTGACCCGATGATTGTAGTCGGAAAAACACTTCCGGGGCTTTCCAAAGACAAATATTTTGACCCGTTTGATACAGAAAAGGGCAAGCTTGAGTTTGACAATTTTGTGTCCTGCGGATTTGTCCATAAGGGCTTCGGAAAATCGCTTGATTCGGCAACACAGCCGAGATACAACGCCTTGATTCCGCTTAAGGACGGTGAAGGCAATCCTTTGACCGCACCTCAGTTCAAGAAAAATTACAAGCAGAAGCTCAGAAAATATCTCGGTAATTTTCAACCTGCACGCGGTCTTTTCTATGAAAGTGCTGACCACTCGGCAGAGAGTATTGCTCTTTTCAAAAAAATACTCATCAATACCGAGGCAAGACAAAATATCTCTCTGCGCAACGAGGATTATTTCAACCTGCTTGCAGAGGCTTTCGGTAATAAAGCGCATTTTGCGTTTGAAAAATGCCGTGTAAATGACTATATCTCGAATCTTGAAGCCAGATATGAAAAAGAACCCGAAAACCGTGAAAAGCTGACAGAACAGCTCTCCGATGCAAGAAACGTTCTTGCTCAAAAAGGTGAAATCGTACCGTTGGCGGCATTACTTACTGTATATCCGCCAAATACTCAGGGTGTTAAAATTGCAGAATACCTGTATGCAGGGTCTGACCTGACTGTTTTTCCTTCTTTCTGCGCTACGCTGTGCGGACTTTGTGAGCAATGCTTACTTACGGTTGAAAAGGGTTGTGACTTTCTGAATTTAGGTGGTGTTCCCGGAACATTTGATGACGGTCTTTACGATTTTAAGAGTCCTTTCAATCCCATAATCGTTGAATTTGCCGGTGAATTTGACTTGCCAATCAACAAGATCAAGTATATCATTATGGAAAAATGGTTGCCAACATTCAAAAAAATATATCTTCGTCTTACAAGGCTTATCAAAAAATAAAAAATCACCTGAATTTTCAGGTGATTTTTTTATACCTTATCTTTTTTATAAAAAGTCGGGATACCACAAACAGCAAAAGACATATGAAGCCTGCAATCAGGAAGCCCGACACATAATCTGATATTGCTTCGGTAAGAGGGGAAAAGAACTGATGTTGTATTGGCGAACAATTCTCGTAAAAGTTTGTTATGCACGAATTAAGCAGTCCGCCGAAGCACAACAAAGTAGCAGATAAAAACAGCAGTATTATCCTCGGTCTTACAAGATTTATCGCAGTTATAATAACTAACAGTAATACGGATATTATTTTAAGGTTCATAACGGTCTTTTCCGACAAAAGAAGGATTATTTCATCGCAGGAAATTCCGGACTCACCCTCTATATAGCTGAAAACCGCCATTTTGACCTCTGCCTCAATGCATTCCTCAAAGGTTGGTGCATTTTCGGGATTTAATGCCGCATTATTTTCAAGTGTTATTCCGTCCTTGAGTCTTTGCTTGGCGGCATTGTAATCGCTGTAAAGAAAATAGTCAAATATTGAATGAATTTCTCTTTTAACTGCAGCATTGACATATTCGGATGACAAGACCTTGTCAACAGCGTAATCGGCAATAGAATCAGCAAACGGATACAAAAGTCCGTTTATGTTGCTTAAAGGATTATCTGTCAGATATTTCTCAATATTTTGAGTAACATAATCCTTTACATATTCTTCAAGGGTAATCTCCACGTTTTCATCGGAAAAAGTCAGCTTTGAAAAATCCGTTTTATCTATCATTGAGTTGAATTGTTCGGAAGTCAGATAATCTCTGCAGTTGTCTGTAATAACCGAGATAAAAAGACATAAAGCCAAAAGGATACAGGTTATGACCGAAACGGTAACCGCAACAATATTCTTACCATTTTTCTTTACTTCCATTTTCTCACCTGCAAACAAATGCCCTGCATCGCAAGACACAGGGCAAATTTAAAATGTGATATAAATTATTCAGCCTTTTCTTCCTTTTTCTTGTGGAACAAAATCTTGTCAACCGGGAAATAGAGGAAGAACTGAACTGCTGAGCAAATCATAGTTGCAATATTCTTTGCAAGATCTTCATTGCACCAGTCAAAACCGATAAATACTTCCTTGAGTGTCGGGTTAAGCCAAGCAGAGAAGCAGATAAGTGCAATTGTGAAGACTATGTAAATAGGAAGTGCAACAGCAACATTTGCGCCTGAGTTGAATGTTTTTTCCTTATTTATAAAGAAAGCAACAATCTGTGCAATAATATTAGCAACGTTACTTACGATAAAGTAACCGAGACCGCCGATTGCAACGGGATAAACAAATACCCACCAGCTGAAATCCTGAGTGTAAAGAGCCTTGATTGCAGGAATAAGCTGAAGTGTGTTAAGAAGTACAAACTGAACAATCATTGCACCTAAGCTTACAAAAATAAACTTAATAAACTGCCAAAATGTAACAAGTGCTGAGCCCTTAGCCTCTGCAGCCTTGTCGATGTCTTTTAATTTTGCCATAAAAATTTCTCCTTCTATCTTATAAGATATGAATAAATGATAACACATTATTCCTTTGAAGTCAACAAATAAAACGGACGGGAATAATCTCCCGCCCCAAAATACATTATATCAATATTTTGTGAGATACTCGTCGATTTCCCACTGTGAAACGCGAGTTGCATAGTCTGCCCACTCTTGCTTTTTACCTGCAAGATATTTTGAGAAAATGTGCTCTCCGAGAACTTCTTTTACAAAATCACTCTTCTCAAATTCTCTTGTTGCCTCCTGCAAGGTGCTGGGAAGATTTTCAATGCCCTGAGCCTTTCTCTCCTCAGATGTCATATCATAGATATTTGATGTGACTCCTTCGGGAGCTTTAAGGCCTTTCTTAATACCGTCGAGACCTGCCGCAATGCAAAGTGCCATTTCGAGATACGGATTACACGACGGATCTGAAGAACGAAGCTCAACACGGGTTGCCATTCCTCTTGCTGCAGGAACTCTGATAAGTGCAGAACGATTTGATGCGGACCACGAGATATAGACGGGAGCTTCAAAGCCCGGGACAAGTCTCTTATATGAGTTGACAAGCGGATTTGCAACACAGGTAATCGCCTTGATATGATAAAGGACACCGGCAATGAACTGATATGCAGTTTCACTCAAGCCGTATTTGTCATCGGGGTCATAGAATGCGTTTTTGCCGTCTTTCATAAGAGAAAGATTCGTATGCATACCGTTGCCTGCCGCACCGTAAAGCGGCTTTGGCATAAATGTTGCGTGAAGTCCGTTACGGCGTGCATAAGTTTTGACAACGTGTTTGAACGTGACAACCTTATCGGCGGCTTCAAGAGCTTCTGCAAACTTGAAGTCTATTTCGTGCTGACCCTCTGCACATTCGTGATGAGATGCCTCAATTTCATAATCCATCTGCTGAAGTGCAATACAGATATCGTTTCTGCACTGCTCACCATCATCAGCAGGTCCTATATCGAAGTACCCTACAGCATCATTTGTCTTTGTTGTTGCTCTGCCGTATTCATCGAGCTTGAAAAGGAAGAATTCACATTCGGGACCTACATTGATGGAATAGCCCATATCTGCGGCTTCCTTAATTACCGAGCGAAGCACATGGCGGGGGTCTCCTGTGAAGGGAGTAACCTTATCGGCACCGTAAACATCACAGATAACTCTTGCCGTGCCCTCTTTCCAGGGAAGAATGGTAAATGTATCAAGATCGGGCTTTAAATACATATCTGACTCGTCAATACGGACAAAGCCTTCAATGGAAGAACCGTCAAACATCTGACCGTCAGTGAGCACTTTTTCAAACATATTTTCAGTAATTGCGATGTTTTTCATCTGACCGAAAATATCAGTAAACTGCAAACGCAAAAACTTAATCTCTTTTTCTTTTGCTATTTTGAGAATATCCTCAACTGTGTAGCTCATCGGAGTTACCACCTTTCAATATGAATACTTATACATATAAATACCCACTTTAATAGTAATATTATACCATTGATTTTTTAGATGTCAATTATAAATGCAAAATGACGGAAATCACTTTCCGCCATTTTCATGATTTATTCTGTTTTATTCCTTTTGTATAGGCAATATGAATAAATTATCGGAACAACCACCATCAGTATGACCACGGCAAAGAGAATCAGGAACGAGCCTAAAAATGACGTCGCCATTATTAAAACACCGCCGATTACCCACAAAAAGCCTGCCAGCCGGTGTGTTTTATTCCAGTTTTCTTCATTGTCAAGCGTCCAGGGAAGCTTAATTCCAAGAGTATAGTTTTGTCTGCATTTCGGAAGGTAATTTCCGATTACAATAAACAAGGCACCCACAAGAAGCGGCATGATAACATTGACACTGATTTCATATCCCAGGGCGGTCATATACACCATAGAATTACAGGTTAAAGAAAGTAAGGGACAAATCCACAAAACAAGCGTTAAGGGCTTCCCGCTGATATTCTTGTTTTTCGGGTCAAGTGATGTTGCCAAAATGCAAATCAGGTGAACGGCAAGCATCAGTAACGGCATTGCAAAAACCGCAGTTCCTTTACTTGCAAAGCTGTCTATTTCGCCCTGTGCATTCCAATGCATTCCGATTTGCTCCGGTAGTTTTTCCCATAAAACAAGACCGATAATTACGGGAATGAGGGTAATTATTGAACTAAGTATGATTTTAGGCAAATTTTTCTTAATCATCTGCAGTTTCTCCTTTCAATTCTTTAATCCACAGCATAATTTCTTCAAGGACAGATGTATTCAATTCATAAATTATGTATTTTCCGTCCCTTTGATCACGGACAAGGTCGGCTTCTTTGAGCACGGACAAGTGACGAGAAATTGCGGCACCTGTTATATCGAATTTTTCGGTTATTTCCCCTGCCGTCATCTGTCCGTTTTTAAGCATATTCAGTATTTCACGGCGGACAGGGTCAGAAAGGGCTTTCATTGTATTTTGTATTCCCATAAGCGTACTCCTTTAACATTTAACTTAAATGTTAAATGTATTATAGCACAGCATTTTTTCTTTGTCAATAAAAATATTAAAAATTTTCACTGTGAATGATGTGAAGCGATTGTTCAATTTATGAGCTACTTTTCAGTGTTCACCATGACAGAAGGCAAAACAAAACAGAGACACACTCCGCCTTCAAACCTATTTTGATTTTATAAGCGAAGGATAAAGCTTTGCGTTTCTGCAAAACCGTGTTTAAGATTGTCCTTATACAACAAATCCCCTGATATTTCAAGCGAAATTCAAGAGATTTTGATTGTCATATATAAATTTTTATTTGCTCGGGAGTAAATATTCCCTTTTCGGTAATAAATGCTGTTACGAGTGAATGATCAGTAACATCAAAAGCAGGGTTTAGTGTTCCGACATTGCTCGGGAGCATTGATTTTTTATACCACATATCCCCTATTTCGCTACCGTCACGCATTTCAATTACAATATCGTCGCCTGTTTTGACATTTTTGTCAAAGGTTGAATACGGCATACAAACATAAAAAGGAATATTATAGTATTTTGCTAAAATCGCAACACCGCTTGTACCTATTTTATTGGCGGTATCGCCGTTCAGCGCCACTCGGTCACATCCTACCAGAACCGCATCAACAAGTCTGTTTTTCATAACATATGATACCATATTATCACAGATTACCGTTGTATCAACACCTGCATCGCAAAGTTCAAAAGCGGTAAGTCTTGCGCCTTGCAACAGGGGTCTTGTTTCGTCAGCAAAAACCTTAATGTCGTGACCGCTTTCCTTTGCCACATAAACGGGAGATAGAGCCGTACCGTACCTGACGGTTGCAAGTCTGCCTGCATTGCAGTGTGTGAGAACGGAATTACAGTCTTTCAACAGTTCCGCACCGTATTCACCGATTTTTCTGCAGACAGAAACATCATCCTCAATCATTCTGAGTGCCTGTTCGGTAAGTATTGCTCTGAAATTCACCGAATTGCAATTTACGACAGCCCCAAGCATCACCTCGGTTGCCCATTTCAGATTAACCGCTGTAGGACGGCAAAGAATAAGCTTTTCGCAATAATCCTGCAACTCAGCAAATAAGTTTTCGTATGTACCGGCTTTACTTTTATTCATAAGCACAGCCAGAGATATAGCTGTAAAAACACCGATTGCAGGTGCACCTCGCACCTTAAGAAGCTTTATTGCATCAAATATCTCGTTATAATCGTCGGTAGATATTTCTTTATATTCGTTTGGCAGAAGCGTCTGGTCAATGAATACCGCCTTATTCCCTGTAATATCAAAGCCGACAGTTGCACCGTTGAAAAGCATCATATCTCACCTGCAATCTCAGTTATAAGCTTTTGCATTACTTCGCTTTTTTGATTTCCTATCAAAAGAACTTCCTCTTCTGTAAGTCTTTCGCCCGAAAGTCCTGCAGCTTTATTGGAGATAAGCGAAAATCCGAGCACATCAATTCCGCAATGGTTAGCGGCAATTACCTCCTGAACCGTTGACATACCTACCGCATCAGCACCCATTATTCTGAAAGCGCGTATTTCGGCAGGTGTTTCGTAGGAAGGTCCGGTGCAGCCGATATAAACTCCCTTTTGAAGCTTTATTCCCAATCTTTCGGCACATCTGAAAGCAACATCGGAAAGCTCAGGAGAATATCCGAAGCTCATATCCGGAAATCTTACTCCAAACCGGTCATCGTTTTTGCCTATGAGACAGTTTTTGCCCGTAAAATTAATGTGATCCGTTATAACCATAATATCGCCCACATCAAAATTCTCGTTGATACCGCCTGCCGCGTTTGTGACGATAAGTTTTTTTACACCCATCAGTTTCATAACACGGATCGGCATCACAATGTTTTCAACCTGGTAGCCCTCATAGAGATGTATTCTGCCCTGCATACACATAACCTTTTTCCCGTTAAGCATGCCGAAAACAAATCTGCCTATATGACCGGGTGCTGTTGATACGGGAAATCCGGGAATGTCTGCATAATTAACATATTGAGGATTCGATATTTTTTCACCGAGAGTACCGAGTCCGCTACCCAGAATGATGCCTGTCTCATAAGTATCACCAATCTGTGATTTTATAAACTCAACTGCCTTTTCAATCATTTGCATTTACCTCATTTACAACCTCACGTACAAGACGGCTGACCTCATAGCCAATTTTTTCCACATCAATAGTTGTGAATTCACCGTTTTTATAAAGTACTTCGCCGTCAACCATAGTAAGAACAACATTACTTTTATCGGCTGAATAGACAATATTATTAAGCACATCAAAATCGGGATACATATTTGGCATCGTCATATTGAGTACAACAAGGTCAGCCTTATATCCCTCTTTAATCATACCGCAGTTATGTCTGCCCTGTGCTTTATATCCGTTTACCGTTGCCATTTTGTATATATCCTTCGGTGTGACAATATCTGCCTGATTATTTACTCCTTTGGGTAGAAGTGCGGCAAGATACATTTCACGCATAATGTCAAGTCCGTTATTACTTGCAGCAGAATCTGTTCCGATACCGATATTCACACCTTTTTCAAGAAGCTTACGGGTATTGCAGAAACCGCTGCCGAGCTTCATATTGCTTGCAGGACAATGAGCAACCGTAGCGCCGGTCTCTTTGAAGATATCCATATCATCATCCTCAACCCATACACAATGTGCAAGGATTGCAGGGCTGTCAAAAACCTTTGCGTCATAGAAAAGACGAGCAGGAGTTTTTCCGTATTTTGCCTTGCAGTTTTCGTGTTCCGCCTTGGTTTCGGAAAGGTGAATATGATTGATAAAATCTTTTCCGCTTGTGAATTCACCGAACTGCTCAATAATCGAAAGACAGTTTGTATATTCCGCGTGCAGACTCATATCAATTTTTATTTTTCCGTTCTGTGTGTTGTGGTATTTTTCGGCGAGACAGAGTCCCTCTTGAAATCTGTCATTTTCGGTAATATTCTCATCGACAAACGATACAATTGAGCGTCCGAAATTGGTTTTTGCCTTACTCTCGATTACCGCCTTCATTACACCGTCGCCGAAAAAATACATATCGGTAAAAGACGTTGTCCCGCTTGAAAGCATTTCTGCTATTGAAAGCATCGTGCCGTAATATGCACGGTCACAGTTAAGTCTGTCTTCAAAAGGAAAGACCTTTTCATTAAGCCAACGGTCAAGAGGCAAGTTCTCAGCATAACCGCGAAGAAGAGTCATCGGCGAATGTGTGTGCAGATTTACAAATCCCGCTGACAGCACCTTGCCTGTGCCGTCATATTCCTCCCCGTAATTTTTCTGTGGCCTTTCAGTACCTACATAGTCGATTTTATCGCCTTTAACACCCACATACATATTCTTTTGTATTTCAAGATTTTCGTTGATAATTGAGATGTTTTTGAATAGCATAGTTTTATCTCTCCTAAAAAGCAGGCGTGGAAGCCTGCCACTACGCGAAAGGCGCAATTCATTTATTATAAGGTTTTATTCGATGATAATTGTTTCGATAACTACATCCTCTTTTGGCTTATTGTTGAAATAATCTGCAGGCACCTTTGCAATGGCATCAACTACATCCATCCCCTCAAAAACCTGTCCGAAAACAGTGTGACGGAAATCAAGCCACGGTGTGCCGCCGATTTTCTCATAAGCCTCAATGCACTCAGTCGGAAAAACTCGCTCGTCTGCCATTCTCATCTGTTCGATAAGGTCCTCCGGGCACTCCTTTGCCTGAACAATGAAAAACTGACTGCCGTTTGTGTTTGGACCTGCATTTGCCATACAAAGCGCGCCACGAAGGTTATGAAGTTCGCCTGTAAACTCATCCTCGAAAGAATGTCCCCAGATGCTCTCACCGCCTGTTCCCGTTCCCAGCGGGTCACCGCCCTGAATCATAAAGTTATCTATTACGCGGTGAAAAATAAGTCCGTCATAATATCCGTTTTTGGCATGGGTTGTGAAATTCTCAACCGCCTTTGGCGCAAACTCGGGGAAAAGCTTGATTTTGATTTCTCCCATACTTGTTTTTAACGTGGCAAGCACATCACCCTGAACGGGTGCATTTAACTGATGAAACATAATTCATTCTCCTTTTATTATTCTACTGATTTGAGTGATTCAACCATATCAATCTTTTTCAGCTTAAAGTACATTATAGCATTTACCGCCGCAGTGAAAATTACAGTGAGAATCATAGCAATCACTATACTGAAAGGTTCAATTTCTCTGCCGAACATATACACATCGGTTTCAACCGTAATCATAACGAATTTATGAAGTACAATGCCGAGTAAAATACCGAGCACAATACCCAAAGCCGTAAGGATTATGTTTTCGCGGTAAACATATGAAGCCAATTCGCCGTTATAAAAGCCGAGAAGCCGGAATGTCGCAAGCTCACGGCGTCTTTCGGTGATATTGATATTATTCAGATTGTAGAGCACAACGAAGGCCAATATCGCCGCTGAAGCCACCATAAGAATTATTACAAAATAAAGATTGTTGATAACCTCGTTTATGCTTTCGAGTTCATCGGAATTTGTTATTACGGAATTCACGCCGTCAATGCTGGTCATTACCAATCTGAGGTTATCGTCATTAAGCAGTCCTGCAGACTTAATCATCAACAGATTTATTTCCGCTTCAACCCCGTAAAGTGACTGATATGCAGACGGTGTCATATAAATATAATTGAAAATATAATTCTCTGTTATATCGGCAACCTTGACCTCCTTGGGTGTAACCGTTGACTCATCTATCTTGAGATATATGCTGTCGCCTTTTTCCACTCCGAGCAGGTCGGCATATTTTTCCGTGATTATTACGCCGTTTTCGGAAAGGTCGATTTCCGCCCGGTCGCCTGTTCTGTGTCTCAGCGTAATAAACTCAGTAAAATCTTCGGTTTCTGACGGTATAACGAGATATGCCTGCTTTGTATCTTTTTTATCTGCCGAGCCGTTTAACGAAGCAGAAATCATAGTTCGGTTAACCTGGATATAATCCTCAATTCCCGGAACGGTTTCAACAGTTGACAGCATACTGCGACGTTCAGCTCTTGTAAGACTTGAATCGACGCTTACTTTATCGGTATATTTGAAAATTTCACCGTACTGGTATTCGGTCATTGACGAAATCGAATCGCGTATTCCGAGCCCCACGATAAGAAGTGCCATACATCCGCCTACACCGAACAAAGTCATAAAGAAACGCTTTTTATATCTGAACAAATTACGGAAAGCAGATTTCTGACCGAAATTAAGACGTTGCCAGATAAAAGGTATCTTTTCGAGGATTGTTCTCTTGCCGGCCTTAGGCGCAACGGGACGCATAAGTTCTGACGGAACACTGCGAAGAGAGTGATAGCAAGCAAAGAAAGCCGCCGCGGTTGTGCAAAGAGTTGCAACGGCGCTTGCCGTGAGAGCGTAATACAGATTGAAAGAAATTACGTTTTCTCCAAGATTGTAGTAAACGGCTTTGTATGCTTTTATGATTATCTGAGGAATCGTTATTTCACCTATTACAGCGCCGAGAATACTTCCGAGAATACTTGCGGTGGCCGCATACAAAAGATACTTTGATGCTATTGCCAATTTTCCATATCCGAGTGCCTTGAGAGTTCCTATCTGCATTCTTTCCTCTTCAACCATTCGGGTCATTGTTGTAAGGCTCACAAGTGCGGCAACAAGGAAGAATATCATCGGGAAAACGGTCCCGATTGCACCGATACTGTCAGAATCGGTGATATAACTCATATATGCTTCAATACTTTCACGGTCAAGTACATACCATACCGGCACTTCCATTTCATTGACCTTACGCTCTGCCTCTTTCATTTTATTTTCGGCATCCTCAAGCTCGGCAAGTGCGTCTGCTTTATATGTCTCATACTCTTCACGGGCCTCTTTGAGCATAGTATCCGCATCGGTTATCTCCTGCTCAGCCTGATAAAGCTCGCCCTTTGAAGCTATTGCCGTCTGAAGCTGGCTCACCGCAATCTGTGCCTGAAGCAATTCGGTTTTACCTGCCTCAAGCTGTTGCTCTCCTGCCACGACCTCATTTTCGACCATATTATATGCATTCTGCATAGCGTTAACCGTAGAGGTTGCGCGCTCAATTTCTTCAATAGTCGCATTGGGGTCCTGCTTAAGATCCTCCAACTGACCGACTGCATATTCCAGCTCAACACGGCTCGCATCAAGAGCCTCTCTGACGAGTGCAAGCTGACGCTCACTTTCGGCAATTGTTACCTCTGCCTCTGCAACCTTCTGCTGATATACCGGAAGATTTGCCTCTGCATTTTCAAGAAGTGATTTATTGGACTCTATCTCCTGACGGCTCTGTTCTATAAGCTGTTCTCTTGCCGCAAGCTCATCTGCTGCCATTTCTATTTCTTCCTGGATAATAAGTTGCGCGGAGTTGTAATCATTTCTCGCTTTTTCAAGTCTTGACGCACTCTCGGTACGAAGCTCGTTGTATCTGATTTTACACTGTCTGCCGGAAATTTCTTCAATTTTTTCACTAACCGATGCAATGAGCTCACGGTATTCGTCGCCGTAACAGTTAAGCTCTTTTGCTCCGTCGACCGTTACATAAACCGAAGTGTAAACATCTGAGACAAACGCCTGAGTCGGAATGACGATATAACCGTCGCCCATTCCGTCGCCCACTGTGGCAGTCCCGACATTTCCGTTAAGGAAATATGAGGATGAACAGGTGCCGACTATCTGATATGTATCCGTTGCAAGTGTTTCGGAAACCTCAGTATCGCTTCCCGTTGTGAGTTCAAAAGCGTCTCCTATCTTGAGTCCTGACTCGTCAAGGAACTCATCGCTCGCAAGACATTCATAATACTTTTCAGGAAATCTGCCCTCTTTAAGCTTTATATCGTTTATTGTGTCAGGCATTGAAATTACCCGGGTTACAATTTCTTCGGAGTTTACAAGACAGAGAAAATCCGTTGTAAATGTTCCTTCAACCTTTGACACACCATCAATTTTACCGATAGCCTCAATATCATTGCTGGTAAGCCCCAAACTGCCTGCAACACGAATATCCATAAGGTCCTCGCTATCATAAACCGCGTCTGCCGTTTTATGCATTGCAGGCATTGTTGAACGAACACCCGCATAAAATGCAACACCGAGAGCAACTATGAGCATAATGGAAATAAATCTCGCTATGCTTTTTTTTATTTCTCTGCGGAAATCTTTCATAAGTGATTTAGTCATAACCAGTAATCCTTACCATTCAATCTGTTCGACGGGTGTAGGGTGTTCATTGAGGAGTATTCTCTCAACTCTGCCGTCGTTAATTTTAATGATTTTATCCGCCATAGGCATCAATGCAGAATTATGGGTAATAACAATAACCGTCATTCCTTTTTCTCTGCAGGTGTCCTGCAAAAGCTTAAGAATAGATTTACCCGTAATATAATCAAGTGCACCCGTAGGCTCATCGCAAAGCAGAAGCTTTGGATTTTTGGCAAGAGCACGTGCAATGGCAACCCTCTGCTGTTCGCCGCCCGAAAGCTGTGAGGGGAAATTGTCTTTTCGGTTGGCAAGTCCCACCTCTGTCAGCAATTCCTGTGCATCTACCGGATTTTTGCATATCTGTGTTGCAAGTTCAACATTTTCATAAGCCGTAAGATTCTGAACAAGGTTATAAAACTGAAAAACGAAACCGACGTCATCACGGCGATACTGTGTCAACTGTTTTTCGTTAAACTGTGCAATATCGGTTCCGTCAACATCAATCACGCCGGCAGTGGGCATATCCATTCCGCCGAGCATATTGAGCACGGTAGTTTTACCGGCACCGGAAGGTCCTACAACAACGACAAACTCGCCTTTTTCAATCGGGAAATTTATTGAATCAACTGCCTTGATTTCAATCTCACCCGTTTTATATATCTTCGAGACATTTTTAAATTCTATAAAGGACATAAAGTTCACTCCTTAAGACATCATTTGTCCATATTAACGTGTATTATATCATATTATTTATAATAATTCTATAAGTTTTAAAAATTAGATTTTGAACAAACTGTTAATTATAAAAAAATAATGAATAAAATGTTGATTATTATACAGATAGGTGATATAATGACAATAAATCAACACAATGGAGATGATTATATGGCAACTAACGAAAATGATAGCCGTGTCAGACGCACAAAAAAGCTCATCCGTCAGGGTCTTGTGGAGCTTTCACGAACAAAATCAATACAAAAAATAACAGTCAAAGAGCTGACTGATAAAGTAGAAATTAACAGAGGTACTTTTTATCTCCACTACAACGATGTATATTCGCTTATAGAGTCCATTGAAGATGAAGTTTTTTCCGAATTTGAAGAAGAAATGGCTTCTATTTCGACCAAAGATATTGTCAAAAACGGAATTGAAGTATGCGAAGGAATATGTATGCATTTCCATAAGCACATGGATGTTTACACAATGCTCCTCGGCGAAAACGGAGATGCTCATTTCAGCCATAAGATCGGTGATATGCTCAACGAAAAGATTTTTGAGCTTATGTCGGATATTTTTCCGAAGATGGATCCCTCAAAGTATGATTTCGCATATAATTACGGTAAATTCGGCCTTATAGGCCTCGTATATTCCTGGTGCTGTCTGCATCCGGAATGGGAGCCGCATAAGGTTGCTGAAATGTGGTTCAACATCACCACGCTCGGTCTCTGGGGTATTTTAGGCGAAGATGGTAAAGAGGCTCTTACAAATGCATACAATTCTTATTAAACTCTTTATACGCGACAGCGAAAATGTTAACGATATGCGTGTGCGGAATGCATACGGAACTCTCGGCAGTATTACCGGAATAACAGTTAATCTTTTTCTTGCAGTAATAAAATATTTTGCCGGTATAGTTTCAGGAAGTATTTCAATCACCGCAGACGCAGTTAATAATCTGTCGGATGCAGGAGCATCGATTATATCCCTTGCCGGTGTAAAGATGTCCTCAAAGCCTGCGGACAAGGACCATCCGTACGGTCACGGCAGAGCCGAATATGTAGCTGCCCTTGCTGTTTCCTTTGTTGTTCTTCTTATGGGAATAGAACTTTTCAGAAGCTCCGTTGACAAGATTATCAACCCTGTTCCCGTAAAATATTCAACCGTTTCCCTTGTTATTCTGATTGTAAGCATACTTGCAAAGCTCTGGCTCGGTTTTTTCAATCGGAAATTAGGACTCAAAATCAACTCCGCACCCATGCTTGCCGTTATGAAGGACAGTTTTTCCGACTGTCTTGCCACCGCTGTTGCACTTACCGCACTTGTTGTTTCTGCTTTTTCCGAAATAAACATTGACGGATATCTCGGTCTAATCGTTGCTCTTTTCGTATTTATTGCAGGAATAAATATTCTCAAAGACACCATGGATGACCTTCTCGGTAAGCCTGCCGACAAGGAGTTTACGGAAAAAATAGAACAAACAATTCTTTCATACGAAAAAATTGTTGGAGTTCATGATTTAATCATCCACGATTACGGCCCGGGAAGGAAATTTGCCTCTGCTCACGCCGAAGTATCTTCTCGCGGTGATATAATGGATATACATGACGTTATAGACCTTATTGAGCGCGATATTCTCAGTGAGTACGGCTTGGTAATTTCGATTCATACTGACCCTATTGTAACAGATGACGAAAGAATAAACAGCCTTAAGAAAATGACAGAAAATATTGTCAGAGAAATTTCAGAGGAAATGTCACTTCACGATTTTCGTGTTGTTGACGGACCTACTCATACAAATCTGATTTTTGATCTTATTGTCCCCCACCGTTTTAAAATGAGTAACGACGAAATAAGAAAGACAATTGAAAATAAATTGAGCAAAATAGACGAAAGATATTTTATTGTGATAACTGTTGAACACGCTTTTAACTAAAAATTGTTTTTTTGTCGATTTACTCTTGAAAAAAACACAAAATATAGTAGAATATATATATTACTTTTTTTACATTTTGTTTATTAAAATACGGAGGTTAGATTATGGCAGACAGAGAAATTACCACAATACCTAACGGACCTCTCGGTATTATCGCGTTACCGGGTTGCGAGGAAATGGCAGAAAAAATTGACAGATATCTTGTTAAATGGCGTTCCCAGCAGGATTCTGAGCATAAATCAACTATTGCTTTTTCAGGATATGAAAGAGATACTTATATTCTCAATGTTTCCTTTCCGCGTTTCGGAACCGGTGAAGGAAAATGTACGCTTCATGAATCAGTACGCGGATATGACATCTACATTCTTATCGATGCTTTCAATCACGGTGTAACATATAAAATGTACGGTCACACTGTTCCCATGAGCCCCGATGACCACTATGCCAACCTTAAAAGAGCGATTTCCGCTGTAGGCGGTAAGGCAAAAACCATTACGGTAATTATGCCTATGCTCTATGAAGGCAGACAGCACAAACGCTCATCAAGAGAGTCTCTGGACTGCGCAGTTATGCTTCAGGAGCTTTGTCTCTCAATGGGTGTTGACAATATAATCACCTTTGATGCCCACGATGCCCGTGTGCAAAATGCCATTCCTCTTAACGGATTTGAAAACGTATCACCCGCATATCAGATGATCAAGGCACTTGTTAATAATGTTGACAACCTGAAACTCGACAAAGAACATACCATGATTATCTCTCCCGACGAGGGTGGTATGAGCCGCTGCATGTTATACTCAAACTATCTCGGTCTTGACCTCGGTATGTTCTACAAGCGCCGTGACTACTCCAAAATTGTTGACGGCAGAAACCCGATTATTGAGCATCAGTTCCTCGGTTCAAATATTGAGGGTAAGGACGTTATGATTATTGACGATATGATTTCTTCAGGCGAATCAATGCTTGATGTTTCGAAAAAGCTCAAGGAACTCGGTGCAAACAGAGTCTTTATTTTCTCCGCATTCGGTCTTTTCAATGCAGGTCTTGATAATTTTGACAAAGCATACCGCGAAGGTCTTTTTGACAAGGTATTTACAACAAACCTTGTTTACCGTATGCCCGAGCTTAAGAAACGTGAATGGTATTGCGAAGTTGAGCTTTCAAAATATCTCTCATACATTATTGATACTCTCAACCACGATAAATCGGTAAGCAAGCTTCTTGACCCTGCTGATAAGATTAACACACTTCTTCAAAAAGCAGGACTTAAATAATCAAATAACACAAACTGACCGGAAAGACTTGTCTTTCCGGTTTTTAAAGCAAAAAAATACGGTAAAAACAAAAAAACACTCCTATCTGATACGAATTTCTTATTGAAATCGGATACAGAACTTTGTATAATATTTATGATACAAAAAGTGTTATATTTATGGAGGTAATTATGAGAAACATCAAAGTAATCAACAGCGATTGGCTCTTTTCCAAAAGCGCCAAATCAGCACCTGCCGTTCTTCCTTCAGATTGGGAAGCAATAAGCCTTCCTTATACCTGGAACGGCAAAGACGGTCAGGACGGCGGAAATGACTATTACAGAGGCACCTGTTGGTTTGCCAAAGAAATCAAAGCAGATTCTCTTCCCGAAGGTGAAGTAAAATATCTTCAGTTTGACGGTGTTAATTCATCCTGTGACATATATTGGAACGGAGAAAAAATCACAAGCCACGACGGCGGCTATTCCACATTCAGAGCTCAGATTAAAAATATAAAGAATGTAAATATCCTTTCTGTTGCCGTTGACAACTCCGCAAATGAGAGAGTTTATCCTCAGAATGCCGACTTTACTTTCTACGGCGGTATTTACCGTGATGTAAGCGTTATCGCCGTTCCTGAAAACCATTTTGACCTTGATTATTACGGTGCTCCGGGAATTATGGTTACACCCGAAATCAAAGGCGCTGATGCTGAAATCGAAATAAAAACATTCTTCAAGAATGATAAGTGTAGGGTTCGTTACGAGATTATTGCCGACGGTGAGGTTATTGCTTCAAAAGAGGATAATGACGATTGCGAAATCGAAATCAAAAACGTTCATCTCTGGGACGGTTTAGACGATCCTTATCTTTACACTGCAAAGGCAACTCTCATCGCTGACGGAGTTGAGGTTGACGAAATTTCAACCAAATTCGGCTGCCGTACATTTAAGATAGACGCAGACAAGGGCTTTATTCTTAACGGCCGTGAGTACCCTCTCCGTGGTGTTTCTCGTCATCAGGACAGACCCGACGTAGGTAATGCTCTCACTCCCGAAATGCACAAGGAAGACCTCGAACTTATTCTCGAGATGGGTGCTAACACGATCCGACTTGCTCATTATCAACATTCACAGATTTTCTATGATCTCTGTGACGAAGCCGGCCTTGTGCTCTGGGCTGAAATCCCGTATATTTCAAGTCATATGCCCACAGGCTATGATAACACAATTTCACAGATGAAAGAGCTTGTAAGCCAGAACTACAACCACCCGTCAATAGTTGTATGGGGACTTTCAAACGAAATTACAATTGCAGGTTCAACTCCCAATCTTATTAAGAACCACAACGATCTTAACGACCTTGTTCATAAGATGGATAAAACCCGTCTCACAACTGTTGCCGCTGTTTCAATGTGTAACATTGATGATGAATATGTACATATTTCTGATGTTCTTTCATATAACCACTATTTCGGTTGGTACGGCGGTTCAACCGATATGAACGGTCCATGGTTTGATAATTTCCATAAGAAATACCCTGAAAAGCCGATCGGTATCAGCGAATACGGTTGTGAAGCTCTCAACTGGCACACATCGGAACCGACACAGGGCGACTATACGGAAGAATACCAAGCGTACTATCACGAGGAGCTTATCAAACAAATTGCAGACAGACCTTATCTCTGGGCAACTCATGTATGGAATATGTTCGACTTCGCCGCTGACGCTCGTGCTGAGGGCGGTGAAAATGGTATGAACCACAAGGGTCTTGTTACCTTCGACAGAAAGTACAAAAAAGACTCCTTCTATGCATACCAGGCCTGGCTCTCAAAGAAGCCTATGATTCATCTTTGCGGCAAGAGATACATTGACCGTGTTGAAGATGTGACAAAGGTTACGGTTTACTCAAACTGTGATGAGGTTGAACTTTTTGCAAACGGTGTAAGCGTTGGAAAACAGACAAAAAGCAAATACCCGTTCTTCTATTTTGAAGTTAAAAACGAAGGTACAACAAAGCTTAAAGCAGTTGCCGGTGATCTTGAGGACTGCGGTACAATCAACAAGGTTGATACACCCAACGAATCCTACATTATGAAGGAGGAAGGTCAGGTTATCAACTGGTTTGAAATCAATACTCCTGACGGATACCTTTCCATCAACAATACCATCGGTGATATTATGAGTACCTTTGGCGGTAAGCTTGTAATGCTCAAATTTGTGCTTATGATCAAAGACACGATGAGCGGCGGTAAGGATGAAAACGGAGAAGAGAAAAAAGGCGGTGGCGGAGTTCTCGGCGGATTTAAGCTTTCACCCGCTATGCTTAAGAATGTTTACGGTATGGCTAAAGGTTTTACTGTTAAGCGTGCCTTCTCAATGCTCGGCGGATCATTCACAAAGGAACAGATCCTTGAAGTAAACGCAAGGCTCAACAAGGTCAAAGCACCAAAGAAGAAATAAATCTGACAAATACATACTCAAAAAAGGAGACGCTTCACATAATTGAAGCTGTCTCCTTTTTTTCTATCATCACGGTTTATCCCCTGCTGATGCCCTGCTGTAAATTATATTGAGGCACCCTCTTTTGAAGGTGCCTCAACACGATTTTTTATTTATTATTTATTTTCAACATGAACGTCGATCTGATTGTAAGGAATCTTAATTCCGTTTTCATCAAATGCTTTTTTGACATTTTCAATCACATCAAAATTGACATCCCAGTAATCAGCGTTTTTACACCAGATACGGACTGTATATGTAAGTGCGCTTTCTCCGTGTGCAGAAAGACGTACAAACGGTTCGGGGTTTTTAAGTGCCATAGGATGTGCCTCGACCACCTTGCTGATAACCTTTTTAACGGTTTCAACATCACAATCATATGCGGTATTAAATGTCAGATCAACACGGCGGAGCTCCTCAGATGAATAATTTTCGATAACCGAATTGGTAAGAGTACCGTTGGGAATTGTTATACGCTTGTTGTCAAGAGTAAGCAGTTCTGTATAAACAACGGAAATTTCGCTGACTGTACCTGTCTCACCTGCTGCCTCAATAAAATCGCCTACCTTGAAGGGCTTGAAGAGTAAAATCATAATTCCGCCTGCAAAGTTTGAAAGTGAGCCCTGCAAAGCAAGACCTATTGCTGCGGCACAGGTTGTGAGGACTGCGATAAACGATGTGGCAGGCACACCGAGAATCATAAGAACCGTAACAAAAAGTACCGCATAAATAACCACGTTTACAAAGCTTGCCGCAAATGAACGAAGACTCACATCTATCTTTTCAAGTTTATCAGATGTCCTTATCCACTTTTTAAGCCACTTGGCAATTTTACTGCCAACCACAACAATAAGGACGGCAAGAATAAGATCAAGTCCTTTAGTTGTAGCAAATTCTAAAATACTGTTTACAAATTGTTCGAGATTCATCGAAACTCCACTCCTTATTTTTATTTATCTTATATCATTCCGAAAAGAATACCGAAAATATTTTTAAAGAAATCAATAATTCTTTGGAAGATTGATATTTTTCCCACAATTTCTAATTCAAAATCAAGGTCTTTAAGATATTTATATGCTTTTGAGCCCTTAATGACTTCAAATTTTACATTGTCACATCCGTTGAACGCATTATCGTCTATCTCAGAAATAGTCTTTGACAGATAAACTGTTTTCAATGAGCAACAGCCGAGGAACACATTGTTTCCCACATAGTCCACACCATCGCCGAAATATGCACTTTCAAGCATCTTGCAATCCTTAAACGCGCCTTCACAGACAGAAATGTAGTCGCCTGAAAGTTCAATTTCCGTAATACCTGTATTTGCAAAAGCAAATTCCCCGATATGACTTATGCTGTCCGTTAATTTAACGTCTTTGAGTGATGTGCAGTTCTCAAATGCAGATCCCCATATTTCCTGGGTTCCGGTAAGGTCAATATAAGTGAGGTTTTTGCAATTTCTGAATGCGTTTCCGTCAACTGCATTGAGATTTCTGCTTGATGTTATGAATTTTGTGATGCTACTGTTTGCAAATGCGCCATAACCTATGTAGCTTACCGAATCCGCATGAACATCACCGATATTTTTACAGTTATAGAAAGCATACGGTAATATCATTTCGATGCTTTCATCAAGCACAATATTGCCCAAAGCCTTGCACGGCAAATAATATGCAACGGCATAATCTGAATAGTAAACAGCGTTTCCGTCACAGTAATAATACGGGTTTTCACTGTCGACTGTAATTGATTTCAGGGTTTTGCAGTCCTTGAATGCGCCCTCAAAGGCATAGATATTTTTTCCGAAACGGATTGAAGATATTTTTGTGTTGGAAAATGCTTCCTCTCCGATATAACCTAACTCTTCGCCGAGAGAAACAGACTCAAGGTTAGTGCAGTCGCGGAACGCTCCGAAACCGATTGACAAAACCGAATCGGGAATAATAATTTCCTTAAGATTACGGCAAGATGCAAATGCCATAGTGGGAATTTCAGTAATATTGTCATTTAAAACGACTTTTTCAACCGCTGACATAAAGAAAGCCGAGCTTGCAATACAATCAACATTTGACGGAAGTATGTATTCACCGCCGCCTATATATGAATAAAGCACATTTTGCCCGAAAATTGTTTCATCTTTTGAATAGATTTCCGTCTCAAACGGTGTACCGATAAAAGCATCGGAACCGAAATATGTAAAATAACAGTTTTCGGGAATAACCACACTTTCAAGATAATCACTGGATGCAAATGCATACGCACCGATACATGTAATCGTTGACGGCAGCGTTATCTTTGTGTATGTTGACTGATAAAATGCCTCTGATTCGATTCCGACAACCGTATAGGTTGTGCCGTTGCCTGTGACCGATGCCGGAACGGTTATTTCTCCCTTGGGATTAAAATCTGTCAAATCATAGCCGACAACAAAAGCCTCATTATCGTTGTATTCGGCATAATAGAGTCCGCCCTTTTCAAAATCATAATATCCCATTGAGACAATCGGTTCTGCAGATGCGGTGATACCGAACACAGACAGCGTCATTATAAGCATCACTACAACTGAAATGATTCTTTTCATTTTTTCCTCCTTATTTTATTATTTTTATTGTGTTGATTTCAAAAGGTCTGAAATCAATTTTCACCGAATTACCGTTCACATCAAGCTCACGGATATTATTTTCAAGCATGTCGCAAAGATAAGCCTTTTTTACATCAAATCCGAAGCTCAGTTCTGCTGTTGTACGTTTATTATAATATTCACATCCGCGGAGAATAATACTGTCCTCTGTCTCCGCTTTTTTTGCTGTTTCAAAAATAACATTTTCACAGTCAACAGCAAAGAATGAATATTCATTTGATAGATTTCCCTTGTTTCCCCCTGCTTTTATGCATATCATAGGAATATTGAGGTCATATGACTTTTGAATTGTACCTGCTTTACGGTAATCGCCCGTGTGCGGATAAAGTGAATATGTAAACTTATGCTCACATTTATCGGCATCGGGGTCGGGGAATGTCCCGCATTTAAGCATTGTAAGGCTCATTACACCGTCATGAATTGCATGGCCGTATTTACAGTCATTCATCAGACTGACACCATAGCCGTATTCAGACAAATCGCAATACTTATGAGCACAGACCTCAAAACGCGCGGCATCCCAGCTTGTATTCTTATGCGTCGGTCTTTCAACCGAGCCGAACTGAATATCGTAGGTTGCTTTGTTTGTGTTGACATCCACGGGAAAAGCGGTTTTGAGAATAAGATGTGATTCCTTCCAATCGATATTTGTTTCAAAATCAATCTTATCAATGTTGTTATAAAGGTAGATATTCTGAATGATTGTGCTGTTCTTGAATGTCTTTATGATTTTAAGCCCTGCACGCTCACCTTCGTTAAGAATTTCAACATTCTTTACACGGTCTGCTTCCCAATGCTTTTCTGTATAATAACTGCTCATTTCCCAGTTATCATATTCTCTCGGATAATCCTCATAAGCAGTAATGACATTGCCTCGCTGACCGGGTTTTAACACCTCACGGTTATTTCTTTTATCAAAAATGCTTGTGAATGTTCCCTTTTCATCAAGAATTAAGCGGAAGAAATCGTTTTCCATTAAATTCTCGGTAATCTTCACCTTGCTTTCATTTGCCGTCGGGTTAATTACCTTATATCCCTTTGCAGGAATGTTCTCAGCATAATACCATTTGCCGTCAATCTCTACTGCACTACTATTTGCGAATGAGTGAGGGTTGAAAACAACATATCCGTCAGTTGCCTCAACATTATCGGCAATATCAGTTATTGTATCTCTTATAATTTCGTTACCGACTGCACCGATTTCTTCATACTGCTTGTGTGAAACCTCATAAACCTCTTTGATGGATGAGCCGGGAATGATGTCGTGGAACTGATTGAGAAGAATTGTCTCCCAAGAATTCATCATATCTTCTTTGCGGTATTTATAGCCGTTCAGATGTTCATCGATAAGTGAAAGTGTTTCAGCTCGCTGGAACATAAATTCAGATTTACGGTTATATCTCTTATTCTTTGCCTGCGAAGTATATGTTCCTCGGTGAAATTCGAGATACAATTCCCCATTCCAATGCGGAATTTTAGGATTGTTCTCTGTCTTTGACTTGATATCGTCAAAGAACTCGCCCGCATAAGCCATTATCGGTGTGCTTGTACCGGGAATACCGTGTTTAAGACGTTCAAAATACTCTAAATCCTTAGCATAGGGTCCGCCTCCTCCGTCACCGAAACCGAATGTAATCAGCACATTGTCATAAATGTCTTTTTGCTGATACCGATCATACGCACCGCGAAGCTGATTAGCATTAAGCTTTGCATTGTATGTAACATTTGTCGCCGGCTCAACTCCCCTGTGCTTATCCTGTGCCGTCATAAAGTGAGTGAACACGGGAGTATTATCAATACCGTGCCAAATAAATGTGTCATAAGGCATTTTGTTCATTTCGTTCCATCCGATTTTGGATGTTACAAATTTATCGATACCGCTTTTTTGTAAAATCTGCGGAAGTGCCGCTGAATAGCCGAACACGTCCGGGAGCCATAGAATTTTACTTTCAACGCCGAACTCATCTTTCATAAAGCGTTTACCGTAAATGAACTGACGAACTAAACTTTCACCTGAGCAGAGATTACAGTCAGCTTCAACCCACATACCGCCTTCAACTTCCCATCTGCCGAGGCGAACCATTTCCTTTACCTCTTCGTAAAGCTCAGGAGCGTCCGCTTTCAGATATTTATAAAGTTGAGGTTGGCTTGACATAAATTTGTACTCGGGGTACTTTTTCATGAGAGCGAGCACCGTGCTGAATGAACGAAGAATCTTTTCACGGGTCTGTGCAAGAGTCCATTCCCAAGCTACATCAATATGGGTATGACCTATACAAAAAGCGAAAACATCTCCCTTGCGGCAATATTTACCGTAAAATTCTGTTTTAAGATAGTTTATCGCTTTATCAATAGATGCGTAATATTCGTCGGAATATGGTGAACGCATATCAATAAAATTAAGTGCATTGTTAAGATGCTTTTTTATTTCAAAGTAGTTTCTTGAATTCTCATCTTCGTACGCGAGAATTTCAAAAGGTACTTTTATATCGTAATAAAGCTGCTTTGTTTTGGCATCTATAAGCTGAAGATTTGTAACAAAATCAACCCATTCATCGTGAATGCTGCCGGAATAAGCATACAGATAAACTTTGTGTGTTCCTTTTGAAAGGAATACTTCACGGTGATTTTTGTCAATACCCTGCTGAAGCTTACCGTCAACATAAGCAATAAACTGCGGATTGATGTCACACCAACCCAGACGGGCATCGCTTGCAACCGCAAGCTGAATTTCTCCGTCCCAATTTTCAGGCACTTTAATTTCATTATAAAACCAAGCGTGTTTATCTTTTTTACCACCCCAACGGTTAATATAAGGTGTAAAAAGGGTAAAAGTATCGTCAATTGGAGGTAATGTGTTATCAAGTTTATAATCACACTCTATATAGAGAAAAT
>CALGUK010000012.1 GCA_937920235.1 uncultured Clostridia bacterium | reverse complement strand
CATAATATCCTCCTAAAATAAATAAAAGTCCCCTGCAAAAAGCAGAGGACGAAAAGATTTCGTGTTACCACCTCAGTTTACTGTACTCTCACAAATACAGCCTCAACGAGTAACTATCATTACTCTGTACTGTAACGGGTACGCCCGACACTCTCTACTGTAATTTCAAAAGTGCAACTCCACGATGTACTTCATAAGTTTTGCGTATGTCCTTACACCAAACGGACACTCTCTGTAACTGCAAAGATCTTATTACTTCTTCGCTTCAAAGTCATTGAAAATATTATACACAATTATATTTTTTTGTCAAGTTAATATTTCTTTGCATTTTCAATCATTTCTGCCGCAGCAGCAAGTGAAAGTTGAGTTGACTCAATACCACCAATAATTCTTGCCAATTCATGAATTTTACCGTTGTTGTCAAGAGATTGAACTTTTGTGTATGTCTTATTATCACATTCAGATTTTGAAATCAAAAAATGATAATCAGCAAAACAAGCTATCTGTGCAAGATGAGTTACACAAAGCACTTGACGATTTTTAGAAACTTCTTTAAGCTTAATTCCGATTTTCTGTGCTGCGCGACCACTTACACCGGTATCCACTTCGTCAAAAATAAGTGTTTGAACATTGTCTTTTGATGCCAATACATTTTTTATTGCAAGCATAATTCTTGACAATTCACCACCTGATGCAATCTTTGAAAGCGGTTTTGGCTCTTCACCTGCATTAGCAGAAATTAAGAAACAAATTTCATCTGAACCTGTTTCATCAAACGCTTTTCTATTCTGCACAATCTCAAATGAAATTGATGACATATCCAAAAAAGATAATTCATCTTTTACTTTGCTTATAAAGATTTCTCCGTATTTTTGACGATTAGCAGACAGCTTACGACCAGCCTTATCCAACACATCATATTTCTCATTAAGTTCAGCTTCAAGTTTTTCCTTAAGCTTGTCAGAAAAAGTGATGTCATCAAGCTCTTTTTGCGCATTTTCAAGAAACTCGAGTATTTCTTCTTCGTTTTTACCGTATTTTTTAGAAAGTCTGAAAAGAATATCCAACCTTTCTTCGATTATATCAAGTTCATTAGGGTTAACATTAAGAGAATATAAAAAGCTGTTAAGTTCGCTTGCACAATCTGCAATATTATATGACATTTCTGCAACTGCATCTGAAATTGTATTTAATGTTTCATCAAAAGCTGCTGCTCTGGCAAGTGAATTTGATGCAGAGTTTAGCATATCTGCAACACCTGAAAAATTGTCATTTCCGTTTATTATTTCAACAGCATTATTTACAAATGCAAGAAGTTGTTCGGCATTCCGCAAGACTTTCTTACGTTTTTCAAGTTCATCCCACTCACCTAATTTTATTCCTGCATCTTCAATTTCTTTTATCTGATATGATAATAAATCAATTTTTCTTGCCTTTTCGCTCTCGTTTGTAATTAAATTATCATATCTTTTTTTTAGATTGCAATAATCGTTATATGCGCACAGGTATTCATTATGAATACTATTGTTTTCTGCAAAGCTGTCAATATATGTGTAATGTAATTCTTCGTTAAGAAGATTGTGGTTATCCATCTGACCATGAACATTTATAAGTGCTTGTCCTATCTTTTTAAGCATTGAAACAGTAACACTTGTACCGTTAATTCTGCAGACATTTTTACCGTCAAGTGAAATCTTTCTTGAAACCAGTAAGGACCTATCTTCTTCGCATTCAATACCAAACTCATTGAGAATTGCAATTACATCGTCATTTATGTTTTCAAAAAAGGCGGAAACATCCGCGTTGCTACTACCTGTTCTGATAAGTTCACGAGAAGTTCGTTCACCAAGTATTGCATTGATTGCATCAATAATAATTGATTTACCTGCACCTGTTTCGCCTGTAAGTACATTAAGACCGTTATCAAAATCGATAACAGCCTCTTTGATGATAGCAATATCTGATATTTTAAGATTTGACAGCATAAATATCAGCCCTTAAGAAGTGAATTTATTTTATTTATAATATATGAAGTTGCTTCAATATCCTTACAAGCAGCAAAAATTGTATCATCTCCTGCAATAGTTCCGACTAAACCGGGTAAGTTCATACTGTCAAGAGCAATACAGGCTGCATTTGCTGTTCCGGAATAACACTTGACAACAATAATGTTCATTGCTGCGGTTGCAGAAACAGCAGACCGTGTAAAAATCATTTTATAATTATCCTCATTGTCAGCTTTTTTGCTTACAGCATATCTTATATCGTTTTTGCCAAAGTGCTCCTTGATAATTTTTAATTCCTTAATATCTCGCGATATCGTGGCTTGTGTTACAACAAATCCATTATCAGAAAGCATATTTATAATTTCTTCCTGTCGAGATACGTTGTTATTTTTGATATAATTCAAGATTAATTCATGACGTGTTTTTTTCATTTATATTTTCCTTTGCGCAAGTTTGCTATTGAGTATGTCAAAAAATTCATCTGATTTAATTCTGATAAACTCAGCATAATATTTTGATTTTTTTATTATAATCTCAAAATCTTCTGTAAGCTCAAGAGAGTTTTCTCCGTCGGTTGACAAACAAATTCTGCTGTTATCTAAAGCAGAACACACTTTTATATTTGATTTATCATTGAAAACCAATGAGCGATTTAATGGTGAATGAGTGCAAATTGGTGTGAGAGTAATACAACTTAAATCCGGATCAATAACCGGTCCTCCCGCAGACCAGGAATATGCTGTAGAACCCGTTGGAGTTGAAATAACAACACCGTCTCCTCTGTAATTATTGATCATCTTATCATTACAGTATACATTTAAATCAATAAGCTTTATGTCACCGTATCTTGCAATGGCAACATCATTGAGACAATATCCGAGAAGTCTCTCTTCGCTTTTTGTTTTTAAAGTGACCTCAAGCATCATTCTTTTATCACTTGAAAATTCCTCTGTAATTAGTTTTTTTAACAAGCACAGCTCATTACCTTCAAGTCCTGCCAAAAAAGCAAGATGACCTGCATTTATGCAAAGAACAGGTTTTTTATGTATTGCAGCCTCTTTGGCTGAATGAATAAAAGATCCGTCTCCGCCTATTGCAATAATTACATCTGAATCGTCGTAGATATTGTCAGTAAATACAGAAGAGTCGGCGGATATACACCCGAATAATGAATTATCAAAAAGATAATCAATTTTAAACTCTTTCAGATACTTAAGAGTATGTTCTAAAACTTCGGGGGTTTTTTCTCTTGTAAAATTTGGTATAATTCCGACGACCATTTTAATCACCACTTAATTCCGAATGAGATTTTTCAACAACAAAATCAATAATTTCTTTATTTACAGAATTAGTATTATTACTCTCTTTTTTCAACAAAAGAAGATACTCAATATTTCCTTCAGGTCCTCTTATCGGTGAAAAATCAAGATTCATAACTGAGAAACCGTTTTCATATGCAAAGTTAACAATTTCGGTTACTACTTCTTTATGTGTGTTTTTATCTCTTACAACACCTTTTTTACCTACTTTTTCCTTTCCTGCTTCGAACTGAGGCTTTATCAACGCAACAGTTTTTCCGTTATTATTGAGGAATTCCGATAAAACAGGTAAAATCTTTTTTAATGAAATAAACGAAACATCAATACTTGCAAAGTCTATTTTCTCGGTAACAGTTTCATGGGTAAGATAGCGGAAATTTGTTCTTTCAAGATTGACGACTCTGGGATCAGTTCTGAGCTTCCATGCGAGCTGACCATATCCTACATCTATTGAATAAACCTTTGCAGCACCGCTTTGAAGCATACAATCGGTAAAGCCGCCTGTTGATGCGCCGATATCCATACAAACAGTATCGTCTAGTTTGATTGAAAAGGATTTGATAGCTTTTTCAAGTTTATATCCACCACGGCTGACAAAAGGCATTTTTTTACCGACAAACTCCACTTTATCCTTTTCTTTGACGGCATAACCCGCTTTTGTTTCTTTATTACCGTTAACATATATTTCACCTGCCATAATTAATGCAGATGCTTTTGAGCGGGTTTCGGCAAATCCTAATTCAACGATAACGGTATCAAGTCTTTTTTTATCTGACATTTTAATTCTCCTGCAAGATTTCAACTATACTGTCTGTATCAAATCCGTATTTTTTCATAAGGCTGTCAACTGAAGCGTGACTGACAAAAGTGTCATTTACGGCAATATGCTTAAATTTACCCATAAATCCTGCCGATAACAGTTTTGAACCTAACGATTCACCGATACTTCCGGAAATGACTGTTTCTTCAAAAAATACGACCTTATCATATTCTTTAGAGATATTCACAATTTCCTTTTCAATAGGTTTAATTTTATTAAGTAAAAGTACAGATACAAAAATACCGTTATCCTTTAATTTGTTTACGGCATTTAATACGTTAACCGAAATTCTTCCGTAACTTATAACAATAATTTTATTATCAAGCTTAAAATAATTATAATCTTCATCCGTCAAAGAGAAGTTATTCGGAACCGAATACTCACTACCTCTCGGATATCGAATTACTGTGAGGTTATTTTCCGTTTTAACAGCATGATTCAAATCACTTCTCAGCATAGAGTATGTTGCGGGAGAATATACGGTAACATCAGGAATACTGTTTAAAAATGATACATCCAATAATCCCTGATGAGTTACACCGTCTTCTCCGACAAAGCCTGCTCTGTCAACGCATATAATGACTTTTTGCTTCTGGAGAGTGCCGTCGTGAACAAGCTGATCATACGAACGCTGTAAAAAAGTCGAATAAACTGCAAAAACAGGAATCATACCACCTTTTGCAAGTCCCGAAGCAAATGTTACTGCGTGCTGCTCGGCTATACCGACATCATAAAATCTGTCTTTAAATTTAACAGAAAAGTCCTCAAGTCCTGTTCCGAGAGACATTGCAGCAGTTATAGCACATATTTTATCGTTATTTTCAGCGATGCGGCAAAGCTCCTCACCGAAAACAGATGAAAAATTATTGCTTTTTGATACACAAGCACCCGATTCAATATTAAATGACGAAATGCCATGGTATATACTCGGAGATTTTTCGGCGAAATCGTAACCCTTACCCTTAATTGTTGATATATGAAGCAAAACGGGATCGTCACTGAGTTTAGCCGAATTCAGAGCTTCACATAAATACTCTAAATTATGTCCGTCGATAGGTCCCATATAATTAAAACCTAAATCTTCAAAAAATGTACTTTCATACATTGAATTTTTAATATTAGTCTTAATTTTAGAAATAATACTCGCAATTTTCTTCCCGAAAAGCGGAATTTTATTCAGAGTTTGCTCTGTTTTGGCTTTGAGTTTGTTATATTCGGGTTTTGAACGGACAATAGCAAGATATCTTGCCATAGAACCAACATTTTCGGATATAGACATTTCATTGTCATTTAATATAACAATAAGCTTTGTTCCTGAGCGACCAGCATTATTTAACGCCTCATAAACAAGTCCGCCCGTAAGCGCTCCGTCACCGATTACAGCAATCGTGTAGTTCATATTTCCCGCAAGCTTATTTGCAACGGCAATTCCCAAAGCAGATGAAATTGAGGTACTGGAGTGTCCGCTGTAAAAAACATCGTGTTCACTTTCATTAGGTGCACAAAATCCGGAGATTCCGTTTTCTTTTCTCAGCGTTGAAAAGTTTATATATCTTCCCGTTAAAATCTTATGCGTATAAACCTGATGTCCCACATCCCAGATAATTTTATCATCGGGAGAATTAAAGACTTTGTGCAAAGCAACAGAAAGCTCAACAACACCGAGGTTAGATGATAAATGGCCACCTGTCTCAGACACAGTTTTTATCATATAATCTCTGATTTCATCGGTGAGCAGATTTAATTCATCAATATTAAGTTTCTTTAAGTCTTCGGGAGAAGAAATATTCTCTAAAATCTTATACTCCATTAAAGAAAACTCCAATCAATTCTTTCTGTTAACAAGCATATAGGCAATTTCTTTTAAAGTATCAGCATTTTCAAAGACGCTTAATGCCGATATTGCCTTATCTGTATATTCTTTTACAAGTTCTTTTGACTTTTCAATACCGAAATGTTTAACAGCTGTTGATTTATCATTCTTTTCATCGCTTCCGACAGGTTTACCGAGTGAAAGAACATCCCCTTCGATGTCAAGAATGTCGTCCTGAATCTGAAAAGCAATTCCGAGATTTTCAGCATAATCAATGGCTGCACAAATATATTTTTCATTATATTCCGATGCGGTGAGACATCCTAAAACGCAAGCAGATTTAATAAGACAGCATGTTTTTAATGAATACATTTTAAGAATTTCATTTATGGTCGGTTCAGTATGTTCAAACTGCAAATCAAGAACCTGACCACCCACCATGCCGTTTATCCCGGCAAATGATGAAAGATATTTAAGTGCACGAACCTTATTTTCACAACACACGTTTTCTGTAGAAGATAATGTCCCGAAAGCTTCTGTCAGCAAAGCGTCGCCGGCAAGCAGAGCATTATCTTCACCGAAAGCAATGTGGCAGGAAGGCTTGCCCCTTCTCATATCGTCATTATCCATACACGGAAGATCATCGTGAATAAGTGAATATGTGTGAATCATTTCAACGGCACAACCAAAATCGATTGCGGCAGAAATATTTCCGTTACAAACCTTGGAAAATTCCACTGAAAGAATAGGTCTGATTCTTTTTCCGCCGTTTGAAACACTGTATTTCATTGCCTCAAGAACAGTTGAGTCCATATTTTCAGAAAGAAGAACAGAAAGTCTTTTTGAAATAATATCTGCCTGATGTTCAATATATAATTTTATGTCAGTCATTTCTTTTGACCTCATTTATATCAATTATTTTTTGTTTTGCATCGTAAAGTTTTTTCATACAGAACTTGGAAAGAGCAATTCCCTCTTCGTATAAGGACATTGAATCCTCAAGGGACAAGCTTCCCTCTTCAAGCTTTGAAACAATTTCCTCAAGTCTTCTTACGGATTGTTCATATGTTAAATTCATAATTTACACCTCAGTAATTTTTGCTTTTGCAGTTCCGTTTGAAAAGCATATAGAAACATCGTCGCCTTTTTTCAAAGACTTAGAATCAAAAATTATATTATCATCTTTCTTAACAAGCGAATATCCTCGCGATAAGACCTTAAAAGGATTTAATGAATCAAGTTTTGAGCATAAAACAGCAAAGTCAGACGAAAAATCATAAACAATACTTTTATAAGCGGTATTAAGACTATCACAAAGAGAGTCAAGATATAATTCAGAATTATCAATAATATACCGTGGATTTTTAATAACGTTTGATTCAGTAAGGCTTTTCAAAACATTTTCTAAAGTACTGATTTTATCTTCAAAAGCAAGATTTAAAGAATTTCTTAATGATTCAATATAAAATTTCTGTTCCCTGATATCAGGAACAGCGAGTTCTGCCGCAGCCGAAGGAGTAGGAGCTCTCAGATCGGCAACAAAATCACAAATAGTAAAATCAGTCTCGTGACCTACACCAGAAATGACGGGAATGTTTAAATTGTAAATTTTATAAGCAAGCTTTTCATCATTAAACGACCACAAATCTTCTGCAGATCCGCCCCCACGCGCTATAATTATTATATCAACATCGGTTTGCATCATCAAATCAAGCGCATTGCATATTGACTCGGATGAAAGTTCACCCTGAACCTGCACACCTGCAAATATAACCTCAGCCACAGGATAGCGACGGTTCAGTATATTCAAAACATCCTGCACAGCTGCACCTGTCGGAGAGGAAATTACACCGATTTTTTCCGGGAAGCTGGGAATAGCCAGTTTATGTGTCTCTTCAAAAAGACCTTCCTTAAAAAGTTTCTCTTTAAGCTGTTCAAAAGCAAGCGCAAGTGCACCGACACCGTCCGGTTGCATATCATCAATATACAATTGAAATCTACCGTCTCTCTCATATATTGATACACGACCTCTTATAATTACCGACATACCGTTTTGGGGTTGAAATTTAAGTTTTGAAGCATTAGAAGCAAACATTACGGCACTTATGACCGATTGACTGTCCTTTATGCTCATATATAAATGTCCGCTTCTGTAATAGTCAACAAAATTTGAAATTTCACCGACTACAAACACATTTGAAAGAGTACAGTTTTCCTCAATAACAGATCGGGCATATGAATTAAGCTGTGTAACAGAAAGTATTAATGGGGAATACATTACTGTTTATTCCTTTCATAGCAAAAAGATGCAAGTAAAGCAACTCCGCAAGCATTGTCAGCTGAAAACTTCGGTTCTGCAAAATAAGCATCGTATTTCTTTTTAATTTCATTACGTATAATGGAGTTTGACATAACACCGCCGGAAAACACAACCGGCAGATTACCGTTTTTATCCAATAGTTCAGAAACAGTATCATCGAGAGCTGAATAGATATAGCTAAGACAATATAATGCGACATCTTCGTATGAAGTACCTTCAGCCAGCATCTTTTTGCACTTATTCTCAACACCGGAGAGACTAAAATACCCGTCGCGTCTGAAAACCTTGATTTTGGTCAGATTTTTTTCGCTTTTAAGCGCTAATTTTTCAAGCTCGGGTCCGCATGGAAACTGAAGCCCCATCGAAACTCCGACTCTGTCTATAGCTTGTCCTGCTTTTAAATCAAGAGAGTCAGACACCTTGACGGTTTTAAAGTATTTGCTAGCTGGTGATACGAGTAATGCCTGGGAAGTTCCGCCGGAAATATGAAACGCAAGAAAATCTCTGTAAAACAAATCAAGCATACCGGAGGAATACAAAGCTGCAGCAATGTGTCCGTCCTGATGTGAAAATTCATACAGAGGAATATTCATTGTTTCGGATAATGAAACAGCCACAGATACACCGGCAAGAAAACAAGGCATATACGAATTATCATCATTGCAGGGCTTAACGGATACACCTATTGCATCAATTTTTACATCAATTTCATCAAACAACTCACGAAAAAGTTTCGGAAGCTGAATCGTGTGATGAAAAACAGCATCGCTCTGACGAATTCCTTTTTCTCCGTTTTTAACCGGTAACAGCATTTTTTTATTAATTACAGATTTATTGTCGCTATCATAAATCGCAACAGATGTTGTGTAGTTACTTGTATCAATCCCAAGATAATAACTCATTCAGAAAAATTCTCCCTGACATACTTTCCGAGAACTCCGTTAATAAATGCTGCATCTTCCTGTGATGAAAACTTTTTAGCAAGTTCAACTGCTTCATTGATTGATACACCGTTGGGAACGGACGGAACATACAGTATCTCACACAGCGCAAGTCTGAGAAGCGCGAGAGAAACCTTTGGCAATCGGTTTACTTTCCAACCGACAGAGTTTTCATTGATAATGCTGTCAATCTCATCACAATGCTCATAGGTAAGCTGGGATACGGAAAAAGCATATGTATTTTCTTCAATGAAACGCGCTTCAACTGCATTTTTAAATATTTCTTCAATGGTAAGGTCGTCATTGAAAATTTTTTCAAAAATCAATGTAAAAGCCAATTCTCTTTCTTCTTTACGAGTCATAATGTCCTCCAAATAATTAACACTCCCCGCCAGAAAAAGGCAGGGAGTGCTTTTCATTTTTCTGCGGTACGAATGATTATACTTTTTTCTTAATTATTGTACCACTTTTTTATATAAAATTCAATAGAAATATGTATATTTATTATGTATATACATTATTTTGACTCAATTATAACAATATCATCAGATGTTAAATCACTTTTTGATAAAACAATATCCTTTATTTTAATTACCGAATCGGCGTCAAGAGTTTTAGGAGGCATTATAATATCAATTTTATCATTATTGTATGTAACAAGACAATCCACATCAAGCTGTGCTTTTATAAGATTTTCAATATCTGTTTCCGTTTTGATCTGCTGTGATATTTCAACAAGTTCTTTTCGGGCAAGCTCAACTGTTTCTTTATCGCTTTCTTTGTCAGATATTATTTCCTCAAGATTATTTATAGCTTCATCATGTGATTTAGTACGGTTTATTACAGCCTCACTGAAAAAATCATCTTCTTCTACCGAAGAGGAATTAACCAACTGTGCATCACCGAGGTTATATTTTTGTGATATATCAGGCTCTGTATTATTGTTTTCCGACTTCGTATAATACCAATTCACAAAAACCGCCAAACCGAAAGCACAAGCCAGCGACAATGTCAGCAACTGTTTTTTACCTATTATTTTACTCTTCATAAGCATCCTCCGAAGATAATTTAGTTATTGAAATATTTGATGATCTGATATCCAAAACAGCCTTAATTGCAGACATAATATTTTCCTGCACTTCCGGAATATCTCCACCCTCACATGTAATCGCTACTCCCCTGATTTTCGGCTCAATAGTTTTAATAAGTAAGCCTTCGTCATTATTGTTATTTTCAATAATAACATAATCATTTTCAACTGATAAATCATCGTTATTATTGTTATTTTTCTGAACATTCTTATTGTCGGTCGCATAAATATATTCTGACGTCTCATCAAGTGTAATGATAACCTCGGTTTTGCCGGCACCGTCAATTTTCATTATGAATTTTTTTATTTTTTCTTCCATTTCATTGCAATAATTATATTCTGTATTATTTATATCACTTTCTATCTTTACAGAGTCGTTATTGTATTCTGAAATGAAGATTATAAAGATAAGAAGAAAGCCAATTAGAATAATACATATTTCCTTTTTGCCTAACTTTATATTTTTGAATTTTTCCGATATATTAATAGTGTTTAGCAAATAACCACCTCAATTCCGAGCTCATCGTAAATAAGTTCTTTTATCTTATCAGCCGAGTCAGATGAATTTATGTAAACACGAATTTCCTTAATACAACAGTTTTTATCTTCATCGATATATGAGTCAATTTCTACGGATAAAAGTGATATGTTATTTTTTTTACAGATGTTTTCAATCGATTTGGTTATAATCTGCTCATAGCTTTCCTGCAAATAATTTTCTTGTTCATATTTTATTTCCTCGGTAAAATATTCGCTGAAATCTGTGTTTATTTTTTCAACAGGCAAAAGTGTGTGTAAAAATATCAGAACAGATAAAAATATATTTATTACATTTTTTAATGATGAATTTGAAACAAGTATCTTAAACAATGAAGAGATCAGCAATGCGCCGCTGAATGATGATATCCAAAGCTTTATACTATCCATTTTATTTACCCATTACAATAATTATTCCTGTTGATATAACCAGTACAAACGTAATAAAAAATAAAATAATATTAAGCATTGACAATGTAGAAACAATGCTGTCAAAAACATTTGATATATTGTCCGAACCTAAAACTGATGCTACCAAAGAACAAATACTAAACAAAAAATAATATATCAATAATTCAATGATTATCGGAAGATTAATTAAAACGATTACAATAATTATAAATATTCCGACAGAATTTTTCATTATAAGAAAGCTACTGAATACGGATGTCAAAGCATCGCCCACACCACTTCCAACGAACGGAATAAATGTTCCGGAAATAAACCTGACACCCTTTAAAACAAGACTGTCAGATGAACTTACCAAAATACTTTGTGTTGTCAAAAGTCCCGTATATACCGTAGAAAACAGACTTAATATGACAATAATAAATTTTCTGAGAATATTAATTATCTTTACACGAATATTTTCTTTTGAAAATGATGTTATTAAGCATAATGAAAACATTGCACTTATAATCGGTACAAAAATTTTATCAGAAATAAAAGAAATAATACTTGATAAAAAAAGAGTAAATGAATTATATGTAAATGCCAGACCGGGATTTTTTGATGCAATCATAATTCCCGTAAAAACAGGAAGATATGAATTTATAAAAATAACAGATGACCTTATTGCTGTTGCAGCATCTGTAAGTAGTCTACCGACAGGCTCCATAATACAGGATAAAACAATGACAACGGTTACATAATTTAAAATTTCATCCAATGAATTATTTTTATTCAGAAAACTTGATATTATTGAAGAAACAAGTATAATAACAAGTATTTTTATTATGTTTTCAAATAATTCTGAAGACTTACCTGATGCAATATCAACAATAAGTCTGAATACTCTTGCAGGAGTTATATCGAAGATTTCGCCAAATGAGGATTCATCGATTCCCAAGTCATCTAAATAATCTTTTGTTGAATCATCTATTCCGTTCCAGATTTCCAATGATTCATCTGTTGCATGTGAAGATACAGAAAAAGCGAAAATCAAAGCAGGTATCAAAATAAATTTTATGTACTTCATTTTATATCAATCAATTCAGTACAAAAGAGAAGCAAACTGTTTAAAGCAGGCATAGTAAGATATAAAATTAAAAATTTTGACAATATTATGACTGTGTTCGCCATTGTTGTTTCACCGTTGTCCTTTAATGTATCTGAAATAAAATCCGTTATAAGCGTAATCCCAATTATTTTTATAAGTAAAGTAAAATACTCGGTTTCAACATTAAGAGATGAAAGTATAGAATTAAACGATCCGATAAAATCTGATATTTGTTCTGCGGAAATATAAAATATAATAATAACAGCAGTTATTCTTATAAGAAAAACATATTCCGGTCTGTATGTTTTGATCACGGAAGAGAGAATTAAAAAAATTACAGCAACAATACCTATTCTTATAAGATATGTCATAAGTCAAACATTGATCTGACATCATCAAAAAGAGATGACAGTTCGGGAATAAGCATTGCAATTATTACCACAATTCCCGTAATTACCGTCAGAGTTGCAAACTCTTCTCTCCCCGCTTTTGACAACATTTGCTGCATAATTGCTACTATTATTCCTATTCCGGCTATTTTAAAAAGAAATGATATATCCATTTTAATCACTCATAACATCAATATAATAATTAAAAATCCGCAGCCGAGTATCATTGTGCTTACACATTTGCATTGTTTCTTCTCTTCATTCTGAATCTTTTTATATTCGCTCATAAGAATTTCCTTATACATTTTACAATTCGATATTTGTCCTGTTGTATCTGATTTTCCGAGTCCTGAAAAAAATTTAATTATGATATCCTTTTCATTTCTGTTAAGTACAGAACAAATTTCGATTTCTCTTCTGTTTTCCTCACTTAAAACATATCCGGAGCAACCGGATTTAATATTTTTATTTATTCCTTTAATAAACGAAAGAAGATAAAGCAATTCATTCATATCTAGCAATTCGATAATTTCGCAAACAGAATGATTGTTGTACGTTAAATATACCTCAATTGCCTCAATCATTATTACGCACTGGTTCACCGCATCAATATGTAACTTTACTCTTTTCGTATAAATTATTGTAATGAACACAGATAGTATTATTATTGTAATTACAAGAATTTCTTTCATAAATCAAATTATTATTACTGATTATTTTTGAAACAGTACACGGCATTTCCGAGGTTTCAAGTATAACAACATTATTTATTATTCCGTCGGCTACAAGACGCTTATATATCTCTTTTCTTTTAAGGTCTGACAAATTCTCGGCGTGAACCGTTATTATGAATTTCACACCGCAATTCATTGCATACAATATCTCATCAAATTCATTTTTTCCACCGATTTCGTCGCAAATTATGTAATCAGGTGACAGCGTTCTGACTGCCAAGGAAATACCGTACGCCTTAGAAAACCCGTAAAGAACATCTGTATTCAATCCTACAGATTCTCGGCCGTTATGCTCATTTATTATTTCTTTTCTTTCATCAACAATTGTTGTTTTATAGTATTTCCCGAGTCTTCCCGATGAAATCTGATAAGCCACATCTTTGAGCATTGTCGTTTTACCCGATGACGGAGGACCTGCAATAAGAATACTGGACGGAAAATCGTTCAAAATATATTCAAATAATTTATCAGATACTCCAGGACAATTCCGCGGAATTCTGATATTTAAACCGTCAAAATCTTTTATACCCTTTATTTTATCTTTATCATAAACAGCTGTTCCGGTTATTCCTATTCTTGCTCCGTTATGAAGAGTTATATAACCTTCTTTTATATCCTCGTAATGATTATGCATTGAATAATCACACATTTTATGTATAATTTTCTCAATTTCGTTTTTAGATGGGCTTAAGCAGCCGGGAGAGAGTAAATTACTTAATTTCCCGTTGCTCTTTAATAAAAGACACTCAGAGTTTGTTATAATAATTACCGGCCGGTTTTCTCTTATTCTTATTTCCTGAACGGACTCAACAATGTTTTCAGGCAATTCTTTAAGACTTTCCGAAATTTTACTCGGCAAATATGATAAGATGTAGTTGAAATTTTCATGAAATGTTTTGTCCATTCAATCACCTCAGTTTAGCCTATGATTACTTGTCCCTTTTTATTACTAAAACTTTCTTGAAATGAAACATCATATATGATATGATATACAAAAGTAAAAGATATAAAGGTGTTAGGATGAAATCAAAGATCATTAATTCAATTAAAGAAAATAAATATGTTTTGTCAACGGGATTGATTGCACTATTCATCATTATGATAATCTATTTTTGTTTTTCGATCATACCCTTCGGTGATAAAACAATATACAGAATGGACCTGTATCATCAATATGGTCCTCTTTTCTCTGAGCTGTACGACAGAATATCATGCGGTGAATCTCTTATATATTCCTGGAACACAGGACTTGGCGGTGCGTTTATAGGTAATCTATTTAATTATCTCTCCAGCCCTTTTTCCTTTATAATTCTTTTATTTGGTCATAATAAGACGTTTGAAGCCGTTGCTGCAATGATTGCCGTCAAGGCTGTCTTAAGCTCTGTATCTTTGGCATATTATTTAAAAAAATCACATAAAGCTGATGGCCCTCATATTATAGCATTTGGTATCATGTATGCTTTCAGTGCATATTTCATAGCATATTACTGGAATGTCATGTGGATAGATGCAATGTACCTGTTGCCGTTGACAGTTCTCGGAATTGAAAGGATAATTGACTCAGGAAAGTGCTCTTTATATCTTACCTTTCTGACTTTTTCAATATTTACAAACTATTATATCGGTTTCATGCTTTGTATTTTTTCCTGTGTATATTTTTTATACTATTATTTTTGTTCATACGATAAAATATCTTCTAAATCTGAAAACCTCAGATTATCTGACAGGAAATTCAATCTGTTTACTAAATCATTTTTTCTGCAAAGCGGCATAAGATTTGCAATTTCATCCTTAATTTCTGCAGGTATTCTGATTTTTATGTTATATCCTGTTGCATATATTTTAAGTACTTCATCAGCAACATCGGGCAGTAATCCCACAGAAATTGAAAGTTATTTCAGCATATTTGACTTTCTTGCTAATCATCTCGCAAGCCTTGAGCCTACAATCAGAAGCAGCGGTGATACTGTTATGCCGAATATCTATTGCGGTTTGCTTACTGTTTTTCTTATTCCTTTTTATCTTTTTTCTGACAAAATATCTTCAAGAGAAAAAATTGCCTCAGTTCTTTTGCTTGGCTTTATGTACCTGAGCTTCAACATAAATATATTTAATTATATCTGGCACGGATTACATTTCCCAAATGATTTACCGTATCGCCAGTCTTTTATGTACTCTTTTATACTTGTTATACTCGCACATAAGGCATTTCTTAATATATCTTATTTTAATAAAAAGCAAATTCTTTCTGTCGGACTCGGCATACTTGCTTTTATTGTTCTTTGCCAAAAAATCGGTTCAAAAAATGTTGATGATGCAACGATCATTATTTCTATAATTTATATTATTCTTTTCTCGGTTGTTCTGGGTCTGCTTGTCTCAAGAAAAAATCAGACATTTGCAATTACGATTATTCTTGTATGCTCAGTTATATCCGAAACTATACTCGCAAGCACAAATCATTATGTTGCCAATCAGACAAAAACAGCATTTACAGAAGATTATGACGATTTTAAGCTTTTACAGCAAGAAATTGACAATAACGACAGTGAGCTTTTTTACCGAACCGAATTATCCGACTTAAGAACAAGAATGGATCCGAGTTGGTACGACTATAACGGTGTATCAGTATTTTCATCAATGGCTTACGAATCAGTTGCCAATTTACAAAAGGATTTCGGGCTTTACGGCAATAAAATAAACAGTTGCACATATAATCCGCAAACTCCTTTATATAATTCGGTTTTTTCAATCAAATATATATATGACAGAAAAAATCTTATAAGCGGAAATGACTATTATAACTCTGTCGGAAGCAATGCAACATATAATGTGTATGAAAATCCATACAATCTTAGTATTGCTTTCCCTGTTTCTGATGAAATTATAAATTGGGATACAGAAATATATTCCGATCCAATTGAAACACAAAATGAATTTTTCCGTTGCGCAACCGGTATTGAAAATCTGTATGAACGAGAATATAACTACGAGTTCAGTTATAACAATGTATATTCACTTGATAACGACAGTAAAATCATCGGTAACTTCTCTGTAATGAGAATTAACGAAGGTGTGGATGCTTCTCTTACAGCAAGCATAACAGCTTCAAAAGGCGGTCATATATACATTTATATCAGTTCAAGACAGCTTGATGACGTCGATGTATCATCAGAAGTAATTGAGACCTCAATGGATGTCTCTGACGGTTACATTATGGATCTGGGATATTATAATGAAGGTGAAATTGTATCTGTTAAAATGCCAATAAAAGATGATTATGAATCAGCAAATGTATTTTTTACTGTTTTCACAATGAGTGATGAAAAATTTATAGACGGATATAATAAGCTTAAATCAGGACAGCTTGAATTATCTGAATTTGAAGATACAAGCATTAAAGGCAGCTTCACAGTAGAAGAAAATGAAATTCTTTTTACTTCAATTCCCTATGATAAAGGCTGGAGTGTTATTATTGACGGTATCCCGGCTTCGGATGAATCAATAATTAAAATTTCAGATACATTACTAGGTATAAAAGTTGATGCGGGTGAGCATGACATTGAATTAAAATATTCAATTCCCGGAATGGATATTGCGTGTCTGATTTCAGCATGGTTTATTCTTCTATTGATAATAATTACAATTCTTAAAAAGAATAAAATGCTTATCTTCAAAAACATGAAGGATAATATCTGGATTGAATCCGAAAAAAACTTCTGTTCTCCTCCGAAAGCAAATGAAGACAATAATTAAAACCTTAGTCAGAGCGGTATTTCAAATACCGCTCTTTTTATATACAAAAAGAGAGAAGTGCATCACTTCTCTCTTGATAATTTACAGATGTTACAGCATCTTTTTCAGATATTTTCCTGTATATGATTTTTTTGATTCAGCGACCTTTTCGGGTGTTCCGCAAGCAACTATCTTACCACCTTTGTCTCCCCCTTCAGGTCCGAGGTCAATGATATAATCTGCAGTTTTAATTACATCCAGATTGTGTTCAATAACAACCACGGTATTTCCTGCATCAACCAGTCTCTGTAAAACCTCTATCAGTTTATGAACATCAGCAGAATGAAGTCCGGTCGTAGGTTCATCAAGAATATAAATCGTTTTTCCTGTAGATCGTTTTGAAAGTTCTGTAGCCAATTTAACTCTTTGAGCTTCACCACCCGAAAGCGTAGTAGCAGACTGTCCTAATTTAACATAGCCGAGTCCGACATCATAAAGAGTCTGGAGTTTACGTTTTATTTTCGGCATATTTTCAAAAAATATCAGCGCTTCTTCAACTGTCATCTCAAGAACGTCATAAATACTCTTGCCTTTATACTTAACTTCAAGAGTTTCACGGTTATATCTTGCACCGTTACAGACATCACAAGGAACATAAACATCGGCAAGAAAATGCATTTCAATTTTAATAATTCCGTCACCTTCGCAGGCTTCACATCGTCCGCCTTTAACATTAAATGAAAATCTGCCTGCATTGTATCCTCTGATTTTAGATTCCTGTGTTGAGGCAAACAACTCACGAATGTCTGTAAAAACGCCTGTATATGTTGCCGGATTTGAACGCGGTGTTCTGCCTATAGGTGACTGATCAATATTAATCACCTTGTCAAGATACTCCAATCCCGACATAGATTGAAACTTGCCCAAGGGTTTTTTTGCGTTGTTAAGTTCATTAGCTAAATTTTTATATAAAACCTCATTTACAAGCGAGGATTTGCCCGAACCCGAAACACCAGTCACACAAGTAAAACAACCGAGAGGTATATTAACGTTAATTCTTTTAAGATTGTTTTCCTCAGCACCGTTAACAGTAAGAAAATTTCCGTTTCCTTTTCGTCTTATTTCAGGTACGGGAATTTTTCTTTCTCCGGAAAGATATTTTCCGGTTATAGATTCTTTACAGGAAATAATATCATCAACTGACCCCGCACAGACAACCTCTCCACCATGAATGCCTGCACCGGGACCGATATCTACAATGTAATCGGCAGCAAACATTGTATCCTCATCGTGTTCAACAACGATAAGAGTATTTCCGAGGTCTCGCAAACCCTTTAATGTATCAAGTAGTT
The DNA here is from genome assembly GCA_937920235.1 of uncultured Clostridia bacterium. Taxonomy (GTDB): domain Bacteria; phylum Bacillota; class Clostridia; order Oscillospirales; family Acutalibacteraceae; genus Fimenecus. The sequence continues at coordinate 15,757 of CALGUK010000012.1, read as the reverse complement.
TATCATTATCGCGTTGATGAAGTCCTATGCTTGGTTCATCAAGGATATATACTACGCCCATAAGTGAAGAACCAATTTGTGTTGCCAATCTTATACGTTGACTTTCTCCTCCGGATAGAGTTCCCGAAGATCTTGAAAGCGTAAGATATTCCAAACCAACACTTTTAAGGAAATTTAGTCTTGATTTTATCTCTTTGATAATTGATTCCGAAATAAACATATCTTTTTCAGTTAAATCTAGAGAATCAATGTATACAATCGCTTGAGATATTGACATATCACAGAACTGACTGATGTTTTTATCGCCTACCGTAACGGAGAGAATTTCAGGTTTAAGTCTTGTACCTTTACACTCGGGGCAACGGCATGATGTCATAACCTGCTCAATCTCCCATTTAGCCCAATCACTTGTTGTTTCCTTATATCTGCGCTCGAGATTGTTTATTATTCCTTCAAACGACGATAAATAATTTCCAGAGCCGTAAAGTGTTGAACGAGTCATACTGAGCTTTTTCTCTGTGCCGTACAAAATTGCGTTAAGAGCTTCATCAGAAAAATCCTTTACGGGTGTTTTCAAATCAAAACCGTATTCTTTTCCGAGTGCATTATAATACATAGCGGAAATTGATCCTTTTTCAGCTTTTGACCAGCCGCTTGCACATATCGCACCTTCGCTGATTGAAAGATTTTTGTTAGGTATAACAAGATCAGGACTTACTTTCATAAACGTTCCCAATCCCGTACAGGTCGGACAAGCACCGTAGGGATTATTGAACGAAAACATTCTCGGTGAAAGCTCATCAATACTGATTCCGTGCTCGGGGCAAGCATAGTTCAGAGAATAAAGATATTCCTTATCACCGATAACATCAATTATCACATTTCCGCCTGAATGCTGCGTGGTCGTTTCAATGGAGTCTGCAAGTCGTGATCTAATTCCATCCTTGACAACAAGACGATCAACAATGATTTCAATTGTATGTTTAAAGGTTTTGGGTAGCTTCATTCCCTCATATAATTCCGTCACTTCACCGTCAATTCTTGCTCTGACAAAACCGGCTTTTAACGCATTTGCAAGTTCCTTTGCATGTTCGCCTTTTTTACCTCTGACAACAGGAGAAAGTATCTGAAATTTTGTGCCCTCGGGCAGTTCCATAATACCGTCAACAATCTGATCAACAGTTTGTTGCTTGATTTCACGACCGCAGACAGGACAGTGCGGAACACCGATTCTCGCATATAGCAATCTTAAATAATCGTATATTTCAGTTACGGTTCCCACTGTTGATCGAGGATTTTTTGATGTTGTTTTCTGATCAATTGAAATTGCGGGAGACAAGCCCTCAATTGATTCAACATTCGGCTTTTCCATTTGACCGAGAAACATTCTTGCATATGAGGATAATGATTCAATATAACGTCTCTGTCCTTCGGCATAAATAGTATCAAATGCTAACGAGGATTTTCCCGAGCCGGACAATCCTGTAAAAACAACCATTTTATCTCTTGGTATTTCTATATCAATATTTTTTAAATTATTCTCTTTTGCACCTTTTATAATTATTTTATCATGTTGCATTTCTGACATCCTTTTTTGAAATAAAGCTGTTTAAAGAAGTTTAAACCTATCTTTAAAAACGTATGGATATTATTTCTCAGATCTCAATTTTTCGATCTTATCGCGTAAATATGCTGCATGTTCAAATTCAAGAATTTTTGCTGCTGCTTTCATTTCTTCAGTTAATCTTGCAATAAGCTTCTGCTTTTCATCTCTGCTCATTCTTCGTTTACCCGATTTTTCCTTACTTGAAATCTCAAGTACATCTCGTACATCCTTTATAATTGTTTGAGGAATAATACCGTTTTTCTTATTATATTCAATCTGCTTTTCGCGTCGTCTGTATGTTTCACTGATAGCATGTTCCATAGAATCCGTGACAGAATCCGCATACATAATAACTTGTCCGTTTGCGTTTCTTGCAGCTCTTCCGATAATCTGAACAAGTGATGTTTCGGAACGAAGAAAGCCCTCCTTATCTGCATCGAGAATTGCAATCAATGAAACCTCAGGAATATCTAGACCTTCACGAAGAAGATTTATTCCGACAAGAACATCAAATTCGCCAAGACGCAGATCTCTTATAAGCTCCATTCTCTCAATTGTATCAATATCATAATGCATATATCGGACTTTAATTCCGTGCTGAGAAAGATATTCAGTAAGATTTTCTGCCATTTTCTTTGTAAGCGTAGTAACGAGGACACGTTCTTTTTTCTCAACACGAATATTAATTTCAGAAATCAGATCATCAATCTGTCCATCAGTTGATCTGACGGAAATTTCGGGATCCAACAACCCGGTCGGTCTGATAACCTGTTCAGCAGTCAGAATGCTTTTTTCTTTTTCAAATGTCCCCGGAGTTGCACTTACAAAAATCTTCTGACCTGTTTTTTTATAGAATTCATCAAATGTAAGAGGTCTGTTATCATACGCAGACGGTAATCTGAATCCAAAATTGATAAGACTCTCCTTTCGTGAACGGTCACCTCCGTACATTCCTCTCACCTGCGGAAGAGTAACGTGAGATTCATCTACAAAAAGAAGATAATCATCAGGAAAATAATCAAGAAGTGTAAACGGCGGTTCGCCTGGTTTGCGTCCCGACATTATTGCAGAATAGTTTTCAATACCCTTGCAGAAACCTGTTTCACGAAGCATTTCCATATCGTATTCTGTTCTCTGACGGATTCTTTGTGCTTCAATAAGTTTTCCTTCTTTTTCAAAGGCAGAAACCTGCATTTCCATTTCTTCATTTATCCTTTTAAGTGCCTCTTCCATTTTTTCGGGAGATACAACATAATGAGATGCAGGATAAATCGCAATATGTGATACTACATTCTTAACGGCACCCGTCAATGGGTTTATTTCACAAATACGGTCAACCTCATCACCGAAAAATTCTACTCTGATAGCAGTATCATTAGAATAAACGGGAAAAATCTCAACAATGTCTCCTCTGACTCTGAACTTATTTCTTATAAAGTTTATATCATTGCGCTCATACTGAATTTCAACAAGCTTCTGAATAAGATCGTCACGGCTTTTTTCCATACCTGTTCGCAGAGATATGACCATACTTTTATAATCAATAGGGTCGCCAAGCGAGTATATGCAGGAAACACTTGCGACAATAATTACATCGCGTCTTTCCGACAAAGCGGAAGTAGCAGAGTGACGAAGCTTATCAATCTCATCATTTATTGCAGAATCTTTTTCAATATAAGTATCAGTAGTTGCAATATAAGCTTCAGGCTGATAATAATCATAATAGGAGACAAAATATTCTACAGCATTTTCAGGAAAGAACTCCTTGAATTCAGAGCAAAGCTGACCGGCAAGAGTTTTATTATGTGCAAGTACAAGTGTAGGTCTGTTAAGTTTTGCAATAATATTAGCCATAGTAAATGTTTTACCGGATCCTGTTACGCCCAGTAACGTCTGTTCTTTATACCCTTTTTGAATACCGTCAACAAGCATATCGATTGCTTTCGGCTGATCACCTGTAGGTTTATAATTACTGACTAATTTAAACATCTTGCACCTCGCGTACATTTGTTCTTAAATTATACAATATTTTATACTTATAATCAATATTATTTTTATTATTGATAGAAATGCTCACAGATATTTGTGAGCATTTCAACTATAATTCAATTCGTCGTTCTCTATAGTAAAATTCCTTATCCTTTTCTGTTATTTCTCGTAAAACTCTGCAGGGATTACCTACCGCCACAACATTTGCCGGAATGTTCTTTGTGACAACACTTCCTGCACCGATAACGGAATTATCACCGATTGTAATACCGGGAAGAACAATTACTCCCGCACCGAGCCAACAGTTTTTACCGATATGAACAGGCAAATTATATTGGTATGCAAGCGGTCTCAGTTCCGGTAATATCGGATGTCCCGCCGTCGCAATGATAACATTGGGACCGAACATCGTGTAATCTCCGACATAAATATGCGTATCATCAACAAGCGTCAGATTAAAGTTGGCATAAACGCCTTTTCCGAAATGAACGTGTTTACCTGCCCAATTTGCGTGCAGTGGCGGCTCGATATAGCAATCCTCACCTATTTCTGCAAACATGTTTTTAAGCATTTCATTTCTTTTTTTAAGCTCGGAAGGCCTTGTAGCATTAAAATCATAGAGTTTATCAAGATAAGTAAGCTGCTCATTAAATAAGTCCTCATCCATTGAAAGATACAGATCTCCGCAATGCATTTTTTCTTTTATAGTCATATAAGTTCACCTCATATCAATAATACCATAAATTAAAATAAATATAAACAAGAATTATTTTATATTATTAACATATTCTATTATGAACTAATATTTTGAGGTGATTATTATGTGCGGTATTGCAGGAGAAGTATCTTATTCATATTCCGTAATCAAAAACAAAGATTCATTTATGCGCATGCAAAAAGTACTTGAACCGCGTGGACCGGACCAAAACGGAATGTACATCAAAGAAAATGTAGCATTAATTCATTCAAGATTATGTGTAATTGATATTGAAAACGGAATACAACCGATGACCGCAAAATACGGAGAAAATGAATATACTCTTATATACAACGGAGAATTATACAACACCGAGGAAATCAGAGACGAACTGAAATTATACGGACATAAATTTAACGGATATTCGGACACCGAGGTTGTGCTGAAAGCATTTGTGCAATGGAAAGAAATGTGTCTTGAAAAATTCAACGGCATCTTTGCATTTGCAATCTGGGACAATTCGAATAAAAGACTTTTCTTTGCAAGAGACAGGATGGGTGTAAAACCGTTCTTCTACACGGTAGTTAATAACAGTTTTATTTTCGGCTCAGAAATCAAGGCGATACTTGAACATAAATATGCCGAAGCGGTTATAGATGAAGAATCCATATATGAAATAATGCTTATAGGACCGGGCAGAACACCCGGATGTGGAGTATTCAAGGGTATAAATGAACTTAAACCCGCAAGCTTCGGTTATTTTAATAAAAGCGGAATTAAAACAATGAAATATTGGACTATTAAGGACAAAGAGCATAAAGACAATCTGAAACAGACAATTGAAAATGTGCGCTATTTAGTTACAGATTCAATAGAAAGACAGCTGATATCCGATGTTCCGATAGGAACCTTTTTATCCGGGGGTCTTGATTCAAGTATTATTTCATCTGTTGCAAATAATTATCTAAGAAAAAACGAGCAAAAATTAAAGACATTTTCAGTTACCTACGAAAATAATGATTTATATTTTAAAAAAAGTAAATTTCAACCGAACAGCGACACCGAATATATTGAAAAGATGAATAAATATCTTAATTGTGAAAATCATATTATTACTCTTAAAAACAGTGATCTAGCAAACGCTCTGACATTAGCTGTTGATGCTCGTGATTTACCTGGAATGGCGGATATTGACTCATCACTTCTCTTATTCTGCAAAGAAATTAAAAAGCATTGTACCGTTGCTCTTTCCGGCGAATGTGCCGATGAAATATTCGGAGGATATCCCTGGTACAGAGATAAAAAGATAAGAGCTGTAAAGGGCTTTCCTTGGGCTCAATCAACGGAATACAGAAAAAATTTTATAAAAGAAGAATTTTTAAAAAATGATGTATATGAATATATAAATTCAAGATATCAGAATACCATTATAAACACGTCAAAAGCAGAAAAAACATCTCCTCTTGAATCAAGAATGAGAGAAATGATGAAACTAAACCTGGAATGGTTTATGCAAACTCTGCTTGACCGAAAAGACCGTATGAGTATGTACAGCTCTTTGGAGGTGAGAGTTCCTTTCTGTGATTACAGAATTGCTGAATATCTTTACTCTGTTCCATGGGAGTACAAAGAATACAATTCTTTTGAAAAAGGCTTGCTGAGAGCATCTGTTAAGGATATATTACCTGATGAAGTATTATGGCGGAAAAAGAGTCCTTATCCGAAAACTCATAATCCCGAATACTTATCAATAATTTCCGAAACACTAAAAGAAATTATAAATGACACATCATCCCCTGTTCTAAACTTTGTAAAAAAAGATGAACTAAAAAAACTTCTCAATACAAATATTTCAGAACCTTGGTATGGTCAACTGATGACAACACCGCAAACTATTGCGTATTTTATTCAGATAAATTACTGGATGAAAAAATATAGAATCAAAATAAAATAAGGAACGAAAAACATGAAAATAAATGACTTGAAAAAAATAGCTGTTATCGGAACGGGATTTGTCGGTATGAGTTTTGCTTATGCTCTGCTTAACAGCGGTGAATGTGATCAGCTCGTTCTGATTGATATAAATAAAGAAAAAGCAAACGGTGAAGCAATGGACCTTAATCACGGCCTTCCCTTTGCTAAAAGAAATATGCTCATTTACAGCGGAAATTACTATGATTGTCAAGATGCAGACATAGTCGTTATTGCAGCAGGAGTAAATCAGAAAAAAGGAGAGGACAGAATAAGCCTTCTGAACAGAAATCTAGAGGTCTTCAGATCAATAATTGAACCTGTTACGAAAAGCGGATTTAACGGTATTTTTCTTGTCGCCACAAATCCTGTTGATATAATGACAAAAATCACCCTTGAACTTTCAGGATTTGATAGTGCAAGGGTTATCGGAAGCGGCACAACGCTTGACACAGCAAGATTACGTTATCTGCTCGGTAATTATTTTTCTATTGATCCGAGGAATGTTCACGCATACGTTATCGGAGAACACGGCGACAGCGAAATTATCCCTTGGTCACAAGCGTTTATTACAACTAAAAGTATTTACGATGTTATAGAATACTCAAAAGGTAAATTCAGCTTTAGTGACCTAAACGAAATCAGTAAAAGTGTAACAACAGCAGCACAAAAAATAATTGAAGCAAAAAACGCAACATATTACGGTATAGGAATGGCTCTTGTCAGAATTGTCAGAGCAATCTTCGGTGATGAAAAAAGTGCGTTAACAGTTTCCGTAATGCTGAACGGTGAATACGGAATTAACGATGTTTATGCCGGACTGCCGTCAATAATAGGCAGACAAGGAATTGAAGGAAAAATAATTCTTGATTTAAAAGAAAATGAAAGAAGTGCATTTATAAACTCCTGCAACTTCTTAAAAAGAACTGCCGAACAGATCGATATTTAACGACCTGTTCGGCTTGAATTATATTTTATCAAATTTTCTTATTCTGTCACGAATTTCATCCTTAAAAATAAATCGGTAGCCGTTCTGCTCAAGTAATGTGTCATTTTCACACAAAATACCGAGTCCTTTAATCTTGGCGTATCTCGGATCATCAACAATATTGCATCTTATTCCCAGTTGAGATGACAATCTGTCATTAATATCGAATATCAATGATCCGCCACCGCAAATGAATATTCCGTGATCAGCAGCATCAGCAAGCAAATCAGGAGAGACCTGCCTGATACCCTCGTGAATATCATTTACCAAAATATTTATCTGTTCGTCAACATACGGATATATTTCCGTTGATGTTACTTCAAATGATATCGGCATATTATCAAGATAACTTTTTCCCGAAACAAATAAAGCTGTTTCACATTCTCTTTGCTCTGCCGACGTAATCATATTTTTTATTTTTCTTGCGGTGTGAGGACCAACAATTATATCTCTGTCTTTCTTAAGATGATTTATTATAGCCTTATCAATTTTATAGCTTCCGTGCTTTATCTGTCCGCTTGCAGCGACACAGCCGGCAGTAATAACAGCATACTCCGTCACATGATGTCCGATATCTATTACCATTCTGCCACCGGCTTTATCAGTTTCAATACCAGAACCGAAGGCTGATGCAAGAATTCCGTCAACCATACACACTCTGCCTGCTCCTGAAAGAGTAACAACATCAAGAAAAGTCCTTCTTTCAAGGTCGTTTGTCTCAGATGGCAAAGAAATGATAATATTCGGTTTATAAATTCTGTTACCGCAAACATGCTGAAGATAATATCTTAACATTCTTTCTGCCATTATAAAATCGGAAATAATACCATCTTTAATGACCTTTGATATGATAATATCATCTGCACATCTTCCGTAAACCTCATCTGCTGCTTTTCCGAAAGCAATGGGTTTTCCGGATGTTTTTTCTATTGCAACAACAGATGGTTCATCAACAACAATTCCTTTTCCTTCAACAAAGATTTTAAGTGAAGATGAACCAAAATCAATGCCTATTTTCATTCCCTTCACTTTATCATCTCCTTTACCTTAATTTTTTCTGAACTGCTGTTTTAATCTTAAGTCCTTAGAAAGTATTGTTTTACGAAGTCTGATATTTTCGGGAGTAACCTCCATAAGCTCATCATCCTTGATAAATTCCATTGATTGCTCAAGGCTGAGCGTTGTATGGGGAATAAGCTTCAAAGCATCATCGGAGCCTGACGCTCTTGTATTAGTCAGATGTTTTGTTTTACATATATTGCAGGTAAGGTCTTCATTCTTTGAACATTCACCTATAATCATACCCTCATACACAGGTACGCCCGGACCAATGAAAAGTCTGCCTCTGTCCTGAGTGTTAAACAATCCGTACGCCGTGCTCTCACCTGTTTCATGAGCAACAATAGAGCCTCTTTCCCTTGTTTCAATATCACCTTTATATGGCTCATATCCGGAGAACAGGTTGTTCATAATACCGTTTCCGTTTGTATCTGTCATAAATTCGGAACGGTATCCGATAAGTCCGCGAGCAGGAATTTTAAATTCAAGATGAGTTGTTCCGCCGTCTCTTGTACCCATATTTTCCAGTTCACCACGACGTGAACCTATTTTCATCATAACAGATCCGACATACTCCTCAGGAACCTCAACTATTAGAAGTTCTATAGGCTCCATAAGCACACCGTTTTCTGTTTTTGTAATAACCTTAGGTCTTGAAACCTGGAATTCATATCCCTGACGTCGCATAGTTTCAATAAGTATGGACAGATGAAGTTCGCCTCTGCCGGATACCTTAAAAGTATCAGTTGACTCGGTATCCTCAACACGCATACTCACATTTGTTTCAACTTCTTTATATAATCGGTCACGAAGATTTCGTGATGTAACAAATTTGCCTTCTCTTCCAGCAAAAGGGCTGTCATTAACTATAAAATTCATTGAAATAGTTGGCTCATCAATTTTAATAAAAGGAAGCGGCTCAATACACTCCGGATTACAAAGAGTTTCACCGATATTGATGTCAGATATACCTGAAATGCAGATAATATCACCGATCGAAGCAGAGTCAACCTCAACTCTTTTAAGACCTTCATACTGATATAATCTTGAAATTCTGACATTCTCCTGTGTACCGTCTGTTTTACAAAGCACAAGGGCATCGTTTCTGTTAATTGTTCCCCTTTCAACTCTGCCTACACCTATTCTGCCGATATAATCATCGTAGTCAAGACTTGAAAATAAGATCTGCAAGGGAGCATCGGAATCTCCGACAGGTGCTTCTATATTTTCTAAAATAGCATCGAATAACGGTCTCATATCGCCTTCTCTGACATCGGGGTCAAGAGAAGAATATCCGTCACGAGCAGAGGCATAGATAACAGGAAATTCAATCTGCTCATCATTTGCTCCCAACTCAATAAACAAGTCAAGAACCTCATCAATAACCTCAGCAGGACGTGCGCCGGGTCTGTCAATTTTATTAACAACAACAAGAACCTTTTTATTAAGTCCCAAAGCCTTTTTAAGCACAAAACGAGTTTGCGGCATACATCCTTCAAAGGCATCGACAAGTAACAGAACACCGTCAACCATCATCAGTATTCTTTCAACTTCACCGCCGAAGTCCGCGTGTCCCGGAGTATCAATAATATTTATTTTTACATCGTTATAATGCACAGAAGTATTTTTTGAAAGAATGGTAATACCTCTTTCACGCTCAAGGTCATTCGAATCCATAACTCTGTCTTGGACAACCTCATTTGAACGGAAAATTCCGCTTTGTTTCAGCAGCTCATCAACAAGAGTTGTTTTGCCGTGGTCAACGTGAGCGATAATAGCAATGTTTCTGATGTTTTCTCTTTTTTTCAAAAAATTCACCTTCATCTTCGATTTCAACTAATATATTTTACCACTACTGTAAATATTCTGCAAGATTAAATAACAGCAAAATAAATATTGTATATCTTTACAATTCTGTAAAAATAGGTTAAAATTTAATAAAAAATAAATTAAGGTGATACCTTTGCAAAATAAAATCGAAATTACAATTTTATCATCTCTTGAAAAAATATATCACGGTGATACCCTTCCCCCAAAAAACTATGAAGGGTTTTCAATGCTTAAAAATGAAAAGAAATCTTTTCAAATTGCAATTGAGTGCGAAAATGATTTTATCGGTTATTTAAATATAAATTCAAAGATAAAAAAATACCGTGTTTATACAGTTGAACATATCAAATCGGATTTGCCAATGTCAAAGAAATCGGACAATTATTTCAGACTTAGCAAGGAAGGATATTATCCCGACTTGCTTCTTCCGGTAAACGGTGAAATTAAATTCAAAACCGGTCTTAATATTTTATGGGTTGAAGTGATTGCCGACGAAAATTGTGTCGGGGAAAACGATGTCGTTATCTCTGTTTACAACGACGAAACTATTGTCGAAAAAAATATAAGCATTGAAGTTATTGATGCTCTTCTTGATTTTAATAATTTTATATATACTTGTTGGTTTCACACCGATTGTCTTATGTCATATTATAATGTCGAGGCATTTTCCGACAAATATTGGTATATTACGGAAAACTTTTTAAGAACAGCGGCAGAGTACGGAATGAATTGTGTTCTTACTCCTCTTTTTACACCTCCTCTTGACACAGAAAAAGGAAAAGAGAGACCGACTGTTCAATTAGTTGATGTTTTTTTTAAAAATAATAAATATTCTTTTAATTTTGATAAGCTAACAAAATGGATTTATACTGCAAAAAAATGCGGTATAAAATATTTTGAAATGTCACATTTTTACACTCAATGGGGCGCCGGATATGCTCCGAAAATTATGGCCGATGTTGATGGCGAATATAAAAAAATTTTCGGGTGGGAAACGAAATCCTCTTCAAAGGAATACCGCAGATTTTTAAAACTTTTTTCTGTTGAACTGAAAAAATATCTAGAACAAAACAACCTTAAAAATAATGTGTTTTTTCACGTCAGTGATGAACCTAATTTCAAAACATTGCTGTCATATTCCAAAGCATCTGATTATATTCACAAATTATTTAAGGAATATAAAATAATTGACGCTTTATCAGATATATGGTTTCACAGACTTAATATTGTTTCAAATCCCATCCCATCAAATGATCATATTGATAAATTTCTAGGAAAGTGTGAAAATCTTTGGACATATTATTGCAGTGCTCAGAATAAAAAATACGTCTCCAACAGATTTTTTTGCAATCCGTCCGTTCGTACAAGAGTAATTGGATATCAGATGTTCAAATTTGATATTAAGGGTTTTTTACATTGGGGCTACAACTTTTATTATACCCGTCTTTCAAAATCGCTTATCGACCCGTACAAGATAAGTGATGCAGGCGGAAGCTTTCCATCAGGAGACAGCTATATTGTTTATCCTTCACCCGACGGTCACGCTTATCATTCAATAAGACTAAAGGTTTTTTATGATGCTTTGCAGGATATGGCTGCACTAAACACTCTTAAGAATCTATCACATAAACAAAAATGTCTTAATATAATTGAAGAGGACGGAAAACATAAAATCACCTTTTCTGATTATCCTCATTCCGATGAATGGTTACTTAACACAAGAGAAATAATTAACAAATCAATTAAGGAATTGTTATAATGAAACTGGTTTTTAGAGCAATTAAAAATTTTATAAAAGAAACGGATAAAATATTATTCATGCTATGTCTGTTGACATCATCATTTGGTTGCGTTTCTGTTATGAGTGCAACTAAATGGACTGTCGACGACGGCGGAATATTCTCGCGAGATTTTCTGGTTATGTGTGCCGCCTGTATTGCCGGCATAATAATCGCCTTAATAATTTCGCTGATTGACTATGAGTTTATAATGAAATTGGCTCCCTTAATAGGAATATTCTGCATAGGACTTATGCTTTTGCTTTTTGCTGTCGGTGTCGGACCTATAGAGCGTCCAGATGCGAAAACCTGGATAAAACTCGGTCCTGTCTTCTTTCAACCGTCAGAGTTAGTTAAAATCGGCTTTATTATAACCTTCGGAGTTCATCTTGAAAAGCTTAAAGGTAATATAAATCATCCGTTATCAATTCTGCAGCTTGGCGTACACGCAATAATCCCCGTTTTTCTTGTTATGAAATCCGGCGATATGGGTTCAGCTTTGGTATTCATTATAATCGCTGTTGCAATGCTTTTCGTTGCAGGTCTTCATTGGGGATATTTTTTAGGCGGTGGTCTTCTTATTCTTGCTTCTTTGCCTTTAGTCTGGATGTTCTTGCTTGATAACATTCAAAAGGAACGCTTTTTGGCTCTTGCATATCCCGATTTGTATTCAGACATCATTTATCAGCAAAAAAGAGGTTTGGCAGCACTTGGAGGCGGAGGAATTACCGGACAAGGTCTTTTCAAGGGCGCGCTGACACAAACACCCAATGCAATACCCGAGGCAGAAAATGATATGATTTTCACTGTTATAGGTGAAGAGTTCGGGCTTATCGGTTGCATTGCCGCCCTTTTGTTACTTACCGGGATTGTTGTAAGAATTGTCAATACGGGAAAACATGATAAAATAGGCAATACAAAGGTAATGTGCTACGGTGTTGCTGCAATGATTGCAGGTCAGGTTATCATCAATGTTGGCATGTGTCTTATGCTTTTACCCGTAATAGGAATCACTCTCCCCTTCTTCAGCGCAGGCGGTTCCTCAAATCTTTGCATATATTTTTCTATCGGTTTGATTTTAAGCTTTTACAGATATAATCAACAGAGAGATTTAATCCACGTAAGTCAGCAGAATATATATAATCCTTTTTCGGAGATATAACAATATGGAATTTATTAGTAAAGAAAATATAGTTGAGTTATCAAATCCAAATGTAATTTCACGTCAATTATTAAGTCCCAATAATTCTTCAAGCGAAAAAGTAACAATTACTGAAGTTCATCTTGAAGTTGGAGCACTTCAACCAAGACACAGGCACAATACATCTGAGCAAATTTGGTATGCATTAAAAGGTACCGGAAAATTATTACTTGAAAATGATAAAGAAAAAGAATTCGTTGCTGGTGATGTAGTAAGATTTGTTAAGAATGAAATTCACGGATTATTTAATTGTGGTAATGAAGAATTTATTTATATTTCTGTAACTACACCACCAATAGATTTTCATTATGCGTATAATAAATCTTAATACCACTGAAAAGAGGTCACAATTGCGACCTCTAATTTTATATCTTTTTAACAGCGCCCATATTTGCCATAATCTTTTTTGTACCGACTTTTTCGAAGGCAATTTCCATAAGAACGTCGTTTCCCATAGGTCTGAGTGAAACAATCATACCCTTACCGAACACACGATGTGTTACCTGCTCGCCAACCATAAATGACTCTGTCGGCTTCTTTGTATGCTTACCGTATCCGATACCAAATCCGCTTGATGCTGGATTTGATGCGGTTTCAACCTTTTTTTGTTGAATCGGTTTTTTAGGCTTAACTAATGCTTCACAACACTCAGCAGGCAATTCATTCAAAAATCTTGAAGGTAAATTATATTTGGTAGAGCCGAAAATCATCCTTGATCGTGTATTGAGAAGATATAATTTCTGTTTTGCACGGGTAATTCCCACATAAGCCAATCGTCTTTCCTCTTCAGTTTCTGCCGTGTCATACAAAGATTGCATTCCCGGAAAGACTCCTTCTTCCATGCCCGGAATAAACACAACAGGAAATTCCAGACCCTTTGATGCATGCAATGTCATGAGAACTACTGTATCCGAATCTGAATTATAGTTATCAATATCAGTCATCAATGCAACTTCTTCAAGGAAATCAGAAAGTTCACCGTCGGGATTTTCTTCCTTATATCTGATTAAGTTATTATTAAGCTCATCAAGGTTCTGTAATCTTTCTTCGCCTTTTTCCTTATCCGCCATTGTCATAGCCTTGTATCCGGTCTCATCAAGTAATGATATAAATACCGAAGACATTGATTCTCTATTGAGAAGATCCGAAAAGCTTTCAATCATCTGAGTAAAGGCAATAAGATTTTCTGAACTGCGCTTTAATTTCTCATATTCATTAGCTGTTTTGAACACTTCAAAAAGGCTTATGCCGAGTGTATCTGCTATTTCTTTTGCATTGGCAATGGTTGTAGCTCCAATACCTCTTTTCGGAACATTTATTATTCGCTCAAGACGAACACTGTCATCATGATTTGCAATAACCGATAAATATGCTGTTGCATCTTTGATTTCCATACGGTCATAGAACTTATGTCCACCGATAATTCTGTATGGAATACCACTGCGGACAAATGCTCTTTCTATAGAGTTTGACATAGAATTCATTCTGTAAAGAACGGCAAAATCACTGAATTTTACCGAAGAATTCATACGTTTCATAATCTCGTCAGCAATAAATTTTGCTTCACCATACTCATCATCAAGAGTATTGAGAGTAATTTTCTCACCTTCGCCGTTTGACGTCCAAAGATTTTTACCTTTGCGCTGTTCATTATGTGATATTACAGCATTTGCACCGTCAAGTATATTCTGTGTAGACCGATAATTCTGCTCAAGACGGATTACTTGAGCATTTTTAAAGTTCTTTTCAAAGCTCAGAATATTCTCAATTGTTGCACCACGGAATTTATATATACTCTGGTCATCATCGCCGACAACACAAATATTATTATAGCCCTCTGACAATAGCTTTGTCAGGATAAACTGTGCATGGTTAGTGTCCTGATACTCATCGACAAGAACATACTTAAATTTATTCTGATAGTACTCTCTAACATCATCATTTTCCTGTAGTAATTTAACGGTATAAAAAATGATATCATCAAAATCCATTGCATCTGCATTTTTGAGAAGCCTCTGATATTTTGCGTAACACTCTCCGATTTGTTTTTCACGATAATTTCCGCTTCCGAGACTTAAAAATTCCTCAGGCGGAACAAGCATATCTTTTGCACGACTGATTTCAGCAAGAATTGACTTGTGCGGTAAGAATTTGTCATCAATATTAAGAAGTCGCTGACAATCCTTCATAATACGTTTACTATCATCCGTGTCATAAATAGTAAAGTGCTTTGAAAATCCCAATAATTCGGCATTTCTGCGTAAAATACGGACACATATCGAGTGGAATGTACCAGCCCAGATATCATTTGCACTGTCACCTATTCTGAGCACAAGTCTATCTTTAAGCTCATTTGCAGCTTTGTTCGTAAATGTGAAAGCAAGAATCTCCCAAGGCATAGGAGAATCGACTGACAATACACGTTTGATATCTTCATATACAGATGTATCACCGTTATAATAATCATTCATCAGGCTTAATGTGGTTTCATCAGCCCTTGCATTTATTTCATCAGAACCGTAGGCACTTCCGAACTTCATCAAATTTGCAATTCGGTTAACAAGCACGGTTGTTTTTCCGCTGCCTGCACCTGCAAGAATTAAAAGCGGTCCGTCAACCGATAAGACCGCTTTTAACT
>CALGUK010000011.1 GCA_937920235.1 uncultured Clostridia bacterium | reverse complement strand
TGCTTTTGGGAGCATGCGGTGTTCTGTGATTGAGCCTTAAATCCCTTGATATGTAAAGGTTTTCAACGTTTTGCTGTTATTTTAAATCAGGGGTGGTTTTCGTTGGAAAATCATCTAATCACAGAACCGTCCCCTGATTTTTTACTCTCTCCCCGAAGAAAAAACAAATCCCGTTCTAATACACGGCGACCTCAATATAATGAACATAATGGCTGACCCCAAAACTTTGGAACTCACAGCTTTTATTGACCCTTGCGGCAGTCTTTGGTCAGACAGAGAATATGATTTGTTCCAGCTTCGCAATATGTGGGGCGACGCCTACGGTCTGTATGAAACATACAAACACAAATGCAAATTATCGGAATATACGGATTTCAGAGTTGCATATTATGCATCAATGCACGAAGCGGCAATGAGACTCAAAGGCGGTTTAATTATGCCGCTGTGGGAAGATTGGAATAATGCCCGACTGAAAAAAGAAATGAAAAAGCTGAAAGAAAAACTGCTTTAAATTCAGGAGACTTCTGTATGGAAGTCTCCTTTTTAATATGGCCGAAGCCAACTAATATGCTTAATTATTGTCTTTGACGATTGTTTTTTGCATCTTACCCCTTCTAAAATGCATCTTGATTAAAATCTGTTGCCAAGCAAGCAGATTTCTGTATATAATTCAATCAGTATAAAACAAGGAGGGGCACAGATGAAAGCAATAACCGTAAATAATCTTACAAAGCGATTCGGTGATTTTACTGCCGTTAATAAAATTAGTTTTGATGTGAACAAAGGAGAACTGTTAGGCTTTCTGGGAGTAAACGGGGCAGGAAAATCAACAACGATAAATATGCTTTCAACGCTGCTCAAACCCAATGAAGGTCATGTGGAAATCTGCGGAGAGATTCTTGGAAAGAATGATGAAGCAATTCGCCGGAAAATAGGAATCGTTTATCAGCAAAACTGTCTTGACGATATATTGAGCGTTAAGGAAAACCTTTTGTGTCGAGGTATACTGCATGGTGCTTCAAAAAGCAAAGCACAGAAACGCCTTGATGAACTGAGCGAAATGCTATCTCTTTCGGAACTTCTGAAAAAACGTTATTCAAAGTTATCGGGCGGTCAGAAAAGACGTTGCGAAATTGCGGCAGCGCTTATGCATACACCGGAAATTCTTTTCCTTGATGAGCCCACAACCGGTCTTGATCCCGCTACCAGAAAAGATGTGTGGAGTGTAATTGAAAGTCTGCGCCGTAATACCGGCATGACAATTTTTCTGACAACGCACTATATGGAGGAGGCTGCCGGGGCGAACAGAATAATCATAATCGATAAAGGCTCTGTTCGTGCACAGGGAACGCCGTTTGAGCTGAAGGAAAAATACGCATCTGATACAGTGAAAATATATTGCAGCAAAGAAAACGGTGACAAGAATTTCCAAACACTTTCCGATCAGGGCTTTTCTGTAAAAAAAGAAGAATACGGTCTTAGCTTTCCGATAAAAAATACCGTTGATGCCATAGAGCCTGTCCACTCACTCAAAGAACAAATAACAGGTTTCGAAGTTATTCAGGGTAATATGGATGATGTGTTCTTAAACGCATGTTCGAATTAATAAAATGGGGTGTTAAAATGAATTTTTATGAATTAATAAAGAGAAATCTTAAAATATATTTTCGGGATAAATCCGCCGTGTTTTTTTCGCTGTTATCAATGATTGTAACAATAATTCTGATGCTTTTCTTCTTGAGCGATTTTCAAATCGATGCAATTGTATCAATGATAGGTGAGTTTCCTGGAAGAAATGCCGATTCCGATAAGATTAATGCAACAGTTTTTGTTTTGCAATGGATTGCGGGCGGAATAGTCGGTATAAATGCCGTAACAGTTACAATTGCGTTTTATTCCGCTATGATTCGTGACCGTGTTGACGGCAGACTGAATTCAATATATACTGCACCCGTAAGCCGATTTACAATTTCTGCAGCATATGTGACATCAGCCTGGATTTGTTCGGTTATAATCTGCATATTAACTTTGGCGTTTTCGGAATTATATTGTATAATCAAGGGTGCCAACGTCTATTCATTTGTTTCTCACATCAAGCTGATTGGTATTATTGCAGTGAATTCATTTACATATTCCGCTTTAATGTATTTATTAGCTATGCTTGTCACAACCCAGGGCGCTTGGGGAGGACTCGGAACAGTTATCGGAACGATAGTAGGCTTTCTTGGGGGAATATATCTTCCGATAGGAGATTATTCGGAGACAATGGCAAATATAATAAAATTTCTGCCTGTCATATATGGTACAAAGCTTTTCAGAACAGTTATGACTGAGGATGTGCAGGCGATTATTTTTAAAGACGCTCCTGCTGAGTTGATAAACGAATACCGTTTGGAAATGGGTGTTGACCTCGAGATTTTCTCATATAAAATAAGTGACTTTGACAGTATAATAATATTACTTACCTGCGGCATCGTTTTTTTGGTGTGCGGTGCAATTGTAACAAAAAGAGCAAAAAAATCTGACAAATGATCGGAGGCTGTTATGAAAATAACAATTGAAGCTTTGGCTGACGGTGCCGAAGAAGAAATAATCATCAGAACCAATACTATGGACAGTGATATAATAAATCTGATATATGCCGTCAAAGCCGGAAGAAACCGGATAACTGCCTTTTACGAAAATGAAATTGTTCAGCTTGATTCAAAAGAAGTTTATTATTTTGAATCGGTTGATAACAAAGTTTACGCTTGCTGTGAAAAAAAGGTTTTTGAAATAAAGCAAAAATTGTATGAGCTTGAAGAAATATACAAACAAACGAATTTTGTGCGAATTTCAAAATCAATGATAGTAAATATTTCAAAAGTCAGCAAAATAGTACCGATGTTTAACGGCAGACTTGAAGGTGTGCTCTGCAATGGTGAAAAAGTTATAATAACAAGACAGTATGTCGCAAATCTAAAGAAAAAACTTGGAATATAGGAGGAATGAAAATGAATTTTTTAAAGGTATTTATTAATTTTTTCTCTACAATAACTTTGGGGATAGTTTTTGTTTGTGCGGTAAATATGTCTTTGTCACCGGGTTACGATGTGCCTGACAGTGTGCTTTGGCAAGTTCTTCTTTCCGGATTTATCACATCAATCATGACAAGCATCGGTGCTTTTATTTTCACGGCAATAAACACCAAGACAAAACTTGCGGTTTCGATTGTGATACACTATGCTTTAATGTCAGTAATTATGATTAGTTTAGGCGTATGGTTTGATTGGTTGAATTTTGATATAAAAGGTATTGCAATGATGCTTGTTTCAGTTGCCGTTGTTTATTTAATTGCTTTTTTACTCAATTATTACATCATCAAAAAAGAAGCTGAAGGAATTAATATCGCTTTAGAAAAGCATAACAAGCGTAATCAGTAATACGTAAATTTTATTTCGAAGTGCTTTTGCAGATTTCTTTTGTAAATAAACTACACTCCAATTATAAATACCGAGTAAAACCCTCTGAAAATCATTTGATTCTCAGAGGGTATAAACATATTTATTTAATCATTCCTAAATGTTTTAATGCTTCCTTGATTGCTTTTTCTTTATTCGGAGGGCATTGGAGCATGCGATGTTCTGTGATTGAGTCTTGAATCCCTTGATATACAAGGATTTTCAGCGTTTTAGTTGTTTCTTTGACCGTAAGGAATGGGGCTCTGCCCATTCCGTTTGGGAGTGATTCATTTACCGTCACAGGTTGTTGTGTGGGTGAGGTTACTTGCCCGGAACACCCAGAGGGATGTTCCTTACAGTTGTCCTGTCCGCATTTACCCTCCTTCCGTAAGGAATGTGGCTCTGCCCATTCCGCTTTTGGAGTTACTGAGTTGCCGTCATAATTTGTTGTGTGGGTGTGATGGTTTGCCGGAACACCCGGAGGGATGTTCCTTACAGTTGTTGATATAATTAATCAAAAAAGCGTTCAGGATTTTTCCTGAACGCTTTTTATTGTCTTATTCTTTTTCACTTTTCAATTCGCCGTAGCTT
>CALGUK010000010.1 GCA_937920235.1 uncultured Clostridia bacterium | reverse complement strand
TACCTGTGATGTCTTCAGGTGATGTTTCAAGACGAACAAGAACAACCTTTTCGCCCTTTTCGTTCCACTCAACAGCATCTTCTGCTGTGAATACAACTTTACCGCAAGCAGCACCGGGAGATGCACCGAGGCCCTTACCTGCAGGAGTAGCAGCCTTAAGAGCAGCTGTGTCGAACTGCGGGTGAAGGAGTGTATCGAGGTTTCTCGGATCGATCATAGCAACTGCCTTCTTCTCGTCGATCATACCTTCGTCAACGAGGTCGCAAGCAATCTTAAGAGCAGCCTTAGCTGTTCTCTTACCGTTTCTTGTCTGGAGCATATAGAGCTTGCCTGCTTCAACAGTAAACTCCATATCCTGCATATCCCTGTAGTGATCTTCAAGAGTAGCACAAACTTTAACGAAATCAGCATATGCTTCAGGGAACTTTTCAGCCATCTGAGCGATGGGCATCGGAGTTCTGACACCGGCAACAACGTCTTCGCCCTGTGCGTTAACAAGGAATTCACCCATAAGACCTTTTTCACCTGTAGCAGGGTCACGAGTAAATGCAACACCAGTACCACAATCGTCACCCATGTTACCGAAAGCCATCATCTGAACGTTAACGGCTGTACCCCATGAGTAAGGGATATCGTTATCACGACGGTAAACGTTTGCACGGGGGTTGTCCCATGAACGGAAAACAGCCTCAACAGCACCCATAAGCTGTTCTTTTGGATCTGAAGGGAAGTCCTTACCGATCTTTGCTTTATACTCTGCCTTAAACTGGCCTGCAAGCTCTTTGAGGTCTTCTGCTGTGAGCTCGACGTCCTGAGTAACGCCTCTGTCTTCTTTCATTTCGTCGATAAGCTGCTCAAAGTACTTCTTACCAACTTCCATAACAACGTCAGAATACATCTGGATAAATCTTCTGTAGCAGTCATAAGCCCAACGAGCGTTACCTGACTTTGCAGCCATAACCTCAACAACCTCTTCGTTAAGACCAAGGTTGAGGATTGTGTCCATCATACCGGGCATTGATGCACGGGCACCTGAACGAACAGAAACAAGAAGAGGATTCTCCTTATCACCGAACTTTTTGCCTGTGATTTCTTCCATCTTATCGATGTACTCCATAATTTCTGCCTGGATTTCGTCGTTGATTTTTCTGCCATCCTCATAATACTGTGTACAAGCTTCTGTTGTAACAGTAAAGCCCTGAGGAACGGGAAGACCAAGACTTGTCATTTCTGCAAGGTTGGCGCCCTTACCGCCAAGGAGTTCACGCATTGATGCGTTACCCTCTTTGAAAAGGTAAACAAACTTTTTGCTCATTTTTATACCTCCAAAATAATATTAACAGAATTAAAGAAAAATGCCTCAAAAACCCATTGATACATTTAACCTTATAAATTGTATCAAAATTCTTTTTCCTTTTCAATAGTTTTTCCCCATTTTTTTCCGTCATTCCGATTTTGTTTGTTTATCAACAAAAATAGTTGATAAAGCACATAGACTTTTGGTGTTTTTTGTGATATATTTGATACAGAAAATTACACACAGGTGATAAGTTTGGAATTATTGAAATATGAAATACTGAATGCAAGCGGTGAAGCAAGCAAACAAACCGTCCCGATGTTTGTTTATGACACATATCCCTGCTTTATTGATCTGTCATTTCCGAAATGTATGAGTGTTTACGATGTGGCGGTGGTTTTTCCCGAAAATACCGAGGTAAAATACAGTGTCTATTCGAGTCTTGACGGAGTAAATTTTTATAAAAAAGGTAAAAGCCCGAAAATTGCCCGATACATCCGCATTTTCATAAAATATTACAGCGGTGAAAGGCCGACGATAAACAACATTGAAATTCTCGGTGAGAACTGTGCATTTCCCTCTAAAAAGGCTGTATTCCGTGAGCCTGCAATCTTTTCGGAAACAGACTTTGCGCTACCGGTTACTGAAGAGGAAACGTTGGAAGATGTGAGGGGCATTATCGCCAGGACAATCGGTGAAGATTATGTTGAGCAATTTGAACTCAGACTTGACAGAAGACTAAAATCTGACTATTTTACGGTT
Organism: uncultured Clostridia bacterium; assembly: GCA_937920235.1. GTDB lineage: Bacteria > Bacillota > Clostridia > Oscillospirales > Acutalibacteraceae > Fimenecus. Next base: position 79,289 of record CALGUK010000010.1, on the reverse strand, counting down.
GAGTCCCTGCGCGGAAAAATCGTTCTGATTTCAAACTCCGGAGTAGGTCTTGCATCTGCATTTAACTGCTATCTAAAAGAGATATGTCGTTGCCATATTTCCCGCTTCGGGAACCAGGTGAAATTACCTAAAACACTTCCCGCGGTTCACGGCAAAATCGACCGCACCGCAAGTTTTAAGCACAGGTACGCATACAACTACTGTACTCATTCATACTCTATGGCTTTCTGGAATGAGGAGCAGTGGCAGAAAGAAATAGATTTTCTTGCGATGAACGGTGTAAATCTCGTCCTTGACATTCTCGGTATGGAGGAGGTATACAGAAGATTCCTCACCAAGATCGGATACCGGCACCGTGAAATCAAAAATTTTCTCGTAGGTCCTGCATACTTTGCCTGGATGTATATGGGAAATATCTGTTCGATAGGCGGACCTGTCCACGACGGATTCTTTTATGAAAAATGTCAGATGGCAAGAAGAAACCACAGAAGAATGCAGGCGCTCGGAATGGATATTGTCCTCCAAGGATATATGGGAATGGTTCCTCGGGATATTCAGAAAAAGGACAGAGATGTGCCTGTTACAGAACAGGGAAAATGGAAAGGAATTGAGCAACCGCTTATCGTTGATCCCGACAGTGCGCATTTTGTGAAATATGCTAAGCTTTTTTATGAAAGTCAGAAAGAGGTTTTCGGTGATATTACACATTATTACGCCGGAGATATCGGTCATGAAGGCGGAAAAATAAGCAAATCCAAGGCAAAAGACAGTTATATCAACGTTATGCAAAGCATGCTGGCTTCCGACAAGGATGCTGTGTGGGTTGTTCAATGCTGGGCACTCAATCCGAACAAAGCATTTACAAGTGCATTGAAACTATACCGTGACAAGCACATCCTTATGCTCGACCTCAACACAGAGAAAATAAATCATAACGCAAACAGATTCAGCCGTCTTGCAAAATACGGAAATGTGCTCTGCGGTCTGCTTAACAATTTCGGCGGAAGAAACGGTATTTACGGGGATATAAACAAGATTCCCGGAATGGTGAAATCAGCTTCCGAGCGTCCTAACTTCAAAGGTATTGCTCTGACCGCGGAAAGCACTAACGTCAACCCGATTGTCACCGATATTTTCTTCTCGACCGTATGGGAAGATATAGGTGAAGTCAAGGACTGGGTAAAAAAATATGCACTCCGCAGATACGGCAAGGAGAACGAACACATAAGCGAAAGTATGGAAATACTTTTGAAAACCGCTTACGGCAGTGATAACGGGCCGCTGAGCTTCGGCGCCAGCGAAACCATGGCCTGCCGCAGACCTTTCGACCCCGAAAGCAAGATGTTTACTGCAAGAGGAACGGTAAAAATCCCCTATTCCGAAGAGGAATTTGAAAAAGCGGTCAAGTTGTTCTTAAAAGATTATGACAAATTCAAGGACAATGAGTGTTATATTTATGATGCAGTTGATCTGCTGAGACAGGCAATTTCCAATAAGCTCACTCATATTGTGAGAAAAACGGTTTCTGCATATAAAAGCAAGGATTACCTTGTCTGTCTTGAATACTGTGACCGTCTTTTATCACTTCTTGATACCCTTGACCGAGTACTTCTCAACAGCAGATATTTTTCATTCAGTTCATATATTGAACCGGTGCACGAATATGTCGATAAGCTTGATGATTTCACAAAAGAGCTGTATATGATAAATGCGAAAGCGCTTATCACGACATGGTACTGCCGTCTGTTATCAGATGACGGAAATCTTCACGATTACGCACACAGACAGTTGGGAGATGTTGTCAACTCCTTCCACAAGATGAGATGGGAGGAATTTGCCCGTCTGGTAAAAGAAGAAGCTGACGGCGGAAAAGCACTTGAAGCAGACTGGTTTAAAATCGAATGGGATTGGGTGCTCGGTGAGACTAAGCATACCGTCAGAGTCCGTGAGGACAGCCTGAAGGCTCTCGGAAAGCAAATATTGGATTAAGCTATTGAGTACGGAATTGTATTTCCGTACTCATTTTATATGTAATATTTTTATCACCCCTGCAGTTATTGGTTCGGAAATATTTTATTTTTTATTGCTATTCATTATATTTTTGATATAATATATTTACAGACTTTTTTACGGAGGCGGCAAAACAATGAGAAACAAAATAATAGAAATTGATCCGTATTTGCAACCGTACCAAAATGATATCGATTTACGGATACAGAATTATGAAAGCAAGAGGAAAGAGCTTGCCGGTGATGCCAAAACTCTCAAAACCTTTGCAAACGGATACAAATATTTCGGATTTCACCGCGCCCGTTCAGGTTGGGTTTATCGCGAATGGGCTCCTGCCGCTGAAGAAATGTACCTTACCGGTGATTTTAACAATTGGGATATAACTGCATGCCCTATGACAAGGCTCGAAAACGGTGTATTTGAAATTCAGCTTAAAGGGAAAGATGCACTCAGGGTCGGACAAAAGGTTCAGGCAATAGTAATACACAACGGTCAGATACTCCGACGCATACCCACTTATGCAACAAGGGTTGTCCAGGATCCCGACACTCTTTTGTGGTGTGCGGAGATTGAAGATGAAAAAGAAAAATTTGACTGGACAGACCAAAAATTCCGAACTCCGAAGTCCCCTTTCATTTATGAATGTCACATAGGTATGGCGCAGGAAAAAGGTGCTGTGGGAACATATCGGGAATTTACCGAAAATATTCTCCCAAGAATAAAGGAATCAGGATATAACACTATACAAATAATGGCTATAATGGAGCACCCGTATTACGGCTCATTCGGATATCAGGTATCAAACTTTTTTGCCGCATCATCGAGATACGGTAACAGCCGTGACCTGAAAAAGCTTATCAATACGGCTCACGAAATGGGAATTGCAGTTTTGCTTGACGTTGTCCACTCCCACGCAGTAAAAAATACCAACGAAGGTCTCAATGAGTTTGACGGAACTGTTTATCAGTTTTTCCACGAGGGTGAAAAAGGAAATCACAGCGCCTGGGGTACAAAGCTGTTTGACTACGGTAAAAATGAGGTTTTACACTTTTTACTGTCCAATCTCAAATATTGGATGGACATTTTCCACTTTGACGGCTTCCGATTTGACGGAGTTACCTCAATGCTTTATCACGACCACGGTCTCGGCTCAGCTTTTACAAATTACGATATGTATTTTTCAATGAACACGGATACTCAGGCGGTAACGTATTTACAGCTTGCCAACGAGCTTATCCACTCAATCAAGCCAACAGCGATTACAATTGCTGAGGATATGTCGGGTATGCCCGGAATGTGTATCCCGATAAAAGACGGAGGTATCGGATTTGATTACCGTCTTTCAATGGGTGTACCGGATATGTGGATAAAAATTCTCAAGGAAAGTACCGATGACAAATGGGATATGCGTAAAATATGGTACGAGCTGACTTCACGCCGTCCGAGAGAAAAAACCGTGGGATACTGTGAATCTCACGACCAGGCACTTGTCGGTGATAAAACCATAATGTTCAGACTCTGTGATGCCGAAATGTATTCAAGTATGAGCAAATTCACCGAAAGTATTATAATCGACAGAGGTATTGCTCTTCACAAAATGATAAGGCTGATAACCGCTTCACTTGCAGGAGACGGATATCTTAACTTTATGGGCAACGAATTCGGTCATCCTGAATGGATTGATTTTCCGCGAGAGGGAAACGGTTGGAGTTATCACTACTGCCGCAGGCAATGGAGTCTTGTTGATAACAAAGATCTCAGATATACGTATTTGAATGAGTTTGACAAAGCTATGATACGTTTGCTCAAGGATGAAAAGCTTCTCGGAACTCCTGCCAAAGAAAGATGGATTCACCAGGATGATAAAATAATAATATATACCAAGGGTGATACGGTCTTCATCTTTAACTTCCATCCGACAAAATCCTTTGAGGGATACTTTATTCCTGTAGGCAAAGAGGGTGTTTACGAAACCGTACTTTCAACAGACGATGCCGATTTCGGCGGTTTCTCACGAACAGGGAAAATTTCTTACCGCACATATGTAACCGGTGATGGTTGGATAGGATTCCCCTGCTATATCCCCTGCCGGTGCGCCATTGTTCTCAAAAAGAAATAAATCTGTTTTTACTAAAGCAACCAAACAGAATGCCATTTAAAAGAAAAAGAAAGAGAAGACTCGTTACCTATACGAATCTTCTCTTTTCTGTTGTTGATAGAGTTGAACTGTATATGTGATGCCGACATCACATCTTAAAACTCATTTTATTTTGTTTTAAGTCGGATTGAAGTTACAGAATACGCTGGCATTGTATAATTAAAGCTGTCAGAGAAGCCGTCAAGCGTAAACCCCTTCATTATACAATCTTCGGGAGCACCGAGGATATTGTCATTCATAAGCGAATCACCGGCAACCTGGTTGATAACAGCCCTGCTCTGCACATCGGCATTATCGATATTCACAGCTACCGTACTTGCTTTTTCCGTAACATTGACAAGCTTGATTATGATGTCACCGTTATCGTCATTACTTACAACGGTATAGGCTTTGGATGTTGCCTTAACCCCGAAATCATAGTCAAAATACAATTCACCGTCAATATATCCCTGAACACGAGCACCGTCCACAACAAGTTTTATCTGATATGTTCTGCCCGTTTCAATTGTGATATCCTTAACTGTTCCGACAATCTTATCGGTCTTTGCACCTGCATCTATTCTCTGAAGTGCCGAGAGTGTGTTGCTCCAGCCGCCTATATTCCAGAAATAGTTATTATCGACATCCTTGACTGCAAAAGGAATGATAAAGCCTTCATCACCTTCAAGTTTTGTTGCTTCAACAGTCATTGTGTAATTATCCCAGTTTGTGTCTCCGAAATATGCCACACTGCCGGTATTAGAATATGCCATACTCGTAGTTGTATTGACGAGAGCACCCTTTTTAATTTTCCATTTACCGTCAGTTGCAAAATTCCAATCACTCTTTGCAAGGAATGTGTTGAATTTTTCGTGTGCAAGCTCCTTACCGGTTTCATTGTCGGTCACTATGAGATTATCGAATTTGGCGGATGTGTACCAGGTTCCCACACCGACTGCACCCGAAAGCACCTTTTCCTGAACCTCTGCACCCTCAAACGTATGTTTAAGAACTGCTGAGCCTTGATTTCTTGAGAAAAGCTTCTGAACATAATAGTTGATAGAACCTGTTACCTGATGATTATTGAACCAGATAAGGTCGGGAGACCAATGAATTGCGGTGAGATTTCCGAAAAGAGGTGCATAAGCTGCCATTTCAACAATGTCGCCGTTTCTCTCAAGTCCTGTCATATATGCCGCTTCGGAAAGTGCTGAGTTGAGTGTATTGCTCCAAGAAGCATATTCTCCCACAAACACCTTGAGTGCGCCGCCGTAAATTGTGTCCGTCATTTCATTTACGCTTCTCTTGTAGTTGCTTTCATCATAGTAATCGGCATTTTCATAGAACCAGGATGGGTCATTATAATAATGATGGTCGGTTGCGGCCGTAAAATCCGACGGATCACTTGAGCCTATTTTATCGAGTTCGGCCTTGGCATATTCGTAAGATGCAAGATAATCTGCACCGCTTGTTCCGTCATCCACACCGGAAGAATAAATAAGCTCTATCCCCTCATAAAGCTCGGGATTTTTAGCCTTAGCTTCATTAAAGGATTTGAGGAACAGCGAATAATGCTCATAATAATCCTGTCCCCAGTTTTCATTGCCTATGCATATATATTTGAGCTTAAAGGGCTCTGTTCTGCCGAGATCAATACGAACCTTGCCCCAGGTTGTGTTTTCATCGCCGCGGCAGAATTCAATAAGGTCGTGCATATCCTGAACATACTGCTTGAACTCTTGACTTTCCGTTGAAAGTGCGCCCTTACCTCTTGCCTGACAATAAAGGCCTGCATTGAGAACGGGAACACCGATTGCACCTATATCTTCAGCAAGGCGGAAATATTCAAAAAATCCGAGTCCGTAAGTCATAAAGCACGGCAATTGATCGTCTGTAATGCTGATATTTGTCCAGAGATTTATACCCTGAGTTCTTGCTGCTACATCTCCGTATTTTCCGTTAAATTCAAGAGGAAGTCCGTTTGAGTCCACGCCGACGGAGTCTTTCCAGTTATATGCCGTTGCAGCATCGTATCCCTCCGTAATACATCCTCCGGGGAAGCGAAGAAACTTGGGTTGGAGTTCTTCGAGAAGCTTACACATATCGGCACGCAGACCGTTTTTCTGATTTTTATATGTATTTTCAGGGAATAGGGACACCATATCAAGATATACTTCTCCACTATCAATAAGCACCTGAAGTGTTACGTTCTCGTGTGCCGTAACAGAAGCTGTCAGTGTTGCTTCGTACTTTGTCCATTCGTCCGAGACTGCGGGAACGGTACTGCTTGTAACAACATTTCCGTCAACCGCGAGGTTTACGTAGAAATTACCTGTATATCCTTTTTTAGACTTTGCATAGAACGACACATTATACTGTGCATCTTTTTCTATGCTCATTCCGTCAAGAAAGCCTTTATTCTCAACACCCGCAACACCTTCGGTTTCATTATTGAGAATAAGATAATGAGGATTGTTTTCGTTCAGAGAATGATTCGGAAGATAATCAACCTTGAGTTTTGCACCATTCACATCTGACCAGCGATAAAGCTCATCATCCTGAGCCAGAGCGGTATATTCAAATGATCTGTTAACAACCATCTCGGCATAAAGTCCGCCGTCAGCAGCAAAGTTTATGTCTTCAAAAAAAGCACCGAACAGCAGGTCACTTATATCGTGAATTTCATTACCCGCATCCACGTTAAGCAGATAAGCACCGTCCGTGCTGTAAGGACTTACGGTATTTGCGCCTGTATTGTCAACAACTATTTCATAATCGTCCGTCGTGCCGTTATTTCCGCCGAAGGAACATGCAGCAAGAGTTGCCAGACAAACAGAAAGTGCAAGTGTAACGCACAAAAATTTCTTTTCGGATTTACTCATAATAATCCCCTTCCAGAGTATGCATTAAATCAATTATATACAATATGCTCTTGAAATGTCAAGTTCAACAAAAGGAAGTTAAAATCAATATTTTATTGACTCTCCGTGTTACGATGTGATAAACTAAAAGAAAAAGGGGTTATTTTTATGACAAAAAAGAAAAAGGGTTGGAAAATAGCAATTACGATTATCGCTGTTTTCCTTGCACTGATTTTTATTTTATGGTCATTTGTTCTGCCTAAGGTTGATACTCTCGGTTTCAGATATGTAGCCGTCAACGCGGGAACTTCATTTTTAAAAGCCGAATCAAGTGACGAGGTTGATGCATTGCTTGAAAAAACAGGCGGATTCATAAAGGGTGTTTGCCATCCTAATGAAAACTACGAGCAAATTGCCGACGCCAATATTGAATGGGTAAGATTTGACATCAGCCATCTGCCGTATGACGAAAACGGGGAGCCCACCCCCGGTTATCTCAGCTTTAAAGAGCGAGCAAAAGGCTATGCCGACCGCGGTTTTAAGGTTATGGCGATAACACCTTATCCTGATGATTACATCGAGGCAGGTCTTGACCCGAGAGATGATGCAAACAAGGCAAAAATACAGGAAATTGCAAAATTCTACGCAACTGACCTTCAGGGAATAGTTTCGGCATTTCAGATTACAAATGAAATGGGTATTGAGCATTTCACTCTTCCTCTGACAATTGAGGAAGCTACCGAGTTTATAGGTATTCAGTGTGAGGCCATGCAGGATGTCAAGGGCGATATAATCGTGGGATACAATCTTGCAGGCACCTATGTATATGAAACCTGCAGACTTATGAAGCCGTACCACGATTACTGTGACTATGTTGCGCTTGACCTTTATCTCGGATGCTTTGAAAATGTTTTCAAGGATATCTGGGTATTTGATGCTCTTCTCAGATACATATGGAGTTACACAGGTAAACCCGTAATTCTCAATGAGTTCGGATATATAGGTTACGGTGACGTTAAGACGGAAGAACAGAAAAATGAAATTCTTCAGTCATACGGATTTGAAAATGAGGAAGCCGCCAGAAAAGACATTATGGGACTTATAAATAATCTGCCCGAGGATTTTAAGGAGCATATGCTTTCTCTTGAATATGCAAATGAAGCCGAGCTTGCCGACAAACTTTTTGACACAGAGCTTGCAAGCCATCTTTACAGAGAGCTTCAAGGGGGATATCAGTTAAACGACTACCGCCACACTCCCGAGGACCAGGGAAAATTCTTTGAAGACCTTTTCGATCGTCTTTATAATCTCGATTTCCTTTGCGGAGCAATTGTTTACTGCTATTCTGACAGCGACTCCTGTTACATCTGCGGTCAGTCAGATTGTCCTGTTGAAACGGGATGGGGACTTGTGGATCTCAACGGCAATCCGAAGCCTGCATATTATGCGGTTCAGGAGGCCTTTGCCGAATAACAGGATATTTTTACATAACATACTCCGAGACACACTTTGTAAGAAGTGTGTCTCATTTTTGTCACACAATAAGCAATATTGTCCTCTAAATCCGTAAAAATAAATTAGCTATTCAGATACTCTTATTTTTCTTGACATTACGGGAATTTAAAGGTATAATTTGAAAATGAATTTCAAATTCATTTTCGGAAGGTACAAATATGACATATGAAACTAAACAAAGTAAGCTTGTCTATGAATTTTTAAAGTTTAATCTGAATAAGCACTTTTCCGCTGAGGAAGTATATTACGGTTTGATTTCCGACGGCAATAACATCGGCAGAACGACTGTTTACCGTCAGCTTGACAGACTGTGTGATGAGGGAAAAGCAACAAAATTCTTTTCCGGAGAGAATAATTCCTGCTGTTATCAGTTCAGAAGTGATGAATGCAGCCGTCACTATCATCTTAAATGTTCATCCTGCGGTAAGCTTATTCATACTCAGTGCGAATTTCTTGACAATCTTTCCCGACATATTTTCAATGACCATAATTTTACGATTGATGACTCAAAAACCGTACTGTACGGCATATGCAAGGACTGCGGAAAGGAGTGTGTGAAATGACTGTTTTTTTACATATACACAACAGCTCCCTCGAATTTTCCGCAAGCGATATCTCCGGAGTTATTCTTGACTCTCTGCTCGACTCACTGAACACACTCCCCTTTTTGCTGATTGCATTCATATTTATTGAATTTCTCGAGCACAGGGCCCAGGACAAGATAAAGCATCTTTTTGCACGTACAGGTGCTGCAGGCCCGCTGGCAGCAGCGCTTTTAGGCTGTGTCCCTCAGTGCGGATTTTCCGTTTTATGTGCAAATTTGTATTCAAGCGGAGTCATCACCCTCGGCACCCTTATCGCTGTCTTTCTTTCCACCTCGGACGAGGCCGTGATTTTACTTGCTGCAAGAACTGACGGCGGATCACAGGTTTTAAAGCTTCTCATTACTAAGGTAATTATCTCTCTTATTTTCGGATATCTTATATATTTCATCGAAAAGGCTTTACACAGAGAAAAGCGTCATCATTCCCACGACTTATGCGAACACGACCACTGCGGATGTGATGAGCACAGCGGAATTTTACTTCCCGCCCTTATTCACACGGTAAAGGTTTTCGGTTTTCTGCTTCTTTTCACGCTGATAATTGATTTTGCAATAGCATTTATCGGTGAAGAGAGATTTGCACATTTTTTACTTTCCGAATCTGCTTTTCAGCCATTCCTCTCTGCACTGATAGGATTTATCCCTAATTGTGCCTCTTCCATACTGCTGACGGAATTATATATCGAGGGAACGCTCAGTTTCGGTGCTCTCATATCAGGGCTCTGTGTAAATTCAGGTGCAGGTATGCTGATACTGTTCCGTGACAAAAAAGGAATAAAGGAAAATCTGAAAATTTTACCCGTGATGTATTTTTGCTCTGTAATTCCCGGACTTATACTGCACTTTGCAGAAGTATAAATGCAAATAATATAATCTGAAAATAAATCTTTACTTTCAAGTTTTAATGTGCTAAAATGTTAAAGGGAAATATAATTCCGGAGGTAATAAAATGGGAATTGATTTTAAAAACGAAAATACGGATTTTCTTATAAAGTGCATCTTGCAGCTTAAAACTGAAGAAGAATGTTATGATTTCTTTCAGGATCTCTGTACGGTAAACGAGTTTCATTCGATGGCTCAGCGCTGTGTGGTTGCAGAAATGCTTTCAGAGAAAAAAGTATATAACGATATTGTAAAAGCAACAGGTGCTTCTACTGCGACAATCAGCCGTGTCAACCGTTCTCTTCAATACGGTGCAGACGGATATGAAAAGATATTTGAAAGAGTAAAAAAATGAGTTACGGTATTTTTTCATCTGTTTATGATATTCTGACTGATAATGTGGAATACGAAAAAATTGCCGATACAATTTGCTCTCTGTTACACAAAAACGGTGTTGACGGGGGGCTTTTGCTTGACTTGGGATGCGGGACCGGAACGCTGTCTTTACTTCTTGAGAAAAACGGATATGATGTTATCGGTGTTGACGCGAGCGAAGATATGCTTATGGTCGCAAACGAGAAAAAATATGAAGAAAACTCCTCGGCAATGTTTTTGTGTCAGAAAGGTGAAGAGCTTGATCTTTACGGAACAATAGACTGTGCGGTTTCCTGCCTTGACACTTTAAATCATATCGCAGGTATAGACAATGTTGAAAAGGCCCTGTCTCGTATTTCTCTATTTATGAATATGAGCGGTATCCTGATTTTCGATATCAATACCCCCTACAAGCACCGTTTTGTTCTCGGTAACAACACCTTTATCTACGATATGGATGATGTTTATTGCGCCTGGCAGAACACTTATGACGAGGAACAGCGGAAAACCGATATAGATCTCGACTTTTTCATAAAACGTGAAGACGAGCCTTTATATGAACGGTACAGCGAAAGATTTTCGGAATATGTATATGATGCGGAAGAAATTGCCGATATTATAAAGAAATGCGGTTTTACGCTTATAGGAACATTTGACGATTACAGCGAAAACAGCGTAAACGAAAAAACCGAAAGAATCACCTTTGTCTGTAAAAAAACTGAAACTATTTTTAAGGATGAACTAAAATGAACAAACTTGTCAGAATGATTTCGGAAGACGGTACACTCTACTGTCTCACCCTTGACTCAACGGAAATGGTCAAGGAAATGCAGAGTATCCACAACACATCAAAGCTCTGTTCCGCCGCCCTCGGCAGACTCATAACAGCTGCTTCAATGATGGGTGCTTTGCTGAAAGGCGAAAAAGATACTCTTACACTTAAAATAAGCGGAGGCGGACCTGCCTCCCCCATTGTTGCCGTTGCAAACTCAAAAGGTCAGGTCAAGGGATACCTCGGAGACGCTAATATAAACCTTCCTCTTAACAGCAAGGGCAAGCTCGATGTTTCGGGAGCAGTCGGTAAAAACGGATTTCTGACCGTAATAAAGGATCTTGGTATGAAAGAACCGTATTGTGCACAGACTCCCATAATCTCAGGTGAAATAGCCGAGGATATTACGGCATACTATGCCACAAGTGAGCAAACACCCACTGTTTGTGCGCTCGGAGTATTGGTTGACCCCGAAACCGAGAATGTTCTTCTTGCAGGCGGATTTTTAATTCAGCTTTTGCCTACAGCAGACGAAAACACCATTTCCCTTGTGGAAAAAGGTCTTGAAAACATCAAGCCCGTAACATCAATGCTTGCACAGGGATTAACACCGGAGCAGATTTGCCGCACGGTTCTTCCTGAATTTTCAATGGAAATTCTCGACACACAGAATGTCGAATATAGGTGCGACTGCAGTGAGGAAAGAGTGACAAAGGCACTTATCAGTGCAGGTGAAGAGGGACTTCGGGAGATGGCAGAGGACGAGCAGACAGAGGTTTGCTGTCATTTCTGTAACAAAAAATATATATTCCCGAGAAAGAGCATACTTAAGCTCTTAAAGGAAGCAAGTAAATAACGGTAAAAATAATTTATCCGAATAAGACAAAACCACCCGAAAAACAAATTCTTTTCCGGGTGGTATCTTTTTTGAAATCGTAATAAATTACCGTAAGGTATTTGCCTTATGTGGTTATGTTAAAGGACAGACTGTTTGAAGTCTGTCCTTATTTTTGTTATTTTTCTATTAGTCAACCTTAACTGTCCAGCCGAAAGTATCTTCAAGCTTACCGTACTGAATACCTGTAAGTGTATCATAAAGTTTCTGAGTAAGTTCACCGATTGCAAAGCCGTTGATCTCCACGACTTCTTTTTCGTACATAAGAGAGCCTACAGGAGAAATAACTGCTGCTGTTCCCGTACCGAAAACTTCCTCGAGAGTGCCGTTTCTACCTGCTTCCATAACGGTATCGATAGCAAGCTTGCCCTCATTAACCTTATATCCCCAGTTTTTAAGAAGCTCAATACAGCTCATACGAGTAATACCGGGAAGAACCGTTCCGACTGTTGCGGCTGTATAAATTTCTCCGCCCATTTTGAACATAATATTCATAGCGCCAACTTCTTCAACATACTTTCTCTCAACACCGTCAAGCCAGAGGACCTGTGAATAGCCGAGTTTATGCGCTTTTTCGCCTGCTGCAATGGATGCTGCATAGTTACCGCCACACTTGATATATCCCGTTCCGCCCGGAGTAGCACGGACATATTCATCCTCAACATAAATCTTAACCGGATTAAGACCTTCCTCATAATATGCACCTGACGGTGAGCAAATCACAATAAACTGATATTTTGCCGATGCTTTAACACCCAGAACGGGTTCAGTCGCAATTGTAAAAGGTCTGATATAAAGGCTTGTGTCCGGTTCAGACGGAACCCAATCCTTATCAACCGAAACGAGAGTCTTGACGGCTTCTACGAAATCGGCAACAGGAATTTCCGGAATACAGAGTCTTTCATGAGTTGACTGCATTCTTTCAGCATTTTTGTCGGGACGGAAAAGCTGAACGCTTCCGTCTGCACAGCGATATGCCTTAAGACCTTCAAAGCACTCCTGAGCGTAGTGGAAAACTAATGCCGAGGGATCAAGAGAGAGTGGCTGATAAGGCACTATTCTTGCATCGTGCCAGCCCATACCCTCATCGTAATCCATAATGAACATATGGTCCGTAAAGATGTGACCGAAACCTAAGTTTTTCCAGTCAGGCTTTGCCTTGGGGGCTGTTGTTTTCTGAATTTCAATTTGCATTTGAGAACATCTCCAATATATGAAAATAATTTTTTTTACTGCTTACCGCGATAATTCGGAACAAGTCGTTTCAAATAACTGCGGACTTCTGACGGATTAAGATCAGCAATAGCTTTTATATCCTTTTCAAGCTGTTCGTCATCAATTTCAAGAGGCTTGGTGACAAAAATCTTATCATTTCCGGTTTTTCTTCTTTCATCAAGCTCTTCCTCAAGCGAGAGCTCTTCGTAAAGCTTTTCGCCGGGACGCAGACCGGTAAACTGGATGTCGATATCCTTGTACGGTTCAAATCCGGAAAGCTTGATAAGATTTTCTGCGAGTCTGACGATTTTTACGGGTTCGCCCATATCAAGAACGAAAATCTCACCGCCCTTTGCAAGACCGCCCGCCTGAACAACAAGCTGGCTTGCTTCGGGAATCGTCATAAAATAACGTGTGATATCAGGGTGAGTTACCGTAAGAGGACCGCCGTTTTCGAGCTGCTCTTTAAAAATCGGAATAACACTTCCGTTTGATCCTAGAACATTACCGAAACGGACTGCAGCAAATTTCGTGCCCTTGGAAATCTTGCTGAAATGCTGAACGACAATTTCGCAAACACGCTTTGTAGCACCCATTACATTTGTCGGGTTAACTGCCTTATCCGTTGAGAGAAGAACGAAGTTTCTCACACCGTATTCATTGGCGCAATATGCCGTGTTATATGTACCGAGGATATTATTCTTTACGGCTTCATACGGGCTGTCCTCCATAAGCGGAACATGCTTATGAGCGGCTGCATGGAAAACTGATGATGGATGAAACTCCTCAAAAACCTCTTTGAGTCTTCTGAGTTCTCTGACAGAGCCTATACGGATTTCGACCTGAGGTGCTCCGCAATACTGACGGTCAAGAGAGTTTTTCAATGTGAACGCATTATTCTCATAGATGTCGAAAATTACTATTCTTTCAGGGTTATAACGTGCTATCTGACGGCAAAGTTCACTTCCGATTGATCCGCCGCCTCCCGTTACGAGAACAGTTTCACCGGTAACATACTTACACACATCGGGATCAAGCTTTACCTCGGGACGTGAAAGCAGATCGAGAACGTCAACCTTACGTATTCTGTCAGTATAAGATTTATTAACACCGCCGAGTTCATCAACATTCGGTGCAGTTTTAAGAGAACAGCCCGTAGACAGGGCAATATCATATATCTCACGTTTTCTCTCAGGTGAAGCTGAAGGAATACAGAAGATAATCTCATTTATATCATAGGTGCTGACAAGCTTGGGAATATCCTCAATTTTGCCTGCAACGGGAATATCACGGATTCTCATTTTCTGCTTTGCAGGATCATCATCAACAAGGCACACCGGTGAGCCGAACTTATATCCGGAAAGTCCCATTTCATATAACACGGAGTTGCCCATATTACCCGCACCGACAATCATAATATTCTTATTGACAACACCGCTACGTCTTTTAGCACTTGCCCGCATTGCCTGATATGCCTTATAGAACGTCCTCATACCGACCGACAGGAATACTATGAACATAAAGGAATCGACATAAGCTATGAACGGCAGACAATTGATGTTGAAAAGATATCCCGCCTTCATGAAAACATAGTCAACTATAAAACACAATACCGTTCCGACACCGGCACTCAAAACTGCCTTTGTAAGTTCAAGAAAGCCCATATATCGCCACAGATTTTTATAAAGTCTTGCGGAAAGGAACAATCCGATATAAATAACAGTGATATATGCAATTCTCGGAACAAGTCTTTCCACAGCCGCGTGAGGCATATGGAAAAAGTTGTGAAGGTAAATTGAAGCGAAGTAGGAGACATTAACGATTACAATATCAACAAGCATCATAAGAATCTGCTGTATTCTTGCGCGTGTGAGAATTTTTTTCAAAAAAACACCCCTCAGTATATTCAATATCAATATAATATTTTACTCTTCTTCTTCACCATTGTCAATGGAAAGTGTTTAAAAACATAACAATCCATATCACTTTATACTTTACAACGGAAGTCATAAATGGTAAAATCAGTAATAGATAAAAATTCCCGGAGGATGTGCGAAAATGATCGGATTAGGTAAATGGAGCGGAGATATCGAAACATCGGTAATCAGCGGAAATGCCATTGTTGAAATCAAGGACAACAACGGAGAATATGATTTTTCCGTAACTGTTCCATCCTTAAAGAAAATCCCTGATTTCCGTGTATATAACATCAAGGAAAACGGCAACTGTCTTTCAGGTAAGGCCGAAATTGACTTTATGGGCAAAATGACGGTTGATGTATTTGCAGAAATAAACGGTGACACATTTACAGGATATATAAAAGTTCCGTTTTTTGGAAAAATCGAAATTAAAAACGGCAGAAAAATTGGTTGATTATGAATAAAGCAAAGCAAATTTGTCCTCACGCTAAGAAATGCGGTGGGTGTCAGTTACTTAACCTCTCATACGAAGAACAGCTTAGACACAAGCAGGTAAAGGTCATCAGACTTTTAGGCAGATTTTGTCATATTGAGAACATTATCGGAATGGAAAACCCATATAATTACCGCAACAAGGCACAATACGCTTTCGGACGCGAAAAAAACGGACAGACCATATCCGGCATTTATCAATCCTCAACTCACCGGATTGTTGATATTGACAGTTGTTTGCTCACAGACCCCAAAGCTGATGAAATTGCGAACACAGTCAAAAAATTATTAAAAAGTTTTAAGCTTAAGCCCTACGACGAAAACTCAAGGCAAGGTTTTTTGCGCCACGTTCTTGTAAAAACCGCGTTTAAAAGCGGTGAGGTTATGGTGGTGCTTGTAACAGCTTCACAGCAATTTCCCTCAAAGCGTTCCTTTATCAACGCGCTTGTGGGCAGACATCCCGAAATCACAACAATCGTGCAGAATGTAAATAACAAATTCACAAGTATGGTGTTGGGCGACAAAAGCGAGGTGCTCTACGGTGACGGAAAAATCACCGAAGAGCTTTGCGGACTGAAATTCCGTATTTCTCCGAAAGCATTTTATCAGATAAATCCGATGCAGACGGAGATACTTTACGGAAAAGCTCTCGAATTTGCTGATTTTAAAGGTGATGAAAAAATAATTGACGCATACTGCGGAACGGGTACAATCGGTATTATTGCAAGTAAGAGCGTCAAAACCGTTCTTGGTGTTGAAATAAACAAGGATGCCATAAAGGATGCCAGGGAGAACGCAAGGCTGAACAAAGTTGAGAACATCAGCTTTTTCGCGGCTGATGCAGGAAAATTTATGGTTGAGCTTGCAAACAGCGGAGAAAAGCTTGATGCAGTCATTATGGATCCTGCAAGAGCAGGCAGCGACATACCGTTTTTGTCCTCACTTATAAAGCTCAATCCGAAAAAAGTGGTTTATGTAAGCTGTAACCCCGAGACTCTTGCACGGGATCTTATGTATCTCAGCAAAAACGGTTACCGCGTAAAAAAGATTCAGCCGATCGATATGTTCCCTCACACAGACCATATAGAATGTGTATGTTTAATTGAAAGGAAGTAAATTATGAAAAAAGTTGAATTCGTAAGAATTACCTCCTCTTTCAGCGGATACGGGTTCGGCAAAGGAACCTGCAATAATTTTGACAGAGCTGAAAAAGCTGTTGAGGAACGCGTAAAAAACGGTTGGGAATACTGTGGCTATCTCCCGATAGAAACGCGCGGAAACGGTGAGCTCACCGAAATATCACTTATATTTCAAATGGAGGAATAAGCTATGGGGTTATTTGATATTTTTAAAAAGAAAGTCCCTCTGACCGAGGAACAGATAAAATGGAATTATTTATGGGAATTATGGAGCCGCGAAGAAATCGGTGCGCCGTACGATGCACTTATGACCTATGACAGTGAAATCAATAACGGCGGTCATGCTCAATTCTTCTATAACGTATCAAACTGCGGAAATCTTGAAACAGCAGTCAGCAATCTCGGTGAGATTTTGCCGAATGACTTAAAAGAAAATCTGAATAAGGCTTACGCGGTGTTTCTTAAAACGGAAACAGAAGAAAATGATGAGCTGTATTCTCTGCTCTATAAGTGTGATGAATATTTTTGTGAAAACGAACAGCTTATTATTGATATTCTTCAGGAATTTGCCAACACATTAGAGGTTTATTGAGACATCCCGAAAGGAGTACATATAATGTTAGAAATTAAAAACAAGGAATTTTATATGGACGGAAAGCCCTTTAAAATCTACTCAGGTGCAATGCACTATTTCCGCACTGTTCCCGAATGTTGGGAAGACCGTCTCACAAAGCTCAAGCTCGCAGGATTCAACACAGTAGAGACCTACACCTGTTGGAATCTCCACGAGCCACAGCCGGGAAAATTCAATTTTGACGGTATTTTGGATATTGAAAGATTTATCAAAACAGCTCAGAAGGTCGGTCTTTACTGCATAGTCAGACCCGGTCCGTACATCTGTGCGGAATGGGACTTCGGCGGACTCCCTGCCTGGTTGCTGAAAGATAAAAATATGCAAATCCGTTGTATGTATCCGGATTTTCTCTCATGTATTGAACGCTATTACAAGGAGCTTTTAGGCAGACTCCAGCCGCTTCTTCAGTCAAACGGCGGCAATATAATTGCAATGCAGGTTGAAAACGAATACGGTTCTTACGGAAACGATAAAGAATACCTTAAATTTGTTGAAGATTTGACAAGAGAATGCGGAATAGACTGTATGCTTTTCACCTCCGACGGAAACTGGAAAAATATGATTTCGGGCGGTTCACTCCCCCACCTTTACAAGGTTCTTAACTTCGGCTCAAAAGCAAAAACCGCATTCGGCTGTCTCAAGGATTTCCCGAATGACGGGCCTAATATGTGCGGTGAATTCTGGTGCGGTTGGTTTGACCACTGGAGAGATATTCACCATACAAGAAAACCTGAGGAGATCGTAAAAGAGGTGCAGGATTTTCTCGATTGCGGAGCGTGCTTCAATTTCTATATGTTCCACGGCGGTACAAACTTCGGATTCAATGCAGGCGCTAACCACAACCCCGGAAAGCCCTATGAACCCACAATTACAAGCTATGACTACTGTGCACTTCTTAATGAGTGGGGTGACTATACTCCTGCATATCACGCTGTAAGAGAGCTTCTGCACAAGCATCAGGGACTTGAACTTGAGCCTCTTCCAGAGTCACCTAAGCTTCAAAGCATAGGTACGGTTGAACTTACCGAATCAGCAGGTCTTTTTGATAATCTTGACAATATCGGCGAAATGCACAAGGTTGCCGTTCCCGAAAGTATGGAGTATTTCGGGCAGAACTTCGGTATGATTTATTACGAAACGGTAATTAACGGTCACTACGACCCAATTCCGCTTATGGTAAGAAACGTTCACGACTTCGGCTTTGTTTATGTTGACGGCAAATTCAAAAAATTCATAGACCGAACCATTTACACTCAGCAGAAAAAGTTCTCACTCGGTTCTCTGTTCAAAAAAGCCACAAAAGATGAAAACGACACATCAACGGTATTTATCGGCCCTGTAAACGGAGAAAAGAAAATAGGAATACTTGTTGATACCATGGGACGAGTAAACTACGGTGAAAAAATGATGGACCGTAAGGGATTTTCCGACATCTACATTGCAAACCAGCGTCAGATGGGCTACAAGGTCTGGACACTTCCTTTGGATAATCTTGACAAGCTTACATACAAAAAGGCTGAAAAATGGGATAAAAACAAGGGGGCAATGTTCTTCAAGGGTAAATTTAAGGCGAGCAGCCAGGCAGAATGTTTTGTTCATCTTGAGGGCTTTGAGAAAGGCTATGTGTGGGTAAACGGTTTCAATCTCGGAAGATATTGGAACGTAGGGCCGCAGAAATCGCTCTATCTCCCGGGTGCTTTACTCAAAGAAGAAAATGAAATAATTGTGCTTGAAACACTCGGTATGCAAAAACCTGAAGTGAAAATTCTCGATACACACGATTTAGGATAATAAAAGGCGGAGCAGAAAATTATAAATCTGCTCCGCTTTTATCATAAAAAAATCGCTGAAGCCGTAAGCCTCAGCGATTCTTTTTTATAATTTAAAATTAGTCAGCAACAGGTGCTGAAACAGGGCAGCTATCAGCACAAGCACCGCAATCGATGCATGTATCAGCGTCGATTACATAGATGCCATCGCCTTCAGAAATAGCCTCAACTGGGCAATCTGCTGCGCAAGCGCCACATGAAATGCAGTCTTCAGTAATTTTGTATGCCATGTTATGTACCCTCCCTTAATTGGTATATTTACATTGTAGCACATAAAAATTAAAAATCAAGTGTTTTTTACTCAATTCCTTTTAATGCCTCTAATTCCTCTTTTTCCACTCTGATATACGAGTCCTTAAGGAGCTTTACGGAATGACGGTGGATAACAAGAGGTGCCGCATCCGGTCGTCTGTCAAGAGTTACCTTCAACATTCCGGTAATGAGATTATTCTCTATAACCTTGCCTTTTCCCTCGGGAGTATCAACGATTGCGCCCACCTTGGGAGTTACTCGAAGGAGGTGCTCGTAGGTATCCTGCTCATATTTAAGACAGCACATAAGTCTGCCACAGGTTCCGCTGATTTTTGAAGGATTGAGAGAAAGTCCCTGTTCCTTTGCCATCTTAATTGAGACCGGCTGAAAATCGTTTAAAAATGTATTACAGCAAAAAGGTCTGCCGCAAATTCCGAAGCCTCCGACCATTCTTGATTCATCGCGCACACCTATCTGACGGAGCTCAATTCTTGTTTTAAATGTTGATGCAAGGTCCTTGACAAGCTCTCGGAAATCGACTCGTCCGTCAGCAGTAAAATAAAAGAGCAGCTTGCTTCTGTCAAACGTATACTCAACATCTACAAGATTCATTTCAAGACCGTGAGCCTCAATTTTTTGCTCGCAGATTTTGAGCGCTTCTTTTTCTTTGTGTTTGTTTTCTTCAAGTGCTTTGATATCTGCTTCGGTGGCAACACGAATAACCTTTTTAAGAGGTTTTGTTATATCGTCCTCATTCATTCGGTGATTTGCTTTTGCAACCTTTCCGCACTCCATACCTCGCACGGTTTCCACAACGGCATAGTCATTTTTTGTGAATATCTTACCGTCGGCATCAAAATCATAAATTTTTCCGCCATCTTTAAATCTTATTCCGACTGTTTCTATCATCTGAATATTCTCCTATATTTTATCTGCCGATTGCCCTTTTGAATTCACTGCAAATTCTGACAAGAAGCAGGTTATTATTGCAATTTCGGTCTATTGACTCTATCAGCCCGTTACAAGCCTCAATCAGTTGCATAAGTGATTTAGCTGTAAGCCCTGAGTAAAGCTTATTCGTTTCCTCCGGGAAAGAAAACTCTCGCTGAAAGCCGCTTTTTTTCACAAGAGCATCACGAAAAACCTCAGAAAGAAGCGTGATAACTGTTTTTGCGAACTGATTATTTTTAACGAACACTGCCGTTTGCTCCATTAATGCCAACTCATTGACATTAAGGAGTGCCGTAACCATATTTCTGACCGCCTGAGTCTCTTTTTCCGTCAACTGATTGTCTTCACTGACCAATGAAAAAATCTGTACTCTTGAAAGCACGGTTTCAAGCATCATACTTCTGGACTCCGTAACGATAATAAAATATACATATGACGGAGGCTCTTCAAGAATTTTAAGTATGGCATTCTGAGCCTGCTCATTCATATTATGAGCATTTTTCAGAATATATATTTTTTTATCGCTCTCATTGGGAACAACAAAAGCATCATCTCTTATTTCTCTGACAGCGTCAACGGTAAAGCTCTTGCTTTTTCCGCGTATTCCGTCCGTTTCAAATATGTCGGGATGTCCCGAACTCTGTGACTTGACACAATCGGAACAAACACCGCAGGGTTTTATATTTCCGCTGCATACAAGAGATGAGGCGATATGTTTGGCAAGTGCCTCCCCCTCCGCACTGCTCTGACATTCAATAAGAACACCGTGAGGGAAATTCCCGTGAGATATCATAGACGAAATGCTGTTATACAGTTGTTCTGTTTTTTCTTGTAAATTCATTGTCATATCTTATAAAACTGTTCAACATCGAGAACAAAAATTGTCGCTCCGCCCACGGTAATTTCGACGGGCATTGACGAGAGCATTGATTCCCCGATATATGTAGTGTTAACAGGTGTGATTTTCTTTCTCTGGCTGCTGTACTTTCCGATAATATCAAGCACATCGTCAACCTTAAACTTTTCCACACCGATAAGCAGAGTTATATTCCCTGCACGGAGAAAACCGCCCGACGTGTTCAGCTTTGTAGCTGAATAACCTGCTTTTGTCAGATTTGTCATCACGGTATTCGCATCATCATTATTGATTATTGCAACGATCAGTTTCAAAAAAATCACTCCTTTTATTATTATTCAAGTAATTGAGCTATTGCTATCATCACGGGCATCGTCAGAATGGAAAGCACGCTGATGAATGCCGTAACCTTTGATGCAAGAGCTGTATCGCGATTATATTTTGCCGAGAACATAACGGTATTGCTCGCCGTCGGTGCAGATGCACTGAGAACGCAAGCGGTAAGAAGCGTTCCGCCGTATCCGAAAAGCTTTAATCCGAATATTGTAACTAACGGAACAATAATGACCTTAACGAGAGCTGAGCCGAATATTCTTTTATCCGAAAACAGCGTTTTCCAGTCAGCTGAAGCCAGATAAGTTCCGAACATAACCATTGCGAGCGGTGTGTTAAGATCTGCTATATATGATATCGGAGCGTAAATTATTTCAGGCAGTTTTATCTGCAACAAAAATAACGGTAATCCGAGAGCAACACCTATGACACCGGGATTAACAATGAGTTTTTTGATGTTAAGCTTTGACTTTTCCGATCCGCTTTGCATAAGACCGACACCGTGAGTGAAGGAGAGAATGTTGAACGGCACAAGAATGACCGAGCAGTAGAACACACCCTCATCACCGAGAACGGCCTGAGCCAAAGGCAATGCCATATATCCTACATTTCCGTAAACGCAGGCATATTTAAAAATACAGGCTGTATCCTTGTCGCCTTTATTGAACAAAAACGGCACGATAACCATTCCCACCAGGTGAAGAAAGATCCCTCCGAGAAGAGCCATCAATAAACCTTTAAGTGCCGACGGATTATACTCCATACCGCAGAATGAACGGATGATTATTGCAGGAGCAACAATATAGAAAAGCAGGTCAGTTGTAAGCCTTGACGCCTTTTCGGTATAAATTCCCGCCTTGTGACATACAAAGCCAACCATAGCGACAAGAAAAAGTATTACAACCTGCGTAAACGCGGTCATCACATTATTAAGAAAAACCATTTTAAAAACAAGCCCTCTTGTTCAGAATTTATTTATCGCTTTTTTCATCAGAATGAAATTCCGTATAATCGTTAAGAGTTGCTTTTTTCATTGCATTTACTATATAAGCAACCGCAAAGAGTGCAAAAGTGATGTCAGCGACGGAAAGCGGATATTCATCCGGAAGATAAGCGCTGTTTCCCGTTATACCGATAATCAATCTCGGAATATTGGTGACCAGACAGAAGAAAATGCAGATATATCCTGCCGCAAAAAGTGAACGCATCGACCTTTCATTTGAAAGTCCCGAGGAAATTCTTGCAAAAGCAAGGAGGAAAATCATCATTGACGCGAGAATAAACAATTCAAGCATAAGATCTGCAATATTTACATAAGATATTTTTCTCAAAAATCTAACTATTATCCTGAAGATTGACCATACAAGAGGAGTAAGTGCAAGAAATCTGTACTGCGAATATGTCGTTCTGCCGTCAAAATGGGAAATTCCGAACATCATCATATAAATTGCCGAAAGCACACCGGCAACAGCCTCTAAAAGCAACGGAACTATGTTTTCCTGAGAAGCCATGCCCTCAACCGTTCCCGTTGTATCCTTTAAAAGAATAGACGAAAAAGCCATAATGACATCGACAAGGATTCCTATGGCAAAAAGTATTGTGCAAACACCTAAAAAAGCGTTTTTCTTGCGTATTTCATCTTTTGATGACGGAACACTCTTTGCAAGATTGACAAGTATTGCCGATACCAATATCACAACAATCGCAACACCGTAAAGAGCATAAACTGACCAGTCGACGCTCTTATAGAAGCCCGTATCATATTCAGTGATGAAAAGAAGCTGATATGTTCTCAAGGGAATTGCCGCAACGAGTAACACCGCGATGATATATAACGGAAGTAAAGGATTTATTTTTTTGAACTTTCCTGTAATTTTCATAGAGATACTTACCTTTCTTCAATCGGAATGTATTCCTTCTGTATTGCGTCTGTACGGATAATTCTTTCAGACATGGGAACATACGCTCTCGGAATTGTGACATTTTTATATGCCGGTCGTATAATTCTTCCGCCGTTTGTAATCTCTTCAATTCTGTGTGCTGACCAACCTGCCATTCTTGCTGCCATAAACAGGGGAGTGAAAAGGTCCTGCGGAATTCCGAGCATATCATATACAAGCCCTGAATAAAGGTCCACATTGGCACAGATTTTTTTATTGTTGCCTCTGTATTTTGCAAAAAGCTCCGGAGTCAGCTTTTCAACGAGATTAAGCAGCTTAAACTCATCTTCTCTGCCCTGCTCCTTAGAGAATTGCTCAGCATAACGGCGAAGTATGACAGCACGGGGATCAGAAAGGGTATAAACAGCGTGGCCCATACCGTAAACCAGACCCGATCCGTCATTTGCCTGCTTATTCATTATTTTTACAATATAGTCGGCAACCTGCCCCTCATCGGTAATATCGCTGATATTTTCCTTCATATTTTCCATCATTTTGAAAACCTTGATGTTGGCACCGCCGTGACGCGGTCCTTTAAGAGACCCGATGCCTGCTGCCATAGCGGCATATGTATCTGTTCCGCTTGACGTAATACAGCGTGTAGTAAATGTTGAGTTATTACCGCCGCCGTGTTCAGCATGAAGAATCATACAAATATCAAGAAGCTTTGCCTCTTCATCGGTGAACTTTTTGTCCGGTCTGATTGAACGGAGAATGCTCTCGGCCGTTCCGAGACCTTTTTTACTGTGGTGGAAGTACATACTCTTTTTATCATATACGCGACGCTTAACCTGATACGCACTCGTCATAATAACGGGCATCTGTGCAATGAGCTGAATGCACTGGCGCAAGACATTTTCGGGTGATGTATCATCGGGATTGGGATCGTATGAATATAATGCAAGAACGCTTCGTGCCGCCTTGTTCATAACATCGGGCGACGGAGCTTTCATAATCATATCCTCAATGAAATCTTCGGGAAGATCGCGACATTCGGCAAGAAGATCGGTAAACCAGGCAAGCTGTTTTTTGGTGGGAAGTGCTCCGAACAAAAGAAGCCATACCACCTCTTCAAATCCGAAGCGGTCCTCTTTCTCACAGTTTTCCACAATATCGTTCATATTTATTCCGCGGTAAATAAGACGACCGCTTTTCGGAACCTTTTCACCGTCATCCATATAATATCCTTCAACGGAGCAAACTCTTGTGAGACCTGCAAGCACACCTGTGCCGTCATAATTTCGCAAACCGCGTTTTACTTCAAATCTGTTGTAATAATCCGGGTTTATATAGTTATTTTTACGAAGCTCCTCGCATAAAGTTGAAAGAGCCTCATTGGAGATACTTGAAATATATTCTGCCATTAAATTACCTCCTTGTAGAAAAATTTCGATATGTATCCAAAATAATATAAATATACATTATATATTTTATAACAAATAAGGATTAAAGTCAACAAAAGGGAGAGATAAAAATGAAAAGTTATTCACTCATCTGTTTTTTTCTTGCTGTGGCAATGATTTTGCTTCCGCTTTTTGCCGTTGAAAAAGCACCCGACGTAATTTCACGGGAATTGCTTGGTGAAGAAGCAGAATATGAAGAGCCTGTCAGCGAAGTCAAACACGCTACCGTAAAAGTTATGAATGCAAGCAGTGAAAATATTACGGAAATGAGCCTTGAGGAATATCTTACGGGAGTTGTTGCTGCCGAGATGAATCCCGCTTATCACGAGGAAGCACTTAAAGCACAGATAATTGCTTCGCATACACTGTTACTGTATGTAAAAGAAAACCGTTCCGACGACTTGAACGGGGCAGACATATCTGACAGCAGTGCTTCGCACCAGGCATTTCTTAGCGAAGATGAGAGAAAAGAAAAATGGGGTAAAAATTACGAAGCATACAGCAAAAAGACAGAAAAATGTGTCAATGAGGTAATTGATCTGACAATTCAGTATAACGGAGAATATATCAACGCTGTGTTCCACGCAATCTCCAACGGAAAGACGGAAAATGCCGGCGATGTCTGGGGAGGAAACTATCCGTATCTCGTTTCCGTACAGAGTGTGGGTGACAAGCTCTCCCCTGCCTATCACTCGGAGGTTACCGTGACGGAAAAGGAATTCTGCGAAAAACTGGACAAATACGGTATAGACTTCAGCAACGATGCTGAAAAATGGATATCAGATATTTCCCTGACAGATACGGGCATGGTGAAATCCCTTAAAATATGCGGCAAGGAAATCAAGGGAACTGAAATAAGAAGTATTTTTTCTCTGAAGAGCAGTACGTTTGACTGTAAACACAGCGATGGCAAATTCACGTTTTCTGTAAACGGATACGGTCACGGTGCGGGTATGAGTCAATACGGTGCAGACCAGATGGCAAGGCAGGGTTTTACATATGAAGAAATTCTGAAGCACTATTACACGGATGTGGAAATAGTATAGAACATCACATAACGAGTACTTATTACGACATTTTTCTCATCTGTACGGGTTTAGAATAAAATCAAAAAAGGAGTTTTATTTATGAGCGTACAGATTGATTTTGACGATGACGTTCTGTATTGCAGACTGGAGGGAGAAATCGACCACCACACCGCTCTCCCCATAAGAATACAAACGGACGAAAAGATTGAAATATGCCGTCCCAAAACGGTTATTCTTGACTTTTCAGACGTCACCTTTATGGACAGTTCGGGAATCGGTTTGGTAATGGGCAGATACAAGCTGCTGAATGAGTTGGGCGGTGAGCTCCGCATCACGGGACTTTCCGACAATTCATACCGGGTTATGCGACTTGCCGGGCTCGACAGAATTGCCGTTATTCAAAAAGGAGGAAGAAAAAATGGTAATAAACGAATTCAAAATGACAATTGACAGCCGTTCTGTAAACGAAAGCTTTTCAAGAGCGGTTGTAGCTGCATTTACGGCTCAGCTTGATCCTACGGTTGAGGAGATAAACGATATAAAAACAGCCGTAAGCGAGGCCGTTACGAACAGCATTGTTCACGGCTATCGCAACAGTCTCGGAAAAATATACATATCTGTTAAAATTCATCATGACGGAAGAGTTGTTGTTTCCGTTCGCGACAAGGGGTGCGGTATCAGCGATATCAAAAAGGCAAGAGAACCGCTTTTTACCACCTTAGGCGGAGACAGAGCAGGACTCGGTTTTTCGGTTATGGAAAGCTTTACCGATAAAATGACGGTACGTTCTGCCGTAAACAAAGGCACAACGGTAACTCTTTGCAAGCAAATTCAGGGTCGTATAAAATGACGAGAGATGAACTCATTCTGAATAATCTTGGCCTTGTAGGCAGTTGCGCCTCGCGGTTTATCGGTAAAGGTGTAGATTATGAGGATTTATACTCTGCAGGATGCATCGGGCTGATTAAAGCCGCCGACAGATACGATAAAAGCCTTGGATTTGCCTTTTCAACATACGCAGTTCCGTCAATTCTCGGAGAAATAAAAAAAATATTTCGCGACGGAGGAGCTGTCAAAATAAGCCGTAGCCTGAAGGATCAGGCACGGTCCTTGCTGTTTCTGAAGGAAAAATACGAAAAAGAAAACGGTATTGAGCCCACAGTATCTCAGCTTGCAGAGATGGTAAACCTAAGCATATATGAGACAGCACAGTTACTTTGCGTCTTACAGCCGGTCAAATCACTGACAGCCGAGGATGACGATGAAGGTCAGATTGATATTCCCGCACAGGACGATTACACACCGATTGACAACCGTCTTTGTGTAAATCAGATAATGATGACTCTCAAAGAGCGTGACCGCAAGTTGATAACCCTGCGTTTTTTTGACGGAATGACGCAGAGCAAGACGGCTGAAATACTCGGAATTTCTCAGGTTCAGGTATCACGCAGAGAGAAAATAATACTTGAAGAGATGCGGAGAAAGCTTACCGGCTGAAAAATTTGATATTTTCGTTTAATTATGATAGAATAAAGAAAACTTATTCTGTCATAATTTTTTTGTGCAGGTGTCAGCTTATGAACAAATATAATGGAATATCAAAAATAACTGCCGTAATCTGTCTGATTTCGCTGATTTTTACATCCTGCGGAAATTCTGTTCCGCCAATCGCTGAATATGTTTTACCCGATTTTTCGGACAGAGCGTATCACAGAGCAGAGGCAAGTGACTACTCCGTTGTCTCGTCTTCGGGTCTTATTGAGCTTCTTTTTGACAAAGAGACGGCAACTGCTGCCATACGCGACAAGAACTCCGGATTTTTGTGGACAACTCTCCCCTCTGACAGCGTGGAAAAAGAAATCACAAGTTATGCACTGGAGGTAACTCTTTCTGATAGTTCGGGAAAAGCGTATATCCTCAATTCGCAAGATAATTCTGTGGCACACGGTAATTTCACATACACGTCTTCGGTTGACGGTATTGCGGTCACATACTCACTTGCCCTTGACAAAGAAACGGGCAACAAAGCCGTTGGAGATGTCTCTGCCGATACAATCCGAGCTGATATTACGATTCTTTACACCTTGAGCGACGGTTCATTTTATGTAAACGTCAGTATGAACAGCGTAATTCTTCCCGAAAGCATAAAGCTTGAAAGTATTAAATTGCTTAATAACTTCGGTGCATATGAAGTAAGCGGAAGTGAGGATTATATTTTTGTTCCTGACGGAAGCGGCGCAATAATTAAAACCGGGACACCGGACGAGGATTTCAGACCACTGTCACTCCCCGTTTATAAAAACGGACAGTGTCTTCTCGGAGCTTTTGGTATGAAGCACGGCGAAAATGCTTTTCTGTGTATAATCGAACAGGGAGATTCAATAGCCGTTATCAATGCACATCGCAACGGTGAGACATCTCTTAACTGTGTAAATGCCGAATTTAATGTGAAAAATGAATATAAAAATGAGATAAAACTGTGCTACCGTTTTCTTTCGGGTAAATCTGCCACATATTCGGGTATGGCAACTGCCTGCCGTGAAAATCTCATAAGGAACAACATTCTTTCAACAAAATCCGTGGATACCGAAGCAGGACATCTGCCTATGATAATCACTCTGCAGGGCGGTTACAGAAACGAAAATAACAAGTACACCGTTCTTTCGGGATACAGCCAGGCACTTTCGCTTATGAGCTTATTAAAAGCCAAGGGCGTAAACAATGCATATCTGAGATACAACGGTTTATACAACGGTGCAAACAACGGAAGCTCGGACAAATTTGACGATTTCAAGAAAGCTCTCGGGACGAAAAAGGAATTTAACGAGCTGTATTCATATCTTAACAGTCAGAAATTCGCATTATTTATTGACACGGATATTCTGACCGTAAAATACAGCCTTAACGGAGCTGTTTCCTCGGACGGAGAGATTATCCGTCTGGAGCCCGGAGAAAGCTTCCCCGAGCCCACATCAGCACAGACACGGCTTAAAATCAGTAATCTCGAAAAAAGGGTTGAGCAGATTCTGCGTTACTCGGAAAATGTTGATTTTGACGGATACGCACTCAACGATATCGGTGTTGACCTATACTCTGACTACTCCCGCAAATCATACCCGGAATATGCGGCTCACCGTGAAATTGCTTCACAGGTACCTGTTCTTTCAGCATCAAAAATGTTGATGATTGATACCGGAAATTTCTATGCCGTCAAAAATGCGGATGTCATTACGGAAATTCCCGTATCCGCTGTCTCCCGTGAAGAGAGCGAGGCATACCGTGCAATCCCCTTTGTGCAAATGCTGTTACACGGAATTTATGAATACTCCGCATCAGGCCTTAACACTGCAGACGATACAAAAACCGCTTTTCTGAAATCAGTAGAATACGGTTGTCTGCCCGGTGCATATTGGTATTGCACGGGATATAATGAGGAAACCGACGAAAAATTCTATTACGATAAAAATATTAACGATATGGTTTCATACTACATCAAGGCGGACATGGCATTATCCGCACTGCGAGATGCTCGGATGACCTCTCACTATCAGATTCAGGACGGTGTTTATTGTACGGAATATGACAACAGCATAAAGGTATATGTCAACTATACCGACAGCACCGTTACCGTCAACGGTGTCATAGTCGAAGCAAAAGACTGCATTACAATTTCATAATCCGGATATAAAAAAAGAGGTATCAGTGATACCTCTTTTTTTATTTATCCTAACCATCCGAAAAGGCCGTCAAAGTCAATTCCGGGAATTATATCATCACCCGTATCATCATCAAACCAGCCGAGTCCGTTATCAGGCACTTCTCCCCATATTGAAAGATACACTTCGCTACCCTTATATTGACTCGTTCCCTCTCCGGGTGTCACTTCTGCCACGGTGTTTGCAGGATAATCGCCGTCGTTAGTCTTTTCAATAATTTTGACCTGGAATCCGAGTTCCTCGAGCTGTGCTTTTGCTACCTCGGCATCAAGCTCTTTGACGGGAGGAATAAGCACATATTCAGGTCCTTTACTTACGACGAAGGTTATCTCCGATCCTTTTTCAACCATTTTACCCGGATCTATACTTTGTGAAATGATATATCCTTTTTCAACATCAACGCTGTATTCTGTCACGGACTTTATTGTGAACCTCTCGTTCTGGACAGGGTTTGATGCGATAAGGTCATATGAACTGTTTACAAAGTTTGGCACCTCAACGGTTTCTACGTTATTGTTTATTTGTCCGTCCGGTTGATTTTGCGATGCCTGTGAAACCTTATCAGCAATAAACCAGCCGGCAAACGCTAGAAGCCCTACACCGACAATAATCAGAAATGTTTTAAGTATTGTTCTTCCCGGTGAGTCATCATCATCAATCACAAGCACGGGAGCTTCTTTTTTTTCATCAGCAGGAACATTGACGCCCGAATATGATGAAACAACATTTGACGGTGTTGCGGAAAGCTCTTCGCGCAGGGTTTCAACATCTTTTGTTCTGTCAGTCGGGTCAACCTGCAAGCCGTTCATCAACGCATTAATTACGTAAACCGGAATGATTTCGGCATATCGGGCAGGGATAATCAGCTTGTCGCTTGAAGAACGTGAAACTGCATCCTGGGGAACGCTTCCTACAAGTGCTCTGTAAACAACAGCACAGAACGCATAAACATCTGACCAGGCACCGCTTTCAAGATTATATCCGTACTGTTCAACCGGGGTGTACCCCTCATAAAGTTCGGGAGTAAGCGGTGAGCCCTCAAATCGTGCTTCGCTTATTGAAAACCCTGAAAGACGAAGCTTACCGTCGCGTCCGATAAGCATGGTATCGGGACTGATACCGTTATGCACAATTCCCATTTTATGAAGATTTGCAAGCAGAGATAAAACGGGCATAAAGAGTTGCTTTGCTTTTTCCCAATTAAGATATCCCGTTTTGCTGCGAAGTAAAAATTCTCTTAACGGCAGACTTTCGATATGCTCACTTACCGCATAAGCCGTATTGTTCTCTTCAACAATATCGATTACAGGTATCAGAGCCGAAAAGCCTCTGATTCTCGCAAGATTTCTCCAAAGGTCAAGGAATTTTCCCATAAGATCATAATATAACTCTTTATACGGTTCTCTCACGGTGACCTGTGTTTCTCCGGAGCGTCTGTCAATAAGCTTTTCCGGGAGGAATTCCCTTATTACAACAGGCGAATGTCTGTCAACATCATAGGCGATATATGATACACCCTCGCTGTTTGATGAAATCACTTTTCCTACAATATATTTTCCGCCGATAGGTGTTTTCACAGGGAGAAAAGGTGAAATTTGCGGTGAATCAACATAATATCCGCATTTGGGACATTGTTTTTCGCCATATAACTCATTCATACAGCTCATACAAAGATTATCATAATTCATAATACTGTCCCCTTTCGTCAACAATATATTTCCACATTATAATATAACAACAGGATTTTCCTTTGTCAAATTACAGTTTAGTTACATCTTTATTAAATAGCTGTTAACACTCGTCCGAGAGAACTGCTTCAGCACATCTGACACCGTCCACTCCTGCAGAAACTATACCTCCGGCATATCCTGCACCCTCACCGCAAGGATAGAGTCCACGGATATTAGTCTGAAAAAACTCGTCGCGTATTATTCTGACAGGTGATGAGCTTCTTGTTTCGGGAGCAGTCAGCACCGCATCCTCCATTGCAAAGCCCTTAAGCTTTTTGTCCATCTGAAGCAGAGCATCTCGCATTGTATTAACAACCTTTTCGGGCAGAACGCGGCTGATGTCGTCTGCGACCACACCCGTCGGGAAGGAGGGCTTCACCGCACCGAGCCTTGAGGATTTTTGCCCCTTGATAAAATCTCCGACCAGCGTAGCCGGAGCAGTATAATCTTCTCCGCCGAGTAAGAATGCTTTTTGTTCGATCTCTCTTTGAAGAGAAAATCCCGAAAGAGGATGTTCACTCGGAAAATCCACCGGCTCAATGCCGACAAGAATTGCGGAATTTGCATTTTCTTTGTCTCTTGCATACTCGCTCATACCGTTTGTGACCATACCGCCCTTTTCCGATGATGCACACACTACGGTACCGCCCGGACACATACAAAAGGTATATGCTCCTCTTCCGTGCGGAGGATGGCAGGCAAGTTTATAGTCGGCCGCCTTAAGACTCGGGTGATTCTTATACTCACCGTACTGCACGGTATTTATAAATTCCTGGGGATGCTCTATTCTGGCTCCCACCGAAAACGGCTTCTGCATCATATTTATGCCCTTGCCGTAGAGCATTTCAACGGTATCCCTTGCTGAGTGACCTACTGATAAAATCAGTGCATCCGTTTCGATATCGTGTTCTCTGCCGAATTTATCCTGCACGGTAACACCGTGAATAAAATTATTGGCAACAATGATATTTGTTAACCGTGTTTCAAAAAGCACCGTTCCCCCGAGAGATATTATCTCCTCTCGGATACTTTTAACTGTTGATTTCAGCTTATCCGTGCCGATATGTGGCTTGGCATTGATGAGTATATCATCCGGAGCGCCGTGTCTGACGAATTCTTCAAATATAAATCTGCAACGGCTGTCTTTAATTCCAGTGGTGAGCTTGCCGTCAGAAAATGTTCCTGCACCGCCTTCACCGTACTGAATATTTGAGTTTTCGTCAAGGATACGGTTTGTCCAGAAGTTATTTACATCTGCCGTTCTTGAATCCACATCCTTGCCACGTTCAACCACAATGGGGCAATGACCGCTTCTGGCAAGTATGAGTGCCGCAAACATTCCCGCAGGACCAAAGCCCGCAACAACCGGCGGAAGAGTGCTTTTTCGTGCGGATTGCGGAATAACATATTCATATTTCGCACTTTTTGATATACGGCTATTATTAAGCTTTGCAATTATCCGATCCTCATCACCGTCAACAATAACGTCCACGGTAAAAACAAATCGCACCTCGCCCTTACGGCAATCTACACTCTTTTTGAAAATTTCGGTCTTTAAAAGTCTGTTCTTATTTATTTTTAAGATTTTGGCTGCTTCATCTTCAATATCGTGAAAATCACAGTCAAGGTCAAGTTTAATTTCACTGATTCTGAGCATTGTTTATCCTCTCACCTATGGTATATCCTGCCGTTCTTCCCGAGCTCCACGCCCACTGAAGATTATATCCGCCGCAGTCACCGTCAATATTCAAAGCCTCGCCGCAGCAAAAAAGGTTTTTCACGAGCAAGGACTCCATTGTTCCGGGGTTAAACTGTGAGCAGTCCGCACCGCCGGCGGTCACCTGGGCAAAATCAAATCCTCTTGCCGTTTTTATCTTGATTTTCCAGCATTTGAGAATTTTTGCCAACATATACAGCTGATCGTCTTTGAGCTCGTTAACTCTGAAATTGGGGGCAATATTACACTCTTTCATAAATGATATGCAGAGTTGCTTATTCATTATTCCTCCGAGCATATTTTCACACAGTCCCGTATCAATTTCACGTCGTGAAAACAGATAATCACAGATTTGTTGATAGGAAAAATCGGGAACAGTATCAAGGTAAATATAAATATTTTCCGAAGGTGAAACCGAAACAAAGCGTGACAGCTGCATAATCGGAATTCCAGAAAGTCCGTAATCGGTAAACTGAACTTCACCGTAATTTTCGAGAACCTTTTTTCCGTCAGTTATAAGCTCCATTTTGCATACGGCTCTCACACCCTTGAGCGCCTTTGTAAAGTTTTCGCAGTTAAGGGACACAAGAGCAGGAGCAGGCGAAATAATTTTATGTCCCATCATACGAAGAAGCTCGTACGAATCACCGTCTGTTCCGTGAACCTTGGCAGCTTTTCCGCCCGATGCAACAACAACATAATCAAAGCGGTCGCGGTTATTGATGACAAGCTTATTCACTACTCCGTTAAAAACGGACTTGAGATGAACTGCCTGATAATCACAGACAAGCTCGACACCGAGTCTTGCACACTCAAATCTTAGTGCATCAAGCACGGATGCGGCCTGATTGGACAGCGGATACACTCTGCCCTCATCTTCCGTTCTTGTATAAAGTCCCATCTCATTGAAAAAACGGATGTTGCTTTCAGGTGTGTATCTGTTCAGAGCAGATTTTGCAAATTCCGCATCACCTCTGTAACCCTTAACAGCGGCATTCATATTTGTAAGATTGCATCTGCCGTTACCTGTTACAAGAATTTTTTTGCCGACACGCGGAAGCTTCTCGAAAACCGTCAATTTTATTTCATCTTTGTTTTTTACCGTGTGCATAAGTTCAATAGCGCAGGCAAGACCTGATGCACCTCCGCCTATTACAGCTACCTTGAACACTGTTCAGCCCTGCCTTTCAAGATATTCATACAACTTATCTATTGTGCTTGCACTCATAACATGCTCCATCTGGCACGCATCATTCTCGGCTGTTTTTTCATCGACTCCGAGAGTTTCGATAAGAAAAAGTTTAATAAGCTTGTGTCGTCTCAGCACATTTGCCGCATAGCTTTCGCCCTGAGGAGTTATGACGATATCGCCATATGTTTCGTGCTCAAGAAATCCGTTCTGTGTCAACGTATTGACCGCACGGTTTACGCTGGGCTTTGAAACACCGAGATATTCCGCTATATCAGTAAGTCTAACACTGCTTTTCTGTTTTGATATGACAAATACCGCCTCAAGATAATCCTCGAGTGATGAAGTCATATTATAATTGTTAATTTTCATATATTTTTTCCTTTTCGGTTTATTATATTATTTTACCATAAAATTAGCATAATAGTCAATACGGCTAACAAAAAAGCATCCCGAAGCAAAAGCCTCGGGAAAACTCTTTATTCATCGTTTTTATCGTTTATAAATTTAAGCAGTTCTGCCTTTTCTTCTTCGCTCATCACTCGGTATTTACAGATAAGCTCAATCTCCTTACGGTTGAGCTGAGATAAAAATCTGACATCGTCCGGATTGTCATAGGAATTATTTTCTGCAACCTCTTTATCCTGAATTGTCAATAAAAAATCATTGAGCGGTATTCTGTAAAATTCAGCCAATCTGACAATCGTATCCACATCCGGAGAGCGTCTGCCCGTTTCATAGCTGCAATATGTTGAACGGGAAATACCCAGAATGTCCGCAAGCTGTTGCTGGCTTAACTTATTGGCTTTTCTGATAATTTTAAGTTGACGAAAACACTCCATTTCATCTCACCTCTTTTTATAATTATACAATAATATCCTTGCTCCCGCAACAAAAATGTTGCAAAATTCTGTCATTATGGTAAAATAAAAATCAATAAAGGGAAAAAGGAAGATATTATGATTTATTTTTTAGCGGCATTTGCAGTTATATGTGTTGTTCTTTTTGCAATTGCCAATGCAATTATGAACAGTGCAGGATTTTCCGGAAGATGCGAAGGAAACGACAATCTGAAATATCTCAAGGCTAAAAATTTTGACAATCTCAATGCAAGACCTGTCAGTTTCAAGTCTGACAAAGGTCAGACTCTTAGCGGCTTTCTCTACACCGGTGCAAAGGCTGATTCATATAAGGCTGTTATAGTTTTTTCACACGGTATGGGTGCGGGCCATCTTGCCTATACAACCGAAATCAATTATTTTGCACAAAAGGGATATATTGTTCTTGCCTACGATAACACGGGAACCTGCAGTTCTGAAGGCGAAAAGCTCAACGGCTTTGCACAGGGCATAATTGACCTCAGACATGCAATTGAATTTGTCGCTTCAAGAGAAGACTTAAAGGATATGCCGCTTCTTCTTGCGGGTCATTCCTGGGGGGCTTACAGTGTATGCAATGTGGCGGCATTGTTGCCCGACACCGAGATAAAGGGTATCGTGGCTTTTTCTCCCTTTAATTCAATGAATAAGCTTATCCGTGACATCGCAAAGTCCAAAACCAAGCTCAATTTATCTGTTCTCAGCCCATTCTTTGACATTCTTAATCTTATCCGTTTCGGCAGAGCAGGTATTCTTCGCTCCTGCGACACTATAAACAGCAACAGTATTCCCACTCTTGTAATGCACGGCGGAAACGATATGCAGGTCACGTTAAAGAACAGTCCTGTTGGTAAAAAAAGTAAAATTGAGAATAATCCGAATGCCAGAACAGTGCTTTATGAGACAAAATACCACAATGTCTATCTTGCCAAGGATGCCGAGCAGTATATGAATGACACCTTTGCGAGAATTGCCGCTCTCGGTGAAAATTCTCCCGAGGCATATGAAATTTATCAGAACATTGATTATTCCCTTATCACCAAAGAAGATTTATCGGTTATGGAAACTGCAAGCACATTCTTTGAAGAGTGTGTTATGAAAAGAGATTTTCTCAATGAATAGAGGCTTATTATAATATGCTGTTTAAAAAGGATTACTCGAAAATCACGGAATATGACCGTGAAAAAAATAATAAAAAAAATAATTATACCCGTCTTAATAAAAAATTTGCATTGTGTAATCAGACCGTACTTCTGGGCGACTCCATCACAGATTTTTTTAATTGGTATGAGCTGTTTTATGACTTTTCCGCAAAGTCCGGTCAGGCAGTTTATAACAGAGGTATAAGCGGTGACACTACTGACAGACTGCTTGAAAGACTTGAGGAAAATGTATTGTGCATCAAGCCGAAAAATCTCGTCCTGCTTATCGGCACCAATGATATCGGAAGAGGTCTGCCTCTTGAAATGACACTTTGCAATGTTGAAAGCATAATAAATAACAGCAAAAAGGCCTGCCCCGGAATCAACTTTATATTCCAGGCGGTCTATCCTATAAACGAAAATATGCGCGATCGGCATGAAAAGCGTAACAACAATAAAATTAAAGAGCTGAACCGTGAATATCGAAACCTGTGTAAAAAATACGGATGCATCTGGCTTGACCTTACCGACAAGCTTTCTGACGATGACGGTATGCTTAAAAGAGAATTCACATACGACGGTCTGCACGTCAATGCGGGCGCATATGAAATTATAGCGGAAAGTATTATAAAATATCTCAAATAAAAAACGGTAACACCACGATTGACAGACCTAATAAGGAAATGTTTCGGTATGACAGACGGAATTTTCCGCACAAACCCTCTGCTTGTTAATTTATAAGACAAAACCACCCGAAGAAGAACAAAACCAATTCTTTTTCGGGTAGCATTTTTTGTGAAGTTGTGATAAATTGGGCAAACTTAATTTCGGCACAGTTTGGTGCATTACTTTAAATACTGCCTTATGCAGATATGCCGAAAGGATGTTTCCGCTTTAATTTTATTCGTTTGAAATCATACGTTGAAGCGGAAAAGAACAATATCTCCGTCCTTCATAACATATTCCTTGCCTTCGGAACGAACAAGACCTTTTTCCTTAGCCGTCTGCATTGTACCGCATGCCATAAGGTCGTCAAAATGGATAACCTCTGCACGAATAAATCCACGCTCAAAATCAGTATGGATTTTACCTGCAGCCTGAGGTGCTTTTGTGCCCTTCTTGATTGTCCATGCGCGTACCTCAGGTTGACCTGCCGTAAGGTATGATATAAGTCCTAAAAGATTATATGAACGCTGAATGAGAAGATCCAGACCGCCCTGCTCTATTCCCAAATCTGCAAGGAACATTTCCTTCTCCTCTTTATCGAGCTCCGCAATCTGTGCTTCAAGCTCTGCACAAATCGGTAAAGACTCGGCACCCTCTGCTTCTGCAAGACTGCAAACCGCTTTATACCGTGCATTTTCTCTGATATCATTTGCAAAATCTTCTTCACTCATATTGCATGCATATATCACGGGTTTTGATGAAAGAAGTGCGATTGTTGAAAGGATTTCTCTCTCATCATCATCCATTTCCACTGCGCGTGCATTAATGCCGTTTTCAAGCTCTGAGCGCAGACGCTTCAGAAAATCCACCTCTTTCTGAAGCGATTTATCGCCCTTTAATTCTTTTTCGCTTTTTGTTATTCTTCTGTCAAGAATTTCCAGGTCGGAAAGAATAAGCTCAAGGTTGATGGTTTCAATATCGCGCTGCGGATTGATACTGCCCTCAACGTGTATAATATCATCATTATCAAAGCAACGAACAACATGAATAATCGCATCGACCTCACGGATATGGGACAGGAATTTATTTCCGAGACCCTCTCCCTTTGAAGCGCCCTTAACAAGACCGGCTATATCCACAAATTCAATAGTAGCAGGAGTAATTTTTGCAGGATTATACATTTCCGCAAGCTTATCAATTCTGTAATCGGGTACGGCAACTACGCCTACATTGGGCTCAATTGTGCAAAAAGCATAGTTTGCAGACTGAGCACCTGCGTTTGTTATAGCATTAAAAAGTGTGCTTTTACCGACATTGGGTAAACCAACGATACCGAGTTTCATAATATCATCCTTAAAATATAAATTTCCAAAAAAATATTATACACTATTGATGGAAAAAATTCAATAGTGTATAATGTAACAAATGCGGAAGACGGCTGAGACATTTATGCCGATATCCGCTTCACAAATCCCCTTGGTGACGGGGCGGAAAGAGGTTCCATCATTATGCTTGAATTTTCAAGAACCGAGCGACTTATCGGAAAAGAAAGTCTTGAAAAGCTGAAAAACATTAATATAATAATCTTCGGTCTCGGCGGAGTCGGTTCTTATACCGCCGAAGCGCTTGCCCGTTGCGGTATCGGTAAAATGACGGTTGTTGACAAGGATACGGTTGACATAACAAATATTAACCGACAGCTATATGCGCTTCATTCAACTATCGGTAAGAACAAAGCCGATGTTGCTAAAGAGCGCATTCTCGATATAAATCCCGAATGTTGCGTCACACCGGTTGTCAAAATGTATCTACCCGAAAACTCAGATGAATTTAATCTTTCCCAATACGACTATATAATTGATGCAATTGATAACGTAACCGCAAAAATTGACCTTGCCGTAAAATCGCAGTCATTGGGAATACCGATTATTGCATCTATGGGTACGGGAAACAAGCTGAATCCGACAGCCTTTAAGATTGCAGACATTTACAAAACGGACACCTGTCCCCTGTGCCGCGTTATGAGGCGAGAACTGAAAGCCGCAGGTGTCAAAAAACTGAAAGTTCTCTATTCGGAAGAAAAACCGATTAAAGACGGTGAACGCACACCTGCAAGCATCAGCTTTGTTCCGAGTGTTGCGGGGCTGATGATTGCCGGAGAGGCAATAAAGGATATTATAAAAAATGAGAGTGAATAATCTTCACTCTCATTTGTTTTTTATTCAAACATCATATTCACATTTCTTTTGCCGATGTGGTTATACGGCTTTATGCGAAGTCCTATATATACGAGCAAGCCACCCACGACATTACAGATTGTATCCTCCATAGTATCTATAAGGGCATATCTCATCGGGTCAAGCTCCGGGATTATATTGGGAGCGGCAAGATGAGGATTACCGTAAAGAAGCGTCGCCTCCTCAGCAAGCGCCTTTGACCAATGCTGCGAGTCTCCTCCTGCAATCTGGTCAAAAGTAAACTCGAACACTTCCCAACATGTACAGCCTAAAAAAGAAATTCCTAGGGCACAAAGCACTGCGACGTTCATATGTACGCTCTTTTTGTCACGCTTCTGAATGGCGGTAACCAATTCATATCCCATTATGACCGCAAATCCGCCGAGAACCGTGTGAAGAATAATATCCCACGAATTTATACTGTAATACCAGTTGAGATAAGCACCGCCGAAGGATGCACCCCACACAAGCGGAATGAGTATATCCTGTATATATGTGGGGATATATCTCGGCCATCTCTTTCTCGAAAAGAGCTGACCAATCTCCCATATAAACATTGCCGCCAGATTTGCCCCGGTCTGTAATACCTGCTGAACATCAGGCTTATCCTTCACAATTCCGAGGCCGAAGGCTGAATCAATCAAGGCAATGATCATCATTATTCTGAATAACCACCAGCAGACAAGTTCCCATTTTGCAGGAACAGCTACAAGTCTTTTAAAATAATTATTTATTTTCTCTTTCAAAACACGTCACCCTGAGTCAGATTTTTGACCCATCCTTTTTAAACAACGGTAACTCCTCAAGGAAAATAATATCGTCTCGCTTCGCTGCGTCGCCCTCAGCCAGAATAAACATTTTTCCGCAAATTATTCCGCCTGCATCATTAACGAGCTTTTCAACAGCGGCAAGTGACTGCCCTAAAGACACAACATCATCCACAATAAGAATTCTTTTACCCTTCATAATCTCGGCATCTGCCGTGTCAAGATAAAGCTTTTGCTCACCCTCGGTTGTAATCGAATTGACCGTTGATTCAAAAACTCCCGACATATAAAGCTTAGGCTTTTTTCGGGCGACAAAATATTTTTGGTTACCCTGAAGCCTTGCCATTTCGTGAGCAAGAGGAATTCCCTTTGCCTCTGCCGTGATTATGTAATCATATTCGGGGGCTTTTGCAAGCAATTCCTTTGCACAGGCAGTAGTGATTTCCGGATCGCCGAAGATTACAAAGCCCGCAATCATCAACTCATCATTAAGCTGACAAAGGGGCAGATTCCTCTCACAGCCTGCAATATTCATTGTATAATACATATCCTGTCTCCTTAAATAATGTTTGTCTTAAAAAATGAGGATGAAAGCATCCCTTCCATCCTCCGTTCTGATAATCAGTTAGCCAACGCTCTTGTTAACCAGACCTCCGCAATATCAAGAGCTGCGTAAAGTCCCTTCTTTTCGCTTGATTTGACGATTCTCTCTCTCGGACTTACATCGGGATCGGTATTGAGCAACTGAATTGAAACCTTTGAAGCCACTTCAACCTCACCGACAGGTTTTGTTGCGAGAATCTGCATCATAATTACGTACTGCTCACTCGGAAATCCGTAGTAAAGAGTATTTCCGCATCTTACCAACGGCTTACCTTTATAAGTGAGCATCTCATTTTTTTCTGCCATTATAACACCTCAATTACTTTTTAGAGTTTTTGAGATATTCTTTTACAAGGTCCTGCAAAAGTTCATCTCTGTCAAGGCGGCGGATAAGGCTTCTTGCGTTATTATGAGTTGTAATATAAGTAGGATCTTCGGAAAGGATATATCCGACTATCTGATTGATGGGATTATAGCCTTTTTCAACCAGAGCATCATAAACTGTCACAAGAATCTGACGGGTTGTTTCTTCCCGCTCATCCTTTAATGAAAACTGAATTGTCTTGTTAGGATCAAGCATTACGCCACCTCCGTAATAATAATCAAATATATTATACACAAATTGTCGTGAAATTACAATAGGAATTTATCAAAAAAACAAAATGGAAAATACAACTGTCTGCCGAAAGAAAAACGGACACAAAAGAGGCGCAGTTCCTTACGGGATGCGCCTCAGAGTTAGTCATTTGATTATGATTTAAGTGCTATATTCTCTTTTGCAAGAGCCTCAATAATACCGTTTGCAACCTCCATAACTTCTTCTCTTGTAAGGGTTTTCTCCGGATGAGAGAAGGTAAGTCTTACGGTTATTGATTTGCCGTTTTCATCGCGGTAGGTATCAGTAACCTGAACATTCTTGATAAGCTCACAATTTGCATTTTCAATTGCCTTGCCCACAGGTGCAAAGGTTTCTGTCACAAATGAAAGGTCAACATCGATTGCAGGGAAACGAGAAGGCTCTTCATAGTGAATACCTGCGTCTTCAATATCTGCCAATTTAGTAACATCGATTTCCGCAAAGACGATTGCTGCCTTTTTATCGATTTTCTTAGAAACGGTCGGATGCACAATACCGATTTCACCAAGCACCGTACCGTTACAGGAAACGGTATTGAGGTTTCTCGGATGCTCATAAGCATGAGTGGCCTCACAAGGAGCAAACACAAGAGCTTTGTGCTTAATGTTATCGGCAAGAACCGAAAGCATTGTTGAAAGTTCAACATAGAGAGCTTCAAGAGACTTTGTCTTGCTGAAAAGTGTAATGCAAAGTTTTTTCTGCTCGTCGCAGAGTCTGTCTTCCTTGAGACCGTTTACAACCTTGCCGATTTCAAACACACCGAAATCTGATGAGAAGTTCACATTTGTCTTAACCTGACAGAGCTGTGTCGGAATAATTGACTTACGGATTGTCTCAATATTCGGGTTTGTGGCATCAATAAGTCTGATGTTTTCTTCAACGGGGATTTCCAGCGCCTTATATTCATCCGTATATGCCCATACATATGAATGAAGCTCATGAAGTGAATAGCGGTGAACCAAAATATCCTTGATTCTGTTCTCAACACTTTTTTCAACAGCTTCGCGGACAGGATAAAGCGGAGTTTCTGCGGTATGAATATCGAAGTTATCATATCCGTAAATTCTTGTGATTTCTTCAACAATATCCGCCTTAATGGTAACATCCTTTGTCGCTCTCCAGCTCGGAACAGTTACGCTGAAGCTGTCGCCGTTCTGCTCGCAACCGAATCCGAGAGAAACGAGTGTTTCCGCAATTGTATTGCACGGGATGTCAATACCTGTATATTTGTCAATAAAAGCTTTGTCAAAGTCAAGCTTTACCTCAGGGTATCTGAATGCATACTCGTCGGTAAGTGAAGAAACAACCTTTGCATCTTTGTCGGTATCCGTCAGCAACTTCACAAATCTTGCGATAGCAGGCACCGTCATTTCAGGATCCAGACATTTTTCATATCTCATTGAAGCATCTGTTCTGTGTGCAAGACGAACCGTTGATTTTCTTGTTGATGCCGCATTGAATGTCGCGGATTCAAGAGTAAGAGTTGTTGTATCCTCAACGATTTCCGAGTCAAGACCGCCCATAATACCTGCAATGGCAACTGGCTTGTCACCGTTGCAAATCATAAGAGTATTTTCATCGATATTGCGGTCAACACCGTCAAGAGTACGGAAAGTGAAAGGCTTGTCAAATCTCTTGATTCTGATTTTTTCAACCTTTCGTGAATCAAAAGCGTGCATTGGCTGTCCCATTTCAAGCATAAGATAGTTTGTGAGGTCTGCCAGAAAATTGATGGCTCTCATTCCGCAATAATAAAGACGGATTCTCATATTAACGGGGCTTACATTTGTGTGAATATTCTCCACCTGCAAGCAGGAATAGCGCTGGCAAAGCGGATCTTCAATCTTCATATCAATTTTAGGAAGATTGTCATATTGTTTCAAGTCTGTCACATCAAGCGGCTTCAGTTCTCTGCCTGCCAGGGCTGCAAATTCACGCGCAATACCGTAATGCCCCCATAAATCAGGACGGTTTGTAAGAGATTTATTATCAACCTCAAATATTATGTCATCAACCTCATAAAGCTCTTTGATGTCGGTACCGTTTGCAACCTCGTCAACAATATCCATAATGCCGGAGTTATCGTCGCTGATACCGATTTCTTTTTCAGAGCAGCACATACCGTTTGACATATATCCTGCAAGCGGACGGGGGGCAATTTCAATCTCACCGATTTTAGCACCGACCTTGGCAAATGCCGTTTTCATACCGACACGCACATTGGGTGCACCGCAAACAACATCTACAAGCTCTGCTTCACCTATATCAACCTTTAAAAGATGTAATTTTTCTGATTTCGGATGATCTGCAACCTCTTTGATTTCAGCAACAACAATGCCGCTGATGTCAGAGCCCTTGAAGAAAATTTCATTTTCCACCTCTGCTGTTGAAAGCGAGAAGCGGTGAATCAAATCAAGCTTATCAAGACCTGAGAGATCGACAAAATCACTAATCCAATTCATTGATAAAAACATAATGTTTGCCCTCCTTCCTTAATTTCTGTCGTCTGTAAACTGTGTGAGCACCTTAAGGCTGCCGCTGTTAAGGTCACGGATATC
Source organism: uncultured Clostridia bacterium (assembly GCA_937920235.1). Taxonomy (GTDB): domain Bacteria; phylum Bacillota; class Clostridia; order Oscillospirales; family Acutalibacteraceae; genus Fimenecus. The sequence goes on along the minus strand of CALGUK010000010.1, from coordinate 35,407 downwards.
TTTAATACCGTATGTCATCATTGCAAGTCTTGTAAGTCCCAGGCCGAATGCAAATCCCGTGTATTTCTCAGGATCAATTCCGCCTGCTTTAAGAACCTCAGGATGAATCATACCGCAAGGACAAAGTTCAAGCCAACCGCTGTGCTTACACGAGGGGCAACCCTCACCGCCACAGATAAGGCAACTTATATCAAGCTCAAATCCCGGCTCAACAAACGGGAAGAAGCCCGGACGGAGTCTTACCTTAATATCCTTCCGGAAAACCTCAGAAAGCATTGTCTTCATAAAGTAAATAAGGTTTGAAATTGAGATGTCCTTATCAACCATAACGCCTTCCATCTGGAAGAATGTGTTTTCATGGCAGGCATCCGTAGCCTCGTTTCTGAAACAACGTCCCGGGAAAATAGCCTTTATCGGCACGCCGTCATTGATGAGCGCATCCTTATACTTTTTATAAATAGCGTTCTGTGCCGCAGAAGTATGAGATTTGAGCAACTGACCGTTTTCAAGATAATAGGTGTCCTGCATATCGCGTGCGGGATGATCCTTGGGAATGTTAAGCGCTTCAAAGCACTCATAGTCGGTAACAACCTCACTGTAATCCTCTACGTTAAAGCCCATTGATCTGAACACATTTTCACACTGGCGCTGAACAAGTGTAATCGGATGATATGAGCCGCGGCTTAAATCTGCCGGAACGGAAATATCGAATACAGGCATTGATTCAATTTCCTTTTTCAGCTCAAGCTCCTTGAGTTCTTTACTCTTTTCTGAAATTTTTTCTTCAATAAAAGCTCTTACTTCGTTTGCCACCTGACCCATAATCGGTCTTTCCTCGGCAGAAAGCTTGCCCATCATTTTAAGCAATGCGGTAAGCTCGCCTTTTTTGCCGAGAACCTGAACTCTGAAGTTTTCAAGCTGGCTCTGTTCTGTAAAAGTGCTGAGCTCTGCCTCCGCTTTAACACGGATAGCTTCAAGTTTTTCTCTCATTGTATCTTCCTCGCTTTATGGAAATATAAAAATAAAAAATCCCTTGTATTTATTACAAGGGACGAATAAAATCCGCGGTACCACCCAAATTTTTGCAAATTTCAAGTTTTATCCAACTTAAAAGCAAACACTTTCATATTCTGTAACGGGAATAATCCGTTGCCGCCTACTGATGTTTCAACGGCACCGCTCCGAAGTGAACTTCGGTCAGACATTTTTCTGTTGTGCTTTCAGCCGCGGCACAACTCTCTGTCAGAAATACTTATCCGACTTACTCTCTTCATCTATGCGTTTTAATATCGCATAAAATTATAGCAAATGTTTATTTTTTAGTCAAGAGGTAATTTAGCAAAAAGAACCCCCTCAGCCGAGGGGGTAAATTTTATATTCAGTTCAATTATGATCTTTTTCTCTTAGTAATTACTACTGTAGCAAAAAGAGTGCAAGCAAGAACTGCAGGAAGAACAGTTGCGAAAACGATTCTGTCAAATTCTGCCGATGTGTTCGGAATTTCGACGTCTGTAACCGGCTTATTTCCCTCGGGAGCATCCGTTGAAGGCTCGTCGGGAGTTACGGGAATATCCGTTGAAGGCTCATCCGGTGTTACGGGAATATCCGTTGAAGGTTCATCCGGTGTTACCGGTTCTTCATCGTTTTCAAGAGTCTTACTGATAGCAAACTCGTCAACTCTTTCCGTCTTATCGCCGTCGATTACATACGAATCAAAGTAGAGAGTGTCGCCTTCAATTCTGATATATGAATATGACGGGAGTTCAAGATAAAGCATTGTACCGCTGAGAGGAATAAGTTTGCTGATTTCAGCATCATCCTTTGCCTGATAATGCTTAACACCGATTGTTCCGTTAATGGAGTAGAATGTACCCTCAGGGTCAACATTTTCGGTATATTCAAGTCCGTTATAAGTAATCGTATTCTTTACCGTGTCTTCAACTTCGTTGTTTATCATTGCATCTGTACGCATATAAACATGGTCGTGGCCCTGGAAAACAATATCAATACCGAGTTCCGGCATAAGAGACTGAAGCTGAGCACGGATTGCGATTACATCATCATCATCATAGTGAGAGCCGTTTGAATACGGAGCCTTGTGAAGAGCAACAAATTTCCAGTCTGCATCTGAAGCATTCATATCAGCCTTGAGCCATTCAATCTGTTCACTGCTGAGACCGTTATCCTCACCGAGATTGTTTGAATTGAGAATTGCAAAGTGAGCATTATTATAATCAAATGAATAGTAAACGCCTGCTGTGGTATCCTGCTCGGGCACATTGGGATTAATAAAGTAATTTTCAAGTGCAAAATCGCCTTTTTCCTCATGGTTACCCGAAGCACCCATTACAACGGTATCCATTAAAGTATCCGTTGCGGAATTGAACATTCTCTGCCACTGGATAAAGCTTCTGCCGTCATCAACAAAGTCACCTGTTCCGAGGATAAAATCAGCATTATGATTTGCAAAAGCGGTTTCAACTGCCGGTGCAAACACTTCATTATACTGCTTTTCGGTGGTTGACTGAGGATCGGTCATATGGAAGAAGCCGAATGAATCGGAATTATCAGCCGTGTCAATAACACCTGCCTCACTCCACCAACCTTTTTCGGCATCGCCGAGTCTGTAGCAATATTTTGTATCAGGTTCAAGTCCGGAAATATAAACGTAATGGCGGTTTACATTTTCCTTGTGGTAAATAATACCGATAAAGCCAAGGTCAATTGCAGGCCATTCGCGCAATGTTTCAACATCGCATACGGTTTCAATATCAACATCAACCGTTGTGCCCTTTGAGAAATCGGGATTTTCAGAATAAGGAACAATCTGAATATCAGTATTTGTTATGCTGTATTTTGTATAATAGCTGATGTTTCTCTGAGTAGAAGCATCTTCGCCGAAGGTAACAGCGATATGAGAAGGAAGTCTCAAATTCTTCTGGCTGAGAGGAACCTCAACGGCACCGTTGTATGTAACAGTTCCCTCATGGTCAGCCATATAACCCGGATTTTCATCGTGAGTCAAATCCTTCATAATTCTGTAGAATTCCTGGTCGATAATGTCATACTGGCTGTCCGTAAGATATTCGTCAAGGAGTGAATAAACAACCTCTTTGAGAGTATCTCCCTCAAGAATACCGAGAGAAAGCACAAGGGAAACTATGTCGCCAAGGTCAACAGAAAGGTATTCACCCGCACCGATAAGACCGTTGATATAGTCAACGACCGCTTTCACACAGTCACCGCCCACACCGTTGATACCGAAGGAAATGGGATCAATATTGATCTCACAAAGAATTGTATTCATAAGAAGGTCATCAAGTACGATTTCAAGAAGTGCATCGACGATAATCTCTGCATTTTCGCCGTTATCAAAGCGTTCCAGAGCACTCATAAGGAAAGCATCTGATTTCGGATCTTCATTATTTGCACAGTGGTATGCCAGAACCGTAGATGCAAGCTCGCCGAGCGTTCCTTCACCCTCGCCGCCACCGAAGCCGAGCGTATCCACAAATTTTGTTGAATGAACATCGGAAACCGGTATGGTAAGAAGTTTATCAAGTACGGGAGAAAGCTTATCGAGAGTTGCCTGCGGATCGCTGAGGAATTTTGACTCAACCTGATTGCAGAGCGAATAAAGAAGAGTCTTGATTGCGGAAGCAGAAACACCTCCGAGAAGCTCGTTTCCGATAAGGTCGGTCATAAGCTCATTGAAATCAAGCATTTCTGTCAGATAAGCATAAAGTCCGCCTGCATCCTTAACATCTTTACCGAAACCGTAACGAAGCTGATATTCAACAACATTGTTTACAAAATTCTTGATATTGTCTCCGCCGAAGTTATATTTCCAGGTCTGATATTTAAACGGCTTTGCCTGAGCAACACCGTCAATATATACGGGGATATCCTCGTCAACATCATGGCTGTGATATGTACAGTCGATTCTGCCTGTAGCATATGTATCAAGAGTAACCGTTCTGAACTGGTTAGGATAGCTGAGAATTGATGTTGTGATAATATCAGTAATCGTCTCACCGCTGTCAGTGATATGTGTAGCCACATCCTGCATGTGAGTATGTCCCGAAACAACATAATGCATACCTGCTTTTGCAAGTGCATCAGCCACCTTTTCCCAACCGAAGAGTACGAACTGGTCAAGAATGTCAACTTCTGTTTCAAAATGAGGTATTAAATTTGTATGCACGAGACCGAGAACGGTTTTGCCGTCAGCAACAGCTTTTTCGGTTTCTGCAACCGCCCAAGCAAGATGTTCTTCAGACATTCTTCCGCCTGTTTCCTGGTCATCTGTTCCGGAATCGGTATTGTCGGCAGAATAAAGCTGTGTATCAAGTGCGATAAGGCGGTAATCGTCATTGATGTCTGTTGCATATGAAAGAGAACCTTCTGAGTTTTCTGCTTTTTCTTTATAACGGCTGTAATAACCGCCTTCTGAAGAATATCCGAATTCCTTGTAAAGTGCTTCAAATTCTTCAGGAGATGTATCGAGCTCGTCTCTTAATTCCGGATTGTTTTTTGAATCAATAAGCTCTTCACCGTCATAGGTCATAGAACGGTTATTATTGATGTCATGGTTACCGTTAATTACGTAAACCGGGATACCGGTCTCTTCTTCAAATTTATGAAGCTTTTCGGTAAGTTCTTTATGTGCGGAATACTCGGCGTTTCTTGTAAGGTCACCGGGAAGCAGAAGAAAATCTATTTCACCGTTTTTAGCCTTTTTTGCCAGGTTAGCCAAGGCAGCATCAGTAAGAACAGGAGCCAAACCGGTTGTGGAATTATTCATAAGCATCATTTCGTTAAATTCTGCTTTATCCTCCGCGGTTTTACCCATTGCAGATTCAGCGTAATAATGAGTATCGCTCAGAATACCGAAGCTCACTGTTTCAGCTGTTGCAGCTATTGCGGAAAACGGAATTCCGACTGCAACAACTGCAACCGCAAGAACTACGCAAAGAGCCTTTTTCAAAAGTCTTGTTTTCATTCTTTTTTCCTCCATATATCTAAATATACATATAAAATAATAACATATAAAAAAAGAAAATGCTACATTTTTGTAACATTTTCCTTACAAATTTTTAATGAATTTTTAATAACTATTTTACGGTCAGACTAATTCGACACAATTCAAATCATCTGTTGAAAACATCCGAAACAATCTGCCCGTCCTGAATTCTTATGACTCTCTGAGCCTCATTCGCAATGTCGTTATCATGGGTAATAAGTATAACCGTTCTGCCCTCCTCATGAAGCTCGTGAAGAATTTTCATAACCTCAACTCCCGAATGTGAGTCCAGATTACCCGTGGGTTCATCGGCAAGAATGATAGGAGGACGAGCCGCAACGGCACGTGCAATAGCGACTCTCTGCTGCTGACCGCCGGACATCTGTTTAGGCAAATGATCAAGACGATGAGAAAGTCCCACACGATTCAACGCATCAACTGCAAGCTTATTTCTCTCCTCTTTTTTCATTCCGCGATAAACGAGAGGCAACTCCACGTTTTCCACGGCAGTAAGGCTTGTAATCAGATTAAATCCCTGGAAGATAAATCCGATTTCTTTATTGCGGATTTCCGAAAGCTCGTCGTCGGAAAGACCGTCGACGTCCTGACCGTCAAGAAGATACTGTCCGCTTGTGGGGACATCAAGAAGTCCCAGCATATTCATCAATGTGGATTTACCCGAACCGGACTGACCGATAATGGCAACAAATTCACCGTGCTCTATTTTTAGGTTAACACCGTCAATTGCGCGTACCTCGTTTTCACCCGGGTTATAAATCTTATACATATCACGAATTTCGATAAGGCTCATTTAATCACCGCCAAAAGATATTACAGATATTTTACTCTTTTAAAAAGTCTAAGTCAATGAACAATTTGTTAATAAACTGTTTGTCGGCGAATCATTCCTTGTTTTTCAGAGACAAATTGCCCTGTTCATCCATTGAACAAATGTATGATTTGCCTTTTTCGACGGATTTGTCAAGAATTTTTTCGGAAAGAACATCCTCAACACTTGTTCTGATTGCTCTTTTAATAGGACGCGCACCGTAAATTTTGTCATATCCCGTACGTGTTATATACTCGACAACACTTTCATCGAATTTCATATCGATATCTATTGTCTTCATTCTGTTTTCAAGCGATATGAGAAGTCTTTTTGTGATTTCTCTTATATCATCCTGTGTAAGTCTGTTAAAGACAATAGTATCATCAATTCTGTTGAGAAATTCGGGACGGAATGTGTTTTTAAGTTCATTCATCACGGCTTCTTTTATTTTTTCTTCGGAACGGTCCGACTCGTTTGCCGTAAATCCGAAAGAAGCCTTTTCCTCGTTAATGAGTCTTGCACCGACGTTTGATGTCATTATGATTACACAGTTTTTGAAATCGACTCTCCTGCCCTGAGAATCGGTGAGAATTCCGTCATCAAGTATCTGAAGCAGGGCATTGAAAACATCGGGATGAGCTTTTTCTATTTCATCAAAAAGAATTACCGAATACGGCTTTCTGCGGACTTTTTCAGTCAACTGACCGCCCTCGTCAAAGCCGACATATCCCGGAGGCGATCCGATAAGCTTAGATACCGTATGTTTTTCCATAAATTCTGACATATCAAGACGGATCATCGAATTTTCATCGCCGAACATTGCCTGTGCCAATGCCTTTGTCACTTCAGTTTTACCTACACCGGTGGGACCGCAGAATAGAAATGTGCCTATCGGTCTTTTCGGGTCCTTAAGTCCTGCTCTGCCTCGACGGATTGCTCGGCTCACTGCTGAAACGGCTTTGTCTTGCCCCACAATTCTCCCGTGAATTTCATCCTCCATTCTGAGAAGTCTTTCACTTTCCTCCTCAGTCATCTGTGACACGGGAACTCCCGTCCATCCGGAGACAATTTCGGCAATTTCAGTTTCGCTAACCTGTAAATCTCGTTTTGAACCGTCTGACTGCCACTTCGCCTTTTCCGAATTATATTTTTGCTGCAGTTCTTTTTCTTCGTCACGCAGTTTTGCCGCACGCTCAAAATCCTGCTGACTTACAGCCATTTCTTTCTCCGCCGAAAGAGAGGACAGTCTGTTTTCCATTTCTTTTATCTCTTCGGGAGGAGTCATAGAATTGAGTCTCACCTTAGAGCAGGCTTCGTCTATAAGATCTATTGCCTTATCTGGCAAAAACCTGTCTCCTATATATCTGCTTGAAAGAGTAACCGCACTTTTTACAGCCTCGTCAGTTATTCTGACCTTGTGATGAGCCTCATATTTGTCTCTTATACCCTTGAGAATTTCGACTGCATCCTCAACAGACGGTTCTCCAACTGTTACGGGCTGAAAGCGTCGTTCAAGAGCAGCGTCTTTTTCGATATTCCTGCGATACTCGTCAATTGTTGTTGCCCCGATAAGCTGGAGCTCTCCGCGTGCCAGCGACGGCTTCAGTATATTTGCTGCATCGACCGCACCCTCCGCACTGCCCGTACCGATTATAGTATGAACCTCATCGATAAACAGAATTGTATCCTTGGAATTTATCACTTCGTCGATAACAGCCTTGATTCTCTCTTCAAAATCACCGCGGTATTTTGTTCCCGCAACCATTCCCGTAAGATCGAGAGAAACAATTCTTTTGTCCTTGAGCAGTTCGGGAACCATACCTTTTGCTATTTTCAACGCAAGACCTTCGGCGATTGCTGTTTTTCCCACACCCGGCTCACCTATAAGACAGGGATTGTTTTTACTTCTTCTGCTGAGAATCTGAATTACTCGCTGAATTTCTTTTTCTCTGCCTATGACAGGGTCAATTTTGTTTGAGCGTGCAAGCTCGGTAAGATCACGTGAAAATTTATCAAGCTGAGAATTACCGTTTTTATTGCGGTTTTCCGTTTGCTTGCCCGAAGAAGTCTTTCCACTCATAACACCGGCAAGTTCCTTGATAAGACTTTGCGGACTCACACCCGAACGGTTTATAAGCTGACAGCCGTATCCGTTTCCTTCACGGCAAATTGAAATGAGTATGTGCTCGGTTCCTGCAAGTGCCTGCCCCATTGAATTTGACAGCATCAATGCACTTTCGACAATGTGCTTGCTTCTCGGTGTAAAGTCTGAGGGGGTAAGCTCCGTCGGCATACCTGCTCCCACCGTTTCACAGATTACATCATATATTTTACGGTATGTTATACCCTTGTTGTTCAGGAGCTTTCCCGCAACGGAATCAGTGCTGTCACAAAGTCCGAGAAGTATGTGCTCACTTCCGATATATGTGTGTCCCATATCCTCGGCAGTTTCCATCGCTTTATTGAGAGCCAGGTTGGCTTTTTCACTGAAGCCTGTAAAATTATACATATAATCACCTCATTATATTCAAGTTAAAGAATTGTGTTATCCGAGTTTTTTTCTGACCTCGGCAGCTCTTATTTCGTCTCTTTCCTGCGAATCAAGTCTTTGTCCTGCACGGGAATTGATATTTGCAGGCTGCATTGAAACCATAAGTTCGTTGAGCGTTTCTATAGGAACGTTAATTTTTCCCGCAACCGAGCCGAGACGGACAAGAGAGAGATTGGTCATAAGCTCGGTTGATGTAAGAAGTCTTGCCCATTTGAGCGTGCCGTATGCACGGAAAATCGCATCTTCGGTATGAATTGATTTAAGCAATTCCTGTCTGGCACTTCTCTCCTGTGCACAGAGCTGCAAAGTTATCGCCTTCAGATTTTTAATTGCAAACTCCTCAGAAATTCCGAGAGTTATCTGATTGCTGAGCTGATACATATCACCGACAGCTTTTGTGCCTTCACCGTATGCGCCGCGAAATGCAAGACCTAATTTTGATATGGTGTTGATAAGCTTGTGAATTTGTCCGCTCATAGTCAGAGCAGGCAGATGGAGCATAACCGATGCTCTCATACCCGTACCGAGATTGGTCGGACACTGTGTCAGATATCCAATTCTTTCATCAAAAGCATAAGGAAGCTCTGCACCTATCTGATCATCAATTTCGTCGGCAATGCCGTATGCTTCATCAAGGGCAAATCCCGATTTCATCACCTGAATTCTTATATGATCTTCTTCATTAAGCATTACACAAATGTCCTCTTCGGGAGAGATAAGCAATGCTCTGCCGTTATTATCAGAGGCAAATTCAGGGCTTATGACATGTCTTTCAGCCATTGATGCCGCCTCAAAGCGTGCAAGAGTTTTCATCTCCACAAATCTGAGATTGTACGGATTATCTTTTTCAAATGCTTCTCTGATAATATTATTAAGCTCGGTTCTGCTTTTAGTATTCAATTTGTTCGGGAAAGGATATTCGCTGATGTTTCTGGCAAGTCGAATTCTCGTGCTTACAACGATATCGCTCTGTTCGCCAACACCGATATACCACTTACTCATTTGTGTCTTCCTCCTTCATCGCCTTGATTCTGTCTCTGAGTTCTGCTGCTCTTTCAAAATTCTGCTCTTCAATCGCCTTTTTCAGTTCTTTTTCAAGGCTTTCTGTTTCATTACGCACCGTTGCGGCTTCCGTATTCAGAATCTTGGGATTTTTGCCCTCGTGACGAGTTTTTCCGTGAATTCTCTGCAATGACGGTAAAAGCTTCTCGTAAAAAGTCGTGTAGCAATCGGCACATCCTATTTTTCCGCTGTTTACAATGTCATTAAAGGTGTTGCCGCACTTTTCACACCTTAATCCGCGTGAAGTCAGAGACGGAGTGTGCGGCTCACCGAAGAACGAGCCCAACAGATCTCCGAAGGTGTTTCCGAATCCGCCGAAAACATCGTTATATCCCAGAGCCTTTGCACAATCCGAACAGAGATGCGCCTCTGCAGATTCACCGTTTATAATTCTTTTGACATGAGTTGTTGCTTCATATTTTCCGCAATTCTGACATAACATATAAATCACTCCTTACAGTAATTAAAGAATATTTAAAATCATTTGTTTAAATACAGATGCCCTGATAACATCGGCATATTCTCTCGGGATTTCACGGTATGCATTTCCGGTTAAGGCCGATAAGAATATCTTTACCGTTTTTTCATCAAGAATATCCCTGTCATACATATTTTTTAGATGAGCTCGACAGGTGTTTTCATCAAGACTTCCGCCGACAGAATTTATAAGGTGCATCTTAATTGAATTTTTATCGAACGATGCCCTTGTAATCTTAATATATCCCCCGCCTCCGCGACGGCTTTCCACGATATAACCGTGTTCCGGAGTAAACCGCGATGATATAACGTAATTTATCTGGCTCGGAACACAGCCGATTTTTTGTGCAAGCTCATTACGCTGTATTTCGGTGTATCCGTCATCTTCAAGCATTTCCTGTATCATTGATGCAATGATGTTACTGATATTCACAAAATCATCTCCTTTGACTTTGACTTTCTTTGACCTTTCTGATTATTATTATACCTCCATTTTCATATTTGTCAAGGTCAAAAAAGGTCAAATTTTAAAAATTCATAATTTGTTAACAAAAAAAGCGGTATGTCATGCAGACACACCGCCGTAAATTATTCAATGAAATTTTTCTCAAACACTCCGCGGGCAATATCACCGCAGGATCCGTAAATACTGTATCTGTCCTTTTCAGACTTGACACCTATTGTCAGCACGACAACACCCGTTTTTGTTTGCGGATCATAAGCATACAACGTATATGCACCGTAACCGCTTCCCGTATGATGAAAAAGGTCTCTGCCGCCGTAAAAATTTTTTCTCAGAAGAACGGGCATACACTGGGCTGAAGGACTTCCGGGTCTCATAAACTGTACGGTGTGTATCTGTGCAATACTCTCGCTTGAAAGAAAACGGATACCCTCATACATACCGTCATTCATAAGAATAGTAATTATTTTTGCAAAGTCAACTGCACTTATCGTAAGTCCACCTGCATAGAGCTTCATTCCCCTACCGGCTTCTTCGGTCGGTTTAAGCTGATTCCGTTGGGTACTGACTCCTCTGAAAAGCTTATGCTCGCCGTCATAAAGCGCAGCAATTTCCGTCTCCTTAAGTTCAGCCGGAATGAAGGATGCATCTATTCCGAGCGGATCAAGAAAATATTCCTTTGTCAAGGTATTAAAGCTTTTTCCCGTTGCAAGCTCGCACACAGTTCCTAAAACACCGTAAGCGAAATTATTATATTCATACTTTTCTCCCGGCTTATATTCTGTATAAGCGGAAGGCTGTTGCAAGACAGAAATAAGCTGCTCCAACGAATTTGTATAACCTGAGGTTTTAAGTCCCGAGGTATGATTAAGGATTGTATGCACGGTAATGGGCACATCGGGATATGAAGGATTGCGAACCGTAATTCCGAGATAATCGGAAATATCAGATTCAAGAGATAGAACACCGTCTTCAATAAGGCGGAAAACGACCATTCCAACTAATGTTTTTGAAAGAGAAGCTATTCTGATTTTAGTATCAGCAGTCATTTTATGCTGATTTGCCACAGCCCAACCGTATTCGGCATTCGCATGAACTTTTCCGTTTACAATTGTAGCCGCCTGTATACCCATTGCGTTATATTTACGGGCAGTTGCAAGCACCAGACTCTGAAAAGAATCAACCTTAATCGGCTCTGTCGGCTTTTCCGTAATCGGCTCCTTCTTAACGGTTGTCTGCGTATCTTCTTCACTTATCGGTTCTGTTGTTGTACTGCTGTCAGCCTCCTCTGTCTGCAACTCGGTCTGTTCCGCCTCTGCCGGAATTTTCTGAGCAGACAAGGTGGGATTTACAGAGACAGCAGGTTTTTCGCAGGAAGTAAAAATGCACAACAAAAGTGATAGCGACAATATTATGCTGATAATTTTTATCATTCTGTTCACGCTGTTACCTTCTTTTCAATCTTGCGAAACAAATTCTTCCAAAATTTAACAAAGGCTACTATATCACTCCGTGAAAGAAAAGTCAATAAAAAACGAATACTGTCGAAAAATTTTAATCTCCGCCCTTTCGGGCAAAGAAAAACAGCCACACTGTGTGTGACTGCTTTTTTTGGTGATCCACCGGAGCGACCGTCTGCTTCGGCTTCGCCTTGCATACTGTTGGCTCGGCTCCCGCCTCACCGCTTTTTGCTGAAAACGATTCACCGAATCGTTTTCTTAACGCAAAAACTCTTCGAGTTCGAATCTCCGCCCTTTCGGGCAAAGAAAAACAGCCACACTGTGTGTGACTGCTTTTTTTGGTGATCCACCGGAGATTCGAACTCCGGACACCTTGATTAAAAGTCAAGTGCTCTGCCAACTGAGCTAGTGGATCATATATCCCGATAAAATCGGGAATTTTTTATGCAAAAATCATTACAATTGAAGCAACGAGAACGAGAACAAGAAAAACTCCTGCAAAAATCTTAGTGAGGAATGCTTTTTTAGCCTCATTTGTTCTGCCCTTGTTTTTTCCAAAGAATGTTTCGGATGATCCACCGGAAATGGCACCGAGACCCTGCTGATTACCTTCCTGCATAAGAACGAACAGAACGATTAAAACTGCTAACACAATAAGCGCTGCGCCAAAAACTATGTGATACCATGCCATAACGAGTCAACCTCCAAACCTTTATATTTAACAGCCTTGATATTCTATCACAATGATTGAAAAAAAGCAAGTGTTTTTTTATAAAAAGTGGAATTTTTTTCAACGGATTAAAAATTCACTTTTTTCACACACTATTATTGCAGACGAAAAGGTTTAATTTGCGTTTGTGTTTTGTCTGCACCGACCGTTTTATGCGGTCGGTTTTTTGTTTTTATTAAAGACTAAAGTTTTCGTCCATTGTTACCCAAGGAAATATTTCTGTAAATTTCCATTCGCCGTCGATAACTTTTAATTTATAATACAATTCATCTTTACTATCTTCAATATACAATGAAACTGTAAAATCACATTCGGTTGATGTATTTGAAAGAACAGTTAGTTCATAATTTGAACTTGGGATTTCTCCACCCTCTACCAAAACTGCATTACCATACATTTTGCCATTGTGCATTACATAATATTTATCAATATTCTCTTTTATTATTTCCTCGCTGAAATATTTGCTGTATTCATTTCTCAATTCGTCAACAGAAGTGATTTCGGTTGAAACAACTTCAAAATATTCAACGCCATCAATTATTGTAGTATTGTTCCAATCTTTATTGAGATATGTCCCGGCAGGAGATGACCATTCAACATACAATTTATGTGCTTCTAAAAACAACTCTTTAATCTCGTTTTCTGTTAATGGGGTTGCAGATTCAATGGGGTTTTTCCAATACTCAATTCCTGCCACTTCACCTTTTGGTGTGATATTCAAAGAAAAATCAATGTTTTCCTTTGTTGTGGAGATAATATGCACATTATAATCTTCGTATTTTAAATCATAATTTATATTTTTAATATGACAATCATCATCTGGATAGTTTTCTTCAATATACTCAATCGCTGTATTTTTAGCAAGATGTTTAGAAATAGGGTTACCAAATAATGAATTAGCAAAAAACGCAATGAAAGCCAAAATAAGTATAACAATCATCACAATAACGCTTATTTTAATAATTTTTTTCATATTGCACTCCTCTTTTATTCAAGTTATCTTAAATCAAATATATCATTTTAATTGATTTTTGTCAAAAAAAAGGAGGGCGATGGTCTCACCTGCCGGTTCGGTCGGACACCTGCACCGTGAATCGCCCCTACAAAGCAGGCATGGAAGCCTGCCACTACGCGTGAATTACATATTAAAATAACCAATTAGAAAGTAAGTTGTTCGCCTTGGTCGTCGGCACTGAGAATTGCACCGTTTGCAGGAAGTGTTTTTGTTCTGTAACGTGCAGGCTTTGCAAATATTCCGTCAGTGTAATCCTTAACTTCGTCAACCCTGTGGCCTTTTTTAAGGCTCATAACCGCAACACCCTGGCTATCCTTGGTGGTTTTTGCGGAAATTGCACCTGAATTGAACAACAGATATCTGCCGGCGGTTGACTTCATAACAACCTCTTTATCCTCAGCTGCATATATCGCGCTGACAAGAGGACTCTTATCGGAATATGCTTTTATGAGCTTTTTGCGGTTCTGCTTTGTTTCATAAGCAGACATATCCACCTTGGCAACCTTTCCGTTCTGGAAGAAAAAGAGCATATATCCCTTATATTCCTTTACAACCGCCATAAACATAGCATTTTCGCCCTCTTCCATCAAAAGCTTAGAGCCGACAAAATCGCCCAGAACACTTGCTTTTGTATCGTCAAACTCGCTTGCTCTTGATTTATATACCTGACACTTATTTGTGAAGAAAAGCAACTCGGCACTGTTCGTTGTCTCGACGGTTAAAATGATTTCATCGTTTTCCTTCAGCTTATGTTCACCGCTCATACGCAGCGAGAGAGGAGTAATTTTTTTGAAATATCCCTCTTTTGTAAAGAAAAGTGTAACGGGATAATTCGGAACCGCCTCGATTTCTTCCATACTCTCTTCGATTTCCTGAGCGTAAATTATCTCGGAGCGACGGTCTTTTCCGTATTTATCCATAACCTGAGTAAGCTCATTGACAATAATCTTTTTAACTCTCGCCTTGCTCGAAAGAATATCCTCCATATCCTCGATCTGCTTTTTAAGATCCTCAACATCGTTAAGACGCTTGAGAATGTATTCTCGGTTAAGGTGACGAAGCTTGATTTCGGCAACATACTCAGCCTGAATCTTGTCAATACCGAAGCCTATCATCAAGTTGGGAACAACCTCGGACTCCTCTTCGGTTTCGCGGACAATCTTAATTGCCTTGTCAATATCGAGAAGAATCTTCTGAAGTCCCAACAGGAGATGCAGTTTATCCTTAGCCTTGGTCAGATCAAAATAAACGCGTCGGTTAACACATTCCGTGCGGAATGCAATCCACTCGGTGAGCAACTCCGCAACACCGAGAACACGCGGTACTCCTGCAATAAGCACATTGAAGTTACAGGAAAACGTATCTTCAAGAGGAGTCATTTTATACAGCTTTTGCATAAGTTTGTCCGCATCTGTTCCACGTTTAAGGTCTATTGTAATTTTAAGACCCTTTTTATCGGTTTCATCACGGATATCACTGATTTCGCGTATTGCATTTGCTTTAACTCTTTCTATTATTTTATCGATAATTGCCTCCGCGGTTGTGGTGGGCGGAATTTCGGTAATATCAATACAATTATTGGCTTTATCATATTCATATTTTGCTCTTACCTTAAAGCCGCCGCGTCCGGTACGGTAAATCTCGCTCATCTGGCGCTCATCATAAACTATCTTACCGCCTCCGATAAAATCCGGAGCCTTAAGAGTTTGTGTAACATCAAAATCGGGATTTTTGATAAGTCCGATTGTAGTTTCACAGATTTCGCGGAGATTGAACGAGCAGATTGAAGAAGCCATACCTACGGCAATACCCGTATTGGCATTCACAAGCACCGACGGGAATGTTACGGGGAGCAATGTGGGTTCGAGCATTGTGGCATCATAGTTATCCGTAAAATCTACCGTATCCTTATCAATATCCCTGAAAAGCTCAGCTGCAATAGCCTCAAGCTTTGCCTCGGTATATCTTGAAGCGGCAAAAGCCATGTTTTTTGAATATGCCTTACCGAAGTTACCCTTGGAGTCGACATAAGGATGCAGCAGACTCTCATTACCCTTTGACAGTCTGACCATAGTTTCATAAATTGCGGCATCGCCGTGAGGGTTGAGCTGCATTGTGCGTCCGACAATATTAGCGGATTTTACTCTGCCGCCGTTGAGCAATCCCATCTTATACATTGTATAGAGCAATTTTCTGTGTGACGGCTTGAAACCGTCAATTTCGGGAATTGCACGGGATACAATAACGCTCATGGCGTACGGCATAAAGTTTGTCTCAAGTGTTTCGGTTATATTCTGAGTTACAACCTCACCTGCACCGAGAATGTGAGCATTTAACTGCTCTTCGGTGATTTCGGTTTCAACTGATTTCTTTTTTCGTGCCATTCATATCCCTCCCCTTTATGAAATATCGGCCAAATCAATATACATATGACCGTTTTCTGCAATAAAATCTTTTCTGCCCTGAAGGTCATCGCCCATAAACAGTTCAAATTTTTCTTCCATCAGAGCCTCTATATTATCCGGCTCGACCTTAATAAGACGACGTGTTTTCGGATTCATTGTGGTAAGCCACATCATATCCGCATCGTTTTCACCGAGACCCTTTGAACGCTGTATTGTATATTTAGCGTCACCGATTTCAGCAAGAACATCTGTCTTTTCCTTTTCGGTATAGCAGAAATACGTCTGATCCTTACAGCGTATTTCATAAAGCGGTGATTCGGCAATAAACACCTTGCCCTCTCTGATGATTGTGGGCATAAGCCTGTGTATCATCGTCAGAATAAGCGTTCTGATATGGAAACCGTCAACATCGGCATCGGTACAGATAATTACCTTGCTCCAACGCAGGTTTTCAAGGCTGAACAGAGAAAGCTCTTTATTTGACTTTGTGTTGACCTCAACCCCGCATCCTATTACCTTGATAAGATCAGTAATGATGTCGCTTTTAAAAATTTTATCGTATTCGCTTTTCAGGCAGTTAAGAATTTTACCGCGCACGGGGATAATAGCCTGAAATGACGAGTCGCGAGCCTGCTTACAGGCGCCGAGAGCCGAATCACCCTCAACGATGAATATTTCACGCTCATTTACGTCTTTGCTGCGACAATCGACAAATTTTTCAACGCGTGATGTCATATCGTTATTTGTCTGAAGTGTCTTTTTGATATTTATTCTTGTGCTTTCCGCCTTGATTCTTGACCGCATATTTATAAGAATCTGGTTTGTTATTTTTTCGGCGTCAAGCTTGTTCTCAAGAAAATAAACCTCAAGCTGTTGGCGGAAGAAATCCGTCATAGCCTCTTGTATGAATTTATTCGTAATGGATTTTTTCGTCTGATTTTCGTAAGATGTCTGTGTTGAAAAAGATGAAACAACGAGAATGAGGCAATCCTCCACATCCTGATAATTGATTTTTGCATCACTCTTTACATATTTTCCGTTTGTTTTCAGATAATTGTCAACCTGATAAACAAAAGCATTTCTGAAAGCCTTTTCCGGAGCACCGCCGTGCTCAAGAAAGCTTGAATTGTGATAATACTCTTTAAGCTGAATTTTGTTTGAAAAACACAGTGATGCCGTAATTTTAACTCTGTAGTCCTTCTTATCCTCACGGTCACGTCCCACTCTTTCGGTTGACCAATACTGCACTGACGACATTTCCGTTCCGTCGGCAATCTCTTTTACATAATCCGTGATACCGTTTTCATAGACATATTCGTATGTTTCAAAAGAATTTCCCGAAATCTGATCTTTAAGTATAAATTTGATGCCTGCATTTACAACAGATTGTCTCTTGATTGTTTCCTGATAATATTCAAGAGGAATGTTTATATCGGTAAACACCTTGAGGTCGGGCTTCCATCTTATTCTCGAACCCGTATCTCTCTTGTTATACGGCTCCTTTATCATATCACCTGCAATTTCTCCGTTTTCAAAATGAAGCAGGTATCTGAAGCCACCCGTATGAATTTCGGCATCCATATATTCCGATGCATATTGTGTGGCACAAAGTCCCAGACCGTTAAGACCTAATGAATACTCATAATTTCCGCCGTCATTTGTGTCATATTTACCACCTGCATATAGCTCACAGAAAACAAGTTCCCAGTTATAGCACCCCTCGTTTTTATTGTAGTCAACGGGAATACCTCTGCCGAAATCCTGAACCTCTATAGAGCCGTCAAGAAAACGGGTTACGACTATTTTATCGCCATATCCCTCTCTCGCTTCATCTATTGAGTTTGAAAGAATTTCAAAAACAGCGTGTTCGCAACCGTCAATACCGTCAGAACCGAAAATAACTCCCGGACGCTTGCGGACACGGTCGGCACCCTTAAGCTGTGATATACTTTCGTTACCGTAAGATGCTTTTTTTGCCATACATTACATCCTTTACCAAAAAAATCAAATTCCAAAAAAATGAACCACTAAATATTATACACTATATTTAGCGGTTTAGTCAAGTTAAGAGATGTTTTGCACCCCAACATATTCACTTTTATTTTCTTTTGATTTTTCGCTCTACCTTGGTTTTATTACCCTTTTCATCGACAATATACATATTGTCGAGCTGTCCGGTAAGGCTTCGTTTAAAGCTGTCGATATATTCACGGCGGAGAACTGCCTGTTCTGCCTTTTCCTCCTCGGTGAGACCGACGCATTTCATCTTCTTTGCAAGTTCATTTATTCTGTCTATTTTTTTCTGTTCCATATTACTTTCCTTTTCTGTCGGCACGGCGAGGCTTAACCTCCCCGCCGCACCGGTTATATCAGGCATTTATACCTATTGTGATAATTTCAAACGGCTTATATTCGATTATGTCCGTCTCTCCCGTGACATCCTCAAGGAAGTTGAGAAGCTTAACCTTTCCGCCCAGTCTGATGCTTCCTCTGCGTCCGTTCTGTTCAGAAAGACGCACCACGATCATATGACCTTTCTCGCTCATCTTCATAGTCTGCATATAAAGCTCACCAAATGAATTTTCGCAGGTGAGATCTGCTTTTCCGAGGGGTATGTTATACTCAAAAGCAATATTGTTGATTTCTGCTTTTACGAAATCATCGCCGTGAGGATAAATCATATAGGCAAACTCGTGATGTCCCAGGTCACTCGTAACATCGGGACGGATTGTAGCACGGAGAAGGCTTAAACTCATTGAATTCTCAAGAAGTCCGACTCCGTATTTTGAGTCATTGATGAGAGCTATACCTCCGTCGGTTTCTGCCATATCAACCCACTTGTGATGGCAAACCTCAAATCTTGCCTGCTGCCAGCTTGTATTACGGTGAGTTTCTCTTTCGACAAAGCCTGCACTTGTATCGCAGACCGCTTTTCGCGTGAGAACATTGCAATCAAACTGTGCCTTGGCAAGAACGTGCTTTTCATTCCAGTCAACTACATTTTCAACCTCAATGCCTCTTGACCGTCTGAACACCCTGATAATTCGTTTCCACGTACTCTTTTCCGTGGCAAGAGTACAGGCAAAGGACACAACCTCCGAGTTTTTCTCTACGGTTTTAAGCGGTGAAAGAATTTTTACCTCCACCTCTCTGTCCTTGTAATTCGGGAGGATGTCCCAGGCATCGTAAACACCCGGATTGTCCTTATAGAGTTTGAGCTTGTTAAATTCACCGCTAACCCACTCACGATGAAGTTCTCTGTCATACAGACTTTCTATACTTCCGTCCGTATTGAATACTATCTCATAAAAAGGGGTAACTACCTTTTCACCGATTTCAAGCCACTCATCGTCGTATTTTTCGACTTTTATCTCTCCGCATCCGAGTGCAGGCAGGTCGGGGATAACCCAATTACCCTTCTGACCGTATCTTGTGCTTTCACCGTTTTCATCCGCAACAAACGTAAGGTGCTTACGCGGGAAGTTAAGCGAATTGAAATACTGCTCACCCGTTCCGATAATTTTATTTACTCTCTGCTCAATTTCCTCATAGTCCGCCATTGCATCACGGTAAACCGGAGTGATATGGCTGCCCGGAAGAATGTCGTGGAACTGATTCACAAGAAGCTTCTTGTAAATTTCTCTGATTTCTTCATACGGATACGGCGCACCCTTGAGATGCCGTAGAGTGGAAATAATTTCCGCCTCACGAAGCTTATATTCAAGTTGACGGTTATATCTCTTCATTCTCGATTTAGTTGTAAAGGTACCGCGATGCATCTCAAGGTAAAGCTCGCCGTCCCACTTTGCAAGATTTTTGTTATCCTTAAGATTTTTCTCAAGGAATTCCTGACCGCCAGTATGTTCCGTTTTCGGCATAACGGAAAGTTTGTTGAAGCGGTGCATAATTTCAATCATCTCCTCGGTACAACCGCTGCCGCCGTCACCGTAGCCGAACATGGACATTGTCTGTCCGCCGAGGTTTTTGTCCTGATATGCTTCCCAGTTCTCCTGAATCTGAGAGGGCATATTCCATGTTATGAAATGAGTCGGAGGAACACAAGCGTAAACTTCACTCCCGTCAATTCCTTTCCAGATAAAGTTGTTGTGGGGAAAACGGTTTGTGTCGTTCCACGTTGACATTTTGTTGGAAACAAAATAGTCGACTCCGCTTTTTTTGAGAATCTGAGGTAAAATCCAGCTGTTGCCGAAAACATCGGGAAGCCAGCAATTCTTCACTGTTTTTCCGAATTTTTCGCGGAAATAATGCTGACCGTACATAAACTGTCGGATTAAGCTCTCGGCACAGGGAATATTGCAGTCCGGCTCTACATACATAGCACCGACAGGCTCAAACTGACCGTCAGCAACCTTCTTTTTAAGCTCTTCAAACACGTCGGGGTAATACTTTTCAAGAGTTTCGTATGTATAAGCCTGGGTATGTGTATATTTAAAATCGGGATATCTGTCCATCAGTCTGAGCTGAATGAGAATTGTTCTTAAATTCTTCTGAACAGCGTGAATACGTCTCCAATAGTATGCGATATCAAGATGTGAATGAGCCACAAGTGCCACATCGCCGCTTCCCTTATAATCGTTATTCGCATAAATCACATCGTCAACATATTTCTTTGCCGCCTCAACATCCTCTGTTTTAAGGTCATCAAAATCAATAAGGTTCAGCGCGTTATTGATTTCTCTGTTCAGAAAATTTCTATAATCTTCATTGAAAAGCTCGCTCTTTGCCACATCAAGAAGCATTTCAAGGTCATAAACCAGGTCGAGCACCGTGTGATTGATGGTAGCAAGATATGCTCCCTCAAAAATCTGACGGCAGCCGCGCACGGACAATGACTCAGGGTTTCTCTCGTCATCCGGCTTGGAGCGATTATAACCCTCCATTTCAAAATGAAGAATATCGCTGTCAATATACGGTGTTAATAGAATACGGTCACGGTTGGGGTCAACACCGCCCACATATTTTCCGTTAACCTTTACGATAATCTCTGCTGCAGTTTTAAGTGAAAACCACAGTTCTTTTCCGCGGAGATGGGTCGGAACCGTTACCTCTGCATCAAAAAAGGCTGTTCCGTCAGGAGTGAAGTACATATCGCCTTTTTTTAGCGTTCTCCAGCCCTCCGGATAGTGTTCATACTGCATTTCCGCTGTCTGTCTGGCATCACGCACTCTGAGATCGGTTATTTCGTACTTTTCACTGTATATATATCTTTTAAGCCAACCGAAGCGCAAATCCGTCCATTCTTCCGGACGCATACTTCTTCTTACTACCTTAATATGTGCCATTACGCTTCACCCCTTACTTATCCCAGAAAAACGGTTTTTTCTTCTGCGCTTTGATTTTTACTCTTTCACCCATATCGCGCATAATTTCACTTTCAATCCAATCAAGACAGCGGTCAACGATCAGACATTTTGAACATTCGCCCTGCAAAAGCACCGTGAGAATTCCGTTTTCATAGGAAACAAAATCAATCTCTCCGCCGTCTCCCTGCAGCTTGGGCTTTATGACATTGTTAATATAATCTCTCATAATCAGCCCTCAATCTCTTTTTTGAGAATTTCGCGGATATTACAGAGCTTTTCTTGTGCTATTTCTTTTAAATCACCGCGAACAGAATAATAAACCTTGAGCTTAGGCTCTGTGCCCGACGGACGAACTGCAATCCAACTGCCGTCTGTAAATATGTATTTAAGCACATTTTCTTTTGGCAAATCGTCGATACCCTTTGAATAGTCGATAACATCTTGAATATCGTCAAACAATTCTTTTCCGTTTTCACGCATATTTGTCATTATGCTTTGAATTTTCTCTGCGCCGTCCTTGCCCTTAAGCACAAATGTGTCAAGTGCGTCAAGATAAAACCCGTATTTTGCATAAAGCTCATCAAGTGCGTCAATAAGTGTTCTGCCATTGTTCATATGATATGCTGTCATTTGACAAATAAGCATTGAAGAAACAACCGCATCCTTGTCACGAGCGTGGGTACCCACAAGATAACCGTAAGACTCTTCATAACCGATTACAAATTCTTTATCACCGTTTATTTCGTATTTACCGATTTGGTCACCGATATATTTAAAGCCCGTGAGAGTATCAACTACATTCAAACCATAGCTTCTGGCAATATTTGCACCCAACTCACTTGTAACAATTGTCTTTACAAGAGTTGATTTTTCATTCAGCTCGTTCTTTTTATGCGAAAGAACAAAATCAACAAGTAATGCACCGACCTGGTTGCCTGTTACAAGCACATATTCACCGTTGTGCATAACTGCGATACCCACACGGTCACAGTCAGGATCAGTACCGAGAACTAAATCTGCATCTTCTTCCTTTGCCTGTTGAATTCCCAATGTCAGCGCATCTTTTTCTTCCGGGTTAGGTGAACGGACCGTGCTGAAATTACCGTCGGGCAATTCCTGCTGTTTTACTATTGAAATATTCATACCCTCAAGCACTTTGCGAACAGGGATATTTCCAGTACCGTGAAGTGCGGTATATACAATTTTGAGGTCTGATTTTTCTTCATAAATCGACTGCTTTTTAACTTCTGTGAGAAAAGCATCAAGAATTTCTTCACCGATTACAACAACTTTCCCGTTTATTACACCCTCATCGAAATCCATAACCTCAACGGACTTCAAATCTGTTACCGCATTTACAAATCCGATGACCTGCTGTGCAAACTGAGGCACTAACTGACAGCCCTTTTCGTCGTAAATCTTATAGCCGTTATACTCCTTCGGGTTATGGCTTGCAGTAAGGACAATACCTCCGTTACAACCTAAAAATCTTGTTGTAAAAGACAGTACCGGAGTCGGCATAAGAGTTTCGAAAATATAAACCTTTATTCCGTTGGCGGCAAGCACGCCTGCTGCAACCTGTGAAAAATACTGAGAATTGTTGCGCGAATCATACGCTACAGCAACGCTTATTTCACCGTCATAACGGCTTTTGAGATAATCTGCATATCCCTTTGTTGCTTTTGCGATTGTATATTTATTCATTCGGTTCGGTCCTGCGCCCATAATACCGCGGAGACCACCCGTTCCGAACTCAAGTTCTTTATAAAATCTGTCCTCAATTTCTTTTTCGTCAGCTATTGACAAAAGCTCGTTTTTTGTATCCTCATCAAACGTGCACCAAAAGTCAAATTTTTCTTTGATTGTCATATTAGGCTACCTCTTTTCAGGCATATTTTTATACCATAATATTATAACAAAACCCCCTCGATTGTCAATGAAATCAGGGAGTTGAATAAGACATTTTAATATGGTTTAACCATTGGGAGCGTTTTGTAGGTGTCACCGTAGGTAACGGATGAGGTAAAAAAACAGTTTAACAATAAAAATTAACGATTGTTCTCACAGCCTATATCTCATCAGCCTGCCCCACAAAATTGTCATAATATATTAAAACTATTCTTTCTTTTTCATTACAAAACAAGTTATTATTTTTGCAAAAATCCTTATATTTATCAGAACTGTTGCAAGCGCTTCTGATTTTCCGCCAATATTTGAAAACATCCCTGAGTCTTAAGAAGCAGTTATTTGATTTTTAGAAATTCTATCACTTAATATGCCTTTTGCATATTGCATTTCATACGTTTATATCTTATAATTTTGTTATAAGATATTAAAAGGGAGCTGTCGCAATGAAACGTTTTAAAATTAACCTTGAATATATGGCAGATAAGGTGCTGTATAAAACCAATCTGTTTGAAACCGAGCATTTTACAATTGACTATATAGCCGCCGAAAGTCACATCAAGCTGACTATGAAGCCGCTTTGCTCTGTGGAAAATGTGAAATTCAAAATGACCGTCCCCTTTGATTTCAGAAGCAATTCAAGAATTTTTCTCAACGGATATCAGTCGTGGACAGAATGCCGTGAGCACTTTACGGATGACGAACCCATAAGGCTCAATCTTAAACAGGAAGCCATAAGACGTATTCTCCCCACCGCCCCCTACGGCGATTACGATTTTGTGAAATATGACCGCAGAAAAGGCTGTTTTCACGGCTTTTCATACGGCTATGTGCGTAATCTTGACGAATATGACCTTTTCGGTTCTCTCAGCGAGAGATACGGCTACACGATTATAAGAGCAAATGTTCCGGATAATGAAATTGTATTTGAAAAGGAGCTTGAAGGCGTCATTATCAATGACGAGTATGTTCTCATTGACGTTGTTCACTATCGCGGAAAAGAAAGCGAAGTTTATGACAAATATTTTGCCGCTATGAACATTCCCGCACCGCGCGTCGGCAGAACTAACGGCTATACAACCTGGTACAACTATTACGCAAACATTACCGAGGACATTGTTGTAAACGATCTACAGGCACTTTCGGAAACGGATGCCAGAATTGACATTTTCCAGATTGATGACGGATACCAGACGGCTGTCGGTGATTGGCTAAGTATAAATTCCGAAAAATTCCCGAACGGAATGAAATTTATTGCAGATAAAATTCACGAAAAGGGAATGAAAGCAGGTCTTTGGCTTGCTCCTCTCTCCTGCCAGATAAACTCCGCCGTTGCAAAGGAGCATCCCGATTGGCTTATCCGTGACAAATACGGCAGAAAGGTTGCCTGCGGTGTCAACTGGGGAGGCTTTTACGGTCTTGACACAGAAAAAGAAGAAGTCCGTGAGCACATCCGTAACTTCTTCAATGTTGTCCTCAACGAGTGGGGATACGATATGGTCAAGCTTGACTTTTTATATTCGGTATGCGTTGTCCCGAGAAACGGAAAATCACGCGGTCAGCTTATGTGCGAGGCAATGGATTTTATCCGTGAGTGTGTAGGAGACAAGCTTATTCTCGGTTGCGGAGTTCCTCTTGCTCCTGCATTCGGCAAGGTAGATTATTGCCGTATCGGTGCCGATATCGGACTTGAGTGGAATAAATTCAAGGTTCACCTTGAGGACGTATGCACAAGAACTACACTCTGGAACACAATTTTCCGCCGTGGTCTTAACGGCAGAGCTTTTGCAAACGATCCCGACGTATTCCTGCTTCGCGATAACAATATGACAAGCAGCTTTGACCAGAGAAAAATATCGGCAACCATAAACCACATTTTCGGCAGCCTTCTTTTCACATCTGATAATGTCGGTGACTATAATGATGAAAAGAGAGACGTACTGCTGCATATTTTCAATAACGGTCAGCCCGAGCTCGTCTCTGCCGAATTTATTACAAAAGACCTTATTGAGATTAAATATATTGAAAAAGGCGAAAAAAAGCGGCTTTGCTTTGATACCAATACAGGCGAATTATTCTGATAGACCCATCAGGTTATAAATTCGTGTCCTATTCTTCTGATTTTGATTTCAGCCTCGACTTTAAATCTGCTGTTTTGCAGAACGGAGTCGAGGTTTTTTTCATTTTGCCTGAAATAATCCTTCTCAGAAATATAAATCAGTCTTCCGAGTCCTACTGAATCACTGTTATACCGTTTATAAAGTGTATCTGTCATTTTTTGTGTCTCACTCTCGATATATCTTTCCCCTGCAAGCTCTATTTTTTCAATCTCGGCAATTTCCATGGCAGATGATACGCCGCCGCTGATTTCCGAAATATCCGCCTGCATTTTCACATTTATACTGAAAACGGGAAAACCGTTTTCAAGCGCGACCTTTCTGACGGTCTCTGACTCAACAATATTCAATGACACCATTTTTCCGTCTGCATAGTCATATGCCAACGCAGAATTGCTCACCCGATTATAAAGGATATTCAGAAATACGGTTTGTTCCTTTGAAATTTTCTCGCGATATCTGGAGCTGTTAAAAAGTGCTGTTCCTGAAATTTCGACTGTTTTTTCGCCGTTTTTTTCAGTAAGGGAAAGCAAAGGCATTGCAAAATCCTTTGTGCTTGAGTTATATCGGTTAATCAGGTCATACAACTGCATGTTGAAAATTCCCGCATCGTATTCATGGGAACTTATGCTTGACTGAATTGATCCGGCACTTATATATTCGTCTCCGTTCACGGCAGTAAGAATATCACGGGCGGTATCTTCTGCTGCCGCAATAAAAACTGAAGAGCTGTTTTCAACATCACGAACAAAAAAATCAATAACATCAGCCATGTTTTCCTCCGTTATGCTTTTGCCTAGGATGATAATTCTGTTCTGTGAATATAAGGGTACCTTGCCCTCGATTTCCGTAACGCTCTTTATTGCCGTGTAAATTGTATCACCCTTCAGTTCATATGCTTTAATAGGAGGCTGTGATGCACCGTCAGAGGATGTAGCCGACTGAGAATTAGTATCAATCGACTGAATTGTAACGGTATATTTGCCGTCCGCATCGGCATCAATACCTATGCCCTGAATAACCAATCTGTTACGGATATCCTTCTTATAAATATCATTTGAGTTAAATGTGTGGAAGGCTATGAGAAAGGCCAGCAAAACTATGGCTGTTTTTCGCATTTTTTCTTCTCCTTTCCCGTATAAACCAATGTGAAAAACGGTATAAGCAATACCGTTATTACCGTGAAAACAACTTTTATTATACTGCTGTCGATCAGCGTAAACCATTTAATCTGCTGTGATACAAAAAGATTTGCCGCTATGGTAAGAACCCCTGTCAGAATGATATAATGCTCTCTTTTTAGCCTGCCGAAGTTTGTTGCGAGAATATCGGACTGAAGATATATAAGAAGTCCTGCTTTGATAAAGGCGCACATAATCCAGACGCTTGTAAATATCGCATCCAGTCGGCTGAATACCGCAAACTCGGCAATAGAGGCCATAGTGTGAAACGGAAAGAGCTGAGTGGAGGCAAAATTCCCCATAACCGTCATGGCAAAGAAGAACATAGCCGCCATAAGAACCGTCTGGGAAACAAGCCAGATAAAAAAGCTCTTTTTTATTTTTCCCGTAACTCTCGGAATACAAAGAGCAATAACAGCATACTCCACGGTCTGTCCCACGGAATCCAGTGCAACGCTGATAACAGGCGATACTCCGTTATAAAAAACAGGAGTCATATTAAGCAAATCCGTCTTTTCTCTTAGTGTCAGCATTATAAATATCAATGCAGGTATTACGAAAACGGCTGAAAGTACCGAGCTTCTTCCCAGTGCTTCAAAGCCGAGATATGCGCCGTAGCAGCACAGAATAATCGCAAAAACAAGCATATATTCCACATCGGTTTCGGGAAAAACAACGGTTCCCGCAAAAAGGTCAAGCCTTGCGACAGTTACCACGGTAAAATAAAAAAAGTAAACGGCAAAAATAACGGATATAACCTTGCCGAGAGTCTTTGACTTTTCATTTACCGCCTCAATAATATTTTTATCACCTTGTTTTTTATAAAAGAAATACACAGGGAGCATTATAACTGTTCCGATAACAATTCTGAACAACGGCTGTATAAGCATATCCGAAAGCCTGATATTTTCCGTATAGGAGGACATATAAGTTACCGTTGTCAGCGTTCTTGATAAAAAAAGCATCATAAAAAATTGAAACGAGCTGATTTTTCCTTTTGTTTTTTCCATTCTATTTCTCCATTTTATCAATTACCATACGGCGTTTTCCCATTTTTTTCCAATCTGAACGGAGTACGGTATCTCTCCACGCCCCGGCTTTTGTCGGAGATAAGGGAGATGTGAACGGCACACCGTAGGGATTTATTGCCGAAGCATTTACGAGCACGGCTGTAAAACACAGCATTATTCCGTAAAGTCCCGACAAGCCTCCCACTATGATAAAAGCAAAACGGAGTATTGCAACAGGCTCATAGAGAGTTGAAACGACAAATGAGCTGACCGCCGTCAAGCCGACTACGATGAGCATGGGAGCAGATAAAATCCCCGCAGTTACCGCTGATTCTCCTATTACAAGCGCTCCCACAATTGAGATGGCATGTCCCACACTTTTGGGCATACGAAGACCTGCTTCCCGTACAATTTCATATATAAAATGTATGAACAAGGCTTCAAGCATCACCGGCAACGGTGTTCTGCTCTCCTGACCGGTAATTCCGAAAATCATAGTTTCGGGAATTATCTCCTGATGAAAGGTGCATACCGCCACATAGAGTCCCGGAAGAAAAACACTGAAAAGAAAAGCAATGATTTTAAGAGTTCTGATAAACGTTGCGTAATACGGTCTTTTAAGATAATCGTCGAGCGAGTGGAAATGCTCTGTGAAAACATACGGAACTATCAGCGCGTTCGGTGTCCCGTCAACAATTATGCAAATTTTTCCCTCACTGATTTTTGCCGTAAGAACATCAGGCCTTTCGGTAAAGCCGACACCACTGAACACCGATGCATAGCTTGTGTCAAGAAAGCTCTGAACATAACCCGAACCGAGAACGGTATCAATGTTGATGCTTTTGAGCCTTGACACAACATTTTCGAGCATTTCACCGTTGACTCTGTCCGACATATAGCAAACGCAGGCACGGGTTTTTGTGGTGTCGCCTATTTCTATTATCTGCGTTTTGAAGACCGGATTCCTCACACGGCGTCTTATCATGGTCACATTGTCTTTAAAGCTCTCGACAAAGGCTTCTCTTGAGCCTCTCTCCTGCATCTCGGTGCTCGGTTCGAGAACAGCTCGCTTCGGAAAGCCCTGAACGCCGAACATCACCGCGAAGTGCGAGTTATCCGCCAGCATAATAATACTTCCGTAAATCGCTTCACGAATTGCCTCGTCGAGATCGTTCGTTACAGACTTATCAATACTTGCCGAAACCTTATCTGCCGCGGAATATATAAGTTTGTCCCCTTTTTCTGACGAAAAATCAGCATTTATTATGGGCAGTATGACCTGTTCTGTAGCAAGCAGGCTGTCACACATTCCGTCAACCATAATAAAGCACATCTCTCTGCCCTGTGCGATGTATTTTCTGTATTTCACATCAAAGGCATCACCAAACTGTGTTTTAAAATATTCAACATTTTCCTGAAGCACCGTGCCGATAAAATGCTTTTCGCTTTTTGTCTGCTTGCTCTGCACCGTAATTTCATCTACTTTTTTTCTGAACCAGTCATTTCCCATAAATAATCACCGTTAATATCATTTGCCTTTATTTACAGAATATTACCTGTGTTTGAGGTCAAGATAAAAACGGTGATGTTATGTTTGTTACGTTAATACGAACTCTTATTCTTTACCTTTTGGCGATTGTCAGCATCAGAGTTATGGGGAAACGTCAGATCGGGGAATTACAGCCTTCGGACCTTGTGGTTACGCTTCTCATTTCACAAATTATTTCCATTCCCATTCAGGACACGGATATTCCGCTTGTAAACACCATCATACCGATTTTTCTGCTTGTCGGATTTGAGATACTGACGTCTGTTCTCAATATGAAGAGTATAAAATTCCGTTATTTTATGCAAGGACATCCCGTTGTGATCATAAATAACGGTGTGCTGAATCAAAAACTTCTCCGGGAACTGCGTTTCACCGTGGATGACCTTATGGAATCACTCAGACAAAAGGATATTTTTGACATCTCTCAGGTAAAATACGCTTTTGTGGAAACCAACGGACAGGTAAGCGTTATGCTGAATGACCGATATTCTCCCGTAACAAAGAGCGATATGAAAATTCCGCCGAATGACGAAGCATATAAATGCACAGTCGTTATCGACGGAAAAATAGTTGAAGAAAGCTTTGATATATGCAGGATGAATGTTGCGGATATAAAAAAAATCGCAGAAAAAGAAAAAATCCGCATCTGTGATATAATGCTGATGACAGTGGATTTACAGGGTAATCACACCATTATACGAAAGGAATAGACATGAAAAGAACAATAGTTGCCGTGCTGTTACTTGTTTCAGCCTTCGCAATATGCTTTATCGGATATTTTTCGGTTGACCGTGTCTGCAAGGTGCTTGAAGCGGAGCTTGAAAAAATTTGTATCGCCTCAAGAAACGATGAAACCGAAAAGGCAATTGAATTATCCGACAGTACCGTATCAAAATGGGAACAGGTTCACGGACTTATAGAGAGCTTTATCCGTCACGAAGAAACCGACACCCTTGAGGAGATAATTAAAAGCCTTCCCGTATATGCCGGACAGGGCAATCTGGAAAGGCTTGAACAACAGGCTGATCTGGGCATTGATGAACTCCATCATTTAATTCGCAGCGAAAAGCCCTTAATCAGTAACATATTCTGATATTTATGCTTATTCGGAGATTTTCTTCAATCTCTCGCTTGCAAGCCAGGCTGCACCGAGCATACCCGCCTTGTTACGAAGCTGAGCTTTTTCAATTCTGACGTGCTTGTAATTTGTTTCAAGCTGAGCGTCAACTTTTGCACGGATGTCTTTGATGAGAAGATCCTCCGACATAATACCGCCGCCGAGAACGATAAGACTCGGATTGAAGATATAACAGAGGTTGCGTAATCCCAACGCAATCTCGTCCTCCCAGTTATCAATCTCTTCACGGATAATCGGGTTCTTGAGGTTTTCTTCAGTAAAAATCTCTCTGCCGTTCATCTGCTTGCCCATACGCTCTGACACGGAGTTTGTAAATACACGGCAAGCGGCATAAGCCTCATAGCATCCGATTCTGCCGCAGGTACACGGTCTGCCGTCTTTATGTGTTGCCATATGACCGAACTCACCGCCGGCATATTTTGAACCGCGGTAAACGTCGCCGTTAATATAAATACAACCGCCGACACCGGTTCCGTAAGTCAGACAAAGGAA
Organism: uncultured Clostridia bacterium; assembly: GCA_937920235.1. Lineage (GTDB taxonomy): Bacteria > Bacillota > Clostridia > Oscillospirales > Acutalibacteraceae > Fimenecus. Next base: position 4,676 of record CALGUK010000010.1, on the reverse strand, counting down.
ATCGCTTTCTCCTATTGCGGCACCGAAATGAGCTTCACCGATAGCGGCACAGTTCACATCATTATCAACCGCAACGGGAACATTGAATTTTGCCTCAAAGGTTCCGCGAAGATTTGAGTGGTTATAATTGGGAATATTTCCAACTCCGTCATTTATCACACCGTTTTTAAAATCGACCTGACCGGCAGTTGAGATGCCAACCGCCGCATACTGACCGGCATACTCCTGAAGCTTTGACTCGATGGCACTCATAACCATATTGTCAGTATCCTTAAAGGTATTCGTCGGGAATTCCTCTGAAAAGAGAACTTCAAAGTTTTCATTCACGAGGCCGAATTTAATTGCAGTTCCGCCGACATCAAACACAATAAAATTCATAAAATCAGTCTCCTTAGAAATATATTATACAGTTTTAATTATATAATACATTTTTGCTTTTTACAATACGCAAATTCACTCTGTTTCAATCTTTTTCATTTGCAATGTAAAAAACTGCACGACATTTTTGTATATTTTGTTAATTTTCATTTTTGGTCTTGTATATTTGTTAAAAATAGTATAAAATATATTCGTTAATTTAGAAAAGTATGTTTTTATAAGCATGCTTTTTTATTATAATTGTAAATACTGTTTGAAAAGGTGGTTTTTCCTATGGAAAACAACAAAAATCAGGCTGAGATTTATCGCCAGGAGCGTAAAGAAAGGCTTGCAAAGGCCGCTGCCAAGAATGCGAAAAAATCTCCCAAATCAATCAAGGCAAAAAAGATTGCAAAAAAAGTCATTGCCATTGTACTTGCCGTTGTAGTGGCACTCGGTGCGGTCGGCGGCATTTTAAGTTTCTTTGATGTTGCCGAAAAAACAGTCAAAGTCTCTGTTGACGGTATTGAGGCAAAGGTTTCACTTGCCGAATTCAATTACTACTATTACATGTCCTGGTATCAGTTCTTCTCATATGCACAGCAGTATGATGCCTACGGTGAGGGTATGGGACTTGCTATGACAGGCTTTGATTATTCAAAAACTCCCGATCAGCAGGAATATACCGATGATTCCTCAAACTTTACAGGTGTAACTCTTGAGGATATGGGTAATCCTGAAAATCCCACTTGGGAGGATGCATTTACATATTCTGCTGTCAGCCAGATAGTATATGCAAAATACGGCGCTGCTAAGGCGGAAGAAGCAAAAATTGAGCTTACTGACGAAGAAATCGAAGATATCACAAGTCAGCTTGACTCTGTTCGCGATACCGCAAAGGAGAAGGATTATTCTCTTAACAGATGGCTCCGTATGAACTACGGTGCAGGTGTTACTGAAAAGCTTATCTACAACGCAACTGTTGAGTCAACTCTTGCTGCAAAGTATTTTGAAAAATACACAGATGATACAACAGCATCAATTACAAATGAAATGATTGATGAGAGATACGAAGCAAATAAAGATGCTTATGACATTGCTGACATCCGCATCTATGAATTTGTCGAAACAGCTGATGAAGCTGATCACGCAGATATGAGTGAAGAAGAGCATGAAGCAGCCCACGCTGAAGCAGATGCCGCTTCAAAAGCAAAAGCTGAGGAATTTATTGCCGAGGCTACCGATGAAAAATCCTTTATCAGACTTGCACAGAGCGCTATTCTCACAAAGGATAACGACAGTGAGGACAAGGCAGAGGAAGTTACACTTGTTGAAAAAGCATCATATTCAAGCCTTTCATCATACTGTGATGAGGTTGCCGAGTGGGTATTTGATGATGCAAGAACTGTCGGCGAAATCGGTTATGTTACCGACGGCGAGGGTTCATACTTTGTTATGATGATTAAGGCACTTCCCTATAAGAACACAAATGCAAGTTCTTCTGATGTAAGACACATTCTCGTTCAGTTCCCCGATAAGAACACTGACGGTTCAGCTACATCAAAAACTGACGACAGCGGCAATAATGTTTCCAGCATAACTGACGAGACAAAGAACGCTACAAAGGAAAAGGCTCAGGTAATTCTTGACGAGTATCTGAAGAATCCTACAGAAGATAACTTTATCACTCTTGCAAAAGAAAAATCAAACGACACAGGTTCTGCCACAAACGGCGGTCTTATTGAAGGCATTTCCGATAACGGACAGTATGTTGCTACATTTACGGAATGGGCAGTAAATCCGGAGCGTCGTCCCGGTGATGTTGAAATCGTTGAATCAGAATACGGTTACCACATTATGTACTATGTTAAGGCAAATGAGGAAACCTGGTATCTCACGGTTCAGAACGAGATAGTAAGCGAAACACTTGAAAAGACACTTGTTTCCGAAATCGACAGCCTTGTTGATGCTTTTGATTACAACACACTCTTCGTTAACTGGACAATAAACAAGCAGAATGATCACATTGCAGATATCATTCTCAATAACGTAAAATAATCAGGCAGCATAAAAAACTCAAGGAAGCGGAATTTGGCATACAAACTCCCTGCTTGTAATATTATAAGACAAAAACTACCCGAAGAAGAGAAAAGAAAACTCTTTTTCGGGTAGTACTTTTTTGCATGGTGATATTCTGTACTTTTAGCGCAGAGTGATATTTCCCTTTCGGGAAGTGATGTTTTATTCGCCGTAAACTGCCGAAAGCGAATAAAACTGCCCAAGTGTCCTTAATAACACTTGGGCAAAAACAGAGGGGTTTCTTTTTTATTTCTTTCTTCTGAGCAGCTTTACAGCGCTTGCCGTCACGGCAACCGATGCAATAATCGGAGGTAAAATCTGTTTTGCAAGAACCTTTACCGCATCCACACTTGTAGGTGCATATGTGTAAAAGCCATGCTTCAATTTATTACCTATATCAAAATTATCCAGATCCTCAACGGTCAACGTGGTTGATTTGAAATCGGCAGGATTATTTTCGTCGAAGTCTATCAGTCGGACTCCCCTTTTCTTGCCGGGTCCGTAAACATTAAAGCCGCATCCCTGGGTATATCCCATTTTCATACCGTTATGCTCTCCGATAAACGAGTTATTATGGTCGTGTCCGAAAAGCATAAGGAAAACATCGCCTTTTTCATTCATAACATCAAACTGTCCGCCGTTCTCTTTCGGTACGCTCGGTGTTTCGCCTATAAACGAACGGTCATCCGTTATTACCTTTTTCGGATTCACCGAAAAATACTTGCCTTCCCACTCACGATATCCGCGAGCACTGTTTGGTGTACCCTTCGGAACCTCAACGAGTAATTCATAGATTTCATTTACCGGAATATGCTGGAAAACTACTGACGGAACATAATTGCCGTTTTCTTCTTTAAGTCGGTCTCTCGTATTTTTATACCACTCAAGCTGATTTTCGTGAACGTGGTCGCAGGTACCGTCAAGAGTTGCCGTAAGACTGTCAACAAGATATACGTTGAGCTTTGTTTTTCCGTCCTCATCCTTGATTTCAAGATTATGATTACAAAATCCGTCAATCCTGTCATCCGCGTTATATGCCACGCAGTTCTCATGAGATTTATAAATATCAAACTGCTCTTTTTTTGATATTGAAAAAGCCTGGTCGTCGTGATTTCCGAAAACAAAGGTAAACGGAATACCTGTTTCGTCGAGTGGTACCAAAAACTTATTGATACACTCTGTAACCTTTTTTCTGTTATCCCCGCCCATCAGATAAAAACCGTAGCCCTTTACCTGATCGCCCGTAAACACAACGAGATCGGGTTTTGCTATCTTTAAAGCCTCGCGAATAAAACGAATTGTTGCCTGAGATGTATTCTGAGTATCCTGAACATCTGCAATCTGCATTATTCTGAATTTGCCGTTTTTGAATTTAAGCTCCATAATATCACCGTTATTAGTATAACAAAAATAACCGCCTTATTCAAGGCGGTTATTATATTATTTTCTGACTTATTTAAGGTTTGCTTTGAGTGTTTCAAGCTCTGCCTTAAGAGTTTCGGGAAGCTTGTCGCCAAACTTAGCATAGAATTCACCGATGCCCTCTGCTTCTGCAGTCCAAAGGCTCTTATCTACGTCAAGGATGCTTTCAAGTGATTCAACCGTAACTTCATCTTCAAGACCTTCAAGATTGATGTCCTTAGCATAGGGAAGATAACCGATTGCTGTTTCCTGAGCGTCAACTTCGCCTTCACAACGTTTGATAATCCACTCAAGAACACGGAGATTATCGCCGAAGCCGGGCCACATAAAGTTGCCTTCATCGTCTTTTCTGAACCAGTTAACATTGAAAATCTTAGGAGCCTTTTCCGGATCAAGTGTCTTACCGATATCAATCCAGTGCTGCCAATAGTCACCCATATTATAACCGCAGAACGGAAGCATAGCCATCGGGTCACGGCGAACAACACCAACAGCACCTGCTGCAGCAGCTGTTGTTTCAGAAGCCATGATTGAACCGACGAATACACCGTGGTTCCAGTCGCGTGACTGATAAACGAGCGGAGCAAGCTTTGCACGGCGGCCGCCGAATACGAATGCTGAAATCGGAACGCCTGCAGGATTTTCAAACTCAGAGCTGATGCAAGGACAGTTAACTGCAGGAGCTGTGAAACGGCTGTTGGGGTTAGCAAGGTTCTTGCCTTCTGCCTTCCACTCAACACCGTTTGTCTTGATTCCTGTCCACTCCTCTGCATTTACAGGAGGATTCTTGTCAAGACCTTCCCACCAAACTGTATTGT
>CALGUK010000009.1 GCA_937920235.1 uncultured Clostridia bacterium | reverse complement strand
ACACGGCAGACCGGATGGTACAGTGTGACAAAACCACTTGTGCACAGTGGGCGAAAGAAGCGAAGTGCAATATACAGAACTGTTTTCACTTATGGCACTCTGTGAACGAAAATAAGTGCGTAGCCTGCATAGACGAGACGGACATCAGCTTCGATTGCAGAAAATGCTTGTATCAGCAAAGACGGATTTCTGACAATAATCCGTTTTAGATCCGAATGTTTTAGGTAGCTTTTAATCGTATGAAAAGCCCTGCCGGACAATCTGTGGTTGAGGGATTGCATATTGACCGTTCGATGAATGGGACTATATTCGGCATTGTGCAGTAATTTATTTACACTCTTGTTTCAAGAGAACGCACATAAGGAACCTCATTATTTTTCTATTTAATTTTCTGTGTTGGGTACGAGGTTCCGTTGTACTCACCTTTATGGGAACAATTTAATAATGATACTAATTTTGATATGCTTTTCAATTAAAATGACTGTCTTTAAGGAATGATGATGACTCTCTTTTATGGGAGTGCAACAGTTTCTTTAGGACTGAAGGTCATAAAGAAACTGTTGCACTCGGATTCGAGTGGAGCCTGTTGTCAAGGCGCTAAAACAAAACAGTATAAAAGAATCAAAAAGAAACATTACCTGAATACCAATGGGATAACTATATCTATACGCCTTGACAACGTCATTTTTCGATGATGAATGATTTACATTTTGAAATTATTTTTAAAGAGTAATTAAAGAATATTTTTAGATTTTTTCACGCTTGCGGCTATCCTCTAAACGCATAATGACATTCGTTTTTTGATGACAACGGAAAAGATGACTATCATTTTTATAGCCGGCTCACATAGGCTGTGAATCGGCCTATGTGAGCCGAAAAATTTTCAGCAAAGATTTTCGTCAATAAATTTTGCGACGAAGAAGATACATAAAGAATAAAATTTTCGTACACAAATTTTATTCCTCTATAAAAGCTGTGAACGAAATTTTAGATACAGGTGCAAGGTTCTGGGAGAGCAGACTTGTGTACCAAAAATTTTTGAAGAAAGGAGAAAAGTCATGGCTGATAAGAAAAGAACAAACGAAGATCAAATATTCGACCAACTGAACAAGGCATACAAGCGTAATAATACCAAGAGCTTTGTGACTCAGAACGATTATTACAAGTATGCCAAGATGATGGGAAGCTTTTATGCAAAAAACTTTAACGGTCAGAAGTTCGTTAATATCTCGGGCAAACACCTTCGTGCTTATGTTGATGATATGAAACAAAAAGGTCTTGCACCCACTACTATGAGAGCAAGACTGTCGGGTATTCGATTTTATTACGAGATTATGGGCGGTAAGAACCGTTTGCCTGATAATGAGTCGTTGGGCTTGGATAAGCGCAGACTTGGCAAAGAAGACAGAGCGTGGCTCAAGGAAGAAATTGCAGGCGGATTGGTACTCTCCGAAAAGCATGGCAGAATGGATGTATACTATAGCATTAAACTTGGTGCAACCTTTGGTCTTAGACGTATTGAGTGCTGTCGTATTCGTCTTGACTGCATAGAACGTGCATTACGCTACGATGAACTTACAGTTAAAGGCAAAGGCGGTCAGCGCCGTGCGATACCCGTTGTAACTAAAGAACAAAAAGAACTTCTAATAGAGCTGTACAACTTTGCAAAGAAAAACAAGCTACAGTCGATGGAGTATATTATTAGTCCTAACGGTAAGGGCGGCGTTAAGCACGAAAAGGAATCGTTGGAAAACTGGATGACTGCTCACAGAGATAAGTTTACAGTGCAAAACCGCACCGAACAGACAAAGCCCGGCGAGAAGCCGAAAAAGGATGTTTTAACCTGGCATGGACTTCGTTATTATTACGCACAGAATGAATATAAGAGACTGAAAGATAATGGCTTTTATAAGCCGAAACATAAGACAAGCGAAGCGCTTGGACATCACAGACCGGATATTACGAACACCTATCTTGCAGAAAAGCCTGTAAGAAAGCGCAAACAATAACTTTGATTATTCATAGATGAAGGAGCTATTTAATTTATATACGAAAATCTTTGATTTTCATTTGTAATGGGAAGTATAGGTCGGGCATCGTCTCTCCACGATGCCTGACTTTTAAGAAAGAGTTCTAATAAAACGCGTTTTGGTATAGAGGACAAGACGCAAATCATATTTTAATAAAAGAAAAATACTCGCAAAAGGAAGGAGACGGACTGCATGGTAAATTATGTCGCACAGTCTTGGGAGCAGAAAATCGGCAACAAAATCGTGTCGATTACGAATTTAAACCCTCAATTTTCTGTGGACGAAAAAAGAGAAGTAAAACTACAAATTGAAGCAAAATTATATGATGTTTTTTATAAATATATGTCCTGTAAACCTTGAAGAAAAAGGGCTGTTATGGTATACTATATATGTCAGCAGCTCCGCTTCTTTTTGCGAAGAAGGGAGTAAAAATTGAATCTTTTTGACGCAATTTATGCAAGACAATCGGTTGACAGGATAGACAGCATATCCGTGGAAAGTCAAATCGAATTTTGCAAAAAGGAAGTGACAGGAGAAAGTTATAAAGTTTATACCGACAAGGGTTATAGTGGCAAAAATATAGACCGCCCTGCGTTTCAAGAGTTGTTGCGTGATATAGAGGCGGGCAAAGTAAACCGTGTTATCGTTTACCGTCTCGACCGTATCAGTCGCTCAGTTCTTGATTTTGCCAATTTGATTGAAGTGTTTCAAAAGAACCATGTTGACTTTGTCAGCACAATGGAGAAATTTGATACTTCAACTCCTATTGGCAAGGCTATGCTGATGATTGTTATGATTTTCGCACAGCTTGAGCGTGAGACCATTCAACAACGTGTTATTGACGCCTATTCATCCCGTAGCAAGCGTGGATTTTATATGGGTGGCAGAGTACCGTTCGGATTCGAATTGGTTGAAACAACCATAGACGGAATACGAACAAAAATGTATAAGCCAATTGAGGAAGAAGCAGAGGTTATCAGATTGATATTTTCAATGTATGCAAAGCCTCAAACCTCGTTCGGTGATGTTATGCGCTATTTGGAAGAGCACGGCATACGAAAGCGTGACGGTAAACTCTTTAATAGAAGCCGATTGCGTGATGTAGTAATCAACCCTGCGTATGTAAAAGCCGACTATCAGCTTTATGAGTTCTTTAAAGCACAAGGCACAAACATTGTCAATAATCCTGGGGATTTTATCGGTATAAACGGAGCGTATCTTTATTCGGGCGACAATCTTAAACGAAAAACAATATCCTTAGTAGGTCACACATTGGTTCTTGCTCCGCACGAAGGGCTTGTTGATTCGGCAACGTGGATTAAATGCCGTTCCAAGTGCTTAAATAATCAGAGTGTTGCACGACCTATCAAGGCAAAAGCAACCTGGCTTGCGGGTAAAATAAAATGTGCCAACTGTGGATATGCTTTAACTGCTAAGATTTATAAATGTAAAACCAAGTCCGATAACCGCTATTATCTCTGCACAAACAAATATCACGCCGGTGGTTGTCATTTCGGCTCACTGGATGCTGATGTTGTAGATGACATTGTATTTAAAGAAATGCAGAAGAAATTAGCGGAGTTTCAGACACTGTCAAAGAAGAAGCAGGATGGCTGTAACCTGCAAGTTATAAAACTTAAAACACGCATAGAAGAGATTGACACAGAAATATCCTCTTTGCTCGAAAAAATCTCCGCGGCAAATGATACGGTGATGCAGTACATAAATAATCGCATTGCTGAGCTTGATGCCGAGAAGAAGGAACTTGGCGCTGAGATTCTATCGCTTGACAATAACCACACAAACGATGTGGGAGAAATCAGCGGATATTTTGAGCATTGGGATGAACTGTCGGTGAGCGACAAAATTACGGTGGTTGACTGCCTGATAGAGCGCATAACCGCCTCAAAAGAGAGTATTGAAATCAAGTGGAAAATATAAAATAAAAGACGTCGCAAAAGCATTTCACCATTGTTGTTCAGGTGAGGGATTACAGCTTGTAACAGATAAATTGGATAAAAAGAATTTCTATGCATTCAACCCAAGCTTTGATAAGCATTGCAATAAACCCGATTGTAAAAATGCAAACAATGTAACAAATTTCACAAACAATGTAAACAAAAAAAGATATAGATAAAAAATATAAACTTAACAGTAAACAGCGCCTCCCTCTGACGAGGGAGGTGGCATTTTGCTTGAAAATGTCATTGGTAGATTACTTTTTCGCTTGTGGATTGGTGCAACATTTTTAAGTTACGAAGAATCAGTTGAGGTATTCATAATGATAAAATTACTACATATTCCACCTTGAAGTAATTATCAACAAATGGTATACTATAATTAAAAATTTAATTTACGAGGAATTTTAAAATGAAAGACAAAGAAATTCGTCAACACGCAAAAGCGTTTGCAGAATATTGGAAAGACAAAGGTTATGAAAAGGGCGAAAGTCAACCGTTTTGGCTCTCGCTTCTTCGTGATGTTTTAGGCGTTGCAGAGCCCGAAAAGTTCATTCAGTTTGAAGAACAGGTTATGATTGACCATACAAGCTTTATTGACGGTCATATCCCCGCAACTCATGTTCTTATTGAACAGAAAAGCCGTGATAAAGATTTGCGTAAACCTATTAAGCAGTCAGACGGCTCATTACTTAATCCATTCCAACAAGCACAGCGTTATTCTGCAGTTCTGCCGTATTCACAGCGTCCTCGTTGGATTGTCACTTGCAATTTTAATGAATTCCTTGTTTATGATATGGAAAACCCTAAGGGCGAACCTGAACAAATCCTCTTAAAAGACCTTGAAAAAGAATATTACCGTCTTAAATTCATTACAGATATAGGTGACGAGAATATACATAAGGAAATGGAAGTTTCCATTCAGGCTGGTAATCTTGTTGGTGTGCTTTATGACGAGATTTTGAAGCAGTATCGTAACCCCGAAGACCCTGAAACTCTCAAAAGTCTTAATATGCTCTGTGTTCGTCTTGTTTTCTGTCTTTATGCGGAGGATGCGGGGATTTTCGGTGAACATTCAAAATTCCATAACTATATTAAGTCTTTCTCTGCAAAAGATATGCGAAAGGCTTTGATTGAATTGTTCAAAATTCTTAATCAGAAGCCCGAAGACCGTGACCCTTATGAAGACGAAATGCTCAAGGCATTCCCTTATGTTAACGGTGGACTTTTCTCGGGTGACGATATTGAAATCCCACAGTTTAACGATACAATCCGTGACATCTTACTTCGTCAGGCAAGTGAAGATTTTGATTGGTCTGATATAAGCCCCACAATCTTCGGTGCTGTGTTTGAAAGTACATTGAATCCCGAAACTCGCCGTTCTGGTGGCATGCACTATACATCTATTGAAAATATACATAAAGTTATTGACCCCTTATTCCTTGACGAGCTTCGTGAAGAGCTTGACGAGATTAAGGACATTTCTGTTGACCGTACAAGAACAACAAAGCTAAAAGCATTCCAAGATAAGATTTCTAAACTTACATTCTTTGACCCTGCTTGTGGCTCGGGTAATTTCTTAACAGAAACATATATCTCACTTCGCAGACTTGAAAATGATGTTTTGCGTTGTCTTTCAAATCAGATTACTATGTTTACTGATTTTGCACCAATAAAGGTGTCAATCGGTCAGTTTTATGGTATCGAAATCAATGACTTTGCAGTTACAGTTGCAAAAACTGCTCTTTGGATTGCTGAAAGTCAGATGATGAAAGATACAGAAGATATTTTACATACAGATTTGGACTTTTTACCACTTAAATCCTATGCTAATATCACCGAAGGCAATGCTTTGCGTATTGATTGGGAAACAGTTGTCCCAAAAGACAAACTCAACTATATTATGGGTAACCCACCGTTTGTTGGATACACATTACAAAATTATTTGCAAAAAGAAGATTTACAAAATCTAAATGCATTTAGTAATAAAAAAATTGATTATGTTGCGGGTTGGTATTATAAATCTATTGAATTTATTGCACATACGAATGTTAGATGTGCATTTGTTTCTACAAATTCAATTACTCAAGGAGAGCAAAACAGTATAATATGGAGTACCTTGTTTAATAAAGGATTGCGGATATTCTTTGCACATCAAAATTTCTCCTGGAATAGTGAATCTACAAATTCCGCACATGTTCATTGCGTTATTGTAGGCTTTGCATACGATAATGTTAATCCTAAAAAATTGTACAATGGTGATTACTATAGAATTGTTCCTCATATAAATTCATATTTGTTAGATGCACCTAATGTTGTGATTTCTTCAAGAACTTCACCGCTCTCATCAAAAACGCCTATCATGATGAAAGGTAGTCAACCTACTGATGGTGGTAATCTAATAATAAAAGAAAATGAACTTGGTGATTTTGTAAAAAATGAACCATTAGCCGAAAAATATATTCGTAAATTTCTAGGAGCAGAAGAATACATAAAAGGTAAGCCAAGATATTGTTTGTGGTTAAAAAATGCTTCGCCAAGCGAATTGAGAAAAATGCCAACTGTTATTGAAAGACTCAAAGCTGTGGCGGATGCTAGAAAAAATAGTCCTAAAAAGGCAACTCAAGAGTGGGCAGATAAACCCACATTATTCACCGAAGACAGACAACCTCATACCAACTTTATAATAATACCTGAGATATCTTCAGAAAAGAGAAAGTATGTACCAATAGGTTTTATGACGCCAGATGTAGTTTGTAGTAATAAATTACAGATTATTCCTGATGCTACATTATATGATTTTGGCATTCTAACTTCCAATGTGAACATGGCGTGGTTAAAAGCTGTGTGTGGAAGACTTGAAATGAGATTGATATATTCAAATTCAGTTGTTTACAACAATTTCCCTTGGTGCAATCCAACAGACGAACAAAAGGCTAAAATTGAGCAAACAGCACAAGCAATTCTTGATGCAAGAGCATTATATCCCGACTGCTCACTTGCTGATTTGTATGACGAACTCACTATGCCTGTTGAACTTCGTAAAGCCCACCAAGCAAATGACAAAGCAGTTATGCAAGCATACGGCTTTAGCCTTAAAATGACCGAATCCGAATGCGTCGCCGAACTCATGAAAATGTATCAGGATTTAACTAAATAGTTTTTAATTTTTAGGCGGAGATTTCTCCGCCTTATTTTTTGCATATTTATAATTTAGTCAAAAATTTAACAATTTCTCATTGACACTTTTGTTTATTAAGAGTAAACTATAAAATGTTAATAAATTATTAAAGAGGTGCTTAACATGGCAATGCAGCTTACTGCCGAACAGCAAGCAATGCTTAACGGCGAACAGGGCGAAGTAATGGCTAAGGTTGTGAAAACGCTTGTTATGTACGGCGAAACCTTCGGCGCAGAGAGAATGGTTCCCGTTACAAGTGAAAAAGGACATCTTGTTACAAGCTTCGGTCTTAAAATGATGACTCCTGTTTTTGATCTGATGGATCAGCTTTTAAATGCAGGAGTTGTTTCAAAACAGAAATTCTCTGTTGACCCGAAACCTTTTGATCCGGCAGTTCCGTCGGACTTCTTAAAGAACTTTGTATTCAAGAAATTTATGTATTCAAAGCAGGATTCATATAATGAGCAGCTTCGTAAAATGGGTCTTCTTGATGATAATGCTTATACCTGTGCCTGCTATCTTGATGAAGTAGGTAATACACCTAAAAAAGGCGATATTCTTTCATGGGCAGAGTCAAGTGCAGTTGCCTATGCAAACTCTGTTATCGGCGCCCGTTGCAACCGTAACTCAGGTCTTATTGAAATGATGGGCTCAATTGCCGGATTTGTTCCGGATTTCGGTCTTCTCACTGACGAGGGCAGAAAAGCTACATGGATTGTCGAGGTTAAATGCTCAAAGAAACCGGAAGCTCAGATTCTTGGTTCTGCAATCGGTATGAAGGTTATGGAGGATGTTCCGTATGTTAAGGGCATGAATGAATGGCTCGGTAACGAACTTAACGACGATGCAAAAACATATCTTAAAGACTTCGGTGCTGCATGTGCATCAAACGGTGCTGTCGGACTTTATCATATTGCAGGTCTTACTCCCGAGGCTGTTGAGATGGGCGAGTCGCTTATTGTTGAAAACGCTCAGGTTTATGTTATCGATGACGCTGAGCTTGAAAGAGTGAAGGCATCATATCCTGTTATGTGGAAAAATCCCGACGCAACACCTAAACTCTGCTTCGTTGGTTGTCCTCATATGACAATGGCGCAGCTTAAAGAGTGGACGAATAACGTTTATGACGGACTTAAAAAGAATGGCAGAAGTAAAGTTTCCGTTCCTACTGTATTTACAGCTCCTCCTGCAGTTTGCGATGAGTTTAAGAAGACAGATTTATATGCAAAGCTCCAGTCAACAGGTGTTGTACTCAGTTATATTTGTCCTCTGATGTATATGAACAATCCGCTTGCAAAGAAAATGCCCGTTATAACGAATTCCAATAAGCTTCGTACATATACAACGGCTCGTTACTATACAAGCGATGAAATTCTTGATATTATCACAAAGGAGGCAAAATAAAATGAAAACATTCAAAGGTCGTCCGGTAGTTCCCGGCAAAGCAACAGCAACAGCTCTTGTTTCACACGGTGGTTTCAATACTCTTGCTTCTTTTCAGGGTGCATTGCAGTTTGGCGATAAGCAAGCTAAATGCGGTGATCAGAACAATGTCGATATCTATGAAAAACCGATGGTTGGTACAGCACTTTGTCTTCCGCAGACAATCGGTTCAACAACAGGCGGACTTGTTCTATATTGTGCAAAGGTTATGGAAAGATGTCCTGCTTGTATGCTTTTCTCAGAGCATATTGACTCTCTTGCGGCAGCAGGCGCAATTATCGGTTCTGTATGGACCGATACCCCGATGCCGACAGTTGACTGTCTCGGTGAGGATTTCCTCAACACAGTAAAAACAGGTGATAAAATCACTGTTTATGAAGATGGAACTGTAACAGTTGAATAATTTCAAGGGGTTGTCACACGGCAACCCCGATTTTTTTAAAAAAAGACTTGATTTTAATTTGATTATCTTATATAATATTGAACTGTTGATAAGGAGAGTTGTCCGAGCTGGTCGAAGGAGCACGATTGGAAATCGTGTAAACTGCTAAAACGGTTTCGAGGGTTCGAATCCCTTGCTCTCCGCCAAAAATCGACGAATTTCGACAGAAGTTCGTCGATTTTACTTTTTACTTCTTCACTATTCACTCTTCACTAATCTTCGGGTCGATTTTTGGCGAATTAATAGGTAAGAAGGAATAGTGAATAAGTTAGGGCGGGACACCCGCACCTGATTGTAAAAGTATTTTTAAGTTGTTGCCATTTTAAGCTGTAAACACAAAAAGAGAAACACAACAATTTGTTGTGTTTCTCTTTTTATTATATAACTCAAACGTATCTTACGGAATAAAAACGTATCAATTTTAACTTGTATCTTTTAGCAATTTGACATTTTTAAGCTCATAATATATAATTTTACCATTAAAAAATAAGGGGTATTGTATGTTTGAACAGATAATTAACAGCATTAATGATGCATTATACAGTTATATTCTTATTATTATACTTGTTTTTGGGGGATTGTATTTTACACTCCGTACAAAATTTGTCCAATTCAGATTATTAAAGGAGCAATTCCGTGCTGTCATGGAAAAGCCAAAGGACGGAGACGGTGTTTCATCATTTCAGGCACTTATGGTATCAACGGCATCACGTGTCGGTACAGGTAACATTATCGGTGTTTCAACTGCTTTATGTCTTGGCGGCTTCGGTTCTGTATTCTGGATGTGGGTTATTGCTATAGTCGGCAGTGCTTCAGCCTTTATTGAAAGCACACTTGCACAGATTTATAAGAGAAAAGGTGAGGACGGTAGCTACGGAGGACCTGCATATTATATCGAGACAGCTTTGAAATGTCGTCCGCTTGCAGTTGTGTTTTCAATCTTGATTATAATTACATACGCATTCGGATTCAATATGCTTGCCTCATATAATCTTCAGTCAACTTTTTCCGGATACGGTTTTTATAACCCTAAACTTACTCCATGGATTATCGGTTTTATAGTTGCCGTTCTTGTAGGATTTTGTCTTTTTGGCGGCGGAAAACGAATGCTTAAAGTAACAAGCACTCTCGTTCCTTTTATGGGGATTGCATATATTCTTATAGCTCTTGTTATAGTGCTGATGAATATCAGAACGCTCCCGGGAATTTTTGAAACCATCTTCAGCGAAGCTTTTGATTTTAAAGCTATTTTTGGCGGATTCAGTGGTTCCTGTGTTATTTTCGGTATAAAACGCGGACTTTTCAGTAATGAGGCAGGTGTTGGCTCTGCACCAAATGCATCGGCTTCTGCTCAGGTTGAACATCCTGTTAAACAAGGTCTTGTTCAGGTTCTTTCTGTTTTCATAGATACTGTCATTATCTGCTCTGCAACCGCATTTATGTGTATGAGTTCAGGCATTAAACCGAGCGAAGAACTTTCGGGTGCTCCTTATGTCCAGGCCGCGTTGACCGAGACGCTCGGTGTTGTCGGTCCTGTTTTTATTACGGTTGCTATGATCCTTTTTGCTTTTACAACTCTTGTCGGAAATCTTTATTATGTTGATAAGGCTATTTTCTTTATTTTCGGCAAAATGCCTGGAAAAACCTTCATGAGAGCTTATTATATCATTGCATCTTTGATTATTTTTATAGGAGCAGGGTTGAGTGCTGATTTGTTATGGGGAATTGCCGATGTAACAATGGGAGCTATGACAATTATAAATATGCCGGTAATCTTGTATCTCGGTAAATATGCTTTAAGAGCGTTAAAGGATTATGAAAATCAACGAAAGGACGGACTTACTCCTGCTTTCAAATCAAAAAATATTGATTTACCCGATAAAACAGATTATTGGAATTAGTACATATAAATCATCCTGTACATAAACTGTATAGGGTGATTTTTTATGAGGAGCTTTGATTATAACAGAAACAGTGTAGTCGAATATGCAAAAAGGTGGGCATTGTCACGAAATCCGCAATATTTCGATTTTCACAGAATAGGTGGGGATTGCACGAATTTTGCCTCACAATGTATTTATGCAGGTGCAGGAGTAATGAATTACACAAAAGATGTAGGTTGGTATTATATTTCGCCCAATGACCGTGCAGCCGCCTGGTCAGGTGTTGAATTTTTATACAGATTTCTTACCACCAATGAGAGTGTTGGTCCTGTGGGCAGAAATGTAAATTTAAGTGAAATTCAGATTGGTGATATAATCTTTTTAAGTAACGGACAAAGATTATATCATACTCTTGTTGTAACAGGATTTGATACAGATGGTGAAATATTGATTTGTGCTCATACAGTTGATTCCTATATGCGAAGACTTAACAGCTACAGATATAATTCATTAAAACCGATTCATATTGAAAAAGTTAATACTTGGTAAAAAAAGGATTGGTTTAACGCCAATCCTTTAATTATTACATCTGCTCTAAAATATAGTTTTTAACATCTTCTAATTTGCTTTCTTTCCATTTGCCTTCTTCTGCTTTTTCGGCTAATGGGCAAATAATATAAAAGTCTAATGTTTCACCCGGTACGCGTCCTGTTCGCAATGGTTCAGCAAAATGCTCTTTCCATTTTTCTTCAGATGCACCCTTGAATTCTTCCGGCTCTAAATAGGTCATCTGACGCTTTGTTGCCGCAATAAGCATTTTAGCCGAAAGGGGAGCCAAAAGGTTATATTCGTCCTCTTGAACGTCAACAAATATGCGCGGCAGCTCATCTTTAATAATTCTTTCCTGTCCACGAACGATTTTAAGTCCCATCGGCTCATAAGTAAACTCATTTTCTGTAAAATTCAGTTTAACAATCAAACCGATATCGGTATTGAACTGGGAACGTTGATAATCAGTATCAAAAATAAAATTACCAAGGGAATAGAAAATAATTTTATCGCCAACAGTTTCATAATTCATCGGTACATGCGGATGATGTGCAACAACAATGTCTGCTCCCATTTCAAGATACTTATGATATCGTTCACGAGTATAAGGGGAGGGCAGTGGAGTAAATTCTTCGCCGGCGTGAGCAACCACAATACACCAACGACAAGTCTTTTTTATCTCGTCAATAGATTTTTGAATTTCGTCAAGGTCACTCCAACTGTAACAACCCGGTTTATCAACATCGGCTTTTCTGCAAGCTCTTTGATAACCGACACCAAACATACCGATTCCGCCTGCTTCATTGAGAATTACGGGCTTTCTTGCTTCGTCGATATTCGTTCCCGCACCGATTGTCTGTACGCCGTTTTCATTTGCAATCTTTAATGTGCTTTCAATACCGTAAGCGCCCGCATCCATAATGTGATTATTACAGATATTCCATATATCCGATTTCATATTATTGAGCACTTTTACAGCTTTCGGGTCAATGGTATGTAACAACTGTTGAACTCCGCTTTGAGTTGTGTTTTGTTCTGCAACGGCAACAGGACCTTCAATATTTGTTATGACGTGGTCAGCACTATGAAGAAATTCGAGAATTTCCTGTGATATTAAATTTTCATCATCCCATTTACCGTACATATATCGGTCAAAACCAATATCACCAGTAAAAACTAATGAAGTAGATTTTTTCATAGAAACACGAAGCCTTTCAAATATTCTATAATTATTGTATCACCAAATGATTTGTATTTCAAGTAGTACAGACTTAAGTTTCCCTTGTCAAAGGGATGTGGCAAATTCGAAGATTTTGACGGAGGTATTTAAAGAATTTCTTGATTTTTCAAATTTTCTATGTTACAATGAAAATGCCAAACTAACTGAATAATGTGAAATTAGGTGTATTTTTTATTTTCGGAATTTTTATGCCTATTTTTAATCACAATAACATTAATGAATTTGATAAAAATGCAGATTCCTTTTATGTTATTGTGGTTACACCTATTCACATAAAGTTAGTTTGGCGACTATCGGAGTTTGCGTTTTTTATGCGTCTGCTTCGGTGGGCGCATTTTTTATTGTAAAAAGGAGAAGAAAAAATGAAAAAAGTTATAAGATTGGTCTTATCTGGGCTAAGTTGCATTATGGTTTTAATGTTATTATTTTTAAATGTTTTCAATTATGAGTTTTATTCGTGGATAGATGCTGATTGGTTAAGTTTTGATTATCATGACATAGCCTGTGAGTCAATTATAGAAATAGCTGAAGATTTGTATAATAATGAATTATTATATTTAATATTGTTTGCTTGTTGCTTACTTGGAATAGCATCAACAATTTTATTTATTATAGATAAAAGATTAGATTTAGCTTTAATCTTTCAAACGTTATCAGCTTGTCTAACTGTTATTGCTCTTTTATCAATTGCTACAGGATTTTTTTATTTAACTGATGATAGAGAAGCAATCTCTTTGCGACTTGAGGGCGTAATATTTATTGTTTATTGTATTAGTGTTATAATTATTGGTCAGTTAGTGTTAAAAAAATATAAACAAAAAATTGTTGAGAAAAATAATCTTCAAAGAAATACTACATCAATTAATGATAATTATGCAGAAAAGTTGTTAAAACTGAGAGATTTACTTGATGAAAATATAATTACACAAGCAGAATTTGATATAAAAAAGAAACAAATTTTAAATCTAACAGAAACTAGTGAGGAAATCAATGATTAACGATGTTGTATCGATTGTGTCAGTTCTTATATCTTTAGTAGCGACTGTGTTTGCTGCTGTTGGATTAACTCAATCAAAAAAATATAACAAACTTTGTCTTGAAAGACAGAGGAAAGAAGCTACAATTTATGCGTATCAAACATTGCAGGAACAAGTTTTGGATAATCTTGTTAAAATTGATAGTAAGGAAATTTTTGATATTGTAGAGTGTATGGATGACAGTATAGAGTTTACAGAAATTTATAACGAATATAGACCTTTAATAGCAAGGTGTGAACACTTTGCAGTTGGTGTTAATAATAACATTTATGATTTTAGTGTACTATTAGAGTTATCAGGAATTCATCTCGTTAATTTATATGCTAAACTTAAACCAATAATACTGTGTTCACGAAAAGCTGATGATGGAAAACATGCTTTTAAAAATTTTGAAAGACTTGTTGATAAACTTAAAAAAGAAGTGAATATATAAAAAGAAACGAGCCCGTACTGTTTTAGTTTGGACTCGTCTTTTTTTGGTGCGGGTAGCAGGGGTCGAACCTGTACACCTCTCGGCACAAGATCCTAAATCTTGCGTGTCTGCCAATTCCACCATACCCGCGATTTCTTTTTTATTATAACAAAGAAATTTTAAAAATTCAATAGACAAACTCGCTATTATGTATTAAAATATATATAATATTATGCCTAAGAAGGCTTTATATGAAGTTGGAGGTAAAAATTATGGGATTTATGAAAACTCGATGGACAGATAAGATTGACAGGAACAATCCGTTGCCTGAATATCCCCGTCCGCAGATGAAACGAGAAAACTGGATGTCAATGAATGGCGTTTATGATTATGCTATTGTTGATAAAGATGTTGAATGGGTTGAAAATTTTGATGGGGAAATTGTTGTTCCTTATGCTGTCGAATCAATGCTTTCCGGAGTAGAAAAGCCGTTAAAACCCAACCAGAAGCTCTGGTACAAAAAAAGTTTTACTGTACCCGACAGTATGAAAGGGAAGAATATTATCCTCAATTTTGCCGCTGTTGACTGGGAATGTAATGTGTATGTCAATAAAGAACTCGCAGGAAGTCACAGAGGCGGATATGCAACCTTCTCAATTGATATCACAAGATTACTTAAAGACGGCGACAATGAGCTTGTTGTAAGTGTTTATGACCCGACTGAAAGCGGATGGCAGCAAAGAGGTAAGCAGGTCAATGACACGCACGGCTTCTGGTATGTTGCTACATCTGGAATATGGCAGAGCGTCTGGCTTGAGGCTGTTAATCCCTGCCATATTCTTAAATTGAGAATGACACCGGATATCGATAATAATACGCTTTCATTAAAGACTTACGTCAACGATAATGATTGCTCTGTTAAAGTAACCGTGTATGACGGAGAAAGCGTTGTTTCTGAAAATAATATCTCAACGGATGATGTTATTAAATTTAGTGAAGTTAAGCTCTGGTCACCGGAAAATCCGTTCCTTTATGACCTTAAGATTGAACTTATCAAGAACGGTGAAATTATTGATACTGTCAAGAGCTATGTAGGTATGAGAAAATATTCTGTCGGTAAGGACGAAAAGGGCTATCCGAGATTTCTTCTTAACAATAAGCCTTATTTTCAGAAAGGCTTGCTTGACCAGGGATATTGGTCAGACGGCGGTATGACTCCGCCTACAGATGAGGCAATGATATATGATATTGAAACAATGAAGAGACTTGGCTTTAATATGCTTCGTAAACATATTAAGGTTGAACTTGACAGATGGTATTATCACTGCGACCGTCTCGGAATGCTTGTATGGCAAGATATGGTCAGTGGCGGTGAATATATCGGACAGCTTCTTGCAGGTGCATTGCCTCTCTTTGCAATTCACGTTAAAGATAATAAATATAAGGCATTTAAACGTGGTGAAAAATTATGGCGTGATGAATTTGAGCGTGAACTCAATGAAATGCTCAACCAGCTTTATAATCACACCTGTATTTCCTGTTGGGTTCCGTTCAATGAAGGATGGGGACAGTTTGACTCTGTCAGAATTACCGATAATATCAAAAAATTTGACCCGACACGTATTGTTGATCACGCAAGCGGATGGCACGACCAGGGAGCGGGCGATCTTAACAGTATGCACAGATACATCGCTCCTATCAACCCAAGAAGAAACGACGGACGAATCTTTGCAATTACCGAATACGGCGGATACAGCCATATTGACAGAGGCCATACCTGGGATGAGTCCAAAAGCTTCGGCTATATGATGTTCCGTACAAAAGAGAGTCTTTCAAAAGCATATAAGCTTCTGCACGAGACACAGGTTATTCCGCTTGTTAAGAGAGGACTCAGTGCAACGGTTTATACTCAGGTAAGTGATGTTGAAAACGAGGTTAACGGAATTCTTACTTATGACCGTGAACATATTAAGGTTGATGAAAATGTTATTATTGATATCAATAATAAATTGACTCTGTAAGTTATATGAAAAATCCATCAGTACAAAAACTCAGATTACTTTACATTATTGATATTCTTTCGCGTAAATCCGATGAGGAGCACCCCATATCCGCAACAAAAATTATGGAATATCTCCGTGATGATTACGGAATTGAGTGTGAAAGAAAAACGGTTTATGACTGTATTGAATGTCTTAATAAATACGGTTATGAAATTATAAATTCACAATCTCCGCGCGGATATTTTATGACTCCGTATTATTTTGAACCGGCTGAGCTGAGACTTCTTATCGATGCTGTTCAATCAGCTGATTTTATATCGGCAAAGAAAACTAAACTTCTTATTAAAAAGTTTTCTTCTTTTGCAAGCGAATATCAATATAAGAGAATTGAAAAACAGGTTTATATTGATAACAGAAATAAATGTGCCAATGAAAATCTGTTTATCATTATTGATATTTTAAGTTCTGCAATCTCTACCAGAAAGCAAGTTGAGGTCACATACAGAAGAAGGAAAATTGTTGACGGAAAAACTGCCCGATATGAAGAAAAAACGATGATAATAAATCCGTATGCATTAATATGGTCTAATGATCACTATTATCTTATCGGTAATTACAGTAAATATGATAATCTAATTCATCTCAGAATTGATCGTCTTAAAAACGTGAAAATTTTAGATATCTATTCCCGTCATTTTTCCGAAGTATCACCGTACCGAAATGTATTTGATACAGCGGATTACAGCAAAAAGCATCTTTCTATGTTTTCCGGTGATATAAAACCGATTGAACTTATTTGTAATAATTCTATGATAGAGGATTTTATTGATAAATTCGGAGAAAAATGTTTTATGAAGCCATTTGATGAAAATCATTTTCTTGCAAAGACAGATGTCGCTGTTACTGACGGTCTTGCTTCCTGGGTTATGCAATACGGAGATAAGGTGAAAGTCAAATCTCCTAAAGAACTAAAAAATATGATTATTGACAAAAGCAAATCAATTTTATCGTTATATAATGGGTAAAATGATAAAGTTTTAACAAATATTTTTATAACTATTGAAAAATAATTATTTTTGTTATAAAATAGCTTTTGGTTAATTTTAAATAATTCTTTGAAAGGATGTACTTTAAATGAGCAGTGCATTAAACAAAAAGACTGTTGAAGATTTAGACGTTCGCGGCAAAAAAGTCCTTGTTCGTTGTGACTTCAACGTAAAAATGGAAAACGGTGTAATTACAAGTGATAAGAGAATTGTTGCTTCATTGCCGACAATCAAATATCTTATCGAAAACGGTGCAAAAGTTATTCTCTGTTCTCACCTCGGTCGTCCGAAGGGTGAATTTGTTCCCGAATTTTCTTTAGCTCCCGTTGCCGCAAGACTTTCCGAGCTTCTTGGCCAGGAAGTTAAAATGGCAAAAGATGTTGTAGGCGAGAGTGCTCAGGCACTTGCCGCTGAACTCAAAGACGGTGAAGTTCTTCTTCTTGAAAATGTGCGTTATGAAAAGGGCGAAACAAAGAATGATCCCGAACTCAGCAAGAAGTTTGCAGACCTTGCAGAGCTTTATGTAAACGATGCATTCGGTTCTGCTCACAGAGCTCACTCATCAACAGCAGGTGTTGCAGAGCATCTTCCTGCTGCTTGCGGTTACCTTATTCAGAAGGAAATCGAATTTATCGGCGGTGCTCTTGAAAATCCAAAGAGACCTCTTGTTGCTATTCTTGGCGGTGCAAAGGTTTCTGATAAAATCGGTGTCATCACAAACCTTATTGACAAGTGCGATACACTTATTATCGGCGGCGGTATGGCATACACATTCATGAAAGCCTTGGGCCATAATATCGGAACATCTCTTCTTGAGGCTGATAAGGTTGAGCTTGCATTGGAAATGATGAAGAAGGCTGAAGAAAAGGGCGTTAAGTTCCTTATTCCCGTTGATAACAAGGTTGGTAAAGAATACAAAGCTGATACAGAGGCAATGGTAGTTAACTCAGACGATATTCCTGACGGTTGGATGGGTCTTGATATCGGACCTAAGACACAGGAGCTTTTTGCAGAAGCTGTTAAGGATGCCGGCACTGTTATCTGGAACGGACCTATGGGTGTTTCTGAATGGGAAGCATTCGCATCAGGTACAGTCGCAGTTGCAACAGCTATCGCTGAAAGCGGTGCAATTTCAATCATTGGCGGCGGTGACTCTGCTGCTGCAATCCAGAAGCTCGGCTTTGCTGATAAGATGTCTCACATCTCAACAGGCGGCGGTGCATCTCTTGAATATCTTGAGGGTAAGGTTCTTCCCGGAATCGCTGCTCTTAATGATAAATAATCAATAATTTTACGGGAGGACTTTTGTCCTCCCAAAATTTGCAATAAGGAGTTATTATAATGAAAAAAGATCTTCGTAAAGCAGTTATCGCAGGTAACTGGAAAATGAATAAAACACCTTCTGAGGCAAAAGCTCTTATTGAGGAAATGAAGCCTCTTGTAGCAGATGCTGATTGTGATGTTGTCCTTTGTGTACCTTTTATTGATATTCCAGCTGCTGTTGAAGCAGCTAAGGGCTCAAACATCAAAATTGGTGCTGAGAACGTACATTTCAAGTCTTCAGGTGCTTACACCGGTGAAATTTCTGCTGAAATGCTTAAAGAAGCAGGTGTTGAATATGTTGTTATTGGACACAGTGAAAGAAGACAGTATTTCGGTGAAACTGATCAGACTGTCAACCTTCGTTCTTTGGCAGCTCTCAATGCAGGTCTTAAGGCAATTATCTGCGTAGGTGAAACTCTTGAACAGAGAGAGCTTGGTTATACAGAGACACTTCTTAAGTTCCAGACAAAAATGGCACTTACAAATGTTACTGAAGAACAGCTTAAAAATGTAATAATTGCTTATGAGCCTGTTTGGGCTATCGGTACAGGCGTTACAGCAACAGCTGACCAGGCAGACGAAGGTAACGGCTATGTTCGTGAAGCCATCGCAGAAGTTTACGGCGCTGATGTTGCAGAAACAGTTACGGTTCAGTATGGCGGTTCTATGAACGCAGGAAATGCTGATGAGCTTGTTGCTAAGGTTAATGTGGACGGCGGTCTTATCGGCGGTGCTTCTCTCAAAGCTCCTGATTTTGCTAAAATTGTTGCAGCTGCATCAAAATAAATTTATAAGGTGAATCAAATGAAAAAACCTGTTGTTTTATGTATTATGGATGGTTTTGGTTATAACCCAAGTGATTACGGCAACGCTATCACAGCGGCTAAAACACCAAGACTTGATGAGATTTTTAAAAACAACCCGATGACTTATATCGGTGCTTCAGGTATGGATGTAGGTCTTCCGGACGGTCAGATGGGCAACTCCGAAGTCGGACATACAAATATTGGTGCGGGACGAGTTGTTTATCAGGAACTTACAAGAATAACAAAATCAATCAATGATGGCGATTTCTTTAATAACGATGTATTTATGGGTGCTGTTGAGAATTGTAAAAAGAATGACTCCGCACTTCATCTGATAGGTCTTTTGTCTGATGGTGGTGTTCATAGTCACAACACTCATTTGTATGCTCTCCTTGAGCTCGCAAAGAAAAACTGCATCAATAAAGTATATGTTCACGCTTTACTCGACGGCCGTGATGTTCCTCCCAGCTCAGGTGTTGACTTTATTAAAGAGCTTGAAGAGAAATTTTCAGAAATCGGTGTCGGTAAAATTGCTACGGTTATGGGCAGGTTTTATGCTATGGATCGTGATAATATGTGGGATCGAGTCGGTATGGCATATAATGCAATGGTTAACCGTGAGGGAATTGCATCTGACAGTGCTCTCGAAGCTGTTAAAAAGTCTTACGAGACAATTGACGAAGACGGAAAGTATCTTACCGATGAATTTGTTATGCCCACCGTTATTGACGGTGCTGAACCAATTTCTGAAAATGACTCGGTTATTTTCTTTAACTTCAGACCTGACAGAGCAAGAGAAATCACAAGAACCTTTGTTGATCCCGATTTTACCGGATTTGAAAGAAAAGCATATTTCCCCCTTTACTATGTTTGTATGACACAGTACGATGCAGAAATGCCGAATGTAAATGTTGCTTATAAACCGGAAGCACTTACAAACACAATGGGCGAGTATCTTTCAAAGCTTGGTAAGACACAGCTTCGTATAGCAGAAACTCAGAAGTATGCACATGTTACATTCTTCTTTAATGGCGGTGAGGAAAAGGTATATCCGGGCGAGGATAGAGTACTCATTGATTCTCCGAAGATTTCCACCTTTGATCTTAAGCCGGAGATGAGCGCTTATGAAGTTTGCGATGCTGCATGTGAAAAGATCTTAAGCGGTAAATACGACGTTGTAATTCTTAACTATGCAAACTGTGATATGGTGGGTCACACAGGTATCTTTGATGCTGCTGTTAAGGCTGTTGAAGCTGTTGATGAATGTGTCGGAAAGCTTACTGATGCAACTATGGAAATGGGCGGTGTGATTCTTATTACTGCCGACCACGGTAATGCTGATAAGATGTATGAGGATGATGGTTCACCGTTTACTGCTCATACAACAAATCCCGTTCCGTTGGTTGTAGTCGGTAAAGAATGCACACTTAAGGCTGAGGGCGGAAAGCTCTGCGACTTATCACCTACAATGCTTGATATTATGGGACTTGATAAGCCTGCAGAAATGTCCGGTGCTTCACTTATTGTCAAATAATCAGATAATAATCGCATAAATAAAGAGAAGACTCGTGATAAACGAATCTTCTTTTTTTATTAAGCGCGTCAGAGTTATTACTGATTTTTCGATATGTCACAAACATATAGTCTCGTTTTGTCAACCTTGAATTTTATATTATACTCAGAGTAGTTTAAGCCATATATTCGTGTTTTGTCATTATGGTATGAAGGACGAGGATCTTGTGAAAGAATTTCCTCAATTTCACGTTTTTTTGCATCCGAAATGTCTGATAAAGTGTTTTCATCAAAGATAACCTCAAGACAACTGCCGATTTTATCTTTTGAGTAGCCTGATAATGCGTTGTTGTGAATATCAGTATACGGAAGATAAGGCTTGATATCAAGAATAGGTGTTTCGTTTTTTATATCGGCACCGCTCACGTATAAAACAATACTGTTTGAAGACTCAATTTCGATTTTTTCAAGCTTTACCGATGACAGACCGATATGATTAGGTCTGAAGGGTGAGCGTGAAGCAAAAACACCCACATAGGTGTTTCCTCCAAGTTTAGGAGGTCTTACCGAGGGACTGACTTTTCTATCTGCTGTTTCGGAAAAATGCCACAGGAGCCAAAGATGTGAAAATTCTTCAATTCCCTTAAAATATTCGTATGAACTGTATTCTTTTTCAAATATTATTTTTGAAATTACGCTTTCAGCAAGTCCGCTTTGCCTCGGAATACCGAACTTTTCATTGTAGCCGTTATAAATGTATCCTATTGGATTTATTTTGTATTTTTTATCCATATTATCACCGTAACTATTATAGCATAATTTTGTAAAAACGGTTGTATTTTTCGTAAATTATGGTAAAATAATATTAATAATATAAAGGAGTGATTTTATGGAACTTAAAGGTTCAAGAACAGAAGCTAATCTTATGACAGCATTTGCCGGTGAATCTCAGGCAAGAAACAAATACACATATTATGCATCAAAAGCAAAGAAAGACGGCTATGTTCAGATCGCACAGATTTTTGAAGAAACTGCAAATAATGAGAAGGAGCACGCAAAAATCTGGTTTAAACTTCTTCACGACGGCGGAATCCCCACTACAGTTGAAAACCTCAAGGATGCCGCTGCAGGTGAGAATTATGAGTGGACAGAGATGTATGCAGAGTTTGCTCAGGTAGCAAAAGAAGAAGGCTTTGACACTATTGCTGCTCTTTTTGAGATGGTAGCAAAAATCGAGAAGGATCACGAAGAAAGATATAAGAAGCTCCTCAGTAATATAGAGGGCGGTCTTGTTTTCTCACGCGACGGCGATATGATGTGGATTTGTTCAAATTGCGGACACGTTCATATCGGTAAGGAAGCACCGGAATTATGTCCTGTTTGTGCTCATCCTAAAGCATATTTTATGGTTAAGGCAGAAAATTATTAAAAACGACAAAAGGTGGAGTGATAATCGCTCCACTTTTTACATATATTGTGCTTTGAATTTGTTGACATACAACATCTAAATATGTTATTATTTTATAAACGGAATTCTAGTTTTCGGGTGATGACATGACACATTTGTTAAAAAATGCCACAGTTTATTATAAATCAAATTTTATTGCAAAAGATGTTCTTATCTGTGACGGTATAATTGCCGAAATTTCCGACTATATTCCTGCAGAAAAAGCTGAAGTTATCTCTGATTTCAGAAATTGTTATATTTTTCCCGGTTTTACAGATGTGCATGTGCACTTGCGTGAACCGGGTTTTTCATATAAAGAAACCGTTGAAAGCGGAACAAAAGCTTGTGCGAGAGGAGGATATACCTCAGTTTGCTCAATGCCTAATCTTAATCCCGTTCCGGACAGCGTTGAACATTTGAAGATTCAGCGCGATATTATCGCCAGAGATGCCGTTATAAATGTTTATCCTTATGCATCTATCACCGTTGAGGAAAAAGGTGAAGAATTATCCGACCTGTCAGGTATGGCCGATCTTTGTATTGCATATTCTGACGACGGCAGAGGAGTTCAGAAATCGGAAATGATGCTTGAAGCAATGAAAATTGCAAAGCAGAACGGTAAGATGATTGTGGCACATTGTGAGGTGAATGATCTTCTCAACGGTGGCTATATTCACAAGGGAAATTATGCTTCTGAACACGGTCATAAGGGCATTTGTTCCGAAAGTGAGTGGAAACAGATAGAACGAGATATTGGTTTTGCCATGCAGACAGGATGTAAATATCACGTTTGTCATATTTCTGCAAAAGAAAGTGTTGAACTGATCCGCCAGGCAAAGAAAGACGGAGTTGATATTACCTGTGAAACGGGGCCGCATTATCTTGTTTTATCTGACAAGGATTTGCAGGAGCACGGAAGATTCAAAATGAACCCGCCGTTACGCGATGAAAGCGATAAAAATGAATTGATTAAAGGAATTATTGACGGAACAATTGATATGATTGCCACCGACCACGCTCCCCATAGCGCAGAAGAAAAATCCAAGGGACTTGAAAAAAGTAATATGGGTGTTGTCGGCATAGAAACAGCTTTTTCCGTTATGTTTACTCACTTTGTCAGAAACGGTGTCATATCATTAAATAAACTTATAGAATTACTGTCTGAAAATGCTAACAGCAGATTCGGAATCGGCAGTAAAATTCTTGTCGGTGAAAAAGCAGACCTTACAGTTTTTGACTTGAATGAAAAATACACTGTTAATCCGAATGATTTTTTGTCAAAAGGAAAAAGCACGCCGTTTGAAGGCGCAGAGGTTTACGGTAAATGTAAAATGACAATCTGCAACGGTAATATTGTTTGGGAGGATAAATAATGTATCAGGGATTTTATGAAATCAAATCCAACAAAAGGTTAACTGAGAGCATTTATGAAATGGTTCTGCTCGGCGATACATCTTCGGTATCCGCACCGGGTCAGTTTATAAATATAAAGCTGGACGGTTTCTATCTGCGCAGACCTATTTCAATATGTGATTATAATGAGAATTCAGTCACAATAATATATAAGGTTGTCGGTGACGGTACTGAAGCTATGAGTAAAATGAATCCCGGAGAAAAGCTCGATGTCCTTTGCGGGTTAGGTAACGGATTTAACACCTCAATCAATTCCGATTATCCTGTTCTCATCGGCGGAGGAGTTGGTGTTCCGCCTATGTATAATCTTTGTAAAAGGCTTATTTCGGAAGACAAAAGGGTTTCCGTAATTCTCGGATTTAACAAAAAAGATGAAGTTTTTTACGAGGATGAATTTGAAAAACTCGGTGCGGATGTTTATGTAACAACTGTTGACGGTTCATACGGAAAAAAAGGTTTTGTTACCGATGCTCTTAAGTCAGTTAAGTATGACTATTTTTATACCTGCGGACCAATGCCTATGTTCAAAGCAATTGAATCTGTTGTTGAAACGAGCGGTCAGTACAGCTTTGAGGAGCGTATGGGATGCGGTTTCGGAGCTTGTATGGGTTGTTCTTGCAAAACTAAATACGGCAATAAAAGAATTTGTAAGGACGGACCCGTGCTTGTGAGGGAGGAAATAATATGGTAAACACAAAAGTAGATCTTCTCGGAATTACGATTGATAATCCGATTATTCCTGCAAGCGGTACATACGGCTTCGGATATGAGTTTGCTGATTTATATGATATAAATATACTTGGAACTTTTTCTTTTAAAGGTACAACAAAAGAGTCTCGTTTCGGTAATCCGACACCGAGAATTGCCGAGTGTACTGCAGGTATGATAAATTCTGTCGGACTTCAAAATCCGGGTGTTGATAAGGTTATTTCCGAGGAACTTCCGAAACTTGCAAAGGTATTTAATAAGCCTGTTATGGCGAATGTAAGCGGGTTTTCCGTTGAGGAATATGCTTATACCTGTGAAAAAATCAATGCCTGCGATCAGGTGGGTTGGATAGAGGTTAATGTCTCCTGTCCTAATGTTCATAACGGAGGTATGAGCTTTGGTACAGAGCCTGCAGCAGTTGAAAAAGTTGTAAAAGCTGTAAAAGCCGTAACAACTAAGCCGATTATCATAAAACTTTCGCCTAATGTTACAGATATCGTTTCAATAGCCAAAGCCGCAGAGTCTGCTGGTGCAGACGGAATCAGTCTTATAAATACACTTCTCGGTATGAGAATTGATATTAAACGACGTAAGCCGATTATAGCAAACAAGATGGGCGGATTTTCAGGCTCGGCAATTTTTCCGGTTGCTGTAAGAATGGTCTATCAGGTTTATGATGCTGTTAAAATACCTGTTATCGGTATGGGTGGCGTGTCATCAGCCAAGGATGTTATAGAAATGATGATGGCAGGTGCTACTGCCGTTCAGATTGGTGCCGCAAATCTTGTTGATCCGTTTGCGTGTAAAACAATAATAGAAGATTTACCTGATGAATTGGCAAAAATCAATGTTAATGATATAAATGAAATTATAGGAGGAGCTCACTGATGGGTAAAGACGTAATTATTGCTTGCGATTTTTCAAGCAAAGAGGATGTAATGAATTTTCTCGATAAGTTTACGGGTAGAAAACCGTTTGTAAAAATCGGAATGGAACTGTATTATGCGGAAGGTCCGTCAATTGTTAAAGAAATAAAAGCAAGAGGTCATAAAATTTTCCTTGATCTTAAACTTCATGATATTCCGAACACAGTTAAGAAATCTATGACAGTTCTTTCAAATCTTGATGTAGATATGACAAATCTTCATGCAGGTGGCGCAATTCCTATGATGGAGGGTGCTCTTGAAGGACTTACTCGTCCCGACGGCACACGACCGATGCTTATTGCCGTAACTCAGTTGACATCAACGAGTCAGGAAGTTATGGAAAGAGATTTGCTTATTAAAGAACCAATCGATGAGGTTGTTATGCATTATGCAAGTAATGCTAAAGCGGCGGGTCTTGACGGTGTTGTTTGCTCTCCGCTTGAGTCAGAAAAGGTACATAACAGATGCGGCAAGGATTTTGTCACCGTTACACCGGGTATCCGTTTTGCTGACGGAGACATCGGAGATCAGGTTCGTGTTATGACCCCGGCAAAGGCAAAAGAGGCGGGCTCCGACTACATTGTTGTCGGCAGACCGATTACAGCGGCTGCTGATCCTGTAGCGGCATACGAAAGATGTGTAGCAGAATTCTGCGATTAAAATAAAGGAGAGTAAAAAATGGAAAACTATAAAAGAGAGTTTATACAGTTCCTTGAGGGAGCAGGAGTATTAAAATTCGGAGATTTTACAGCAAAAAGCGGTAGAAAAATACCTTATTTTATCAATGCAGGTGATATTAAAACCGGCGGGCAGATCTGCAAGCTCGGCGAGTTCTATGCTAAAGCGTATTTTGAAAAATTAGGTAATAAAAATGCCGTTTTATACGGTCCGGCATATAAGGGTATTCCTATTGCTGTTTCCGTTGCAGTTGCTCTTGCAAAAAACGGTCTTGACGTGCCCTTCTTTTTTAATCGTAAAGAAGAAAAGGATCATGGTGAAGGCGGTGTGTTTGTAGGATATAAGCCACAGTCAGGTGAAGATATTGTCATTGTTGAGGACGTAATTACCGCAGGCACAGCTATTCGTGAAAGTATGA
The DNA here is from genome assembly GCA_937920235.1 of uncultured Clostridia bacterium. Taxonomy (GTDB): domain Bacteria; phylum Bacillota; class Clostridia; order Oscillospirales; family Acutalibacteraceae; genus Fimenecus. Next base: position 17,230 of record CALGUK010000009.1, on the reverse strand, counting down.
ACATTCTTTCAGGTCTTGACAATACAAAGGTTTCCGCTGTATTTGTTATGGTTGACCGCAAAGAAAAAGGTCGTACGGAAAAATCTGCTATGGCTGAAGTAGGTGAAGAGTTTGGTTTCCCGGTATATTCTGTTGTTGATGTTTACGATATAATTGAGTATCTTGAAGAGGATGAAAAAAATCGTGAAAATGTTGACAGAATAAAGAAATACCTCGAAATCAACGGTGCAAAAGAATAAGGATGTAGTATTATGAAAAGTCTTATTGATATTCAGGAGCTTTCAGTACAAGAGATTGATGAGCTTATATCCGTAGCTAATGATATAATTGATAATCCGGAAAAATATTCGGAAAAGTGTAAAGGTAAAATCTTAGCAACACTTTTCTTTGAACCATCCACAAGGACAAGACTCAGCTTTGAATCGGCTATGTTTAATCTCGGAGGAAATGTTCTTGGCTTTTCTGAGGCTCAGAGTTCATCCTCAGCAAAAGGTGAGAGTGTTGCTGATACTGTTCGTACAGTAGGATATTATGCTGATATAATTGCTATGCGTCACCCGAAAGAAGGCGCACCTATGGTTGCTGCCATGAATACGGATATTCCGGTTATTAATGCAGGCGACGGCGGTCATAATCATCCCACACAGACTCTTACGGATTTATTGACTATACAGCGTGAAAAAGGTCGTTTTGATAATCTTACAATCGGATTTTGCGGTGATTTAAAATTCGGAAGAACAGTTCATTCGCTTATAGGTGCCATGTCGAGATATAATAATGTGAAATTTATTCTTATTTCTCCTGAAGAACTTCGTGTACCGGAATATATTAAACAGACTGAGCTTGAGGCTAAGCAACTTGAGTATGTTGAAACAACTTCTTTGGAGGAGGCAATGCCCGAACTTGATATTCTTTATATGACGAGGGTTCAGCGTGAAAGGTTTTTCAACGAACAAGACTATATACGACTTAAAGACAGTTATATTCTTACACCTAACAAGCTTGAATCTGCCAAAAAGGATTTAACTGTTATGCATCCGCTTCCTAGAGTCAATGAAATTTCTGTTTCTGTTGACAACGATCCCAGAGCTTGCTATTTCAAGCAAGTAAATAACGGTAAATTTATCAGAATGGCTCTTATTATGAAATTATTGGAGGTTAAGTAAATGATTATCGGACAAATAAAAGATGGTATTGTACTTGACCATATCACAGCAGGAAACGGTATGAAATTATATAATCTTCTCGGTCTGGATAAGCTTGACTGTCAGATAGCTCTCATCAAGAATGCCGAGAGCGTTAAAATGGGCAGAAAAGATATTATCAAAATTGACCGAGTAATTGATATCAATTTTGATGCTCTTGGTTATATTGATCCCGGTGTTACGGTTAATATTATTAAAGACGGTAAACTTGCAAAAAGGCAGAATATCGATATTCCTGAAAGAATTGAGAATATAATAAAGTGTAAAAATCCGAGATGCATTACAACTGTTGAACAGGAATTACCGAATATATTCATATTAAAAGACAGAGAAAAACGAGTTTACAGATGTCTTTATTGTGAGAGCAAAGCAAAGTAAAAAAATATACAAAAATAAATCGAATTATCCTTTTATTTTTGTCATTATATCTTTGCATTTAAATAGGTTATTTGATTGACATAAATCATCAAAAAATATATAATATTTATGTTGTTAATAACCGTGTTACTGACGGAGTAAAGTGGAGTACCACAGAGGAGCACGGTGATTTTTTAGCCGACCGTCTGGGCAGTTCTACTTGATTTATCAGGATAGGACTGTCCTTTTATGTTTTAGGAGGTTTATATGAAAAAAGTAGGAATAGTTATGGGAAGCGACAGTGATCTTCCTGTTATTAAAAAAGCAACTGCTGTATTGGATGATCTTCATATTCCTTATACGGTAAATATTTATTCTGCGCACAGAACTCCTGTTCAGGCAAGGGATTTTGCAGTTAATGCCCGCGAAAACGGTTACGGTGTTATTATTGCTGCCGCCGGAATGGCTGCTCATCTTGCCGGTGCAGTTGCATCAAATACAACATTACCGGTCATCGGTATTCCTTGTGCTTCAGCATATCTTGACGGTATGGATGCTCTTCTTTCAACTGTTCAGATGCCTTCAGGAATTCCCGTTGCAACGGTTGCTGTTAACGGCGGAGCAAATGCTGCTTTGCTTGCTGCTCAGATTATTGCGTTGGAAGAGAAATCTGTTGCTGAAAAACTTGACAAAATGCGTGTTGATGCCGCTGAAACGGTATTAAAAAAAGATGCTGAAATTATGTCAAAAATAAATTCATAAAATTTTATATTTTTATAAAGGAGCAAAACAAAATGGAAAAGGTTTACACAGGTAAAACAAAGGATGTATTCAAACTTGATAACGGCAATTATCTTCTTAAGTTCAAGGATGATTGCACAGGTAAAGACGGCGTGTTTGATCCGGGCGAAAACTCAGTCGGACTTACAATTGACGGTGTCGGCGATGTAAATCTCCGTATGTCAATCTATTTCTTTGAAAAAGTTAATGCCGCAGGAATTAAGACTCATTATGTAAGTGCAAATCTTGACGATACAACCATGGAGGTTCTTCCTGCTAAAGTATTCGGACACGGTCTGGAAGTTATTTGCCGTCACAAAGCAGTCGGCAGTTTTATCCGTCGTTACGGTGATTATATTGAAGACGGTGCAGATCTTCCTGCTTATGTTGAAATGACATTTAAAAACGATGAAAAGGGCGATCCGCTTGTTATTAAAGACGCTCTCGTTGCTCTTGGTGTTATGTCTGACAAACAGTATGACGATATTAAAGAGATGACTCAGAAAATCACTCAGATCGTTGCTGATGATCTTAAAGAAAAAGGTCTTGTTCTTTATGATATTAAGTTTGAATTCGGTTATGATGCAGACGGTAATGTTATGCTGATCGATGAAATCGCATCAGGCAATATGCGTGTATATAAAGACGGCAAATATATCGATCCGATGACTCTTTCAGAGCTCTTCTTTGCATAAGGAGAATTTACATGGGTGGTTTCTTCGGTGCTGTCAGTTCAAAAGATGCCGTATTAGACGTTTTTTTCGGGACTGACTATCACTCTCATCTCGGCACTCGTCGCGGCGGTCTTGCTGCATACGACAAAAGTGTCGGATTACAAAGAAAAATTCATAAAATTGAAAATTCACCTTTCAGAACTAAGTTTGAAAACATTTCAAATCAGATGAAAGGATGTTCGGCAATCGGCTGCATCAGTGATTCTGATGCACAACCGTTGCTTATCCGTTCTAAGCTCGGATTATATGCAATTTCCATTATCGGAATAATTAATAATAAGGAAAAGCTTGTTGAAGAGTATTTGTTTTCAAATGGCGGACATTTTGGCGCTGTAACAAACGAAGGTATAAATTCTACAGAACTTGTTGCTGCACTCATCAATCAAAAAGATAATTTTGCCGACGGTATTGCTTTTGCACAAAGTCTTATTGACGGTACTGCATCTATATTGATTTTGAAGAATGACGGAAACATTATTTGTGCCAGAGATCGTCTCGGCAGAATTCCTGTTTTAATCGGTCAGCGTAATGACGGTTATTGTGTTTCTTTTGAAGATTTTGCATATAAAAAATTAGGATATGCTGATTTTAAAGAACTCGGTCCCGGTGAAATTGTTGAAATTTCTTCCGATTCTGTTTCTGTTCTCAGGGAACCGGGAAGCAAGATGAAAATTTGTGCTTTTCTGTGGTCTTATTACGGTTATTCAACATCATGTTATGAAGGTGTGAATGTTGAGACAATGAGATATAAAAACGGTAAATTAATGGCTGAAAACGATCGGAAAAATAATATTGCTCAGGATATTGATTTTGTTAGTGGTGTTCCGGATTCAGGTACACCCCATGCAATAGGCTATGCCAACGCAAGCGGTATTCAATTTGCAAGACCGTTTATAAAATACACACCTACCTGGGCAAGAAGTTTTACTCCTGCAAATCAGAACGAGCGTAACCGTGTTGCAAAAATGAAACAAATTCCAGTTCATGATCTTATACAGGATAAAAAGCTTCTTTTTGTTGATGACAGTATTGTCAGAGGAACTCAGCTTCGTGAAACTGTTGAGTTTTTATATGAGAACGGTGCTAAGGAAGTTCATATTCGTTCTGCTTGTCCGCCGATTATGTACGGATGCAAATATCTTAACTTTTCAAGAGCTACATCGGATATGGAGCTTATTGCCCGCAGTACGATTATGGAGATTGAAGGTGAACAGGGGTTTAAGTACATTGATGAGTATATCGACTCAACTTCTGAGCGCGGTAAATCATTAAGAAAAACAATTTGTGATAAATTGCACTTTACTTCTCTTGAATTTCAATCAATAGACGGTATTATAGAGGCAATTGGCCTTCCTGCCGATAGTATCTGCACGTATTGTTGGAATGGTAAGGGCTAATTAAAATACTCTGCAAAAGGAGATAAATAATGAAAAATTCTATGTCAGAAAGCTATGCAGCAGCCGGTGTTGATATTACTGCCGGATATAAAGCTGTTGAGCTTATGAAAAAACATGTTGCAAGAACCCGTAATGAAGGTTCTGTAGATGATGTCGGCGGCTTTGGCGGATGCTTTGATCTAAGCTGTGTTGCCGGTATGGAACATCCTATTTCTGTTTCCGGAACTGACGGCTGCGGAACAAAGGTTAAGCTCGCTATACTTATGGATAAGCATGATACAATCGGTATTGATGCAGTTGCAATGTGTGTAAACGATATTATATGTGTAGGTGCTAAACCTTTATATTTTCTTGACTATATAGCTTGCGGAAAAAATATTCCCGAGAAGATTGCTGAAATTGTTAGTGGTGTCGCTGAGGGCTGTGTTCAGTCCGGTGCTGCTCTTATCGGCGGTGAAACGGCTGAGCATCCCGGATTAATGCCTGCAGAGGATTATGATCTTGCAGGATTCGCTGTTGGTGTTGTTGATAAACCTAAAATGATTGATAACAGCAAGATGGCTGCCGGCGATGTTGTAATTGCTCTTCCTTCAACAGGTATTCATTCAAACGGCTTCAGCTTGTGCCGTAAGGTTTTCGATATTGATAATAATAATCCTGAGCTATATGTGAGCAGAGACGAATTAGACGGTAAAAGCATTGCAGAGGCTTTGCTGGTTCCGACAAAAATTTATGTTAAGCCGGTTCTTGCTCTCATAGAAAAGGTTGATGTCAAAGGAATTTCTCATATTACAGGTGGCGGTTTCTATGAAAATATTCCGCGCTCCATTCCCGACGGATTATGTGCTAAAATTGATAAATCCGCTGTTAAGGTTCTTCCGATCTTTGATATTATCGCTAAATGGGGCAATATTCCCGAGCGCGATATGTTTAACACTTATAATATGGGTGTAGGAATGAGTGTTGTTGTTCCTGCTGACCAGGTTGATCTTTCACTTTCAGTTCTTAAAGAAAACGGAATTGATGCTTATGTCATCGGTGAAATTATTGAAGGCGATGAGAAGGTGCTCTTATAATGTGTAAAAGAATAGCGGTTCTTGTTTCCGGTGGCGGAACAAACCTACAAGCACTTATAGATGCAGAAAAAAGAGGGGAGTTAGGTAACGGAAAGATTACCTGCGTTATTTCTTCAAAAGAAGACGCTTATGCTCTTACCCGCGCTGAAAATAATAATATTAAGTCAAGAGTTTTACTCAGAAAAAATTATGATAGCATTTCATCATACAGTCGTGCAATGAGAGATATTCTCGTTGAAGAAAAAGCTGATTTGATTGTATACGCTGGATTTATGACTATTCTTGATGAAAATGTATGTGACTGTTTTGAAAACAGAATGATAAATGTTCATCCTGCTTTAATTCCATCATTTTGCGGCAAAGGATATTATGGTCTTCGTGTTCATGAGGCTGCATTAAAAAAAGGAGTTAAGGTTTCCGGCGCTACAGTTCATTTTGTAACTGCTGAATGTGATGCCGGTCCTATAATTTTACAAAAATCTGTAGAAGTTCTGGATGATGATACACCTGATATTTTACAAAAAAGAATTATGGAACAAGCTGAGTGGAAGATTCTTCCCAAGGCTGTTCAACTTTTCTGTGATGACAGAATTAAAGTAGAAAACGGTAAAACAAAAATTTTATAATCGGAGGATTTTTCAAATGGAAATTAAGTCACTTGAAAGCGAACTTAATTCTCTTGCTTATCATGGCAGAGGAATTATTATCGGTAAAAGTGCTGACGGAAAGAAAGCAATTACCGCATATTTTATAATGGGCAGAAGTGTTAACAGCCGCAACAGAGTTTTTGTTGCAGAGGGTGATGCCATGCGTACAAAAGCATTTGATGAATCGAAAATGACTGACCCTCATCTTATTATTTATTATCCGGTCAGAGTTCTCGGTAATAAAACAATTGTTACAAACGGAGATCAGACAGATACTATCTATGAGCTGATGGATAAGCAAATGACATTTGAACAGGCACTTCGTACCCGTGAGTTTGAGGATGATGCTCCTAACTACACACCTCGTATTTCAGGTATTATTCGTCTGGAAAAAAATGATATGAATTTTGCTATGTCAATTCTTAAATCAGCAGACGGTGACGGTTCATCTTGTCAGAGATATACATATGCTTATTCTAATCCTCTGGCAGGCAGAGCTAAGTTTATTCATACATACAAATGTGACGGCAACCCGTTGCCGAGCTTTGAGGGTGAACCAAAAACTCTTTCTTTACCGAATGTTGAAATTGATGAGATGACGGACATTATCTGGAGAAATCTTAACGAAGATAATAAAGTTTCTCTTTTTGTAAGATATATTGATCTTGAAACAGGTGAATTCGAGTCAAGAATTGTTAATAAAAACGCATAAGGAGATTTGAAATGAAAGAATTTGAACTTAAATACGGTTGTAACCCCAACCAGAAGCCATCCAAAATTTATATGGAAGACGGTTCGGAACTTCCGATTGAAATTCTCAACGGCAGACCCGGATTCATAAATTTCCTTGATGCTTTTAACTCTTGGCAACTTGTTAAAGAGATAAAAGATATTCTCGGATTACCTGCGGCTACTTCATTTAAGCATGTAAGTCCGACTTCTGCTGCTGTCGGAGTTAAGCTTTCCGATTCCCTTAAAAAAGCTTGTTTTGTTGATGATATTGATGATCTTGATGATTCACCGTTGGCTTGCGCATACGCCAGAGCAAGAGGTACTGACAGAATGTCATCATTCGGCGACTGGATTGCTCTCAGCGATGAGTGTGATGTCACAACAGCAAAGCTTATTGCTCGTGAGGTTTCAGACGGTATTATCGCACCGGGTTATTCTGATGAAGCCCTTGAAATTCTTAAGGGTAAAAGAAACGGGAATTACAATATTGTCAGAATTGATGCCGATTATGTACCGGCTGTTCAAGAAAAGAAGCAGGTATTCGGCATAACATTTGAGCAGGGAAGAAATAACTTCAGAATTGATGAAGAACTGCTTTCAAATATGGTAACAGATAATAAAGAATTACCTGAAGAAGCAAAGAGAGATCTTATAATTGCTCTTATTACACTTAAATACACTCAGTCCAATTCTGTATGTTATGCATTTGACGGTCAGGCTATCGGTGTCGGTGCAGGTCAACAGTCAAGAATTCATTGTACAAGACTTGCAGGAACAAAAGCAGATACATGGCACTTGCGTCAGCATCCCAAGGTTCTTAATCTTCCTTTTAAAGATGAAATTCGCCGTCCTGACAGAGATAATGTTATTGACGGATATATAAATAAAAACGAAGAAGATGTTTGTGCTGACGGTATCTGGCAGAAATACTTCAAAACTCAGCCGGAACCTCTTACTGCTGAAGAGGTAAGAACTTATCTCGATACAATTACAGGTGTTTCTGTCGGTTCTGATGCATTCTTCCCGTTTAGTGATAATATTGAAAGAGCAAGAAAAAGCGGTGTTTCATATATCGCTGAACCGGGTGGTTCAATCCGTGACGATGCGGTAATCGATTGTTGTAATAAATATGGTATTGCAATGGCATTTACAGGTATGCGTTTGTTCCATCACTGATTTTGAGGTTTACTATGAAAATTATGGTTGTAGGTGGTGGCGGCAGAGAGCACGCTATCATCAAAAAAATTAAAGAAAATAAAAATGTTACTGAAATATTTGCGTTACCCGGTAACGGCGGTATGAAGGACGATGCAACACTTGTTAACATTGGTGCAAAAGATATTGACGCTATTGTAAATTTTGCTGTAGAAAACAAAATCGATTTTGCTGTTGTTGCTCCGGATGATCCGCTCGTTCTTGGCGCGGTCGATGCTTTGAACAGTGCTGGAATTAAATGCTTTGGTCCTACAAGAAATGCTGCTATCATAGAGGGTAGTAAGGCGTTTTCAAAGAATTTAATGAAAAAATACAATATTCCTACCGCTGCTTTTGAAATATTCAATAATGCAGAGGATGCTCTTAAATATCTTGAAACAGCACCTGTTCCGACTGTGGTAAAAGCAGACGGTCTTGCACTCGGCAAAGGTGTTATTATTGCTATGACGCGTGAAGAGGCTGTTGATGCAGTTAAATCCATTATGGAAGACAAGATTTTCGGCGAGAGCGGAAACAATATTGTTATTGAAGAATTTTTGACAGGCCCGGAGGTTTCCGTTCTTTCTTTTACAGACGGAAATATTGTTGTTCCTATGATTTCTTCAATGGATCATAAGCGCGCTATGGATAATGATGAAGGTCTTAATACAGGCGGTATGGGTACAATCGCTCCTAACCCGTATTATACCGAGGAAATTGCAAAAGAATGTATGGAAACTATTTTTATTCCTACTATCAATGCAATGAAATCCGAAGGCAGAACATTCAAAGGATGTTTATATTTTGGCCTTATGCTTACACCCAACGGCCCTAAAGTAATTGAATACAACTGCCGCTTCGGTGATCCTGAAACACAGGTTGTATTACCGCTTCTCGAAAGCGATCTGCTTGACATAATGATGGCTGTTGAGGATGAGAGATTATCTGAGAATATGGTTAAATTCAGTAATAAATCTGCTTGTTGTGTTGTAATGGCATCGAAAGGCTATCCCGTTAAGTATGAAAGCGGATTTAAGATAATAGTTAACGATGATTTTGATGATAACCTATATATCGCAGGTGCAAAAATCAAGGATGAGGATGTTGTTACAGCAGGTGGTAGAGTTCTTGGTGTTGTTGCAGTTGAAGATAATCTTGTCAAGGCTGTTGATAAAGCATATTCTTCTGTTAAAAAAGTCCATTTTGATAATGCATTTTACAGAAGTGATATCGGTGCAAAAGCACTTAAAGTTTTAAAGGAGGGATAATGAGAATGGTATATCGTATATTTGTTGAGAAGAAAGAGGGACTTGCACATGAAGCGATGTCATTACTTTCCGATATTAATTCTCTTCTTCTTATTGATTCAGTAAAAAATATCCGTATTTTGAACAGATACGATGTTGAAAATATCGATAAAGATTTATTTGAATATTGCAAAAATACTGTATTTTCGGAGCCTCAGCTTGATGTTGTAACAGATATATTTGAAGACAGCAGTGCAACAGTTTTTGCGGTTGAATATCTTCCCGGTCAGTTTGATCAGCGTGCTGATTCTGCGGCACAGTGTATTCAGATTATTTCAAAAGGTGACAGACCCCTTGTTAAAACCGCAAAAATTTATGCAGTTTACGGAGATGTTTCCGAAGCAGAACTTGCTGAAATCAAAAAGTATGTAATCAATGCTGTTGAAGCTCGTGAAGCAACTCTTGATACATACGAGACTCTTGCTGTTGATTATGATATTCCCACATCAGTTAAAACACTTGACGGATTCCTTAATCTCAATGATGATGAGCTTCAGGATTTTGTAAATGAATACGGACTTGCAATGGATAAGGATGACATAAAGTTCTGTCAGAACTATTTTAAGACAGAAGACCGCGATCCGACGATCACAGAAATCCGTATGATTGATACATATTGGTCAGACCATTGCCGTCATACAACATTCTTAACAACTATTGATTCTGTTAAGTTTAATGATGCTTACATTCAGAAAGCCTGGGAACGTTATTTAGATGCCCGTAAGGATCTTAACCGTACAAAACCGATTAACCTTATGGATATTGCAACAATGGCTCCGAAGGTTCTGAAAAAAGCCGGCAAGCTTCCAAAACTTGATGAGTCGGAAGAAATAAATGCTTGTACTGTTAAAATTACCGTTGATGTTGACGGTAAGGATGAAGAATGGCTTCTTCTCTTTAAGAATGAAACTCATAACCATCCGACAGAAATTGAACCGTTCGGCGGTGCTGCAACTTGCATCGGCGGTGCTATCCGCGATCCGCTTTCAGGTCGTTCATATGTATATGCAGCAATGCGTGTTACCGGTGCCGGAAATCCTTTGAAAGCAGTTTCCGAGACAATGGAAGGCAAACTTCCTCAAAGAAAGATTGTTCAGACTGCAGCGGCAGGATATTCTTCATACGGTAACCAGATCGGTCTTGCAACAGGACAAGTTGATGAAATTTATCATGACGGATATGTTGCTAAGCGTATGGAAATTGGTGCTGTTGTTGCGGCTGCTCCCGCAAGAAACGTTCGTCGTGAAGTTCCTCAGCCTGATGATGTTGTTATTCTTCTTGGCGGCAGAACAGGACGTGACGGATGCGGCGGTGCTACAGGTTCTTCAAAATCTCATACTCTTCAGTCACTTGAGAGTTGCGGTGCAGAGGTTCAGAAGGGTAATGCTCCAGAAGAGAGAAAGCTTCAGAGACTTTTCAGAAACGAAGAGGCATCACGTCTTATTAAACGCTGTAACGACTTCGGAGCAGGTGGTGTATCGGTTGCTATCGGTGAGCTGGCAGACGGTCTTGAAATCGACTTAAACGCAGTTCCTAAGAAATATGACGGTCTTGACGGTACAGAGCTTGCTATCAGTGAATCTCAGGAACGTATGGCTGTTGTTGTTGAACCTATGGATGTTGCACGTTTCCTTGAGCTTGCCGAAACCGAAAACCTTGAGGCAACTGTTGTTGCAAAGGTAACTGCCGAGCCTCGCTTGAGAATGTATTGGAATGATAATTGTATAGTTGATATTTCAAGAGAATTCTTAAATTCAAACGGTGCTGAAAAGCACATTGATATTGAAACAGCAAAGTCACTTGATTATAAAAAAGATATTTCGGATGATTTTGTTGCTGAATATAATAAGCTTGCTGACGACCTCAATGTTTGCTCAAAACGCGGACTTTCAGAACGTTTTGACTCTACGATCGGTGCAGGAACTGTCCTGATGCCTTTCGGTGGTAAAAATCAGCAGACACCCATTCAGTCAATGGTTCACAAAGTCTCTGTTGAAAATAACCAGACCAAAACCTGTTCATACATGTCTTGGGGTTATAATCCGTTCATCTTTGAAAAGAACCAGTATAACGGTGCCTATCTTGCTGTTGTTGAATCGATTTCAAAGCTTATCGCAACAGGTGCAAAATTTGAAGATGTCTATCTCACATTCCAGGAGTACTTTGAAAAACCAAAGAAGGAAGCAACCCGTTGGGGCAAGCCACTTGCGGCTCTTCTCGGTGCTTATGATGCTCAGCTTGATTTAGGTGTTGCATCAATCGGCGGTAAGGACTCTATGAGCGGTACATTTGAGGATATTGATGTTCCACCTACGCTTGTTTCATTTGCCGTTACAACAGGTAAGGTTGATGAGGTTATTACACCGGAATTTAAATCTGCAGGTCATAAAACAATAATCTTAAAGCCTGATTACAATGAAAACGGTATTCCTGTTGCAGCATCTCTTATCAATACCTTTAACAAGGTTACAGAGCTTGCAAGAAACGGTAAAATTGCTGCTTGCTACACAGTTACCTACGGCGGTATTGCTGAAGCAGTTATGAAAATGTCCTTCGGTAATGATATTGGATTTAAATATGATGATAACTTTACTGTTTCGGATATGTTTGATTATGCATATGGCAGTTTTGTAATTGAACTTACTGAGGATATCGATGTCGGCACCGTAATCGGCTATACAACAGAGTCAAAAACAATCGCATATAAGAACGATAAAATTGCAGTTGAGTCTCTTCTCAAGGTTTATGAAGACAAGCTCGAGTCAGTTTATTCATGTAATATTAAGACAGAGGGCAAAATATATCCTGCATATAAATATAATGCAGATTACAGAGTTGCTCCTGCTGTTAAGGTTGCAAAGCCTAAGGTTCTTATTCCGGCATTCCCTGGTACTAACTGTGAGTTTGATACAAAGAAGGTTCTTGAGCTTGCAGGTGCAAAAGCAGAAATTATGGTTATAAACAACCTTTCTGCTTCTCATATTGCAAAATCCGTTGAAACATTTGCACAAAAAATGAAAGATGCTCAGATGATTTTCATTCCCGGTGGTTTCTCAGGTGGTGACGAACCTGACGGATCAGGTAAGTTTATTACGGCTTTCTTCCGTAATCCTGAAATCAAGGAAGGAGTTACTGAGCTTCTTGAAAAGCGTGACGGTCTTATGGCAGGTATCTGTAACGGCTTCCAGGCTCTTATCAAGCTTGGTCTTGTTCCTTACGGCAAAATTATTGATACTGACGAGAATTGCCCGACCCTTACCTTTAATTCAATCGGTCGTCACCAATCAAGACTTGTTCGTACAAGAATTGCGTCTAACAAATCACCTTGGCTAGCCGCAACTAATGTCGGCGATGTTTATACTGTACCGATTTCTCACGGTGAAGGCAGATTCCTTTGCAGTGATGAGCTTGTAAAACAGCTTGCTGATAACGGACAGATTGCAACACAATATGTCGATCTCAACGGTGTTCCTACAGACGATATTCATTTCAATCCCAATAATTCTGTTTCTGCTATTGAGGGTATTACTTCACCTGACGGTCGAGTATTCGGTAAAATGGGTCACTCAGAGCGTATCGGCTACGGTCTTTATAAGAATGTTATCGGTGAATTTGATATGAAGATGTTTGAATCTGCTGTTAAGTACTTCAAATAATCCGATAAAGTAAAAACCCGAGGCATTTATTGCTTCGGGTTATTCCTTTATAGTTTTGATAATAATATATAATAATTGGAGTTGATAAATATGGCTTTGAGATTGAATGAAAATAAAGAATTGGTCAAAAAAATCAAAGAAGGGTTAAAAGAAAAGGACGGATATTGTCCCTGCAGACTTCAAAAAACTGAAGAATACAAATGCATATGTGACGAATTTAAGCAACAAATGGCCGACCCCGATTTTGAAGGTTATTGTCATTGTAAATTGTATTACAAATCAAAAGATTAAAAAATGCTATGTAGTTTTTCTACATAGCTTTTTTATTTAATCCAAATTACTTACGTGGTAGCTTAACGTCATTAAACTATCGCTTAAATGAACATTTTCAACTGCAACATCGGGATAATCTGATGATATATCGTAATGGCTGAAATTCCAGAAACCCTTAATTCCCAATTCAACAAGCTGTGGCGATAATTCCTTGGCTGCAGCACTAGGAATACAGAGAACCGCGACAGTAGGGGAATTATCCTTACAGAAATTATATAAACCATCAGTATGACGAATAGGTAATCCTCGGAGCATTTGTCCTGTAAGTGCTTTGTTTCTATCGAATACACCGATAATATTAAATCCACGCTGCTCAAACGACATATGTAATGCCACGGCCTTGCCGAGATTACCGGCGCCGATTAAAATGGCTTTACGGTTGTTGTTAACACCGAGAATATTTCCGATTTCATTATACAGACTCTCAATGTTATATCCGTATCCTTGCTGACCAAATCCACCGAAACAGTTTAAATCCTGGCGGATCTGTGATGCGGTAAAGCCCATTTTTTCGGATAAATCTTTAGATGAAATTCTAACAACTCCGTTATCTTTAAGCTCACCTAAAAATCTGTAGTAGCGAGGGAGACGTTTAATGACAGAGAGTGATACACCGTCATTTCTACCCATATTTTTCACTCCTTATGAAAGCTTTTTTACAGTTTCCATTACGTAGTCACCGAATTCACTGCAGGTTGCTCCGTTATCGCGTCCTGTAATTGTAAGTTTCTTTTCTTCTAACATACAAATATCAAGCGCTCTTTCAAGTAAATCTGCTTCCTTCTGTTTACCGATATGAGACAGAAGCATAACTGTCGCACGAAGCATTGAGCATGGATCGGCATACTGACCTCTTCCTTCACGAATCATACGGGGAGCAGAACCGTGAATTGCCTCAAACATAGCGTATCTCTTACCGAGGTTAGCACTGCCTGCTGTACCGACACCACCCTGGAATTCTGCAGCTTCATCAGTAATGATATCACCGTAAAGATTCGGAAGAACAAATACTTTAAAGTCTTTTCTTCTCTTTTCATCAATAAGCTTGGCTGTTGTAATATCAATATACCATTCATCTGTGGTGATTTCGGGGTATTCTTTGCCGACCTCCTTACAAATTCTAAGGAATTTACCGTCAGTTGTCTTAATAACATTTGCTTTATTGATGATTGAAACTCTTTCTTTTCCGTTTCTCTTTGCATAATCATATGCCATACGTGCAATTCGCTCTGTACCTTCGCTTGTTGTTACAACAAAGTCCATAGCAAGATCCTCTGTAACATTTACACCCTTAGATCCGACCGCATAAGCACCCTCTGTATTTTCACGGAAGAAAGTCCAATCAATACCCTGATCCGGAACTTTAACGGGACGTACATTTGCAAAAAGGTCAAGTTCCTTTCTCATTGCAACATTAGCACTTTCAATATTAGGCCACGGATCACCAGCCTGAGGTGTTGTTGTAGGTCCTTTAAGAATAACGTGACATTCTTTAAGTTCTGCAAGAACATCATCAGGAATTGCCTTCATTACAGCAACACGGTTTTCAATTGTAAGGCCGTCGATGAATTTGAATTCTACTTTTCCTGCCTTTACATCGTCTGCCAGCATATATTCAAGGACTCTGGCAGATTCCTTCGTTATAATCGGGCCGATACCGTCGCCACCGCAGACACCGATGATGATTTTATCAAGATTATCATAATCTACAAATTCTTTTTGTGCTTTGATTTTTTCATTTCTTGCAAGCTGTTCTCTAACAAGAGCTTCAAACTTTGCAAGTGCTTCAGAAATCTGTTTTTCCATAACTTTTACTCCTTAAAATGATTCTTTAGTATAGTTCAACAAACCGCCTGCAAGGATAATATCCTTCTGACGCTGTGAAAGGTCATATTTAATTTTGTATTCTTCATTTTTAGTGAGGTTAACAAGTACAGCAGGTTCATTGTTGGTAATTGCATTTTTGATTCCCTTAAGACTTAATTCATCACCCTGAGAAATTTTATCATAGTCATCCGGATCAGCAAAATTTAAGGGAAGAATACCTGCGTTTATAAGATTTGCGCAATGAATACGTGCAAAAGATTTTGTAATAACGGCTTTAACACCGAGATACAGCGGAACAAGTGCAGCGTGCTCACGTGATGAACCTTGACCGTAGTTTGAACCGCCGATTATAATTCCTTTGCCTTCTGCTTTGATTCTTTCCGGGAAGGTTTTATCACAAACACCGAAACAATACTGAGAAAGGAATGGAATATTTGAACGGTAGGGGAGAATTTTTGCACCGGCAGGCATAATGTGGTCAGTTGTAATGTCGTCACCAACCTTGAGAATTGCTTTTGCATCGATATCCTCGCCCATAGGCTCACTTGACGGGAATGGTTTGATGTTAGGACCGTACATTACTTCAACATTTTTTGCTTCTTCCGGTGATGCGGGCATTGCAACCATATTATCGTTAATAATAAATTCATCGGGAATTACAATTTTAGGGAATTCTCCCAAATCACGCGGGTCTGTGAGGTAACCGGTAAGAGCTGATGCTGCAGCAACCTCGGGACTGACAAGATAGATACCCGCATCCGCTGTTCCTGATCGTCCTTCAAAATTTCTGTTGAATGTTCTGAGTGAAACACCGGCTGAATTAGGAGATTGTCCCATACCGATACACGGACCGCAAGCACTTTCAAGAATACGTGCACCTGCATCAATCATATCAGCAAGGGCTCCGTTCTGTGAAATCATGTTGAGAACCTGCTTAGAACCGGGAGCAATAGAAAGACTTACTGACGGATGAACAGTATTACCTTTCAAAATTGCGGCAACCTTCATCATATCAAGAAGTGATGAGTTGGTACAAGAACCGATACAAACCTGATCAACCTTTATTTTGCCGATTTCTGTTACGGATTTAACTCTGTCGGGCATATGAGGACATGCAGCCATAGGAGCAAGCTCTGATAAGTTAATATTGATAACTTCATCATAAACAGCATTCTCGTCGGCTTTAAGTTCTATCCAATCCTCTTCACGTCCCTGCGCTTTAAGAAAAGCTTTTGTTACATCGTCTGAGGGGAATACAGATGTTGTTGCACCAAGCTCAGCACCCATATTTGTAATTGTAGCACGTTCCGGAACAGAGAGTGTGGAAACGCCTTCGCCGCCGTACTCGATTATTTTGCCGACTCCGCCCTTAACAGTCATAATACGGAGAACCTCAAGAATAACATCCTTTGCGGCAACCCAAGGACTGAGCTTGCCTGTGAGATTAACTCTTACCATTTTAGGCATAGTAATATAATATGTACCGCCGCCCATTGCAACGGCAACATCAAGACCGCCTGCTCCCATAGCCAGCATTCCGATACCGCCTCCGGTTGGTGTATGGCTATCTGAACCGATTAAGGTTTTACCCGGCTTGCCGAATCTTTCAAGGTGAACTTGATGACAGATTCCGTTACCGGGTCTTGAAAAACGAATACCGCGTTTTTTTGCGACACTCTGAATAAATCTGTGATCGTCAGCATTTTCAAAACCTGTTTGTAATGTGTTGTGGTCAATATAAGCAACTGAAAGTTCAGTTTTTACTTGTTCAATGCCCATAGCCTCAAGTTCAAGATATGCCATTGTGCCTGTAGCATCCTGAGTTAATGTCTGATCGATTTTAAGACCGACTTCGCTTCCGGGAGTCATATCACCGCATACAAGGTGAGATTTTATAAGTTTTTGTCCGATTGTCATACCCATTTTTGAATCACTCCTTGGACTTTTTCATTTTTTTAACAATCTTTTATAATTTTATTATATTG
>CALGUK010000008.1 GCA_937920235.1 uncultured Clostridia bacterium | reverse complement strand
CGTTCCGTTATAACCACTTCGGTATCTCTCCGTATTGGGCTTGATTATAATATCATAAAAGACAGTCAATGTCAAGAACTTTTTAAAAAAAGTTTACGGGACTTGCAAACTTTAAAACCGTATCCGCATATACTCATCCGAGGTGGTTTTTGTGTTACTTTCATTATTGCAAAGCCTTTCAACTAATATCCTTTATTTTATGCTTCATCTTTCAACGGGAAACTCGTTTCCGAAGCCGTTGAGTGCAGAAGAGGAAAGGGAGGAGTTAATAAAATTTCACCGTGATAAAGATATAAACGCAAGGAACCGACTTGTAAATCACAATATGCGCCTTGTTGCACATATCGTAAAAAAATATTATTCAAATTATACCGACCAGGATGACATAATTTCAATCGGAACTATCGGACTTATAAAGGCGATAAACACGTTTGATTATACAAAGGGAACTCGTCTGGCAACTTATGCGTCAAGGTGTATTGAGAATGAAATTTTTATGCATTTTCGTGTCCGCAGAAAAAACGCAAATGAGATTTCTATGGATGAACCGATAGACACCGACAGCGAGGGAAATCCGCTTACATTTACTGATATTATATACAGTCCGGACTCGGTATTTGATGATGTTGACTTGAAAATCCAGACAGAAAAGCTGTATTCATATATCGAAAAAATGGCCGATACAAGAAAAAAAGAAATATTGATAATGAGATACGGACTTTACGATACAGAGCCGATGACTCAGCGTGAAATTGCCCGTAAGCTCGGCATTTCGCGTTCTTATGTCTCCCGAATTGAAACTAAGGCAATAGAAGAACTCAGAGAATTGTTTGATGTTAACGGATAGTCTGTCGTAAATATACCTTGTGGCACATCATTAAATAAACATTAATTCATTCCGAGGAAATCGAAGGATTTTAAATTCATTTCTACAAGTTAAAATAATTGGTTTAACTTATTCGTTTCCGCTTTCTTCTTTCAGATTATCTAAAGCAACCCTGACAGCTTCAATAACAAAAGCGGTGAAAGTGCAGTTTTTATCTTCTATAGCCTTTTCAACATCCTCAATCAAATCATTTGGGAATCTTATACATTTATTTGTGGTAGGCGGAATTGACGGAATTTTGAATTTTTTCATAATATCACCTCTGCAATATTATTGTATATACAAAAATATTTATTGTATGCATAACAAATGTATTGCAATTTTCAAGATGCTGTGATATAATCTGAAAAAAGTTTGAAAGGAAGACAAAAATGAAAAAAATTATAACATTAGTATTGGCGGTCGTAATGTGTTTATCCTTTATGACCTCCGTAACAGCGGCAAGATACTTTTAATAGAGTTAAATCCGAATATTTGGGATGTGATTATAATAATAACTATATTGATATGGAATATAACTATATTGATAATGTTATTGTTCAAATTCCCGGTACAAATATAAGGGTTGAACTTATGGGCGTCTCTGAAAATGTTGGCATTTTGACCACTTTTGGCGAGGATTATCCAACTTATGTTTTCAATTTTTATGAAAAAGATAGCGGAGTAATATTCAGCCAGGATGTTGTTTTAGCTGTAGGCAGTTATGGATGGTGGTATGATGAAAACGGTATTGCTATAGGTACGGGAGATCTTGTCGGCGGTGAGTGGGCTTTACATCTGAATGCCGGAGAAGTTTTACAAAGTGATTATAAAACTTCTCACGAAATGCGTGCTATGATGATTTTAGAAGACGGTACACTTGGTAGTTTCTCAGGCAATGAGAAACCGATTGCAACCGTCGAATTCTGTTTTAATACCGAAGAAGCTTATCCGGACAAAACAATTGTAGACATTTCTAATTTTGCTGTTTTTGATACTACTACGTATTCAATAATCGACGGTGCAAACTCAGTTGTGAATCTTGATAAAACTGAACTTATAATCAGAGCTGACGGTGATTTCGACAAGTTCACAGGAGTAAAGGTCGATGGTGAACTTGTTGACAGTAATAATTATGTAGCATCAGAAGGCAGTACGGTAATTGAGTTTAAGGCTGATTACCTCAAAACCCTTGATGTGGGTGAACATTCAGTGACGGTTGTATTTAAAGACGGTATCGCGACAACAAAATTTGAAGTTAAAAATTTGGACTTTTCTGTTCAGGTTCCGTCCAGAAATGAAATCCGAAATAAAGACGGTATAATTTTACATACCAATATTGAGGAGGTTGCTCCCGACGGCTCCTATGTGGTATGGACATCAAACAACAACAATTTCAAGGAATATAATGATGATAACATGCTGAAAATCATCGCACATAATAAAGGTTATACAACATTTACGGCAACACTTTATGATAAATACGGAAATGAACTTGCATCCGATACTGTTGAGATGTATTCCAAATCAGGATTTTTCGATAAAATCGGGGGATTTTTCCGCAGTATTTTTGGAATGACAAAAATTTATGAAAACTGAACATTTTAGTTGCGGCAGGGTTTTATACTCTGCCGTTTTTATATGTTTTTTCTTGAAATACACTGTAATATTTGTTATAATCAGCGTATAATTTTTCGCGAGGTATTCATTATGAGCAAAGTAACAGAAAAAATGTATCAGAATTTGGGCAAGTGGGGACCGTATTCCAAGAAATACAGCGGCATTTCCCGAATAGTTGACCACAAAACAGAGGGCGGAGTACGTTTTGATTGTGTTGTAAGTCCTGCCGTTGAGAATGCCGACAGCAGAGTACCGAACGTGACCGTTCCCGTCGGAGTACATCCTTGGGAAGCGAAGGCTGACTATTCTTTTTATTCATACCGTTATGACCTTGAATGGAAGGATAAGGTTTATGCGGATGTGTCGTTTACAAAGCTTACGGATGACAGCGTGCTTGTCAGAACAGAATTCGTGAACAATACGGATATTACCCAGATTTGTCTTCTCAACCTGTTTTCTGCAATTGAATATCCCAACGTGTATCTGACAATTCCCGTTCTTCCCGAAAAAAATATTTTCATCAAGGCTCTTGATTATAAAAGCTATGAATATAATACTTCTCGTCCCTGGGATAAGCAGGTTATTGATGCTATGAAAAAGGGTGAGTTTTTTGATGATGCTTTTACTTATCATCGCGGGTTGGGTGACAGAGACAATAACCGATATATTTTGCAAAAATATTCTAAACTCGGCGAAGAGGCAGGCGACAGTATAACCTATGAAATTAACGGGATTTCTGATTTTGAAAACCCCGTTCTCAATATTCGCTACAGAACGACCGACGGCAAAGACAGCAAATGGATGCTTAACGGCGAAAAAGTAACCTTTGTATCTGCCGATAATTTCAATATCATTTCTGTTCCCATTAAAAGCGAAAAGATTGAACTTGTATCCTGCGGTACAGGGGGAATAGAGTTCGATTTCATCTGTGTTACGGAAAACAGAGAAACTGTTACAACTGTTTCCGAAAACCATAATTTTTATCCCGAAACAGAAACCAAGACCTGTGATTCAGGCAAGCTTGTAAGCTATAAATACGACGGAGTTGACGGTAAATTCTACATAAGAACATTTAATGATGTTACACGATTCCGAGATTTTGACACGGGCTGTCTTGAAGATAGTCCCACGGCACGAATTTCACAGCCCGACGAGAGCTTTCAGAATATGCTTGAAACATTTTCAGGCTCATTTTCCGAAAAACACAGCGATGAGGGTTATTATCACAATACCGTTGTTTATACGATTTATATAAAGCCTCATACAAAGCACGTGGAGTATGCCGTCTTATCCTTTGGCAAAACGGAATATAAATCTACAGATGAATATGAAAGTATTTACCGTAAATCATACGAGTCTCTTGAAAAATTTGAATTGAACAATGCGGGAAAACAATATGAATTTTCAAATAAAATCCTTCGTGCAACCGTTTTTCAGAATACGGTTTATCCTTTATACCGAAACGGAGAGTACATTGTTCATCATACTCCCGGTAAGCGTTGGGATTCTTTTTATACGTGGGATTCGGGGTTTATAGGTCTTGATATGCTTGAGTTTGCACCGCATATCGCTGATTATATTCTCGAAACTTATCTCAGCGATAACGACAATTGGGCGTTTCTGCTTCACGGTTCTCCCGTACCCGTGCATATTTATCAATATCTTGAAATGCTTAAAAGAGCAAACGATAAAACCGAGCTATTAGGGTATTATGACCGTGTCAAAAAGTTCTACGATTTTCTTGCAGGTAAAATATGCGGTTCAACAACGGCTAAATTTAAAAGCGGACTCACAACGACTTTTGATTATTTTTATAATTGCAGCGGTATGGACGACCTTCCTCCGCAAAAGGCTATGTATGCCGAAAATAAACAAAAATATATGACTCCCGTCATTTCATCTTCGCAGGTGATCCGATGTGCAAAGATTCTTTATATGGCGGCGGATTTGTTGGGAAGAGAGGATGATAAAGCAGTATATCTCGAGGATATAGAACGCGTTTCCGATGCGCTCCAGAAATATTCCTGGGATGAAGATTGCGGATACTTCTCATATGTAATTCACGATGAGGAGGGATATCCAGCAGCACAGTACAGAAATACCAACGGTGAAAATCTGAACAAAACCATGGATGGCATATACCCTGTTATAGCAGGTGCGGTAACAGATAATCAGAAGAAAAAAATTCTTTCACACCTTAAAAGCGATGATGAGATGTTCAGCCCCGTAGGCATAAGTGCAGTCGATAAAAGCGCATCTTACTATATTACAAACGGATATTGGAACGGCAATGTGTGGCTTTCTCATCAATGGTTTGTCTGGAAAACTATGCTCGATTTAGGGGAAACGGATTTCGCATTCCGTATTGCCGAAACCGCCTTGAAAACGTGGAAGCGCGAGGTTGAATATTCATACTATACCTTTGAAATGTTCAACATAACCTCGGGCAGAGGTGGTTGGTTCCATAATTTCGGAGGTCTTTCAACTCCCGTAAATATCTGGATGAACGCTTATTACAAGCCGGGAACATTTTCCACAGGCTTTGACCTTATGGTACTGAACAGCAATTTCAATGTGGGTGCTACCCAATTCAGAGGAGAAATAAAATATTACGGAAATAACGACAGATATTCCGTAATCGTTGTTATGAATGATAAAAAAGAGGATTACACTGTTTCGGTAAACGGAGTAAGACAAGAAGCCTTTGCCCGCGAAAACGGTATTTATGAAATTACTCTTTCCGGAGATGTGAAGAAAGCAGAGATAACTGTTTCTTAACTTGTATAATCCTCAATTATCTTTTGCAGCTCTTCCGTATTGTCGACAGATATGCCCTCTTTGAGAAGCATTCGGTCATATTCGGGAAGAAGTGACACATAGGATTCATAAACAGTCAGGGGAGAGTTGCTGTTTGCCTCAAAAACCGCAACTTTTCCCTCGTATTCTTTTACCGTGTAAATCTTGTTGTCCGTACTTATTGACCGCCTTTGTTCCTCTTTTTCAATATCACGGTTAAGATTTATATAAAGTACGGATACAGCAAGCACACAAACGGTTAAAAACAGTATGAATTTGCCCTTTGAAAATCGCATTTTAACACTTCCTTTATTTATAATTTTCTCAAAATAATTACAAATTATTAAATTTTATTAAATTATAAAAAATATCTACTCTTTTTTAATAAAATGTGTTATACTTAACCTGTGTATTTACAATTTTTTGTTTCGGAGGAAAAATATGAGGAAAAAAGCTCAGGCATCAAAGAGGATGTCCCCGAAAAAAAAGAATAGATTAACGGTTCTGCTTTCGATTTTATTTATCGGATTTATGACTTGCTTTATCGTTGCTTGCTATGTGCTTACGGATATGATAAGCACTGTAAACGGTGAAAAAATAATCGACCTTGAGTACTATAAGCAAAATCAGGACCAGACGACTATTATCTATGCGAAAAACGAAAAGGATGAATATTTTGAACTGGCAAAGCTCCACGGTGAAAAGAACCGTGTGTGGGTTGACCTTGAAGATATGTCCGAATGGATGGGCAAGGCATTTATCGCCATTGAAGATAAACGATTCGAAGACCATAAGGGTGTTGACTGGTACAGCTCAACATTCGGTATTGTTAAATCCGCTATCAAATCAGGCAAAATCCGAGGCGGTTCAACTCTTACCCAACAGCTTATTAAAAACCTTACGGGTGAGGACGGAAGAAATATCAACAGAAAGTATAACGAAATGCTTTCTGCTCTTAATCTGGAAAAATATTATGAAAAAGATGAGATTCTTGAGGCTTATCTGAATACGATTTATCTCAGTCATAACTGTTACGGTGTTCAGACGGCATCACAGACATATTTCGGAAAAGATGTTTCCGAGCTGAATCTTGCGGAATGTGCCGCTATTGCCGGAATTACTCAGTTCCCAGGAAATTATGATCCGTTGTGGAAGCCCGAAGCCAATAAAGAGCGTCAGGAGCTCTGTCTCGGAATGATGCTTGATCAGGGTATGATTACCGAAGAAGAGTACAACGAAGCAGTTGAATATGAACTCATTTTCACAAACAGTGACAAATATGTTGCCGACGATGATGTTGAGATGGAAACTGTAACAGATAATGATGTCCAGAGCTATTATGTCGATTACGTCATCAGCAAGGTCATATCAGATCTTAAAGAGTTAGGCTATTCAAATTACGAAGCAACAAAGATGATCTATTCAGGTGGTCTTCGTATTTACTCTGCAATTGATACGGAAATTCAGAGCATTGTTGAGGATGTTTATGTTCACCGTTCGGGATTTCCGAGCGAGACAGTAAATTCAAGCAGTGAGCTTTCACAGTCTGCAATGACCATTATGGATTACAGCGGTCGTATTGTTGCCATGGTAGGCGGTGCAGGTGAAAAAACAGAAAACCGTTCAAATAACCGTGCCGTTTCCGCGATACGTCAGCCGGGTTCGTCTGTAAAACCTTTGACTATATATGCTCCGGGTATTGAAGAGGACTATATCACCTGGTCTTCAAAAATCAAGAACTACGGTATTACCTGGAAAGGCAGTCTCTGGCCCACCAACTACGGCGGTGATCCCGGCTCTCCCGACAGTTATGTTACTGCTCAGTATGCAGTCGCAATTTCATATAACACAGTTCCTGCTCAGCTTCTTATGAAGATGGGATTTGAGTTGAGTTATGAGTATCTTACGGAAACATTTAAAATAAAAACATACGATGATGCTCAGGACAGCGTTTCTCCGTCTGCTCTTGCAACCGGCGGTTCAACGGGCGGTGTCACAACGCTTCAGATGGCTGCTGCTTTTGCATCCTTCGGCAATGGCGGTAAGTATTATGAGCCGTATTGCTATTATGAAGTAAAAGACAATAAGGGCGAAACAATCCTTCAGAATAAAGCTGATGAGTATGAACAGATTATTTCACCCGAAACCTCTTATGTTATGAATCAGATGTTGCAGACTGTTTTCTACGGTTCCGGCGGTACTGCGCGAGGATATGCGGTTAACGGACACAGAACCTTCGGCAAAACAGGTACCACAACAAGTAATAAAGACCGTTGGTGTGTTGCCGGAACCTCATACTACATTGCGGCTGTTTGGTTCGGCTACGACTATAACAAAGAAATCAAAGCAAGCGGAAGCCCTGCCGGACAGATTTTTGAAAGAGTAATGAATGAAGTCCATAAGGATCTTCCGGAAAAGGACTTTGAAAAATATACAAATGATGTTGTCAGACTGACCTATTGCACATCGTCCGGTCTTATTGCGGGTGACGGTTGCTCAAGCACGGCATCAGGTTGGTATAAGTCCTCTAATATACCCGCTAAGTGCAAAAACTGCAGCGGAGGAAAAAATGAGGATGAAGAAGCCTCAACGGGTTCTCAGGATGAGCCGTCATCTGCACCCGAACAGAGTACTGCGCCAAATACGCAGACAAATCCGGGAACTGATGTTACATTGCCGCAACCTCCTGTGGTTGTTCCCGTTGTACCGACGGTATGATTTTAATATGCCCATCTTTAACTGATGGGCATTTTATGGTTTAAGTCAGCAGACGAAAAGGTGATTTTTATGAAAGAAAGAAAAAAAGCATATCTTGTTCTTCAGGACGGAACGGTTTTTGAAGGCTTTTCAATGGGTGCATCAGGTGTCACATTCGGTGAAGTCGTTTTTAATACATGCACTTCCGCATATACGGATATTCTCTCTGATCCGACTTATTACGGACAGATCGTTGCACAGACATATCCGCTTGCCGCAAATCGCGGTGTCGTTGCGGATGATGACGGAAATCAGATAATGTCAAGCGGTTATGTTGTCCGTGAATGGTGCGATATCTCATCGGACAATAAGGAGATAAGTCTTGATGAATACCTTCGTTCCAGAAATATTGTTGGAATTTGCGGAATTGATACGCGTCGTCTGACGAGACATCTCAGAGATAAAGGATATGTGAACGGTGCAATTACCGATACTCTTGAAAATATGGACGCTTTACTTGATAAGATTAAGAAGTATACAATTTCGGGTGCTGTAAGAGCAATTTCCATAAAAGAACCTTTATGTCTCAAGGGAAAAAACGCGACGTATAATGTTGTTGCCATTGACTACGGCTCACCGAGAAGACAGTTGAATGCTTTTTTGCTTAACGGTTGCAATGTAACCTTTGTGCCTGCCTTTACAACTGCAGAGGAAATTAAAAGATATTCACCTGACGGACTTGTTCTTTGCGACGGCCCTGCAGATCCCGATGACGAACCGGAATTTATCGAAAATATAAGAAAAATGACTGAATTGGGAATTCCGGTTTTTGCTGTAGGTCTCGGCCATCAGATGTTGGCTCTTGCATCGGATTTTAAAATTATTAAAATGGAAAAAGGTCACAGAGGCTCAAATCAGCCCGTAAGAGTGTCAGACAGCAATAGGGTAATGGTTACTGATCAGAACCACGGATATGCAGTTGATATTGAATCGGTAAATCCGAAGGTGGCAGATGTTATCATGACAAATGTCAATGACTCAACGGTTGAAGGGCTTCGTTATAAAAAGTTTAAAGGCTTATCGGTTCAGTTTACTCCGAAAGGTGATGCTGACAGCAGTACAGGATTTATAATCCGCGATTTCTTTAAAATGATGGATGGTGAAGAAAATGAGTGAATTTAAAAAGATTCTTGTTCTTGGTGCGGGACCTATTAAAATCGGGCAGTCCCTTGAGTTTGATTATTCTGCCTTGCAGGTGTGCCGCGCATTAGAAGAAGAGGGGATAAAAGTTATTTTTGCCAACTCAACACCCTCAGCACTCGCCACTGATAAAGAATTTGCGGACACGGTTTATATTGAACCGCTAAATATTGAAAGCGTAAAAAGAATTCTTGAAAAGGAAAGACCGGATGCCTTGCTCTCTACCGCAGGAGGCGATGAGAGCCTTGAGTTAAGCCTTGAGCTTGCTCAGAACGGATATCTTGAAGAAACGGGTACCGTGCTTATCGGCATAAATCAGGATGTTATAAGAAGCGTTAAAAACAGACATTCATTTACGGATACTCTTTCCGAGATGAATGAACCAACAGTTCCTGCCCTTGTTGTAAACGGGGTTGAAGATGCCTGCGATTTCGCCGAAAAGGTCGGATATCCTGTTATTGTCCGTCCTGCATATACTCCCGACAGAGAGAGCGCAGAGTATTGCTATGACAGAAAAGGACTTGTCGAAAAAGCCACAAAAGGTCTTGAAACATCAATTGTAAGTCAGATCCTTATTGAAAAAAGTATAGCAGGCTGGAAAGAAATTGAGTTCGAGGTTATCCGTGACCGTGCAGATAACTGTATAAGCGTATCGAGTGTTGAGAGTATTGACCCCGTAGGTATTCATACGGGAGACAGTATTGTTGTTATACCTGCCCAGACTCTTACTGATTCTGAATTTACCCGTCTTCGCAGAGCTGCAAGAAAGATTGTTTCGAGACTCGGAGTAGAGGGAAGCTGCAATGTTCAGTTCGCTGTCAGTCCCGAGGGCGATGAGTATGTTGTCACTGGTATCGATCCGCGCGTCAGTCGTACTTCGTCACTTGTCTCTAAGGCTACAGGATACCGCATTGCCTATGTCTCAGCAAAAATTGCACTCGGTAAAACACTTTATGAAATCGAAAACGATGTTACCGGCTGTACTACTGCCTGCAATGAACCGGCACTCGATTATTGTGCGGTAAAATTCCCGAAATGGTCATTTGACAGCTTTACAGAAGCAAATCGCACATTGGGTACGATGATGAAGGCAACAGGTGAAAGCCTCACGATAGGCACGGGGTTTGAGCTTGCGTTTATGAAGGGTGTCAGAAGCACGGGAGAAAATCAGCTTCCGCGCCTTGAACAGTATGAAAACATTTCTGATGAGGAGCTTTTATCCGTTATAGAAAAAATGGACGATAACCGTATTTTTGCTGTGTGTGAGGCTCTTTACAGAGATATCTCCGTTGATGAGATAAACAATATCACGAAGATAGACAAGTGGTTCCTTAAAAAGCTAAAAAACATTACTGATGCGGAGAAACTTCTTCTTACAGATAATTCCCGCGAAGCTTGTGAATATGCGAAAAATATGGGATATACCGACAGTGCCATAGAAAAAATAATCGGTGAAAAGCCGGAATATTCAGTTTCTGCAGTATTTAACAGCATTGATACATGCTCAGCAGAATTTGATGCTGAAAAGCCGTATTTTTATTCTGTTTACGGAGCTGATAACGAGGCTGAAATCTTTATAAAATCAAAAAAGAATGATAAGAAAAAGGTTCTTGTTTTGGGAAGCGGACCTTCTGTAACGGGAAAAAGCGGTGATAATGACTACTGCACGGTACACTGTATAAATTCACTTAAAAAGCAAGGATTTGAAGTTGTTGTTATCAATAATAATCCTGCTTCAGTTACAACAGATTATAATGTTGCGGACAGAGTCTATATTGATCCGCTTACAAATGAAGATGTTTTGAATGTGATTAAAACCGAAAAACCGGATTATGCTGTTGTTCTTTTCGGAGGAGAAAACGCAATTAGACTTTCTCTTGCAATTCAGGATGCAGGTGTTGAAATTTTAGGTCCTGACTATGATTTCTACCGTAAGATAATGAACAAGATTGAATTTTTTGATATTCTTGACTATGCAAACGTAAAGCATACAAGCAGCAAAAAGCTTTATGTGGGAACCTGCATCGAGGCATACGTTATTTCCGACGGTAAAAATTATTTTATCCCTGCACTTTGTGAACACATTGAAAAGGCTCATATAAATTCGGGGGACTCAATTTCCGTAACACCTACTGTGAGCCTCTCCGATACAATGAAAGAAACTTTGCTGGAATATGTAAAGAACATTGTATCTGAATTATCTTATAAGGGCATTTTGGATATTCAATTTGTTGTGTTTGATAATGAGCTTTATGTTACAAAAGCATCCGTAATGAATACAACGCTTGTTCCGTTTATATCAAAGGCCGCAAAAACCGATGTTGTTGATATTGCAATGAGATGTATGGCAGGCGAAAAGCTTAAAAATACGGGTCTTGCACAAGCTGACGAAAATTACTATGTCCGTGTTCCCGTTTTCAGCTTTGAAAAGTTGAAAGGAGCGGATATGGTTCTGGGAGAAAAGACAAAATCGACCGGTGATGTTATGGGTGTCGGCGATACCTTTGATAATGCCCTGCTTAAAGGTATGATAGCTTCTGGAATGAGAGTCAAGAGAACGGGTTCTGTCCTTGTTTCTGTACGTGAGAGCGATAAAGCGGATACAGTACGGATGGCACAGGAGTTTTTGGCACAGGGATTCAGGATTTTTGCAACAAGCGATACTGCAAAATTGTTGAATTCCAATCATATTGCAACAAATACTGCAAGCTGTGAACAGGCGGTCAATATGATAAATTCAAATAAATTCTCCTACGTCGTTTCCACCTTGCAGGATGACGGCAGAAATGCCGATGATTCGCTTATCCGTCGTGCTGCATTGATGAAAAAGGTTCCTGTTTTCACCTCTGTGCAGAGTGCATATGCTTTTTCAAAATCGCTTGCAAACAATAATGTCATGGAGGAGCTGGAGGTTACGGCGATATGATTATTATGTCCGTTGACTACGGCGATGTGAGAACGGGTATAGCCGTTTGTGATAAAATGCAGATCCTCGCTTCTCCCGTATGCGTTATTTCTGAGAAAAACAGAGATGTTCTGATTGATAAAATTAAGGAAATAGCAGATGAAAGAAAGGTCGATCGGATTTGTGTCGGTCTGCCGCAGAATATGGACGGAAGCTACGGCTTCAGGAGTGATGCCTGCCGTGAATTCGGCATGCTTCTGCAGGAAAAAACCGGCATAACTGTCGATTTCCAGAATGAACGTCTAACTACTGTCTCGGCACATAACATTCTCAACACCGTTGATGTAAGAGGGAAAAAAAGAAAGGCAGTTGTCGATGCCGTCTCAGCCGTGCTGATTCTCGAGGACTATATGAAAACAATAAAAGCATAGACACGCAATGACAAAATAAACGCTTGATACCGTGTAGAATGGTATCAAGCTTTTTTTGTGTGGTGAATTTCTTGGTAATATATGCAGATATACTTATAATTATCAATACACTAGTCAATTATTTTATTCTGCTCGGTATAAGAAAAATTACAAGGTCATATACGAAAAGGTGGAGAATTGCCGCCGGAGCTTTATTCGGGGGACTGACGTCATTACTTATTTTTCTTGAAAACCTTGGCTTTATAATAACGGTAGTTAAATTATTGACTTCTGTTCTTATGATATTAATAACCTTCGGAATTGTGTCAAAAAAGAAATTTATCACAAAGCTGTTCTTCCTTTATGCAATAACAGCACTTTTCGGAGGTGTTGCTTTTGCTGTTTACATATTTGCTGATAAGGACATTCTTATTTATTCCAACGGAATAGTGTATTTTGATATTGATATGACATTCCTTATAATTTGTTCTGTAATTTCATATTTTGTTATAACTATTATTTCAAAATATACAGACAAAAAAGCCCCAATACATAAGGAATTTTTTGTCACAGTCGAAAATAACGGTGTCAGCATATCGCAAACAGCTCTTATGGATACAGGCAATAATCTTCGTGATCCTTTTTCCGGGTATCCGGTTATTCTTACAGATAAAGAAATATTCAATAAGCTCTGCAGCAAGGAGAAAATGAGAATTATTCCGTTGTCAACAGTCAGCGGAGAATCTGTTATAAAAGCGTTCAGACCTAAAAACTTTACCGTTAACGGCTTTTCTACAGATAATGTTTATATAGGTGAAAGTCTGACACCGCTTGATGAGTATAAATTTATTCTGAATATAAATCTTGAAGGGGAAATTACAGATGAACAGAATTGTGTTATTGATTAAAAAACTTTACATCAGGCTTTTTAAGAGGGGAGTTTATTATATAAACGGTACCGTAAATCTTCCCGAACCGCTGTCAATTGAAGATGAACAGCGATACAGCGAGATGCTTGAAAAAGGGGATGAAGGTGCACGCGAAAAACTTATAGTACATAATTTAAGACTTGTGGTGTATATTGCAAAAAAATTTGAGAGCTCGGGAGTTGCTATGGATGACCTAATATCAATAGGAACAATAGGTCTCATTAAAGCCGTAAATACATTTTCTCCGGGGAAGAACATAAAGCTTGCCACATATGCCTCAAGATGCATAGAAAACGAAATTCTTATGTATCTGAGAAAAATAGCCTCCCAAAAGCTTGTTGTTTCTCTTGATGAACCGTTGAATACTGATTGGGACGGGAATGAGCTGATGCTTGCAGATGTTCTCGGAAGCGACGGTGATGAAATAAGCCGTGAAATAGAGGAGGATGACGAGAAACGAATACTGTTGCAAGTGATCGAAGGACTTCCCGGACGGGAACGTGATATTATTGAAATGAGATTCGGCATAGGAGAAAAAGAAGAGCTGACACAGAAAGAGGTGGCTGATATAATGGGTATTTCACAGAGTTATATCTCCCGACTTGAGAAAAGAATACTGAAAAAAATAGAAAATCGTATAAAAAAGCAAATAAAATATTAAAAAAGTCTGTTAAAAGCAAATTGAGTGTGATATAATATTCCAAATAAAGAGGCAGACAGCGTAAAACTGCTTCAAAAAGGAAAAGAAGGGTGTATATAATGACTTACGATGTTGCTATTGTAGGTGCCGGTGTTGTCGGCGGACTCATTGCACGTGAACTCAGCCGTTTCAAGCTGAGTGTGGCATTGCTCGAAAAATGTAACGATGTTGCAATGGGGACAACAAAGGCGAACAGTGCTATTGTTCACGGCGGTTTTGATGCACAGAACGGTACGCTTAAGGCAAAACTGAATGTTGAAGGAACAGCAATGATGCCGGAGGTTTGTAAGAAACTTTCTGTTCCGTTTAAAAAGAACGGTTCCGTTGTTGTTGCATTTTCAGAGAAAGAAATGGAACATATCAAGGTGCTTTATGAGAGAGGTATAAAAAACGGTGTACCGCAGCTTTCCGTAATTGACAGGGACGAGCTTCGCAGAAGAGAGCCGAATATCAGCGATGAAGCTGTCGGTGCTTTGCTTTCAGAAAGTGCAGGAATTGTATGTCCCTATGAACTCACAATAGCTGCAGTGGAAAATGCTGTGACCAACGGTGTTGAACTTATCAGAAATTGTGAAGTTAAGGCCATTTCCGAAAATGAAGACGTATATCTTCTTGATACAACAGCAGGAAATATTTCAGCAAAGTACATAATCAATGCTGCAGGTAATTATTCTGATGAACTTGCCGCAATGGTCGGTGATAATTCAATTGAGCTTGTTCCGAGAAAAGGCGAATATTATGTTCTCGATAAATCCGTAGGCAACCTTGCAAATCATACGATTTTCCAGTGTCCTAACGAAATGGGTAAGGGAATTCTTGTAACTCCTACCGTTGACGGTAATCTTCTTATCGGACCGACAGCGCTTAATATTGAAGATAAGGATGACAATACAACTACTCCCGAAGGTCTTCGTGAGGCAGTTCAGAAGGCACTTAAATCAGTTCCGATTGTGTCAATAAGAAATGCCATTACTTCTTTTGCAGGAGTGCGTGCTCATCCTGTGAACGATGATTTCATCATCGGTTGGTGTGATGCAAGTGCAAACTTCTTGAATGTTGCGGGAATCGAATCGCCGGGACTTTCTTCAGCTCCTGCGATAGCCGTATATGTAAGAGAGATCCTTTCCGAAAAGGTTGATCTTGTTGAGAAAAGTAGCTATACCGATACAAGAGAGGAGCCTGTCCGCTTCCGTCATATGAGCGACAAGGAGAGAGAGGCACTTGTAAAGAAAAATCCTGCTTACGGAAGAATTGTGTGCCGTTGTGAAACAATTACCGAGGGAGAAATTATTGACGCTATCCGTGCTCCGGGTGGTGCTCGCGATGTTGATGGTGTCAAGAGAAGAACACGTGCAGGTATGGGCAGATGCCAGGGTGGTTTCTGCGGAAGTAAGGTTGTTGAGATTCTTGCCCGCGAGCTGAATGTTCCGATGAGTGAAATTACAAAATTCGGCGGCGAGTCAAAGATAATTTACGAGAGAACAAAGTGAGGTGGAGCGGTATGTTGAATTATGATCTTGTTGTTGTCGGCGGAGGTCCCGCAGGTATGGCGGCAGCCCTGGAGGCAAAGGATAACGGAGTAGAGAGCATTATAGTCCTTGAACGTGCCGAGACACTTGGCGGTATTCTTGAACAGTGTATTCATACCGGTTTCGGACTTCACTATTTTGGTGAGGAACTTTCCGGTCCGGAATATGCGGGAAGATTTATGAAGCTTCTCGAAAATACCGATATTGATGTTAAAACAGATACAATGGTGCTTGATGTAGCTGATAATAATATCGTTACTGCAGTCAATAAAAAGGACGGTCTTCTTAAAATTCAAGCAAAAGCAGTTGTTCTTGCAATGGGATGCCGAGAAAGACCGCGCGGTGCTCTGAGTATTGCCGGAAGCCGCTGTTCAGGTATTATGACAGCAGGTACAGCTCAGAAGTATGTAAACATTGACGGATATATGCCGGGTCACGAGGTAGTTATTCTCGGCTCAGGTGATATCGGACTTATCATGGCTCGTCGTATGACTCTTGAGGGTGCAAAGGTCAAGATGGTTTGCGAACTTATGCCTTATTCGGGCGGTCTTACAAGAAATATCGTTCAATGTCTTGACGACTTCGGTATTCCGCTTAAGCTCAGCTGCACCGTTGTTGCAACTCACGGTAAGGACAGGCTTGAGGGCGTTACAATTGCAAAGGTTGATGATAAGCTCCAACCCATACCGGGAACAGAGGAGTTTGTCTCCTGCGACACTTTGATGCTTTCTGTAGGACTCATTCCGGAAAATGAACTTTCAAAAAATTCGGGACTTCAGCTTGACTGTGTTACTAACGGTCCGAAGGTTGACGAATACCGTGAAACCGAGCATCAAGGTGTGTTTGCCTGCGGCAATGTACTTCAGGTTCACGACCTCGTTGACTATGTTACCGAGGAAAGCCAGATTGCCGGTCTCGGAGCGGCAAAATTCATCAAGGGTGAAAAGATTACAGGTGAATGTGTTTATACACAGGGAACAAACGGTGTCCGCTATATTGTTCCTCAGAGAATAAATCATGAAACCGACAACGATGTTAAACTCTATTTCCGTGTAGGCGCAGTGTATAACAATGCGAGAATAATTGTCGAATGTAACGGGAAAGAAATCCTTTCAAAGAAAAAGATTAAGCTTTGTCCCGGCGAAATGGAATATGTTACTCTCAAACAGTCTGTTATTACTGAGTTACCTGCAGATGCAGTTATCAATGTAAGAGTGGAGGCGTAAAACGATGAAAAACAGAGAACTAGTATGCGTTGCGTGTCCTTTAGGATGCCCTATTACTGTTACTTTTGATGACGACGGTAATGTTTTATCGGTGACGGGAAATACATGTAAACGCGGCGATGCGTATGCACGCACTGAGGTTACAAACCCAACAAGAATGCTTACTACAACCGTGAAGGTCGAGGGCGGAAAGTCATATGTTGTACCCGTTAAGTCAGCAACTCCCATTCCGAAGGGTATGATGTTTGAATGTATGGAGATAATTAACAGAACCTCTGTGAAAGCACCCGTAAACATCGGAGATGTTGTTGTAGAAAATATTCTTAATACAGGTGTTGATATAATTGCAACAAATTATGCAGAATAAAAAAAGTTATGAATTGGCGGCGGAAGTTATTCCGTCGCCTCGCCAGTTGGAATGGCAAAAATTAGAGATGTATGCGTTCTGTCACTTCGGAACAAACACTTTTACAGGTAGAGAATGGGGCGACGGTACTGCATCTGCATCTGTTTTCAATCCAAAAAAGCTTGATGCTCGACAGTGGGCAAGAGAGATAAAAAACGCAGGAATGAAAGCTATAATTCTTACTTGTAAGCACCACGACGGATTTTGTCTTTGGCAAAGTAGTTATACAGATTATTGTATGAAAAACAGCCCATATAAAGACGGTAAGGGCGACATTGTTAAAGAAGTAAGTGATGCCTGCCGTGAAGAAGGACTTAAATTCGGAGTATATATCTCTCCGTGGGACAGACACGAATCCTGTTACGGTTCGGGAGAGGAATACAACAGATATTTCATAAATCAATTGACTGAATTGGCAACAAAATACGGTGATATTTTTTGCTTTTGGTTTGATGGTGCCTGCGGTGAAGGAAAAAACGGAAGAAAGCAGGAGTATGCATGGAATTCCTACTTTTCTCTTATTCGTGAATTACAGCCCGATGCTGTAATAAGCATTTGCGGTCCCGATGTCCGTTGGTGCGGCAATGAAGCAGGTAAATCGCGTAACTCCGAATGGAGTGTTGTTCCGTCTTTTGTCGGCAATCAGGACTACACTGCAGAACATTCTCAGCAAGAGGACAGCACTGAATTTGCTAAAAAGGTCGATGTTAAAACGCAAGATCTGGGCAGCCGAAAATTTATCGACGGCGAAACCAAATTTATCTGGTATCCTGCTGAGGTTGATGTGTCAATCCGACCGGGTTGGTTTTACCATAAAAAAGAGGATTTCAAAGTCAAATCCCTAAAAAAACTTATGCAGATTTATTGGGGGAGTGTCGGCGGAAATTCTTCATTATTACTCAATATCCCTCCCAATAAAAACGGATTGTTGGCGAAAGCCGATGTTCGTGCTCTGCGCAAATTCGGTGACAGATTGCGCAGGGAATTTCCCGAAAATCTGATAAAGAATTGTAGTGCTGTCGCAACATCTGAATTATGCGCTGATCACAATGTGAATAATATTCTGACCGAAGACGGTTATTGGCAATGCGGAATAGGGGATGAAAAGCCTGAAATTGAAATCGCTTTCAATAAACCGATTGTTGCCGATAAAATCGTTCTTAAGGAAAATATCGCAACGGGTCAGCAGATTGAATGCTTTGAGGTGTTCGGTGATGGCGGTAACGGATGGCAAAAACTGTGCTCGTCAACTGTAATAGGAGCAAAACGCATCTGCCGATTTAAAAAGCAAAAACTCAATAGAATCAAAATTGTTATTACTTCGTACCGCGTAAAAGCAACTCTCAATTCAGTTGAGGTTTATTGTAAATTATAATAAAGTAAGGCGAGGGCTTGCCCAGGATATTTTGAAAACAAAACCCCGGCTCAATCGAGTCGGGGTTGGTTTTATATATTCGTGATTGATTTTTATTCAGGATCAGCAGGAGCTACATCAGCATTTTCCTGAGGAAGTATTGTGCCCATATTAGTATCTATGTTCATTTCAACAATTTTTTCCTCTTCATCGCTGAGGTTAAGAGACTTAAGTCTTTCCTGACGTTTAACTGCAAGCTCAGCCAACATCTTCTTTTTGAATTCGCCGTCAACGTTAAAGAACATAAGTGTTACACCGTAAAGGAATCGCGCAATCGCAGGCATAAGACAGAAGATAGCCCAGAAACCGATAAGCGTATTTTCATTTGACTCGGGAACAATATTACCGAATTCGTCTTTACGTGCAACATATCCGACAGCTGAAATAACAACACCTGAAAGAAGCTGTGTAATTGAGTTTGCTGCTTTACCGAAATAGTTCTGAACGGTTTGTACAAGTGCTTCGTTTCTCATGCCTGTTTTCCATTCGCTGTAGTCGTAAACATCTCCCTGGAGAACAGCACCTGCTACGTTCATAAGCTGGTTAGGAAGACCGCATATTGTAAGGCAAATTGTGAGTATTGCAAGATTAACTATTGTATTTCCGCCATCCCAATCAACAAGGAAGCCTCTGCTGCCGTTTGATCTGTTCATGCCGATAAGACCGATAAGGAATGTGCCTGCATAAGCAAAACCGGCAAAAATACCTGATGCAACAGCGACTTTTTTAGCACCGAATCTGCGGATAAGCTTCGGAGCAAGCGGGACCATAATATAGTTGGGAATACCTGTAAAAATACCTGCAATCGAGCCGTGAGCAACGTTCTTTGAGTTGTGCATCCAATAGAAGCTTTCACTTGAAGCACCTACAGACTTAAAGCCGTTGAAAAATCCTGAAAGAACAAGAATAAACATAGGTCTGTTCTTGAAAACATTTTTGAAGGAATCAATAACTCCGACTTCCTGCATCTGTTCACGTGATGCAAGCGGAACTCTCTCTCTCATACCGGAGAATCCGAAGAAAGCGGTGAATGCGGCAATTATTGCAATGATAACAGCAAAACCTGTGTAGATGTCCTGCATACCGAGTGGGTTTTTCCAGCCCCATTCAACAGTCTTTTGAGGAAGAAAACCGACAAACATTGAAGCAATCGAGGGGAGGAATACACCGAAAAGCTCTGTGAACTTTGAGGTAGCGATAAGATTGTCGCGCTCATTGTTATTCGGTGTGATGTTGTAAAGCATAATCGTCCATGCTCCGAAATATGACATACCCAGATTATAGATGAAAATTGCTACAACTGTCCAGATGATTTTCTGCCATTCGTGAACAAGAAATGCAGGGGTAGTAAACAGCATTATCATTGCTATTGCCCAGAACGGAGTAGGAATGACAAGCCAAGGACGAAGTCGTCCCCAACGAGTTCTTGTTCTGTCGATTATAAGACCTGAAATAGAGTCGTCAACTGCGTCATAAATAGATTCGATGAACATAATGACACCGTATGTACTGCCCGACATTCCAAGAAAGCTTATAGCAAAGAACTGACGGAATGCATTGACGTACTGACTCAGATTTTTTTGTCCGAATGATGTGAGAAGGTAAGCGGCAATTTCTTTTGGACGAAGATATCTTCTGTTTGAAACAGAAGCTTCACCTTGTACGGCTTCGCCGTTAACTTCTTCTGTTGCGGTTGTGGTTGTGTTGTTGTTTTCCACTTTTCAATCACGCCTTTTTTAGATTTATGCATACATCTAAATACACATATAAAAATATAACATAAAATTTGTCAATAATCAACTGTAATTATGAAATTTGATATTATTTATTTGAATTTTTGCGAATAAGCGACAGCTAATCTGTCGCATCTTTCATTTTCCGGATGGCCTGCATGTCCTTTTATCCATACAAATTCATATTCGTGTTGCGAAAGTAACGATAATAGCCGGTCCCATAAATCCGGATTAAGTGCAGGCTTCTTATCTGATTTTTTCCAACCGTTTGCTTTCCAGCTCTCAGCCCAGCCTTTTGTTATTCCGTTTACAACATAGGAAGAGTCAGAGTATATTTTCACATTACATTTTCTTTTCAAGGCTTCAAGGCCGTTTATTACAGCCAGAAGCTCCATTCTGTTATTGGTCGTTTGTGCTTCTCCGCCGGAAAGCTCCTTTTCCACACCGTTAAAGCGAAGAATTGTACCCCAACCGCCGGGACCGGGATTGCCGGAACAGGCTCCGTCTGTATACATCTCTACAAAACTTAATTTTTCCATAAAGAACCTCATGAATAAAATATGATAATAAATACAAAACTTATTTTATCACGAATTGTAAATATTAACAATAGGTCTTTTTCTTGACATCGGATATAAAAAATAGTATTATATAATGACAAATATATTGAGATAGTATGGGTATTTCTACTCATTTTTTAACAACTCGATTTTCAGATGTTTTTATACATATAATTTTTGAGCATTATAATTTAAGAAGGAGGAAATTATGCCTAAACAGAAAAATGAAAAAGTAACTCAACAAAATGATAAAAAGAACAAAACGACGGGTAAAAACAGATCCGATAATAATAAAAAGAATACGGTAAGTCCCAAAAAACAAGGCAAACAATACAGTATGGCAAAAAAAGATAAGGTTGTTAGAAAAAACAATAATCCTAAGAAGCCTGAGGTAAATGTAAGAATTGCATTTCTCGGCGGCCTTAACGAGGTTGGCAAAAATATGACTCTTTATGAGTGCCAGAACGATATGATCCTCGTTGATTGCGGATTGGCATTTCCCGAACCCGATATGCTCGGTGTTGATCTTGTTATTCCAGATTTCACCTATGTTGAACAGAATATTGATAAGATAAAAGGTATTTTTATTACTCACGGTCACGAAGATCATATCGGAGGATTGGCATATCTTTTACAGAGAGTAAATATTCCCGTTTACGGAACAAAGCTGACAATCGGTCTTATTGAGGGCAAGCTCCGTGAACATAAACTGCTTGAAAAAGCAAAGCTTAACGTGATCAAGCCGAAAGACAAGATTAAACTCGGATGTTTTGAGGTTGAGGCGATTCATGTTAATCACTCTATACCTGATGCACTGGCTCTTGCCATAAATTCTCCTGCCGGTGTTATATTACAGATGGGTGACTTCAAGATTGACACAACTCCCATTGACGGTGATGTTATTGATCTTGCTAGAATTGCAAAGCTCGGTGAAAAGGGAATTCTTTGTCTTCTTTCGGACTCTACAAATGCTCAGCGCCCGGGCTACACCTCCAGCGAGAGAACCGTGGGAGAGTCATTTGCACGATTGTTCCAGAAGGCGGACGGAAAGCGTCTGATTGTCGCTACATTTGCGTCAAATATACACCGAGTTCAGCAGATTATAGATGTTGCACATTCCGTGGGCAGAAAAGTTGCTTTATCAGGCAGAAGCCTCGAGAATGTTGTGGAAACTGCATCAAAATTGGGATATCTTAATGTTCCCGACGGAATTCTTGTGAGCATAGATTCAATATCCAGGTATCCCCACGATAAACTTGTAATCATTACAACGGGCAGTCAGGGCGAACCGATGTCGGCACTTTACCGAATGGCCTTTTCAGAGCATCGCAGAGTTGAAATCGGAACGGGAGATTACGTTATCATTTCCGCAACTCCCATTCCCGGAAATGAAAAAACAGTCGGCAAAGTTGTCGATGAGCTTCTTAAACGAGGCGCAGAGGTTGTTTATGAGAAAATGTACGATGTTCATGTATCGGGACACGCTTGTCAGGAGGAATTACGCATTATTCTGAGTCTGGCAAAGCCGAAATTTTTTATTCCCGTTCACGGCGAACAGAAGCATCTCAGAAGTCATGCCGCTGTTGCCGAGAGTATGGGTATTGCACCGGGTAATATTTATATTGCAGATAACGGTAAACAGGTGGAGATTTCAAAACGAAAAATGTCCGTAGTTGAGGAT
This sequence comes from uncultured Clostridia bacterium, assembly GCA_937920235.1. Taxonomy (GTDB): domain Bacteria; phylum Bacillota; class Clostridia; order Oscillospirales; family Acutalibacteraceae; genus Fimenecus. Next base: position 90,266 of record CALGUK010000008.1, on the reverse strand, counting down.
GTTCCTGCCGGAAAAGTTTTCGTTGACGGCTACGGAGTAGGCGATGTAGGCAGTGCTGTTATCCGTGAGAGAAAGCGTCTTGCCGAGGATGGACTTATGATTATAAATGCTGTTATTGATAAAGAAAGCGGCATGATTGTTTCCGGTCCCGATATTATTTCAAGAGGATTTGTTTATGTTCGTGATTCTGAACAACTAATCGCGGAGGCCAAGCTGGTTGCACAGATAGTAATCGACGAGTGTATTCATGAGGGTCATATTGAATGGGGAACAATAAGAAACAGAATGAGAGATGACATATCACGACTTCTCTACGACAGAACAAAGCGCAGTCCGATGGTGTTGCCACTTATTACTTCAGTTTAAATCAAGGTGTTTAATATGAAAAAACAGCCAAAAGTTAAAAAAGAAGGTGCTTTTGAAAATCTGATAAGTGTATATCCGATAACGATTCCCGCAATTGTTATCTGTGTTGTTCTGAGCGCTGTTCTTGCTTTTTATAATCTTTATATAGGTGTTGCAGGATTTTTGATAACGGCTGTTCTGACTGTTATCGGAGTAATAAAAAGCGGTATTCAGTTCAAGAGACTTGAAAATTCGGTTACGGCGCTCGGTAAGAAGCTCTCTGCTGAAGACAGTGGTGAACTGAAAAAATTCCCCTTGCCCGTTGCGATTTTTGATAATACAGACAAAATTATATGGTATAATTCAAAATTCAGAAGTGAGTTTCTGACAGTATTTTCTTTTGATAATGCCGATGTCAAACAATTTACATCGGGACAGGGACTTGATTCGATCAGAGATAAAGTCTTTATTGAATGCAGCTTTGCCGAAAAACAATATACAGCCTTTACAGCGAATATGCAGTTGAAGAATGAAACGGTATATGCATTGTACTTTGTAGAGAATACTGACCTTAAGGCTTATAAAACCGCATATCTTGAATCAAGACCTGTTATGGCAATTATAGCTCTTGACAGTGTTGAAGATGCTCTTGCGGATTTCAGAGAGAGCCAGCAATCTGAGATTTTAGGCGATGTTGAAGCCATAATTGAAAATTGGTTTTCCGATTATAACTGCGTTTTCAGAAAACTTCAGAACGGAAGATTTCTCGTAGTTACAGAAACAAAGAGTCTTGACGGAATGAAAGAAAATAAATTCTCCGTTCTGTCTCAGGTGCGTTCTTATACATATAAGAACAAATCTATCGCTCTCACCATTTCGGCAGGTATCGGCTCTGCAGATACTATTTCACAGTGTGAGAGCATCGCGAGAAAGGCTCTTGATATGGCAATGGGCAGAGGCGGAGACCAGGTTGCACTTAAAAGAAACGACGAGGATTATGAATTTTTCGGAGGAGTATCTAAGGGTATTGAAAAGAGAAACAAGGTCAGAACAAGAATGATTGCTTCAGCCGTTAAGGAAATAATCAGTTCGAGCAATAATGTTCTCATAATGGGACACCGATTTGCCGATCTTGATTCATTGGGCTCATCGGTAGGTGTTGCAATGATATGCTCTGCTTTGGGTAAGCAGGCTAAAATCGTTATGTCCTCGCGTACGACTCTTGCTATGCCGCTTGCAAAATATATGATTTCAAACGGTTTTGACGATATTCTGATTGAGCCTGAGGACGTAGATGAGTATTTAAACAGCAAAACTCTTCTCGTCATAGTCGACACTCACAGAAAAAGCTTCCTTGAATATCCCGAGCTTTTTGATCTTGTAGAAAAGGTTGTGGTTATTGACCACCACAGAAAAACGGTTGACCATATTAACAAAGCGGTAATTTTTTATCACGAACCGAATGCGTCATCGGCATCTGAAATGGTGACAGAACTTATTCAGTATATAAATGTTGACGTCGATGTTCCGAAAATATGTGCTGAGGCGTTAATGTCGGGAATAACGCTCGATACAAAAAATTTCGTTATGAAAACAGGTGTTCGTACATTTGAGGCGGCGGCGTATCTCCGTTCACTCGGTGCAGACACCGTTGCAGTTAAACAGCTTTTTGCAAACAGTATGAAAACTCAGCAGGCAAAAAGTGAGGTTGTCAAAAATGCCGCTATGTACGGTAATTGTGCAATCGGTGTTGTTGATTTTGAGTCCGATGATGTTCGTATTGTTGCAAGCCAGGCTGCAGATGAATTGTTAAATATCGACGGTGTGCATGGCTCATTTGTTTTGTTTAAGACTGATGAGACGATAAATATATCTGCAAGATCATACGGTGAAGTCAATGTTCAGCTTGTTATGGAAGAGTTGGGCGGAGGCGGACATCTTACGATGGCTGCGGCACAGTTAGAGGGCGATACGTTTGAAAATACTCTTAATAAATTAAAAAACGCAATTGATAAAATAAGATAAAGCCGTATGATCCGGACTAAAGGACTTTCAGATATTGCAGGAGCATTGTCTGTCGGCTTGAGAAAGAGGTTTTAATATGGATGTAATTTTGAAAGCAGATGTAAAAGGCTTAGGAAAAAAGGGCGAAAAGGTAAAGGCTTCCGACGGGTATGCCCGTAACTTCCTTTTCCCCAAGGGATTGGCTGTTGAAGCAAACGCACAGAGTCTCACAGAACTTCGTAACCGTGAACAGTCTAATCAGCACAAAATTGATGTCGAGGTTGCCGCTGCAAACAGTTCAAAAAATGCCTTGCAGGGTAAAATAGTCAAAATAACCGCTAAAGCAGGCAATAACGGAAAATTATTCGGTTCTGTAACTTCAAAAGAGGTAGCTGCAGAAATTGAAAAGCAGTTTAAAGTTAAGGTTGACAAAAGAAAGATCACAATGGATGATATCAAAACCTTCGGTTCATATAAAATTGAAGTTAAGTTATATACAAACATCGTTGCAGAGATGACCGTGATGGTTGGTGAATGATAAAATTTTCTTAATGGAGAGAAAATAAATGGATAGCAATTATTTATCAGCAGATAATATGAATTTGCCGTACAGTCTTGATGCAGAGCAGGCGGTTCTCGGAGCATTGCTTAAGGATCCGGAATGTCTTCCGACAGTTTCGGATATGCTCAAAATTGACCATCTCTATCTGCCACAGCATAAAGCGATATACACGGCTATTCTTAATATTGATACGATGGGAGGAAGAATTGATCCTCTCGTTGTTCTTGAAGAATTGAAAAAAGAGGGCGTATATGACGATATCGGCGGCAAGACATATCTTATGAAGATTGCCGATGCTGTTCCGTCAACCAAAAATGTCGAGTCTTATATTAGGATTATAACAGATAAGTATTATCTCAGAACCTTGATGACAACCGCGAGAGAAATTCTTGATGAGACCAATAACGGAACCGAATCTCCCGATTCGCTTCTCGATATGGCTGAGCAGAAAATTTATGATATCCGCCGCGGAAAAAACACATCGGGTCCGGCAAAAATCAGTGATGTAATAATGTCCGATGTTTTCGAACGTCTAAAAAAGCTCGGAAGTGCCGACCCGAAGGAAAAAGAACAGTATATGGGAATACCCACCGGATTTTCATATCTCGACAGAGTTCTCGGCGGCGGCTTTCACCGTTCTGACCTTATTCTTATAGGTGCCCGACCCGGTATGGGTAAAACAAGCTTTGCTTTGAATGTTGCGAGAAATATGGCAATGAAGGGAAGAAAAACACTGTTTTTCTCTCTTGAAATGTCAAACGAACAGTTGGCACAACGTATAATTTCAACTGAAGCCAGAATAGTGAGCAACAAACTCAGAACGGGTGAAATCTCAGATTCGGACTGGGAGAAACTCGGACTTGCTCTTCAGAACCTTGTGAATTGTGAACTGTATTTTGATGATACGGCTAATATTACGGTTCCTGAAATGAAGGCAAGAGTCCGCAGAATGAAAAACGTTGAATGTGTTGTCATTGACTATCTTCAGCTTATGACAGGTACCAAAAAAACAGATAATCGTGTACAGGAGATTTCAGAAATTACAAGAGGACTTAAAATGATGGCTAAAGACCTTAATATTCCCGTAATTACCTGTTCACAGTTATCACGTAATACAGCAAAAACTGCTGACCATCGTCCTCAGCTTACAGATCTTCGTGAATCCGGCTCAATCGAGCAGGATGCCGATATTGTACTTATGCTTCACCGTGAGGATTACTATAATATGGGCGATAACACCGATGAGGAAAAAACAACGGCTAATGTTGCAGAGGTCATCGTTGCAAAAAACAGACACGGTTCAACAGAAAAAGTTGATGTTGCCTGGAATGCCGAATTTACAATGTTTTCAACACTTGAAAGGATAAAAGATGATCAGTAAGGTCTTGAAAACCGTTTCAAAACATAATATGCTGAATTCGTGTTCCGTTCTCGGGATAGGCATTTCGGGTGGTGCAGATTCTGTTTGTCTTGCTCATATTCTTGCAAGGAATAAAGAGGCTTTAGGAATCAAAAAGATCAAAGGAATACATATTCACCACGGTATAAGAGATGTTGAGGCAGATCGCGATATGGATTTTGTCCGTTTATTTTGTGAAAAAAACGGATTGGAGTTTGTATCATATAAAGCGGATGTTCCAGCAGAAGCCAAAAAAACAGGAGAGAGTATTGAGGAATGTGCAAGACGGCTCAGATATGAATTTTTTGAACAATCAGGATGCGATGCCGTGGCAACTGCACATAATCTCAACGATAATGCCGAAACCGTTATTTTTAACCTTACAAGAGGTGCGTCTCTTTCGGGACTTTGCGGTATTCCGTATGTTCGGGGGATTTACATAAGACCTCTTCTGGATTGTACCCGTAATGAAATAGAGGAATATCTTGCTTCCAACTCACTGACTTATGTGACTGACAGCACAAATCTGTGCGACGACTATACCCGAAATAAAATCAGGCATAACATATTACCTCAGTTGTTTGAAATAAACCCAGCTTTTGACAAGGCGTTTTCAAGATGCAACGAATCGCTGAGAATGTCAAACGAATTTCTTTTATCCGAGGGCCAGAATGTTGTCAACGCTTCAAAATGTGACGGATACTATGATTGCGTAGTTTTAAATAGTTGTCATACTGCCGTAAGGTATTATGCCGTTTCCGCCATTCTGAAGGAGAATGGAGCAAAAAATGTCACCAAAGAGCAGCTCGCCCTTGTTCTTAACATCGTTATAAACGGAGGCAGCGTTAATCTTTGTGACGGTATAATCGCTAATGTTCAGCAGAACAGACTGTTCTTCGGTAAGATAAAAAATGCAGAACATTTTGAGTTTTCAACGGATAGTTTATCCGATATTATCTGTACACCGATAGGCAATTTTTATGTGAAAATATTATTAAAAAAAGATTTACAGAAATTTAATATTCGGGATATGGACAAATTGATAGATTGTGATAAAATATCAAGTAATGTAATTGTGAGAAACAGAATTGACGGAGATAAATATAAGCTGCCGTCAAGACCCTGCAAAACATTAAAAAAACTGTTTAACGAAAATAAAATTCTTCCGTGTAAAAGAGACGATATGTTGATAATTGCCGATAATTCACAGATTATCTGGACAGAGTATTTCGGAACGGCGGAAAAATTTAAGATCGATAATAAAACAAAAAAATACATTTATATAAAAAGGATGGGGAAAAATGCTTAATGATATCGAAAAAGTTCTTATTTCCGAAGAAGAACTTAAAAGTATAGTAAAGCGTCTCGGCAAAGAAATCACTGAGGATTATAAAGACAAAAAGCTTGTTCTTGTCAGCGTATTAAAAGGCTCGGTTGTCTTTATGGCCGATCTTATGCGTGAAATAAAAGTGCCGTGTACTATAGATTTTATGTCTGTTTCAAGCTATGGCGCAGGAACTAAAACATCAGGTGTTGTGCGAATTATTAAGGATTTGGATACTGATGTAATTGAGGGTTCAGACCTGCTTATCGTTGAGGATATTCTTGACAGCGGTGTTACTCTTGAATATCTAATCAAGGTTATTTCGGCCAGAAATCCGAGAAGTGTAAAAATCTGCACACTTCTTGATAAGCCTGAAAGAAGAAAGGCCAATGTCAAGGCTGATTATTCGGGAGCGCAGGTTCCCGATGCCTTCGTTGTCGGTTACGGACTTGATTTTAACGAGAAATACAGAAACCTGCCCTTCGTAGGCGCTTTAAAACCATCAGTTTATGAAAAATAACCACAAAACACAGGAGTGAATATAAATTTGAAAAAACCTAATTGGAAAGTTATTATTCCGTATATTTTGATACCGGTTCTTTTTGTAGCCGTAATGTCAATTTATCTCGGAAGTGAATCAGATACGGAATTAAAGTATTATGAGGTTGTCGAGTATTTTGACAATGCACAGGTTGAAGAACTTGATCTTAATTTCAACAGCGGTGTAATGACATTTAAGTTAAAAGATGATGATAAGGAATATAAATATACCGTTCCTAATGTAAATCTTTTCCTTCAGGATATTCATGAGGGACTGCGTGAGTACAATAAAGAACATCCCGATACACCTGTTGTGTATGATTATGAGGCAGGAACGTCAAATTCTTGGCTTTTGAGCATTCTTCCTTCTCTGCTTTTAACCGTCGGATTTGTGGTTCTTATGGTAGTGATGTTCAGAAAGATGAACAATTCAATTACCTCTGAAAATAACCGTGCAATGAGCTTCGGCAAAGCAAGAGTAAAGCGTGCCGATGACGAAACCAAAAAAGTAACTTTCAAGGATGTTGCAGGCGCAGATGAAGAAAAAGAAGAGCTTACGGAAATTGTTGAATTTCTTAAAAACCCGACAGAATTTTCTGCACTCGGAGCAAGAATTCCCAAGGGCGTGCTTCTTGTCGGCCCTCCCGGTACAGGTAAGACATTACTTGCGCGAGCCGTAGCGGGTGAGGCTGATGCGCCTTTCTTCTCAATCTCCGGTTCGGATTTTGTCGAGATGTATGTCGGTGTCGGTGCATCAAGAGTTCGTGACCTTTTTAAAGAGGCTAAAAAGAATCAGCCGTCTATTATATTTATCGACGAAATTGATGCTGTAGGTCGTCACAGAGGCGCCGGTATGGGTGGCGGACACGATGAACGTGAGCAGACACTTAATCAGTTGCTTGTCGAGATGGACGGATTCGGTGTAAATGACGGTGTCATTGTCATTGCCGCAACAAACAGACCCGATATTCTCGACCCTGCACTGCTTCGTCCCGGCCGTTTTGACCGTCAGGTTACGGTCGGCTATCCCGATGTTAAGGGCAGAGAAGAAATTTTGCATGTTCACGCAAAGAATAAGCCGTTGGCACCCGATGTCGATTTGCATCAGATTGCCGCAACAACAGTAGGCTTTACCGGTGCCGACCTTGAAAATCTTCTTAACGAGGCTGCTCTTCTTGCGGCAAAACGCAAGCTTCTTGCAATTACAATGAATGAAATTGAAGAGGCCACAATGAAGGTTGTTGTCGGTAGCGAAAAGAAATCACGCAAGATCTCGGAAAAGGATAAGAAAATCACTGCTTATCATGAAGCGGGCCATGCTATTTCTTCATATTATCTTGAAAATAAAGACCCCGTAACACATATTTCAATTGTACCGCGCGGTATGGCAGGCGGATTTACTCTTTATACACCCGAAAAAGATGAAATGCATATGATGAAATCGCGTATGCTCGATGATATTGTTTCGCTTTTGGGCGGACGTGTTGCAGAGAAGATTATTTTCAACGATATCTCAACGGGTGCTTCCAATGATATACAGCGTGCAACAGAAATCGCGCGTAAAATGATTACAAAATACGGTATGAGTGAAAAACTCGGTCCGATCGCTTTTGGTTCAGATAATGATGAGGTCTTCCTCGGTAAAACTTATACTTCAACGAGAAACTATTCCGAATCAGTAGCGGCCCTTATTGATGAAGAGGTTGAAAAGATTATCTGTAATGCATACAACAGAACCGAAGCAATTCTTAAAGAGCATATCGATCAACTTCATCTGGTGTCAAATGCTCTGATAAGACTTGAAAAAATCGATAAAGAACAGTTTGAGTCATTGATGAAAAACGGTATTCTTCCCGAGACAGAACCCAAGTGTGAGGAAGAATCGATAGATTTTTCCGAGACAGAGAAAGAACCGGAAATCGAAGTTGAATCTGATGATAATGATAATGCATAATATTGCATAAAATAGAAAAGCAACAGAGACATATTTCTGTTGCTTTTTTTATTGTTTTTAAGTTGATTTTTTACTTGAATTATTATAAAATATTATTTAATAATTTTATACATTAGGATTGCTATATGTATCTTTTTGTTGATTTGGAGTGAAAAAGCGATGCAACTTAACGGTTCGGAAATTCTTACCGAGGTTTTAATAGAACAGGGAGTTGACACCGTTTTCGGTTATCCCGGCGGTGCAGTCCTTAATATTTATGATGCTCTTTATAAATATAGCGATAAAATCCGTCATGTTTTGACAGCACATGAACAGGGAGCTTCTCACGCTGCCGACGGTTATGCGCGTGCAACGGGTAAAACAGGCGTCTGTATTGCCACCAGCGGTCCCGGTGCAACTAACCTTGTAACAGGTATTGCTACAGCTTATATGGACAGTGTTCCTATGGTTGTAATCACAGGTAACGTAGGAAAAGGTCTTATCGGTCGCGACGCTTTTCAGGAAGTATATATCACAGGTATAACAATGCCTATCACAAAACATAATTTTATGGTTCAGGATGTTAATGAGCTTGCACACACTATCCGTGAAGCTTTCCGTATTGCGAATACAGGCAGAAAAGGTCCGGTTCTCATTGATATAACAAAAGATGTTACGGCGGCCGTAACAGAATTCGAGAGAGAAGATAAAATTGTAATTATTGATGATACTGTCATCAATTCTGACGAGATTAAGGCTATTGCAAATATCATTAACAATGCCAAAAAACCGGTTGTTATGTTTGGCGGCGGTGTTGTTTCATCAAATGCATCAGAATTAGCTCTCGAACTTGTAGAAAAAGCGAATATTCCATCTTGCCACACTCTTATGGCGGCAGGTGTAATCGGTTATAACAATCCGCTCAATCTCGGTCTTTTAGGTATGCACGGCGGCTATGTAACAAACAAAGCTGTTGATGATGCAGATGTGCTTATTGCGATAGGTACACGCTTTTCTGACCGTGTTGCTCTCAATACAAATGAGTTTGCAAAGAAAGCGAAAATCATTCAGATTGATATTGACTTAAGCGAAATCAATAAGAATGTTGCTGTTGACCATTATGTAATCGGTGATGTTAAAAAGGTTCTTGCAACTCTTTTGCCTCTCGTCGAGAAAAAGGAAAGAACCGAATGGATTAAGGTTCTTGAGGTTTATAAGGATGTTGACTATAAGCCACAGGACGATGATTCACAGATTTTGCCTCATCAGTTAATCGGTGCAATCTGCGATATGGCAGGGGAGGATACCGTAGTTGTAACTGATGTCGGTCAGCATCAGATGTGGGCTGCACAGTATGTTCATCATGTAAACCCAAGAGGTTTCCTTACAAGTGGCGGACTTGGTACAATGGGCTATGGCTATGGTGCTGCAATCGGTGCAAAAGCTGCATTGGGCGACAGTAAAAAGGTTGTTCACATTACGGGCGACGGTTCATTCCATATGAATCTCAACGAAGCTTGCACAGCAGTAAGCTATGAACTTCCTGTTATTACCGTTATTATGAACAACCAAGTTTTAGGTATGGTTCGTCAGTGGCAGCGTTGCTTCTATGGCAAGCGTTTTTCACAGACTGACCCGCATCGTAAAACAAACTTTGTAAAACTTGCAGAGGGGTTTGGTGCAAAGGGCTATTATGCAGAAACTATTGCAGAGTTTAAAGAAGCATTTGCAGAAGCACTTAAAGCAAACGGTCCTGTTTGGATTGAATGTGCAATCGATAAAGACGAAAGAGTTCTCCCGATGATTCCTGCAGGCAAAACAGTAAACGACATTATGATGGGCGACTGTTCAACTTGCCCAAACCAGTGCGAAACTAAAAACTTAAAATAAATACTATATTGCAGGGCGGGGTCAATACCCCGCCGTTTTTTTTGCAAAAAAACAAGAAAAATTTGCAGTTTTGTAAAAAATTGACAAAAAACTGATTTTGTGTAATTATATAATTGTTGTACAATATTTTTTGCAATTAAAACAAATGATGAGAGGCGACCCAATATGACAAAAAAAGAATATTTTAGTTTTTTCTTTTCCAATAGTGGTTGGAGTTTTTTGGGATGGTGTATTTTCAATATTATTTTTGGAATTACATATTTTATTGTAGGACTTTTAAATGACCCGTTTGAAAGACTCACGGGACCAGAATTGTATGAGTGCTGGATTATTTATATCACTATTTATATTGTTGCACTCATTCCTTCATTTTTGATTGGGTTTTTCTACTTGAAAAAAACAGGCAACGTATTATCAGATTTTGTTTCTTTATTTCCAATAAGATTTTTAACAGTAGTTTCTTCTTTGTGGATTGCGGATTATCATTACCATTATATTTTTGTAAACTTTTCAATTGCTACTCTCGATACTATGCTGGATATGGCTTATGAGTATAGAGGGTACACATACGATATTTATGAAGGTTATGACTACTGTGAACCTGAAATTTATTATCTTACAAGCATAATACCATTCATTATAACATTTATTGGTTTTCAAATTGGTAAAAAGAAAAGAAAGAATAAGCAAGAAGAAATAAAAGAATAATTGTAGGGGACGCTGACCACACCGTCCCGTTTTTTGCGTAGTGGCAGGCTTCCACGCCTGCTTGTAAGTGGTGAGTCTTCGTGCCTACTCGCAATTTTTTCTTGACAAACATAACACTTTGTGTTATTCTTAACAAAATTCAGTTAGAGGTATTATTATGAACGCATATCTTTTCAGAAAACTTGATATGAATATGCTTTGGCTTGCACGACCCTCATTGTGCAGGTCTATATCTCTGTATTCATTTCGTAATATGTAACTGAGTTTTAACGATTTGATTATAACGGTGTAGGCTTAATTTATGAGCTTACACCGTTTTATTTTTTTAAGGAGGATTTTATATGAAATTATTAACAAAGCTATTCAAGAAGAAAAACATTACAACAGGCAACAGTGTTATTGATTTTTACAATAATTACGATGAAGAAGGCAGACTTATGCGAAAAAGCAGAATGCCTGAATATCTTACAACAATGAAATATATTGAAAAATATTTGAAACCAAATTCAAAAATTATTGAAATTGGAGCTGGTACAGGCAGATATTCAATTGCACTTGCAGAAATGGGGTATGATGTTACAGCGGTTGAACTTGTACCACATAATATTGAAATTATGAAAGAAAAGGTTAAAGTATATCATAATATAAAAATATATGAGGGTAATGCCTGTGATTTATCTGCGTTTGTAAGCGAAACTTATGATATAGTTTTATTGTTAGGACCAATGTATCATTTGTTTACTGATGAAGATAAACATAATGCTATGAGTGAAGCAATCAGATTAGCAAAGAAAAACGGTGTAATTTTTGTTTCGTATTGCAACAATGATACTTCAATATATAAATTTTTTTATAAAAAGAAAATCTTAGATTATGTAGATAAAGGTTTAATTAAAGAAAACTATCATACAGTTTCAACTCCAAATGAAATTTTTGAATTGTATCGAAAATCTGATATTGATGGACTTATGAAAAATTATGATGTTACTAGACTTCATTTTGTTGGGGTTGATATGCTGTCTTATATTTGTGATGATAGATTAGATCTTTTGAATGACCGTGAATTTGAAGAATATATGAAGTTTTTGTCAAACCTTTGCGAACGAGGAGATTGCGTAGGATTATCAATTCATATGTTAGATGTTTTTAGAAAGAACTAGTATAAAACAAAAACTCCCTTGAAATTTCAAGGGAGTCATTTTTATGTATTGAAAATTAGTTATTGATAAACTTATCTTCTTCGTTATTCCAGCTGTAAAGTTTTCTGACTTCTTCGCCAACTTTTTCAGCAGGATGTTCGCTAGCCAATTTTCTCATAGCTTTGAAGTGAACCTGACGACCTGCAGGTGACATATCAAGCAAGAATTCCTTAGCAAATGAACCGTCCTGAATGTCAGAAAGAATTTTCTTCATAGCCTTCTTTGTTTCGTCAGTAATGATTTTCGGACCTGTGATGTAATCGCCGTATTCAGCAGTATTTGAAATTGAATATCTCATACCTGCGAAACCGCTCTGATAAATAAGGTCAACAATAAGCTTCATTTCGTGAATACATTCAAAATAAGCGTTTCTTGGGTCATAACCGGCTTCGCAAAGTGTTTCAAAGCCTGCCTGCATAAGAGCGCAAACACCGCCGCAAAGAACTGCCTGTTCACCGAAAAGGTCTGTTTCTGTTTCAGTTCTGAAGTCTGTTTCAAGAACACCTGCACGAGCACCGCCGATAGCAAGAGCATAAGCAAGAGCCATATCAAGAGCCTTACCTGTAGCATCCTGATGAACGGCAACAAGACAAGGAACGCCTTTTCCTGCCTGATATTCTGAACGAACTGTATGACCGGGGCCCTTAGGAGCAATCATAGTAACGTCAACGAATTTTGGCGGGTTAATGCAACCGAAATGAACATTAAAGCCATGAGCGAACATAAGCATATCGCCCTCTTTAAGATTAGGCTCAATATCTTTCTTATACATATCGGCCTGTAATTCATCGTTAATAAGAATCATAATGATGTCAGCTTTTTTAGCAGCTTCTGCTGCTGTGTAAACCTCAAAGCCCTGCTTTTCAGCCTTAGCCCAAGATTTGCTTCCCTCGTAAAGACCGATAATAACATTACAGCCGGACTCTTTAGCATTAAGAGCGTGAGCGTGACCCTGGCTGCCGTAACCGATAACTGCGATGGTCTTACCGTCGAGTAAGCCTAAATTACAATCTTCTTGATAAAACATTCTCTGTTCCATAGTTTAAAAATCTCCTGTTAAAAAAATATTTTAAGTTGTTTGACATCTCTTTTGTGTTGTCATACAACATATTATATATGATAATATCAAAATGTCAATACCTTTTTTAAAATTTCAGTCAAAAGATATATGTTCGTTTATTACAGCGTGGTGCAGGTGTATTGTTGCCGCACTTTTCGCACCGATTGAATCTCTGTTTTTGAGAAAATTCATAATCATAATGTGGTCCTTATATGCTTCTTCGGCAATTATATCAAGATTATAGTTGAGTTCAATGGTTTTCTGAACTGTGTTTGTCAGAATAGGGAGGAATTGTCCTAAAAATTCATTGTGTGATGCTTTAAGAATAGCACCGTGGAATGCACTTTCTGATTCTATTCGCTTTTTCCCCGACGGATCTTTTTTTATCTCTTTCTGACAGATTTCACCGAGTCTTAAAATTTCCTCAATTTCTTTATCTGTAGCTCTTTTGCAAGCGAGTGAAACTGCCTCGGGTTCAAAAATAAGACGAGTTTCATATAAATCACGCAGAGTAACCTTCTTTTTCAGAAAGTCATTGACTTCGATTTCCTGGGTATATTGGTCAATCTGCTCGGCAACATAAGTACCCTTACCGCGTTTTACGATGAGAATACCATTCGAAATCAGAATTTTGATAGCTTCACGCAGAGTGGTACGGCTGACTCCCAATTCCTGAGAAAGCTCATTTTCGTTAGGAAGCTTTTCTCCGTAATTATATTTCTGCTCCTCCATAATAAGTCTTTTAAGTGTATCGGCAATTTGTTGTGATAAATTTTCTTTAGGCATAATCCGTCCTCACTTTTAAGAAAAAATGATGTCAATAATATATAACATCATAAGAAAAATTTCAACTGAAATTTATTTCAGCATGCTGTTTTCAATTACATAATCAAGAATTTTGCGACATCCGAGCTCAACATCGTTATATGTGGTTTTAAAATCTCTTGTGTACCACGGGTCAGCAACATCGCGGTCAATATGGGCAAAACTCAACAACTTATGAATTTTATTATCTTTATCATAACCGATTATTCTGTTGATGTTTTTCATATTGGCGCTGTCCATTCCGATTATAAAGTCATATTTTTCATAATCGCACTTTTTAAGCTGTACAGCTTGTCTTTTAGTATATGGAATTCCCATTTCATCAAGAATTTTTTTCGTGCCCCAATGTGTATCATTGCCGATTTCTTCGATGCTTGTCGCACTTGAACTTATCAGAAAATCATTTTCATATCCATTCTTTCTGACAACATCCTTCATAACAAACTCAGCCATTGTGGAACGACAGATGTTGCCGTGGCAGACAAACATAATCTTAATCATAATATCACCTTGTTAAGTTTACCATACAATGTTTATCTTGTCAAAAACTTACAGGCATATAATTATTGATTTTACTCATTCTGAGTGGTAAAATATTCCTTACGGATAAAGAATAAGGCTTTTTGTATAAACAGTTTTATTTTTGAAAATCTTCGGAGAGGGAATGATAAAAAATGAAAAAAGCAATATCCGTCTTATTGGTATTGATAATGATGCTTTCGGTTATGCCGATGACAAGCATTACGGCTAGTGCAGTTGAAATGGGTAATTGCGGCAAAATGCTTAACTGGAGTTATGACGACTCGACCGAAACATTGACAATTTCCGGAGTAGGGAATATGGACAATTATGTTTTCGGCGATGCGCCTTGGGCAAACTACAATGTGAAAAAAGTAATCATCACGGATAGGGTAACAAGTATCGGCGAATATGCATTTTACAATTGCGAAAATCTTGAGAAAATAGAGATCGGCAGCGGTGTAAATAAAATAGGCAAGCAGGCTTTTGCATATTGCAGCAGTCTGGAGAGCATTACGCTTCCCGAAGGCATAACTGAGTTGCCCGATTTTGTATTGTCGTTTTGCAGCAGTCTTTCGGAACTGATAATTCCCAACGGTGTAATCTCTATCGGCAGTAATGCTGTATACGCTTGTTCAAATCTCTGTGATGTAACTATCCCGAACAGTGTTAAATCTATAGGGACCAATGCTTTTTGGGGATGTGAAAGCCTTACAAGTGTAACAATTCCGGACAGTGTAACCACGATAGGCGAAAGAGCTTTTTCCGTGTGTAAAAACCTTAACAGCGTTAAAATCGGAAACGGAGTAACCACGATTAAACCATACACCTTTTCTGATTGTACTAATCTTGCAAGCGTATATGTCAGTAACAGCGTAACATCAATCGGAGACAGAGCGTTTTTCTATTGTAACAGTCTTACAGATGTATATTATACAGGAACTGAGGACCGATGGAATGAAATTTCAATCGGTAAATATAACGGTTCATTGCCAAGTGCAACTGTTCATTTCATCAACGATGAACACACCTGTTCATTCGGCGAATGGATAGTTGCTATCGAACCTGACTGTATAAATACAGGTATTGAAAAGCGCGAATGCTCCTGCGGAAAATATGAAACAAGAACCATTCAGCCAAACGGAATACATCAGTATTCTGCCCGAAAAGGCGAAGATCCGACTTGTACCAAGGAAGGGTTTATAGAATATTGTTGTGATATCTGCGAAAATTCAAGATATACGGAGACTATTTTGGCAAAAGGTCATAATTTCATTGACGGTTATTGTGAATACTGCGGTGAGCCGGAATCAAATGTTCCCGACGAACCTGAATACAATTACTTATTCGGTATTCAAACTCCGTCTCGTACTAAAATCCGTAATAAAGACGGTATTGTTCTCCGCGCAAATGTCGAGGGAAATGCTCCTGAAGGTTCTTATGTGAAGTGGGAGTCAAGCAACGGATATTTTGATACAAGCGCTGACAGCTCAAACCTTAAGGTTATCGCAAAGAATAAAGGCTATACAACATTTACGGCAATTCTTTGTGATGCTGACGGCAATGAATTGGCTCGAGACAGCGTTGAAATGTATTCAAAATCAGGTTTCTTCGATAAAATCGGCGGTTTCTTCCGTTCGCTTTTCGGTACAACAAAAATTTACGATAATTAAACATTAAAAAGTCCCTTGCAGTGAGTTTTCACTACAAGGGACTTTTTGTATATACAGCTATTATTTAATGACTCTGATACGTATAATTCCGTTAATCTTTTTCAATGCTTCAATAGCCTCCGGAGAAGCCTCCGTATCCGAATCGACAACGGTATAAGCGTATTCGCCCTTTGATTTGTTAACCATATTGTCAATGTTAACGTCTTCATTTGCAAAAGCCGAAGTGATTTTGCTTACAATACCCGAAATATTCTTGTGCATAATAGTGATACGGTGCTTGTCGGAAGGAGCAAGCGTCACGGCAGGGTAGTTGACTGAATTAACTATTGTACCGTTTTCAAGATAATCTGCAACCTGGTCAACAGCCATCATAGCACAATTGTCCTCTGATTCGGGAGTGGATGCACCAAGGTGAGGAATTGCAATTACACCGGGTGCGCCGATAACGGCATCGTTGGGGAAATCTGTGATATATGATGCAACCTTTCCCTCCTGAAGAGCAGAAAGAATACTGTCGGTATCAACAAGCTCACCACGTGCAAAGTTAAGAATTCTCACTTCATCCTTCATTACCGCAATGGTATCGGCATTGATAAGGCCTCTTGTTGAATCGTTGAGAGGAAGATGAAGAGTGATATAATCACTTTCGGAATAAATAACATTGAGACTGTCGGTGAGTGTAACGTGATGGTTAAGCGTAATACTCTGTGCAACAGAGAGGTACGGGTCATAACCGATAACCTTCATACCGAGTGAAGCCGCCGCATTTGCAACAAGAATACCGATTGCGCCAAGTCCGATAACGCCGAGAGTTTTACCCTTGATTTCGGGACCCGCAAAAGCACTCTTGCCCTTTTCAACATCTTTCGGAACGGTGTCGCCGTTTCCTTTGAGCGTCAATGCCCAATCGATTGCGGGGATGATTTTTCTCGAAGAGAGGAAAAGACCTGTAAGAACAAGTTCTTTAACTGCATTTGCGTTTGCACCGGGAGTGTTAAAAACAACAATTCCCTGTTCACTGCATTTGTCAATCGGAATATTATTTACACCTGCACCTGCTCTTGCAATGGCAAGAGTGTTTTTGTCAAACTCCATATCGTGCATTGATGCGGAGCGGACAAGGATTGCATCGGGTGCTGTGATATCAGAAGAGCATTTATAATCATTACTGAAACGGCAAAGTCCTGTTTCAGATATTTTGTTTAAGGTAAGAATATTATACATAACGGTATCTCCTTATGAATTTGCTTTTTCAAACTCAGCCATAAATTCAACGAGCTTTTCAACACCCTCAACCGGCATTGCATTATAGATTGAAGCTCTCATTCCGCCGACTGTACGGTGACCTTTAAGGTTAACAAAACCAGCTTCGGTTGCTTCCTTAATGAATTTTGCATTAAGCTCCTCACTGTCTGTAACGAAAGGCACATTCATAAGTGATCGGTCCTCGGGGACAACAGTTCCTTTGAACATCTTACTGTTGTCAAGGAAATCATAAAGAAGCTTTGCTTTCTTAACATTTCTTTCCTTCATTGCTTCAAGACCGCCCATATCCTTGAGCCATTCAAGAACAAGTTTGCAAATGTAAATTGTATAGCAGGGGGGAGTATTGTAAAGCGAATCGTTATCCGCCATAATCTGATAATTGAGCATTGTAGGAGTAATATCTCTGGCGTTGCCGAGCATATCTTCACGGATGATGCAGATTGTAAGACCTGCAGGAGCAACGTTCTTCTGTGCACCGCCGTAAACCATTGCGAACTTTGAAACATCAATAGGCTCTGAAAGGAAGCATGATGAAATATCTGCAATAAGCGGAACATCACCTGTGTCGGGAAGCTCGTGATAAACCGTGCCGTAAATTGTGTTGTTCATACAAATATAGAAATAGTCGGCATCCTTTGTGAATGTATCTTTGTCAAGCTTCGGAATATAAGAGAAAGTTTTGTCAGCAGAAGAAGCAACGGCTTTGCATTCACCGTATTTCTGTGCTTCCTGGAAAGCTTTCTTAGCCCACTGACCTGTTATAACAAAATCGGCTTTTCCGTTTTTGTTCATAAAGTTAAGGGGAATAGCTGCAAACTGTGTTGAAGCACCGCCCTGCAAAAACAATACCTTATAATTATCCGGAATATTCATAAGCTCTCGGAGAAGCTTTTCAGCACCTTTAATGATAGAATCATAAATCTTTGAACGGTGGCTCATTTCCATTACTGATTGACCGCTGCCCTCGTAATCAAGCATTTCTGCGGCTGCTTTCTTCAACACTTCTTCGGGAAGCATAGAAGGACCTGCTGAAAAATTATAAACTCTTGCCATAAAAAAACCTCCAAAATTACAGTTGAAAACTGTTAAAAAAATAAATATTGATGGAATTATATCAGAATAACTATATGATTGTCAATAGAATGTTAAAAAGTTAACAATATTTCTTTGGAATTTTTTATTTTTCTCTAAAAACTTGTTTAATATTTTAACAAAGTTGATGCTGGTTTATAAAAATATTAATTTTTTAAGAGAATTGTTGCAGTAATTTGTTTTTTATTATATAATATAAGTTCAAAATAGGAGTGATATGTGCAAAAATTATGGAAACAAATAAAAAGATATTCAATGAATTCAGTGAAAAGTCATTTTCAATTCCGATGGTGGCATTGAGAGGTCTCGTTGTATTTCCCGAAATGACATTGCATTTTGATGTAGGCAGACAAAAATCAGTCAAGGCCATAAAGGCAGCAATGGAGCGTAAATCCAATATTTTTCTTGCCGCACAGATTGATATGGAATGTGAAGATCCGAGATATGACGATATATATACATCGGGAGTTGTCTGCGAAATAAAGCAGGTTATGAAGCTTCCGGGTTCCGATACGCTCAGGGTAGTGGTTTACGGGCTTTATCGTGCCGAACTTCTGAATATAAACGGAGCAAATCCATACTTATCCTGTATCGTGAGAAGACTCGAAACCGAAACAGTAAGCGCTCAGGACATAATATATGAAGAAGCACTTGTAAGAAATCTCGTCGGAATTTTTGATGAGTACTCATCTTTTCTTCCGAAGCTGCCGCCCGATATTGCAATCGGTGTATCTGTCCGAAAGGAAGCAGGCGAGATAACTGACTATATTCTTTCAAATATTCCTCTTGAATATGCGATTAAACAGGGGCTACTTGAAGAATTGAATCCTCTGAAACGTGCTGAAGCACTTTGCGCCGTTCTTAAAAGAGAAATTGAGCTTTTATCGATTGAAGAAGAAATCAATGAAAAGGTTCAGCAGCAAATGGAAGCCAATCAGAGAGACTATTATCTCCGAGAGCAGATTAGAGCAATTTCCGAGGAGCTTAATGAGGGCGACGGAGCAATTTCTGAGGCTGAAGAGTATAAGGAGCAAATACGATCTGTAGGATTTTCGGCAGATATTGAGAAAAAGCTTCTCCGTGAATGTGACCGACTTATGAAAATGCAGTCATCAAGTCCCGAATCGGCAGTTATCAGAAACTATCTTGATAAGATTATATCTCTGCCGTGGGGATATTGCACCGAAGATAATCTCGATATTGAAGCGGTTGAAAAAGCTCTTGATGATGACCATTACGGACTTTCCGATGTGAAGGAAAGAATATTGGAATTTCTTTCGGTGAGAAAAATTAACCCGGATGTAAAGGGACAGATTATTTGTCTTGCAGGACCTCCCGGTGTGGGTAAAACATCAGTAGCACGCTCTCTTGCAAATGCGATGGGCAGAACCTATGCCAGAATTTCTCTCGGCGGTGTTCGCGACGAGGCTGACATCAGAGGTCACAGAAAAACATATATCGGCGCTATGCCGGGAAGAATTATTGAAGCGATTGAGTCTGCAAAAAGCTCAAATCCTCTTATTCTTCTTGATGAGGTAGATAAACTCGGCTCAGATAACCGCGGCGATCCTTCGTCAGCACTTCTTGAGGTTCTTGATGCAGAACAGAATAATTCATTTACGGATCATTATCTTGAGATACCTTATGATTTGAGTAAAGTGCTGTTTATTACAACCGCAAATGACAAAAGCAGAATTCCCGCACCGTTGCTTGACAGAATGGAAATTATCGATATTCCTGGCTATACGGCAGAAGAAAAATTCAATATTGCAAAAAATCATCTTGTACCTAAACAAATTTCTGCAAACGGTTTGAAAAAATCCTATGTCAGATTTACCGATAAGGCGATTAAACTTATTATCAGCGGTTACACCAGAGAAGCAGGAGTTCGTATTCTTGAAAGAACAATTGCAAAGGTTTTAAGAAAAATTGCTGTAAAATATGCAAAGGGATTTGAGGGCAGGGTTTCCGTTAAGGATACCGATCTCGAAACTTATCTCGGCGGACCTAAATATAAGCCGGATGATGTATTAAAGGAAAATTGTGTCGGAGTCGTCAACGGACTTGCCTACACATCCGTCGGCGGCACAATTCTTACGGTTGAGGTCGCGGTTATGGACGGCAAAGGCAATGTTGAACTCACAGGCTCTTTAGGAGATGTTATTAAAGAGTCAGCCCGCGCCGCCGTAAGCTATATAAGAACCAATGCCGAAAAGTACAGAATAAATAAGGATTTCTACCTCAATAAAGATTTACATATTCATTTTCCCGAGGGAGCTGTCCCCAAAGACGGACCTTCAGCAGGTGTAACGATTTTTACTGCTCTTGTATCTGCTCTTTCGGGATGCAAGGTCAGAGCCGATGTGGCAATGACTGGCGAAATTACCGTTACGGGTCGTGTTTTACCGATCGGAGGACTTCGCGAGAAAACGATGGCGGCTTATGTGGAGGGTATGAAAACCGTGATAATACCCGAAGCCAACAGAAGTGATCTTGATAAGGTTGACGAAAAGGTTAAAGAGAAAATAAATTTTGTTTTTGCAAAAACAGGTGATGACGTTCTTAAGGCGGCACTTGTTTAAAAGAGGTATTTATGAGATACGATAAAGCGGAATTCAAAGCGGCATACGGCACATACGGTCAGCTTCCCGGGTCTGATTTGCCTGAAATTGCATTTGCAGGCCGTTCAAATGTCGGAAAAAGCTCATTGCTCAACAGACTTTTCGGCAGAAAAAATCTGGCAAGAGTGAGTTCAGTTCCGGGAAAAACCATCACAATCAATTTTTATCAGATTGACGGTGTTAATTTTGTCGATTTGCCGGGTTACGGTTATGCCAAGGTTGCTAAAACCGAAAAAGAACGCTGGGCTGAGATGATGGAGGGCTATTTTAACTCTGACCGAAATATTAAGCTTGTTGTTCAGCTTGTTGATATGCGTCATCCGCCGACAAAGGATGACATAATGATGATGGATTTTTTACAGTCAGCAGGTTATGACTTCATAGTCGTAATGACAAAAGCGGACAAGCTCAAAAAGAAGAAAGAGTATAATGCGCGGCTTGAAAATTCGAAGAAAGAAATGAGTTTTGTTCCTGAAGAGAGAATTTTCCCTTTCTCCTCGGAAACAGGTGCAGGACTTGATGTGTTAAAAAAATATATAGAAGGATATACAGGTGAATAAAAATGAGCAAAGTACCATTTACCACAAAAGAAAAACTTGAAGAAATCGCTAAGGTTCATCCTACACCGTTTCATCTTTACGATGAAGCAGGAATAAGAAAAAATGCCGAAAATCTCAAAAAGGCTTTTGCTTGGAACAAGGGATTTAAAGAATATTTTGCTGTTAAGGCAACTCCTAATCCGTTCCTTATCAACATTTTAAGAGAATACGGCTGCGGTTGTGACTGCTCTTCAATTACCGAGCTTATGCTCTCAAAGGCAATAGGTGCAGTTGGTGACGACATTATGTTCTCATCCAACGATACACCTCCCGCAGAGTTTAAGTATGCAAATGACATCGGCGCAATCATAAATCTTGATGATATCACTCATATCGATATTCTTGAAAAAACACTCGGTCATCTTCCCAAAAAGCTTTCTTGCCGTTATAATCCGGGCGGATATTTCTCTATTGCAAACAATATTATGGACAACCCCGGTGATGCAAAATACGGTATGACAACAGAACAGCTTTTTGAAGCCTTTAAGATTATGAAATCAAAGGGCGTTGAGGAATTCGGCATCCATGCCTTCCTCGCAAGCAACACGGTTACAAATGAATATTATCCTACTCTTGCAAAGACGCTTTTTGAGGTTGCGGTTAAGCTTAAGGAAGAAACAGGAGCCAATATCAAGTTTATCAACCTTTCAGGCGGTATCGGTATTCCTTACCGTCCCGACCAGGAGGGTAACGACATATTTGCTATAGGTGCAGGTGTTGAAAAAGTATATAACGAAATCCTTGCGCCTGCAGGTATGGATGATGTTGCAATATATACCGAGCTCGGAAGATTTATGTTAGCTCCTTACGGTGCTCTCGTAACCCGAGCAATTAACGAAAAGCATACTCATAAGGAATATATCGGTGTTGATGCTTGTGCCGTTAATCTTATGCGTCCTGCAATTTACGGCGCTTACCATCATATTACGGTTATGGGCAAAGAAAACGAGCCTTGCGACTTCAAATATGATGTTACGGGATCTCTTTGCGAAAATAACGACAAATTTGCAATAGACAGAATGTTACCTAAAATTGATATGGGCGACTTGCTCTTTATTCACGATACAGGAGCTCACGGCTTTGCAATGGGTTACAACTATAACGGTAAACTTAAATCTGCAGAAATTCTTCTTAAAGAGGACGGCAGCTTTGAGCTTATCCGTCGTGCCGAAACTCCTGCAGACTATTTTGCAACATTCGATTGCTTTGATTTCTACAAAAAGGTTACTGAATAGTTGAGGTAAAAATTATGTCCTTTGTTCACTTACACGTTCATACCGAATACAGCTTGCTGGACGGTGCCTGCCGTCTGGATAAGCTTTGCAGTGCTGCAAAGGAACGGGGACAGACTGCCCTTGCAATTACCGACCACGGTAATTTATTCGGCGCTGTCGATTTTTATAAAGCCGCAAAAAAGTACGGACTTAAGCCAATAATCGGGTGCGAGGTTTATGTTGCCGCCAGAACACGTTTTGATAAGGTGCACGGTATTGATTCAAACCGACATCACCTTGTTCTTCTCTGCGAGAACGAAACGGGATATAAAAACCTCACAAAGCTTGTTTCGTCTGCTTGGGTTGACGGCTTTTATACAAAGCCGAGAGTCGATTTTGAACTTCTCGAGAAGCATCATGAGGGCTTAATAGCACTTTCCGCCTGCCTTGCAGGTGAAATCCCCAAGCTTCTCAATAACGGTGACTATAAGAGAGCCAAAGAGACGGCTCTAAGATACGCTTCTGTTTTCGGCAAAGACAGATATTACCTTGAAATGCAGAATCATTCAATTCCCGAGCAAAAAATCGTCAATGACGGTCTCATGCGTCTTTCTGCGGAAACGGGTATTCCTCTTGTTGCCACAAACGATGTTCACTATGTCAACAAAGAGGATGCATATACTCAGAAAATCCTCATTTGTATTGCGACCAACCATACGGTCGATGAGGAAAATTCTCTTGAATTTACAAGTGACAATTTTTATCTGAAAACCGAGGATGAAATGCGAGCACTTTTTCACGATTGTCAGCAGGCAATCGACAATACACAGAAAATTGCGGATATGTGCAATTTTGACTTTGAATTCGGAAAAACAAAATTGCCGAACTTTGTTGTCCCTGACGGAAAATCCCATTATGACTATTTCAGAGAAAAGTGCTATGACGGTTTATACAGTCGTTACGGTTCTTCTCCCGATAAGAAATATACCGAAAGACTTGAATACGAGCTCTCGGTCATAAATAATATGGGATATGTTGACTATTTTCTTATCGTTGCCGATTTTATTCAATACGCAAAAAGCAAGGGTATTCCAGTTGGCCCCGGCAGAGGCTCGGGAGCAGGCAGTATCTGCGCGTATTGTATGGGAATTACGAATATTGACCCTATAAAATACAATCTTATTTTTGAAAGATTCTTAAATCCCGACAGAGTCAGTATGCCTGATATAGATGTGGATTTTTGCTACGAACGTCGTCAGGAGGTAATAGATTACGTAATTGAAAAATACGGTGCTGACCACGTGGCACAGATAATTACCTTCGGAACTATGGCTGCGCGTGCTGCCGTTCGTGATGTCGGCAGAGCAATGGGACTGCCTTATGCCACTGTTGACAATGTTGCAAAAAAAATTCCCAGAACACTCGGTATAACAATCGAAAAAGCGCTTGAGGAAAGTGACGAGTTCAAGGCGCTTTACAACAGCGATGAAAAAATTAAAGAACTTATTGATACAGCCAGAAGTGTCGAGGGTATGCCGCGAAATTCATCAACACACGCGGCAGGTATTGTCATAACGGATAAGCCTGTCAGCGATTATGTTCCGTTGGCAAGAAACGATGAATCATTGGTAACACAGTTTACAATGACTACGATTGAGGAACTCGGCTTGCTTAAAATGGATTTTCTCGGGCTCAGAACACTTACCGTTATAAACGATTGCGTTAAAATGATCAGAACCGTGAATCCCGATTTTGACATTGAGAAAATCCCGTATGATGACCCGAATGTTTATTCGTTGTTTTCAAGCGGACAGACCGACGGAGTTTTCCAATGCGAATCCGCAGGAATGAGAAGCGTTTTTATGCGACTCAAGCCGACTGATATTGAGGATATTATTGCCGTTATATCTCTTTACAGACCCGGCCCGATGGACTCTATCGACACATATATACAAAACCGTCATAATCCTCATAATATACAGTATAGTACTCCGATGCTTAAGGATATTCTCGATGTAACATACGGCTGTATGGTCTATCAGGAGCAGGTTATGCAGATTTTCCGTACTCTTGCGGGATATTCACTCGGAAGAGCAGACATTGTCAGAAGAGCAATGTCAAAGAAAAAGCATAAGGTTATGGAGGAGGAAAGAACGCATTTCTGTGACGGATGCGCCAAAAACGGAATAAGTAACGAAATCGCAAATAATATTTTTGATGATATGTCGTCATTTGCATCTTATGCTTTTAATAAATCTCATGCCGCGGCATATGCGGTTGTTGCATACAGAACGGCATATCTCAAATACTATTATCCATGTGAGTTTATGGCATCTCTTCTTACCAGTGTGCTCGATAATACAACAAAGGTTTCGGACTATATTGATGCCTGCAAGCGTAACGGGATTAAGATTCTTGCACCGAATGTAAATGTCAGTAACAAAACATTTACCGTTGGCGAAAATGGAACCAAGATGATTATGTTTGGCTTACTTGCCATAAAAAATCTCGGTCACGATTTTATTGATACAATAATAAACGAGAGAAAGCAGAATGGCAGATTTACTTCTTTTTATTCCTTCTGTAAACGTGTTCACGGAAAGGGCTTTAATCGCCGTGCCGTTGAAGGACTTATAAAAAGCGGTGCTCTCGACGGACTCGGAAATAACCGTCAGGAAATGCTCTTTAATCTTCCGTCTGTAATTGATGATCTTGACAGTACAAAAAAACGTAATATTGAGGGGCAGATTGGATTCTTTGATTTGGTCGGAGAAACCTCTTCTTCTGAATTCATGTTGAAAAAAATGCCTGAATTTCCGCAACAGACCAAGCTGATGATGGAAAAGGACACGACGGGACTTTATATTTCAGCACATCCTATGGAACAGTATTCTGAACTCGCAAAAAAACTTAATTGCGATATAATAAGCGATATTCTCAATTCCGAAAATGATTTTGAAACAAAATATACAGATTCGTTTTCGGTAAAGATTATGGGTATAATAAGTAATATAACAAGGAAACAAACCAAAAGTGGCGATACAATGGCTTTTCTGAGTGTCGAGGATACTCACGGCACGATAGAGGTTATTGTTTTCCCGAAGCTTTTTGTAAAGTATTCAAATATGTTATACAACGGAAATGTTGTTTTTGCAGGCGGAAGACTGTCTGTAAAAGAAGAGGAAAGTCCGAAAATTATACTCGATTTTGCAGATACGGCGGAAAATATTAAAACCAACCGCAATAAAAAAATAGGACTTTTTATTCGCGTTGAAAACGATTCTTCACCGATATATATAAAGTGCAGGGATTATATAAACTCTGCTCCTGTCGGTGATGTACCTGCATATTTTTACTTTGCAAGCAGTAAAAAATATTTTCCCTGCAAAAAAATTACTGTGGATGAAAATCTGTTGTATTGCTTAAAGGATCAAGCAGGCGAACAAAACGTCATTTTGCAAATATAATCGACATATTACTTGCAATTTGAAATATATTATGTTATCATAAACACTCAATGTGGAAATAATTAGCAATTATAAAGGGTGATAAAATGAAAACCATAGGTGTTCTTACAAGCGGCGGAGACGCTCCCGGGATGAATGCGGCAATACGTGCTGTTGTCCGTGCAGGATGCGAAAGCGGTTTACGTGTAATGGGTATCAGACGAGGATACAACGGTCTTATGCAGGGCGATATGTATGAAATGAACCTTCGTTCTGTATCAAATATCATTAACCGCGGCGGTACTGTACTTTATTCTGCAAGAAGTCCTGAGTTTAAAACTGAAGAGGGTCTTCAGAAAGCACTTAAAGTAGCAAAGGATGTAGGTCTTGACGGTGTTGTTGTTATTGGTGGCGACGGCTCATTCAGAGGGGCACGCGACTTGTCGCTCCGCGGACTTCCCTGTGTTGGTGTACCCGGTACAATTGATAATGATATTGCCTGCAGTGAGTACACTATAGGCTACGATACTTCAATGAATACTGTTCTTGAAATGGTTGACAGACTTCGTGATACCTCTGAATCTCATGACCGATGCTCGGTTGTTGAGGTTATGGGCAGACGAGCAGGATATATTGCACTCAATGCAGGTATTGCGTGCGGTGCGACCTCTATTCTTATTCCTGAGGTTCCTTACGATTTTCAGCGCGATGTTATCGACAGAATGAAGAGAACTCAGAAAACCGGTAAAAAGCATTTCATTATAATTGTAGCTGAGGGTATCGGCGGTGTTGAAGAAATGGCAAAGAGAATTGAGAGCGAAACGGGTGTTGAAACAAGAGCGACAATTCTCGGTCATGTTCAGCGTGGCGGTCATCCTACGGTTCGTGACAGAGTAACAGCATCTCTTATGGGTTACAAAGCTGTTGAGCTTCTCAAAGAGGGTATAGGTAACAGAGTAATTGCCGTACAGCATGATGATATTGTTGATTATGATATTTTTGAAGCTCTTAACATGAAAAAATCTCTCAATCTTGACCTTTACAAGATTGCCCACGAAATTTCAATCTGATTTATGCAGAATATCATTCTTATCGGAATGCCCGGCTGCGGGAAAAGTACGGTCGGTGTCATTCTTGCAAAAACACTCGGAATAGGTTTTGTGGATACTGATCTCATTATTCAGCAACGCGAAAATCGTTTGCTGCAGGATATTATCGACAGCGACGGTATTGATCGTTTTCTTGATATAGAGTCCGATGCGGTTAAGTCGCTTGATTGTAAAGGCTGTGTTATTGCTACTGGCGGAAGCGTTGTTTTTCGTGAGGAGTCAATAAAACATCTCAAAAATAACGGAAAAATTTTCTTTCTGAATGTTTCTCCTGAAGAAATTCGAAATCGGCTTGATAATATCAGCACAAGAGGTATAGCCGCTGAAAAAGGTCAAAGCATTAACGATATTTTTAAACAACGTTATCCGTTGTATATAAAGTATGCTGATTTTGTTCTTGACCTCGATAATTCCAATGTTGAAAAAACGGTTG
The DNA here is from genome assembly GCA_937920235.1 of uncultured Clostridia bacterium. Classification (GTDB taxonomy): domain Bacteria; phylum Bacillota; class Clostridia; order Oscillospirales; family Acutalibacteraceae; genus Fimenecus. Next base: position 62,505 of record CALGUK010000008.1, on the reverse strand, counting down.
AAAAAATCTGCAGTTATATTAAATAAAATATGCCTTACGGTATTTTCATTTTAAGTGAAAAATCGCCGTAAGGCGTTTTTTTTACCTCCGATAATTTTATAAAAATAAGGCAAATTATTATTGCGGCTCAAAGTCGCAGGGAGGTGATAACTTGCGTAGCTTTTTTAAATTTTTGTCAGTTATATGTGCTGTCGGATGTGCATTTATATTTTCAATAATATATATCGGCGAAAAATCTATTCCGGACAGTATTACGGTTATTGATAACGGAGATTACAGTGCTCCGGATTTTTTCGGAATTGAATTGTATAACTTCAATTTTGAAAAAACTATAGACGTAACATCAAAAACCGCAAATGCACAGTATAATGAATCTGAAATAACCTTGTTAAACATTATTCCCGTTAAAAATGCCGTAATAACAAACAGCCAAAGACAGTTTGTGGTACTTGGCGGAGAAATCTTCGGAATAAAGCTTTATACAGATGGTGTTATAATTGTGGATATAGACTCAGTAAATACAGAAAACGGCTCTGTTTCTCCCGGAAAAACCGCAGGAATTAAAACGGGAGATATTGTTAAAAGCGTTAACGGTACTGAAATAACATCGTCATCGCATTTTGCTGAAATTCTGCAAAACAGTAAAGGTAAGTTATTGGAAATAATTGTGTTGAGAAATAATGAAAAATTAAAAATTGAGTTTAAAACGGTAAAAGAATCGGAAAGCGGAATTTATAAAGCGGGCTTATGGATAAGAGACAGTACGGCAGGACTCGGAACGGTAACATTTTATAATACAGCCAATAACACGTTCGGCGGTCTCGGTCATCCGATTTACGATGTCGATACCAAAGAAATTATGCCGATAAAAAGCGGATTTATGGCAGAAGCTACAGTTTCAGGATTGTATAAGTCGTCATTCGGTAATGTCGGTGAGCTTTGCGGTACTTTGACAGGTAAAAATAAGGGAACACTTTGTGAAAATTGTGAAACGGGTATTTTCGGCTATTGCAATGCAGAGAATAACGAGGTGTTGCCTGTTGCTGTACGACAGGAAATTAAAACAGGTAAGGCTCAGATAAGATGCTCTGTGAATAATTCCGAACCGGAATATTACGATGTTGAAATAACAAAAATTTATTCAAACTCATCTTCTGTAAACAAGGATATGATTATAAAAGTGATTGACGATGATCTGTTGTCTGTAACCGGTGGTATTGTTCAGGGTATGAGCGGAAGTCCTATAATTCAGAACGGTATGCTTGTCGGCGCGGTAACTCATGTTTTTGTAAATAACCCAAAGCAAGGCTATGCAATATTTGCGGAAAGAATGTTAGAAACCTCCAATAAGCAGGAAACCGTACCAACAGAAGTTCTGAGGAACGTTTCCTGAACAAAAGGGCAGAACCGTATATGGTTCTGCCCGATTTTTTATTACCTGTATTTTTTTCGTAATAATACTTGAAAAATATGTCGTATAAGTATAAAATATATTATTAACATATATAAATAACAATCAAATTCAAATATTTTTCGGAGGAATAATTATGAATTTAAGAAGTGAAAATGTAGTAAAAGGTGTGGAAAGAGCGCCCAACAGAAGCCTCTTTTACGCTATGGGATATACAAAGGAGGAGCTTGATAGACCGCTTATTGCGATTGTTTCCGCGCATAGCGAAATAGTTCCCGGACATATTCATCTTGATAAAATCACTGAGGCTGTCAAGGCAGGAGTTCGTATGGCAGGCGGAACACCTATTATGGTTCCCGCTATCGGTGTTTGCGACGGTATTGCTATGGGCCATATCGGTATGAAATACTCTCTTGCATCCCGTGAGCTTATTGCAGACAGCGTTGAGACAATGATTATGGCGCACGGTTTTGATGGTGCGGTTCTCGTTCCCAACTGTGACAAAATCGTTCCCGGTATGATTATGGCTGCAGTACGTCTCAATATTCCTGCTGTTGTTTGTTCGGGCGGTCCTATGATGTCAGGTCTTGTTGACGGTGTAGAGACATCACTTTCAAAAATGTTTGAGGCAGTGGGTGCTAAAAAAGCAGGTATGATTGATGAGCGCAAGCTTCTTGAATATGAAGAAAATACTTGTCCCGGCTGTGGTTCATGCTCAGGAATGTATACTGCCAACTCAATGAACTGCCTTGCTGAAGCAATCGGTATAGCACTTCCCGGTAACGGAACCGTTCCTGCCGTTCACAGCGGTCGTATTCAGCTTGCAAAGCACGCGGGTATGGCAATTATGAACCTTGTGGAAAAGGACATCAAAGCTCGTGACATTATCAATGAGAAGTCAATCCGTAACGCGCTTGCTTGCGATATGGCTCTCGGATGTTCTTCAAACAGTGTTCTTCACTTACTTGCAATTGCAAATGAGGCAGAAGTACCCGTTGATTTACATATGTTTAATGAAATCAGCGCAAAAGTTCCTAACCTTTGTCATCTTGCTCCTGCAGGCGGAACTCATATGCATGACCTTAATAACGCAGGCGGTATTCCTGCCGTTCAGGCTGAGCTTGCTAAGAAAAACCTTCTCGATTTGTCGCTTATTACCGCAACAGGTAAAACAGTCGGAGAAAATATAAAGGGCGCATATATTAAAAATACAAATGCTATTCGTTCTATTGATAATCCCTACAGTGAAACAGGCGGAATTGCTATACTCTGGGGTAATATTGCAAAGGATGGATGCGTTGTAAAGCGCAGTGCCGTTGCCCCTGAAATGCTTGTTCATTCGGGTCCTGCAAGAGTATTCAATTCTGAGGATGAGGCTATTGATGCAATTTATAAAGGCAAAATTGTTGACGGTGATGTTGTTGTCATCCGCTATGAAGGCCCTGTAGGCGGTCCCGGAATGAGAGAAATGCTTAATCCTACTTCTGCTCTTGCCGGCATGAAGCTCGATAAAACAGTTGCTCTTATCACAGACGGTCGTTTCAGCGGTGCATCTCGCGGCGCTTCTATCGGTCACGTTTCACCCGAGGCAGCAGCAGGCGGAGAGATCGGTCTTATTTATGAGGGCGATATCATTGAAATTGATATCCCTGCAAGCAAAATAAATGTTAAGGTTTCAGATGAAGAACTTAACGAGAGAAGAAAAGTATATGTTAAGCCGGAACCGAATATTAAATCAGGATGGCTTGCACGATATTCAACTCTTGTGTCGTCTGCAAAAGACGGTGCAGTAATGAAAAAAGTTTTCTGAGTGTAAATAAGGTGGTGTGATATATGCCGAGATTGGTGAAGATTAAATCGCAACTAAAACATAATATGAATAAGGCGCTTTTAACCACGGTTCTGATTATGCTGGCTGATTTGTGTCTATTTGGCTTCGGTGTCGGGTTTACTGTTGCAGTCCTCACAAAGAAATCTTCCGTTCACATTGCGTTTCCGATCATACTGCTTGTATCCGCATTTATACTTTTCATTGTATTCATAGTGCTACGTAAAAAGTTCGGAATTCTTCGGTCGGGTGTAAGAGGTGAGGAACAGACTCTTCAGATTTTGAAAAAGCTTCCGAAAGATTTCACTATTATCACAAATCCTGTTATTCATAACCGCGGTGCTGTTCTTGAGCTTGATTTTGTAGTTATAGGAAAAAACGGTGTTTTCATTGTTGAGACGAAGAATTACAGAGGAATAATCAGCGGAAAGACCTCAAAGCCCTCGTGGAAGCAAATTAAACACGGCAAAAATGATAAGGTATATGAAAAACAGGTTAATAATCCTGTCAAGCAGGCTCACAGACAAAGTCGTAGAATGCTTGAAATGTTCAGAGATTTTGACATTTCCGCAGATGTTTATCCTATAGTTTATTTTGTTGACAGCAGATCCGAACTTAAGGTTATCGATGATGCAGACTCAGGTGTTCATATATTCAACAAGGAAAAAAATCTTCTGGATTTCATTGTCAACGCGAAAGGAAAGCATACGGTGAGTTCTTCCGAGCTGACTAAAATAATCAGATTTTTCAAAAGATAACATATTGTCCGTAAAGTCATCATATTTTTTAACGGTGATTTTATGGACAATAATTTTTATACAACCGAAAGAAACAGAGCCGATCGTCGTAAAAAAGAGAAAAGCAGTGATACGGTAGTTGTTCTTACTCAACTTATTGCATCTCTTGCGGTTACTGCATTGCTTTTTTGTATTTGCAAAACCGAAAGCGGATTTGCAGACGAGCTTAAAAACCTGCTAAGAGACCTCGGAAAAACCGATATTGCCGTTTCTGATATATTTGATTCATTTAAGGATGTTGTTACGGAAACTTTTTCGCCCTCAGTCTCATTAACCGACGAAAAGGATGTTTTTTCCGAGACAGAGCAAGCTGATTATAACGCTTAATTTCTATGGCTTTTCACATAAAAAATGTCAGAATAGAAATTACATTTTTATTTTTTGCTATGATATCCTTTGTAATTTCACTTAAAGCACCTGCAAATGTGCTTATAACGATTTTTTCATCATTTCTTCACGAAATAGGGCATCTTGTTTTTCTGTGTCAAACAGGGAATTATCCGCAATGTGTAAGGCTTGAGCTTACAGGGATAAATATAATAAGAAACATTCATTCATCTGTAAGCATAAGGGATGAAATTGTAATTTCCTTGGGCGGACCTGCCGTAAACGGTTTTGTGTTTGCAGTTTGCTGTATAATTCTTGTATTTACCGAAAGTGTACTTGTTCTCACATCAGCATGCGTAAATTTAATACTTATGATTTTCAATCTGCTCCCCGTAAAAAGACTTGACGGAGGAGCTATTCTGTATTATTTGCTGTCATCTTTTTTCGATATGCATATATGTACAAAAATTTTAAACATCGTTTCTGCAGCTTTTATTTTTCTGATTTATCTTTGGGGATTTTATGTTTTTGTATGCAGCGGTTACAATATTTCAGTAATAATTATTGCGATTTTTCTCACTGCATCTATGTTTACGGATAATGAATATTGAAATATCGTAAATTTTATTGTAAAATATATTGAATTGAATTTGCGAGGTTTATTATGGTTAAAAAAGAAGTTGAAAAGCTGTTAAAAAAGGTTCAGAAACCCGGAAGATATACGGGCGGTGAACTTAACAGTGTCGTTAAAGATTTAAATGAAATTAAGTTAAGATATGCGTTTTGCTTTCCCGATAATTATGAAATCGGTATGTCTCATCTCGGCATGAAAATTCTTTACGGACTTGTAAACGAGCGGAAGGATGCGTGGTGCGAAAGAGTTTTTGCTCCCTGGGAAGATATGGAAACGCTTATGCGTGAAAATAATGTTAAATTATATGCTCTTGAAAGCGGAGACTCTCTCGATAAATTCGATCTTATCGGTTTTACGCTTCAATATGAGCTCAGCTATACAAATGTACTTAATATGCTCGATCTGGGCGGTGTTCCCGTGCTAAAAAAGGACAGAACCAATCTGACTCCTATTGTCATTGCAGGCGGTCCGTGTGTATGCAATCCGGAACCAATGACGGATTTTATTGATATCTTCCTCCCGGGTGAAGGCGAGGAGGTTACAAACGAGCTTATTGATTTACTTATCGAGCATAAGGAAAAAGGGTCAACAAGAATAGATTTCCTGCGAGAAGCGGCTAAAATTGAGGGAGTTTATGTCCCTGAATTCTATGAGGTTGATTATAATGACGATGGTACAGTACAGCTTATACGCAATATTGAAACCGCACCTGAAAAGGTAAAAAAGAGAGTCGTTTCCGATCTTAATACAACATATTATCCCGAAAAATTTGTTGTGCCTTTAATTGATGTGGTTCAGGACAGAACAGTCGGTGAAGTGTTCCGCGGTTGCATCCGAGGATGTCGATTCTGTCAGGCAGGCTTTATTTACAGACCGATAAGAGAGAAATCTCCCGAAACCATCAATGCTCAATGCAGAAAGATCAGCGATAACACGGGATATGACGAGATTTCACTTTGCTCTTTGTCCACAAGCGATTATACAGGTATTGAAAAGCTTATTCCGATGCTTTTTGACTGGGCGTTAAATGAAAACATAAATGTATCATTACCGTCTCTGAGAGTTGATAATTTTTCGGATGAGCTTATGGAACAGTTGAAGAAAGTACGCCGAAGCGGTCTTACCTTTGCCCCCGAGGCAGGAACACAGAGACTTCGTGATGCAATCAACAAAAATGTTACTGAGGAAGAGGTTCTCAATACGGCTCTTAAAGCATTTAACGGCGGTTGGACAAGCGTTAAGCTTTATTTTATGATGGGACTTCCCACAGAAACCCTCGATGATATCAAGGGTATAGCCGACCTTGCTCAAAAGGTAGTCGATACTTTTTACCGCAACCCGAATCGTGAAAAGGGTAAGGGTGTGCAGGTGAGTGTGAGCTGTGCCTCATTTGTTCCGAAACCGTTTACTCCTTTTCAGTGGGAACCGCAGGATACAGGCGAAATGCTTGTGCAAAAACAGAAACATTTGTTAAGCAGTACAACAAGCCGTAAAATATCCGTAAGCTATCATCAGTCAGAAACCTCTGTTCTTGAAGGAGTTCTTGCAAGAGGTGACCGAAGGCTTGGTGCCGTTATATACAAGGCATGGAAAAAAGGCTGTAAGTTTGACAGTTGGGACGAGTTTTTTGACTTTTCAAAATGGAGTGAAGCATTTGATGAGTGTGAGCTTAACACCTCGTTTTATGCAAACCGTCGCAGAGAATATGATGAAATTCTGCCTTGGGACCATATGGATTACGGTGTTCGCAAGGAGTTTCTTATTGAAGAAAACAAAAAAGCGCATGATAGCGTAACAACACCGCATTGCCGTATCAGGTGTTCAGGATGCGGTGCTAACAAGCTGAACGGAGGTAACTGCGATGCCAGAGGTTAAAAAGTGGGCGATGGAAGTCCGTATGTCCTTTGAAAAAACAGGTATGGGAAAGTTTATATCGCATCTTGATGTTGTTCGTTGTATTACCCGTGCTATGAAAAGGGCAAAAGTCCCGATTTGGTTTACTGAGGGATTTAACCCTCACGCGTTTCTGACTTTTGCTATGCCTCTTTCCCTCGGATTTGAGAGCTTGTGTGAAACGGTTGATTTTCGTCTGACAGAAGAAACCGATCTCGATGAGCTGGCACACACAATTAACAGCGCATTACCCGAAAATATAATCGTTAAGGAAATATATGTTCCCGAAATGTCTCCAAATGACATAAAATGGGCAGAGTATAAAATTACCTTTAATAATCCTGATAAGCTTCTCACAGATAATGCGGATAGTCTGCTTGCTTCAGATGAAATCCTTGTATTAAAAAAAGCAAAGCAGGGCAGAAAAAAGGTTGAAAAAGAAGTTAACATCAAAGAAAATATAAAAAGTTATTCTCTGGAAATGTCTGATGGTAAGCTTGTTCTGAATACTGTCCTCTCATCAGGAACAAGCCTCAATATAAATCCGATGCTTTTAATCGGTGCTATGACGAGAAATACGGAAACTGATGAATGTGATGTCGATGTGGTTAAAGTGAAATCCTACACCGAGGATATGGAGATATTCAGATAATATGGCGACTGTACTTTTAATCATAATATTTATTACCTATGTCGGACTCGGAATTCCCGATTCACTTTTCGGATCGGCATGGCCTGCAATATATACTGAACTAAATTTGCCGATTTCATATTCAAATTTCGTAACGGGGATTATGTATATGGGCACTATTGTATCAAGCCTTTTGAGTGCCCGTATAACGAAAAAACTGGGAACACCATTGGTGGTTGCAATCAGTACAGCCTTTACGGCTGTTGCATTGCTCGGATATTCATTTTCAGAAAATATGCTGATGCTGTGCTTCTTTGCGATTCCTCTCGGACTCGGAGCGGGTGGAATTGATAATGTTCTCAATACGTATGTTGCTTTGAACTACAAGGCATCGCACGTTAATTTCTTACATTGCTCCTACGGTGTCGGAGTTACGATAAGCCCGTTATTGATGTCCGCAGCACTTAAAAACAGCAATAATTGGCAGGGCGGATACAGTATAATGTTCTTTTTCCAGCTTGCACTTACCCTTATGTGCTTTCTGTCAATCCCTATATGGAAAAAGGTTAAAGAACAAAAAGCTACAGAAGACGAAACAAGAGTAGTGTCAATTTCTGATTTGCTTAATATCCCTATTGCGCGTGCAAGTCTTGTGGTGTATTACGGCTCTTGTGCAATCGAGTCAGTTTGTCTTGCGTGGGGTAGCACATTCCTTGTTAATTCAAAAGGACTTACTCCGGATAAAGCAGCAGGGATGATTGCATTTTATTTTATAGGAATGACGTTAGGCAGATTTTTATCAGGTGTACTTGTGAATAAAATCCCACCCAAAAAGATTATTGTAATAGGAGAGTCAATAACCTTAATTGCAATTATTCTTACATTTGCAGGTAATCCAAGTATAGCAGGAATAGGATTATTCCTTATAGGTCTCGGTAACGGACCAATATTCCCTAATATGACACATTTAACACCAATACATATGGGACGCGATATTTCACAATCATTTATAGGTCTTCAAGGTGCAATATCTTATGCTAGTATTTTATTGTCTCCAATTACTTTTGGCCTGCTTGCAGAAAAATTATCAACAGACATCTTTAGCATTTTTCAGATAATCGCTTTTGTAATAACTGCAATATCAACTTGCATTATGCTAAAGCACTCAAAACAAATTCAACCAATGGTTGAAAAATAAAAAATCAACTTTTGTTACATTTACTTTTTGAAAAATTCGCCATACAATGCAGTTGTAACCGGTTAAAAAATTCAAAGGAGAAGTTGCAATGGAAAAAACAATTGGTAAAAAACTTTATGATTTAAGAAAACAGTCAGGTTTTACTCAGGATTATGTTGCAGAAAAATTAGGGGTATCTGCACAAGCTGTATCAAAGTGGGAAAACGATATTGCCTGCCCTGATATTATGACTTTACCAAAGATTGCAGAGGTTTATGGTATTACAATTGATGAGCTTTTCAAGAACGATGAAGTTCAATCAAAAGTTAAATATGAAAAAACAGAAAAAGTCAATGAAAATGAACTTGTTTTAAGAGTGTATGTCGATACTGTTCACGGTGATGATATTAAAGTCAATCTACCTTATTTATTAGTTAAGGAACTTATAAATGTGGGTAAAGATATTTCATTTATGTTTACAGGTATAGATTTAAGTGGAGTAAACTTTGAAAGTATTTTCAAAATGGTTGAAATGGGCGTGCTTGGTGAAATAGTAACGGTTGAAACACAAAATGGTGATGATATTCGGGTGGTAGTTGAAAAATGAAAGTAACTTTTCCTGTTAATCAGAAAAGAAAATGTATAAAAATACCCAATGCACTTATTCTTAATAGATTTACTTTTTGTATTCTCAAGTTGATTTTTGGGCTATATTTTAACCCACTTCTAAAAATCAAATATAAATTTATAAAGCCTGTTATTAAAAAAGCTAAAACTTATAAAGGATACGAAATTGTAAATATAAATACAAGACAAGGTGAAAATATTATTATTTCATTATAAAACTTTAAAAAACACTTGCATTTTTCGTTGACTTGTGGTATTATACTTAGGCATTTGTGGGAAACTGCAAAAAAATAACTATTATCTCGGGTGGTCCTCTGCTGACATTCGGTACGAACACTTGAAAATTTTTATCGGAGGTTAGTTATGGACGCATTAAAATTGATGACAGAGGGTTGCATTAAAGAGGCAAACCCGGCAATCAGAGTCGGCGACGTTGTTAAAGTACACGTTAAGATTCGTGAAGGCGAAAGAGAAAGAATTCAGGTATTCGAGGGAACAATCATCGCTCGCAAGGGTGAAGGCGTTTCCGAAACATTTACAGTTCGTCGTGTATCATACGGCGTAGGTGTTGAAAGAGTATTCCCTGTTAATTCTCCAAACGTTGCAAAGGTAGAGACTGTTAGACGCGGTAAGGTTCGCAGAAGCAAGCTCTATTATCTTCGTGACAGAGTTGGTAAGGCTGCTAAGGTTAAAGAGCAGATATAATCTAATCGTCAAAATGCAAACAAGGCAGAGAGAAATCTCTGCTTTTTGTTTATCAAAAGGAGAGGCAGTATGGATTGGACCGAAATTAAAATAGAAATTGATGCAGAAAATATCGAACGCGCTTCAGATATTGCAAGTATGGCAGTACCTTACGGTATTTATATTGAAGATTACCGTAATCTTGAGCAGGAAGCTTGGGAAATTGCAAATATAGATCTTATAGATGAGGAATTGCTTGCAAAGGACCGTTCAAAAGGCTGTATTCATCTTTACATTTCACCTGAGGAAAATTATAAGGAAGCAATATCTTTTTTAACTGAAAGATACGACAGCGAGAATATTCCTCATAATATTGAGTATAAGCCCTGCAAAAACGAGGATTGGGAGAATAACTGGAAGGATTATTTCAAACCGATGAAAATTGGTGATAAGCTTCTCATACGTCCTCTCTGGATTGATGAGTATACTGCAGAGGGCAGAGCAGTGTTGAGCATTGAACCGGGACTTGCATTCGGCAGCGGAGGTCATAATACCACTCGTCTTTGTCTTGAAACTCTTGAAAAACACGTCAAATCGGGCGACAGTGTTCTTGATTGTGGATGCGGAAGCGGTATTTTATCTATTGCATCACTTTTAATAGGTGCCGATAATGCAACAGGTGTTGATATTGATAAGCTTGCGGTAAAAACTGCTAAAGAGAATGGTGTTGTAAATGGCTTTACAGAGCCTAAATACAATATTCTCCACGGTAACCTGGTTGATAAGGTAAAGGGCAAATTCGATGTTGTTGTTGCAAACATTGTAGCCGATATAATCATTCTGTTTTCTTCACAGGTGGGGGAATTCTTAAAAGATGACGGTGTTTTTATAACATCCGGAATCATTGAACCTCGTGAAGAAGAGGTCAAAAAAGCATTTTACGATAATAATTTTGAAATTATAGAAAGATATGAAGACGGCGGATGGCTCTGTTTTGTCTGCAAAAAAAATAAACAGTAAATTACAATTATACTTCCGTACAGAGTGCGGAAGTATTTTTATATCTTGAAATTAGATTTGTAATGAAATATAATAAATAAAAAAGGAGAGTTCATTATGAAAATAATATCATCAATAATTCTTGCTGTTTCGGTTTTGTTGTCAATGATTGGTATAAATTTACCTGAACCCGAGGTTAAGGAGTTTGCGGAATATAACAATAAAAACAATTTTGAGATGACTTTGCTGACTGTGAATAAATCGGGACATCTCGTGAATGAGAGTGGAGAAAAAATTGTTCTCAACGGTGTTAATCTCGGAAATTGGCTTCTTTGGGAAACCTGGATGGGATTTGTTCCTGAATATACATCCGATTGGGCACATTACGATACACTTGAAGTTCTTGAGACTAGATTCGGAAAAGAAAAAACCGAGGAGATCGAAAAGATCTTTATGGATAATTTTATAACCGAATCAGATATTGCGCAGATTGAAAAACTAGGATTTAACTGTGTTCGCGTTCCGTTCTGGTATCGCAATTTTATGAATGAGGATGGAAGCTGGCGAACTGCTGACCATAACGATAACCCGGGCTTCAAGCGTCTTGACTGGCTCATTGATAAATGCTCAGATTACGGGCTTTATATTATCCTTGATATGCACGGTGCTCCCGGCGGACAGAGTAAAAATCACAGTACGGGTAAGGCGGGCAGAAACGAACTCTATCAGGTTGAAGGTAAAATGGAGACATGTGTTGAACTTTGGACAGCTATTGCCGAAAGATATAAGGATTGTCCCTTAATTGCCGCTTATGACCTGCTGAATGAACCGCAGAATAACAGCGGATACACTGGTGATTATTCCTGGCAGGCAGAAAGCGAAGATGCTGTTTATAATACAAATAATGCTTACGATATTCTTTACAAAGCTATTCGCAGTGTGGATAACAATCACATTATCTCTTTTGAGGGTATATGGTCAACCGAGGTCTTACCGAATCCTGATGAAAAGGAATATAAAAACGTGATGTATCAGCTTCATATTTACGATACTGATAAAGGGATGATAAGATACAGGGTTTCAGAGCTTAAAAAGATTCGTCGCAAATATAATGTTGCTGTTTACAACGGTGAATACAACAATGGTGAAAATGAGTATTTCGCCCGTCTGCTTTATGAACTTTGTAAAATCAACAGAACCAAATGGAATTATAAAACCTTTAATGCCGGCAGTCAGTGGGGAATTTTCAATCGAAATGTCTCAAGAATTGATATTAAGAGCGCATCCTATGAAGAAATAATTAACTACATTATAAAAATCAGTCCTACTGCAGAGTTCAGCTTCAACAGTGTTGAAATGAGTAAAATAATGTAATTGATATTGAAGAATTTTCACTTTAATGATATAATTAATAAAATTATATTTTATCGGGAGAGTAATATATGGATAACAAATATATTGTTGATACCTTAATCAGCGGTAATGCCGTTCTCGGAATTGAGATGGGTTCAACCCGCATTAAAGCTGTCTTGATTGATGAAAAACATAATCCGATAGCACAGGGAAGTCACGGCTGGGAAAACCGTTTGGAAAACGGCATCTGGACTTATCATATGGAGGATGTGTGGATCGGTCTTCAGGATGCATATAAAAATCTTAAAACGGATGTCTTTGAAAAATACGGCGTTAAGCTTACAAAACTTAAAGCCATCGGCTTCTCTGCAATGATGCATGGATATCTTCCTTTTGACAAAGAGGGGAAACAGCTTGCAGAATTCAGAACCTGGCGTAATACGATAACCGAAAATGCCTCGTCTGAGCTTACAAAACTCTTCAATTTTAATATTCCTCAGCGTTGGAGCATAGCACATCTTTATCAGTCTGTTATCAACGGTGAAAGTCACGTTTCCGACATAGATTTTCTCACAACTCTTGAAGGCTATGTTCATTGGATGCTCACAGGGGAAAAGGTCATAGGTATTGGTGAAGCGGCAGGAATGTTCCCGATCGACAGCACAAAAAATTGCTATGATGAACAAATGGTTGCGGAATTTGATGCCAAAATCAAGGATAAAGGATACGGCTGGAAGCTTCTCGATATTCTTCCGAAAATCCTTGTTGCCGGTGAAGAGGCAGGAAACCTTACCGCAAAGGGTGCATTGCTTCTTGACCCCACCGGTGAGCTTGAAGCTGGTATTCCCCTTTGCCCTCCCGAAGGCGATGCGGGAACAGGTATGGTTGCAACAAACAGCGTTGCCGCAAAAACGGGAAATATTTCAGCAGGAACGTCAATTTTCGGTATGGTTGTGCTTGACAAAGCCTTGTCGGATGTTTATACGGAAATTGATATGGTAACTACGCCCACGGGAAAACCTGTTGCTATGGTTCACTGTAATACTTGCACATCTGATCTTGATGCATTTGTGAAGCTTTTTTCCGAGGTGATTGCCAACAGCGGTGTTCAAGTTAATAAGTCTGCACTTTACGATATGCTTTATGTGGAGGCACTTAAGGGCGATCCCGACTGTAACGGAATAATAAGCTTTAACTATTATTCCGGTGAGCCTGTTACCGACACTGTTGAGGGAAGACCATTGCTTGTCAGAATGCCTGACAGTAAATTCACTCTTGCGAATTTTATGAGGGCACAACTGTACGGAACAATGGCTACGCTCAGATTAGGTATGAACATTCTTTTTAAAAAGGAAAATGTTCAGATAGATAAGCTTCTCGGTCACGGCGGACTTTTTAAGACTCCTGTTGTCGGACAAAAGCTTATGGCGGCTGCAATGCACACTCCTGTTGCCGTAATGGAAACTGCAGGTGAGGGCGGTGCATGGGGTATAGCTCTCCTTGCCGCATATATGGTCAACAAGGCGGATAATGAGACACTTGAGGATTATCTTGAAAACAGAGTTTTTGCGGATTATAAAGCAAGTGTTATCGAACCTGATCCCGAAGATGTTGAAGGATTTAATAAATATATTTCAAAATATGAGTCGGCTATAGCTGTAGAGAAATCTGCTATTGCTAACTTGAAATAAGGAGAAAATTATTATGAGTTTAAAAAATTATGAGTTTTGGTTTGTAGTCGGCAGTCAGTTCCTGTATGGCCCCGAGGTTTTGGAAACAGTTGCCGCTCGTGCACAGGAAATGGTTGACGAGCTTAACGCATCAGGCTCTCTTCCCTGCAAAATTGTATATAAGGTTACTGCTAAGACAAATAAAGAGATTACAGATGTGGTCAGAGAGGCAAACTACGATAAAAAGTGTGCAGGTATAATCACGTGGTGCCATACCTTCAGCCCGTCAAAAATGTGGATTAACGGTTTTGTGGATTTACAGAAGCCCTATTGCCATCTTGCAACACAGTATAATGTTGAAATACCCAACAACGAAATAGATATGGACTTTATGAATCTTAATCAGGCTGCTCACGGTGACCGTGAACACGGTTTTATTGCCGCAAGACTTCGTATGCCCCGTAAGGTCATTGCAGGCCATTGGACAAAGGAAAGTGTGCGTACGCGTCTGGGTGATTGGATGCGTTCTGCAGTAGGTGTTGCCGTAAGTAAAGAACTTAAGGTAATGCGCTTTGGCGACAATATGCGTGAGGTTGCTGTTACAGAAGGCGACAAGGTTGAGGTGCAGGCAAAACTTGGCTGGCAGGTTAATACTTGGGCTGTTGGCGATCTTGTAAAAGAAATGAATGCTGTTACAGATGAAGAAATCGACTCACTTATGGAGGTTTATAAGGTAGAATACGATATTGCTACTGATAATATCGTAGCAATACGCTACCAGGCTCGCGAAGAAATTGCAATTAAAAAGATGCTTGACAGTGAGGGCTGTATGGCATTTTCAAATACATTCCAGGACCTTTACGGTATGGAACAGCTTCCCGGACTTGCAAGTCAGCATCTTATGGCACAGGGATATGGCTACGGCGGTGAAGGCGACTGGAAGGTTGCCGCTATGACTGCTATTATGAAGGCTATGGCAGAGGGTAAAAACGGCGGTACAGGCTTTATGGAGGACTATACATATCATCTTGTTGAGGGTGAGGAATACAGCCTTGGTGCTCATATGCTTGAGGTTTGTCCTTCTATGGCAGCCGAAAAGCCGCGTATCGAAACTCATCATCTCGGAATCGGTATGAATGAAAAAGATCCTGCAAGACTTGTTTTTGAAGGAAAATCAGGAAGTGCTATTGTTGTGAGCCTTGTTGATATGGGCGGAAGACTCCGTCTTATCTGTCAGGATATTGAGTGCGTAAAACCGATTATGGAAATGCCTAATCTTCCTGTTGCACGCGTAATGTGGAGAGCAATGCCCGATCTTGAAACCGGTATTGAGTGCTGGATTACCGCGGGCGGTGCTCATCATACAGTTCTTAGCTATGATGTTACGGCAGAACAGATGAAGGATTGGGCAAATATGATGGATATTGAATTTGTCCACATCAATAAAGACACTACCGTTGCAGGCCTTGAAAAAGATTTGTTTCTTGCGGATCTTGCCTGGAAATTAAAGTGAGGACTTATATATGCTTGAAAAGTTAAAACAAGAGGTTTATGAGGCAAATATGCTTCTGCCGTATTATAAGTTGGTAACATTTACTTGGGGAAATGTTTCCGGAGTAGATCGCGAAAAAGGTCTTATGGTTATTAAACCGTCAGGTGTTGAATATAATACTATGAAGCCCGAGGATATGGTAGTTGTTGACCTTAAAACAGGCAAAAAGGTTGAGGGCGAGCTTAATCCGTCTTCAGATACGGATACACACGTTGCTCTTTATAATGCCTTTCAGAACATCGGCGGAGTTGTTCACACTCATTCACGCTGGGCTACAACCTTTGCTCAGTCAGGAATGGGTATTCCGGCACTCGGTACGACTCACGGAGATTATTTTTACGGTGAAATTCCCTGCACACGAAAGATGACACCTAGAGAAATCAACGGCAAATACGAGCTTGAAACGGGATTTGTTATAACAGAAACATTTGAAAAAATAAATCCCGATGAAATTCCATCCGTTCTCGTTCACAGCCATGGTCCGTTTTCGTGGGGAACAGACCCCAAAAACGCTGTTCATAATGCTGTTGTTCTTGAAGAACTTGCTTTTATGGCCTGGCATAATCTTATGATGAATCCCGATATTCAGCCTATGCAGCAGGAATTGCTTGACAAGCACTATCTTCGCAAACACGGAGCAAATGCTTATTACGGCCAGAAAAAATAAAACACTTTTTCATACAAAAAGCGGACGTTCCGATCGGAGCATCCGCTTTTTTCTTCTATTTAATTATAAACCATAAGCACAGATTTAACAGTAAGAACACAATATTGATAGCGGTAAAGGTAAATATATATTTGACGGTTTTAGTGTTTTCTTTTGCGATAAATTTGAATGAGATAAGACTTGCCATTGATGCTATCAGTGTTCCGAGCCCTCCAAGATTAACTCCGATGAGCAGGTCCCTGAAGTTTTCGGTGAATTTTGAAAGTAAAATGGCTGCAGGAACATTTGAAATTACCTGACTTGATAAAACTCCGATAATCACTTCGTTGCCTTTTACAACAGTTTTCAGAGCATCACTTATCGATTCGATTTTGCCAAGATTTCCAATGAATATGAACAGAAAAACAAATGTCAGCAATAAGCTGTAATCAACCTTTTGAAGCGCCTTCCTGTCGGCAAAAAGTAAAACAATCAATGTTATCGCAACGGTCAGTCCATATGGTATAATACGAAAAACAGTCATCAATGAAAGGAAAAATAAAAATACGAACATACCGATATGAAGCCTTGAAAACTCATATTTGCAATCCGATGATTTAAAATCAATTTTTCCTTTACCCGAAGCAATAGAAAAAATCACAACAAGAAAAAGCGATAAAACTGCATATGGGAGAATTGTAACAAAAAAATCCGTAATATTCATATTAAACGATGAAAACAAATAGAGATTTTGCGGATTTCCGATAGGAGTTATCATACTTCCCAGATTAGCAGCAACGGTTTCAACAGAGATTATCCATATAAGCTTATCTGTTTTTTCAGATATTTTAAGTACAGTTATTGTGAAAGGGACAAAGGTAATAAGAGCCACATCGTTAGTGATTATCATTGAAGAAAAGAAGCAAAGCAGGCCTAAAATTAAAGAAAGTCCAGAAATTGACTTAACCTTCACAAGTAGCCTTTCGGCAATGTATTTGAATACACCGATATTGTTAAGCCCTGCCATAACAGCCATAAGACAAAACAAAAGCCCCAATGTGCGGAAATCAATATATTCAAGATATTCTCTGCTGGGTGTAACAAAAAATGCCGATACACCAGCTAAAATAAAAGATATTATCAGCACAATTTCACTTTTTAAAAACTTTTTGACCTTAATCATATTAAATCTCTTTCATCAGCTTGTAATATTCACCGTATTCGTCTCTTCCTTCAAAGATTACATTGGTAAAGCCTTTCTTTTTGTAAAGATGCAGAGCTGTTAAATTATCTTTGTCAACTCCTATTGAAGCTTCTTTATATCCCATTATTCTGATTTCATTTAAAATGTGATCAATAAGAATTCCGCCGATTCCTTTATTGCGATATTCTTTTTTTACAATGAGACGGGAGATATAAATTCTTTGACCGGGTATTGTATAATCGCTGTCGTTCATATCAAGGACATAAGCAATTTCACCAATGAAATTTCTGTTTATTTTATATATAAATACAACTCGGTTTCCGTTTTCTATTTCCTTACGGAATTTATCGGTATATTCACACCTTTTCATATCCCAGATATTATTACACTTTTTGTAATCATTAATATCAAGTTTTTCAATTGAATATTTCTTCATATAAATACCGCCTTTGACATATTATAACATTTAAAAAGAGAAAATCAATAGTGCTGATTTTCTCTGCGTTTGACGGAGATGAAGAATTATACTAAAAAAGAACCCATCAAAGATGGGTTCTTATCTTGGCGGAGATGAAGAGATTTGAACTCTTGCGCCGCTATTAACGACCTACCGCATTTCGAGTGCGGACCCTTCAGCCACTTGGGTACATCTCCAATATTGACTTATGTATTTTATCAAATATCATTTTCAATGTCAATAATAAGCAGCAGGATTTTTATTTTCCTGCTGCAGTTTTTATATGTGGTCCTTATATCTTTCTGCTGTAATTATTCCATCGTTGACATTTATTTTGCATATTCTTGCATTTCTAGCATCAAACGCGCTTGCATTCAGTCCGTCATCATAATCACGGGCGTGATATATTGCATACCATTGACCGTTTTCCTTTATCATTGAATGATGACCTGTGCCTTCTTCAAAATCGTTTGCTGAAATTACGGGATGATATGTGTTATCATCGGGATACTTTTCAAATTTGATTTTAGTCAGATCGGTTTCGTCAGTTTTAGCGCGTGCATAGCCAATGTAATAAGTCGGCTGTTCAAAACAGTTGCCCGAATACATAAGATAGTGCCAATCTCCTTCTTTAAAATAGAAGGCGCCCTCAATAGTGTGCCAATGCTGTCCCTTTTTATATCTGTCTTTTCTGTAAATGTCTTCATCAAGAGTAGGCTCAACAACTAAAACCGGATTTCCCGAGGGAGTGAACGGATCAAGCATTTTATCAACATATATGCAGGTACCTATTCTTTTACCTTCAAATCGGTTTTGAGAATAGAAAAGGTAAAGTCCAGATTCATTCTGAACAATATGAGAGTCAATTGAAAACGGATGTAAAATCTGTTTTGCGTTAACAAACGGACCGAGAGGATTGTCGGCAACAGAAACGTGCATTGCACCTCTGTGACCGCCTTGGTCAGGGGTATCAGTGTATATTTCCATTGAATTATACATATAAAATTTGCCGTCAAGCTCAATAACACTCGGTGCCCAGAATGAGCTTAATCCATCAACGGTCATAACGGCTCCGTAGTATTCCCAACCGTCAAACAGATTATCTGAGTGATAAGCGTAAATGGCATCGTGTCCGGTTACATAAATGTAATATCTGTTATTACTTTTCAGAATATACGGATCAGCCTGACCGATATAATGCGCTTTATCTATCTTTAATAAATGCATAAAATATTTCCTCCAAAATTTGATTTTAACAAATTATATAATTATATCAACAATAATTCAAGTCGTTATTAAATAATTTATAATACATTTATTTAAGTTATATTCCTGAGTTTTCCGATAAAATAATGAGAAATTCAGTTAAATTAATCAACACAATGATAATTAATGTCCTATATTCCCGTGACATATTGCAATGTAATATTTTAGGATTTATAATAAAATATAAATTTATTTGCGGTGAGAAGTAATGAAAAAAATACTGTCTTTGATAATTTCATTTGTCCTTTTAATGACGACCTTAACTGAAGGTCTTTTTGCTTTTGCTATAAACGAGGCAGAAACAAGTGAACTCAAGGATTTTGCATCAAGACTATCCGAAATAGTCCGTGAAAACGACACGGACATAGGTACCGGTTCCGACATTATTGACAGAACTATAATCTCTGTTGACAGATTTCTTAAATCATCAGCAAGCTCTAATAATGATATTTATGACGGTTTATCATATGATGCATTCGAAACAAAGAGGCTTATAGTAAAATCCGAGGAACAAATCGATATTAAAAATGCGATTGACTGTGTAAGCGGATATAATAACTTATATGTTTTGCAGTATGACTCACAGCTTTCTGCCTGTAATGCTTATAAATATTATTCACAATGTGATTTTGTTGATTATGTAGAACCTGATATTATTATGTATTCCCAGGAGATAAAGGGGGATAATGATAATCTTGTACCCGAAATCGGTGATATTTCTGCAGAGTCGAGTGAGTGGCTTTCAATAAAACTTGGTTTTACCGAAATTAAGGACAAGCTTGCCCAAATGATTAAAAACGATTTCATTATGGTTGCAATCATTGACAGCGGCGTTGACACTGACCATTCATACCTCGAGGGACGACTGTTAGAATCCGACGTTAATCTCAGCTCATCGGGATTTGTAAACAGCCCTGAGGACGATTACGGACACGGAACTCATGTTTCAGGAATTATAGCGGGGAATACTCTTGATAATGTAAAAATCAAACCGTATAAGGTTTTGAACAAAAACGGAAACGGAAGTCTCAGTACCGTAGCAACAGCGGTTGATATGGCGGTTGCTGACGGTGCAAGAATCATCAATCTTTCTCTTACGGGTGAGGGTGAAAGCAAAAGACTCACCGAGGCGATTGACAGTGCTGTTGAAAACAACGTAAATGTAGTTTGTGCTGCAGGTAACAAAAGTGCCGACCTTGATGAAATGTATTATTCTCCTGCCTGCATTGAGTCTGCTATTACTGTCAGTGCCACAGACAAAGATGATAAGCTTGCTAAATTTTCAAATTATGACGGACCTATTGATATCGCCGCTACAGGAACGGAAATCCAAAGCAGTTATCTTGACAATAAATTTGTTTCGATGAGCGGTACTTCAATGGCTTCTCCGCAGGTGTGCGCAGGTCTTGCAATTATATATTCGATTTATGACAGTATTTCCGCTTTGAATGCTGAGAAAATAGTCAAGGAATATGCTATTTTTATGGATGAAAATCCTGATGAAAATCATTACGGTGCAGGTCTCCTCTTTTTGAAGTATATTTTAGGTGAAAAGCCTAAAACAAGCACTCCTGTTTTCAGCGTTGACAGTTGTTCCTTTAAAAATTCCTTTCAGGTTCAGATAACTTGCGCCGAGCCTAACGCTAAGATATATTATCTTTTGGTCAATTCTGAAAATATACTTGATTCAGATTGGACATATGCTGAAAAGTATTCCGGTCCGATTACTGTCAGCCGGACTTCCAAGCTTGCGGCTGTTGCGTTCGCTGACGGAATGGAGATGAGTGACTTTAAGATCGCCTCATATGAAAGAATAATTGATTCCGAGGAAGATTATTATGAATTAAATATATTGGGATATCTTACGGGATATTACGGATATGATGCGGATGTTGTTGTTCCGGAAAAAGTCGGTTCAAAGACTGTCAAAGGTGTTGCGTCAAATGCTTTTTCAGACAACGACTCAATCAGAAGCATTGTTCTTCCGGATTCTGCAACAAAAATCAACGACAAAGCCTTTATCGGCTGCAAACGTCTTGTAAGCGTTTCGGGAAACGGTGTTACAACAATAGGTGCGAGTGCATTTGAAAATTCAAGTGTTGAAGAGATTTCATTCCCAAACCTTGAAAATATAGGAAGAAGAGCCTTTTATAACTGCTTTAAACTGTCTGATTTTGATTTTTCAAATGTTAATAAAATTGATAATTACGCATTTCAGATGACCCCTATGCTCAGTGAGCTTGCCTCTGATTCAATTGAGGAAATCGGTGTTTCAGCTTTTGAAAGCTCAGGACTTGAAAAAATCAGTCTTCCAAATGCGAAAAAAATCAATATATCCTCTTTTAACGACTGTGTGAGATTAAACGATGCTTATATTCCGAATATCACGTCAGTTCCTGTCAGTGCGTTCAATAACTGCAAATATCTGAAGAATATTGATATTCCTTCAGTTGTAATAATTGAGGATAGTGGCTTCAGAAACGCAGGATTAGAAGAATTTACTAACGATAAAATAACTGACATAGGACTTTATGCTTTTGCTGATAATCCGAATATCAAGTCTGTTTATCTACCTAATGTTATAAGCGCCGGAGCTTATGCATTCCAAAACTGCTCTGCATTGGAGCTTGTTGTTCTTACATCACTTAATGAAATCAATAACAATACCTTTGCCAATTGTAATCAACTTCTTATGTTGGACCTTCCATCCGTAACATCAGTTAACAGATATGCGTTCAGATATTCCAAGATTCAGTACATAAGGTTTGCAAGCGTAATTGATATAAAAAGCCTTCCCGATACTATAAAGGGTTTAGCTGTTTCGGGAACGCTTTCGTCCCTTACGGGCTTTCCCTCGTCAGATTTTACAGTTTTCGGATATGAGAATACCTTCGCTCATGATTGGGCAGAGCGTAACGGTAAATCATTTGAGACTGTTCCTGCTTTGATGTATGAGTCAACCCATCAGATTGATGTAAACGATAAATATGTTATGATTTATGCAGCAGGATTTAATTGTACTTATCAGTGGTATAAGAATACGATTGAATCCAATATCGGTGGTGTATTGATTGATGGTGCCACTCAAATGTATTATGAATTACCATCAGATGATAACTGCGCTGTGTATTATTGTGAAATTATAAGCTCGGACGGGGTTAATACAAATAAAATAGTTACTGACCCGATTTTAAATGCTCCGGAAAAAAGAGCTGCTGACTATTCGGAATATTACGTTGCCGTTGAATCTGCTTTGTCCTTGGACAGAACACAGTATAGTGCTGATGAATTAAGGCAATTGGATGAGCTTATCAGCTTTGATATTTCCGGACTATCTTATAGTCAGCAGAGTATGGTTGATTCAATTACGGGACAGATCAATACAACTATTGAGTATCTTACAGCTCCTGTAGTTATGGGAGATATTAACGGAGACAGAACAGTTTCTGCAATAGATGTAAGATATGCTTTACAGCATGCAGCAAGACTCATTACCTTGCCTCCAAAAAAGCTTTCTTCCGGAGATATGAACGGCGACGGAGATATTACTGCTCTGGATGTCCGAATGATCTTGCAAAAAGCGGCAGAATAAATTATGACATTATATAAGCCAACACATTTTTGTGTTGGCTTTATGCTTATCCTCATTAAATTGATTTTGCAAAATTGATTATCTCATATTTATTTTCACTTGAATATTCTTCTTCGGATGAGAAAATTCTGGCATATTCAATAATGTCTCTCTCTGTTACGGACTCGTTTTTAGCAATATGCATTTTGCACAGATATTCAAGAATGTTATATGAAGATAAAATGAACAGTATGTCCTCCTTTATAAAATCTTCATTGATATGTCTGTATATAAGATATGTCAAAAAGTTACGGAAGATATAATCAAAGCTTTCTGGAACAGTTATTCCTGAAATATCAGTAATTATCAGCTCGTTGAGAATGACTTCCCAGTAATCATCGAGCCTTTCAAGCGTCAACAAGAACTCACCCCAAAGCTTTGCGGATTTTTTTATGTATCTTGTATCGCAATATGATGATAAAGCTTCCGCTATTGCATCTGTTCTTATGCTTTTATTCTTAATTATTTCAAAAATTCTGTTTCTGAAATCAGTTATTTCGGTTTCCTCTTCCGAAATGTATTCTTTATTATTGTCATCAGATAATGTATCAAGCGAAAAATTGTTTGTGTCACATAATATTATCCTTGCGGCTTCTTCACAGCAAAGTCCGAGTCCTAATTCCGTTCTGTCAGAAAAATAATTCCTGAATCTCGGGTGGTCCGAGCATATCTGACAAAGTGAATCTTCGCCAAGGTTAAGAATTATATCGCACAGGTTATTTTCATTCAAAAAAGCACATCTGCCTTTTCCGTCTAGTCTGAAGAACGCACAGTTATCATTATAAGCAATTCCGCTTTTGAGTTTTCGGCTGAATTTACCTTTTAAGGATGTATATGATTTCAGTGTGCTCTCATCTATGTCGATTTCCCAGCCGATACAACAGTTGTGTCGGCATTTTTCGGCAATACACTTAAATTTTTTATAATATGCCGGTGCAATAATTTTCATGTTTTTTCTCCGTCCGATAATATGTAATGATTATAAAGCAAAAAAATATATTATGCAATAATTTAATAAAATAATCGGTTTTGAAGTACACATACTAATCAAAAGGAGAGATTTTTATGTGTACTTCTATTTCATTTTTAACGAAAGAGCATTATTTCGGCAGAACACTTGACCTTGAATATAACTATGATGAAAAGGTTGTCGTTACTCCGAGAGGGTATCCTTTTAACTTCCGCAACGGAAAATCTTATGATAGCCATTATGCAATGATAGGAATGGCAACGGTTTCAGACGGATATCCGCTATATTATGATGCAACCAATGAAAAAGGTCTGTCTGTTGCTGCACTAAATTTTCCTGACAGAACTGTTTATAAGGATTTTAACCATGAAAAAAATAATATATGTCCTTTTGAGTTTGTTCCATGGGTTTTAAGTCTGTGCTCAAGTGTAGAAGAGGCGAAAGAACTTCTTTACGGCACCAATATCATCGCAGCTGATTTTAACGATAAATTGCCTTGTGCCTCACTTCATTGGATGCTTTCCGACCGTGACTCATCTATAACGGTTGAGTGTGTGGAGGAAGGATTGAAAATATATTATAATCCGGTGAGCGTGCTTACAAATAATCCTGAGTTTCCGTCACAGATTTTTAATCTCAATAATTACCTTAGCCTTACGCGTGAAGAACCCGAAACCAGATTTGCAGAAGGTTTTGATTTCAATAAATACAGCAGAGGTATGGGGGCCATAGGACTGCCTGGTGATAATTCCTCAATGTCAAGATTTGTCAGAGCAGTATTCAACCGACTTAATTCTGTGTGCGATGATGGTGAAAACGATAGTGTAAGTCAGTTTTTTCATATTCTGGGATCTGTTTCACAGATCAACGGAACAGTCAGAGCAGGGGACGGATTTATGAAAACCGTATATTCATCCTGTTGCAATACAGATAAAGGTATTTACTATTATACAACCTATGAGAATAATTGTATTTCTGCTGTTAATATGTTAAATGAGGATCTTGACAGCGGCGAGCTTATTATATATAATCTTATAAAACAACAGCAAATATATTATCAAAATTAACTGCCACCGGGTAGTGAGATGCACAGCATCCGCTTGATATATCGTTAGGTCTCAGAAGATATATCAGACGGATGCTTTTTTTGAGGTTTTTTATGAGTAAACTGTCGGGATATTTTACTAAACTTGAGATATGTCTTTGGTTGATGTCGGTAACTGCGATATGCATTTCGTATTTCGCCTTTGATGGTTCTGATATACTGATACTTACGGCTTCGATTATCGGAGCAACATTTTTGATTCTAAACGCTAAGGGGAATCCGATAGGACAGCTGCTGACTGTTGTATTCAGTGTCTTATATGGTGTTGTTTCGTGGGAGTTTTCCTATTACGGTGAGATGATAACATATCTCGGCATGACCTTGCCCATGGCTGTTCTTGCCTTGATTTCATGGCTCAGAAATCCGTATAACAATAAAAGAACAGAGGTTAAGGTTAACAGAATTTCTGCAAGAGATGTTGTTCTTATGCTTGTTTTGTCATTAGTAGTTACATGTTTATTTTATCATATTTTAAAATACTTCAATACTGTCAATCTGTTGCCGAGTACACTGTCTGTAACAACAAGCTTTATGGCTGTATATCTAACCTTCAGACGAAGTCCCTATTTTGCTTTGGCTTACGCGGCAAATGATATAGTTCTGATAATTTTATGGTCTCTCGCTTCCGTTGAGGACACTTCTTATATATCTGTAGTTGTATGTTTTACCGTGTTTTGTGTAAATGATTTATACGGTTTTTTCAATTGGAAGAAAATGGAGAAAAAACAAAAAATGGGCTGATATTATTTTAATATCAGCCCTTATATTTTTAGTTTACTGCATCCTTGAAGCCTTTTCCTACACCGTCGGCAACATCCGATGCTGCTTCACCGACTCCGTCAGCAACATCAGAAGCAGCTTCACCTGCATTTTCGGCAAATTTGCTTGCATCTTCACTTGCGTCCGTAATGGCATCATCAACCAAGTTGTTATTACTGTTCTGAGATGTTCCTTGATTATTCTCTGTTTTTGAATTGTTGTTTTCTGTTACTTTTCCGTCTTCTGCATTGTTGCATCCTGTCAGAAATACGCAGATAACCGCTGTTAATATAAGCGAAATGGTTAATATTTTTTTCATATTTATTCCTCCTGAATATTTGTGATTATATTATTTGTATTTATATTTGAAATATACTATTTAGTAAGAACTCCGCCGTCGCTGTAAAGCAAAATCAATATGTTGTCTTCTTCTCCGGTAAGGCAATCAATATATACAAGAAGTTCTCGGTCATTGTCAGTTCGGCAATGTATTTCGTAACATAGGTTCTCCGTGCCCCATTCCGTCGGAATGATACATTTTTGTGTGTCAATTATTTCGAGAGAATCATTAAGGATATTTTCTGCTTGCTCAATACTTATTTTTGAGGATGTCTCTCTTTTGTCAGTATGATTATAAAGATATCCGCTGGCATCAAATGATAAAACCTTACCCGTTTCAAGACAAACATTTACTTTTATTAGATCGGTATATATAACAGTATTACCTTCGGTATAAGCAAAATTCACTGTACAAACTCCGTCGTCGGTATAATAATAAGTTTCTTTCATATTTTCGTATCCGATTTTATCGAGAAAAGCTTTTGCGGTTTTAACTGCTGTATTATAATCTGTCTTAATTTCGCCCGAAAAATCGGAGTTTAGCATATAACAAGGTCTTCCGCCTTTTTGTGTTATTCCTATAGTTATTCTTTCGCCTTTAAATACATAGCAGGGGAGATCGCCATCTTCTTTTTCCATTGTTATAAGCTTTTCATCCTGATATGGATTTATTCTATCGGCAATTTTCTTTGCTTCTTCTTCCGAAACCTCTTTTAAGCCTTTTAAAGCTTTTGATTCACTCTGCAGTAGATGGTCAGAAAAAGGTCCGTCATATATCAATGTGGGAATATCCGTCATCGTCTGTTCTGTATCGTTAAAGCTTTCTCCAATGTTGCTTATATCATTGTTATCTGTCATTATAGATATGTCAGGATTCTCAAATGTAAGACTACCGTATTGCATATCGTGACACATTTGATTTATCTTTAAATTCAGCTTTTCACTGTAGTCGTATAAATTTTTCAACTCTTCTCTTTCTTTATCAGAAAGCTTTTCGCCTGATGAACTTTTTCTTTCAAGTGACATCACATATTCACCGATTTGTGATAAAAATTTATATATATTATTAATTTCCGTGTCTCCGGTTGGAAGCATAGAAAGGTAATTTTTTGCATTTGATGATTCGCGCCAAAGTTCTGCCGATAATTTAGAAAGCATTGTCGGAGTGCTGACATATATTGTTTTTTCAAGGTCAGACGATATATTACTTAAGTTTTCATCAAGCGCAATCAGAGCCATTTGTTTTGTCAGCATTGCTTCCTGCTTATAGCGGTTTGCTTCAACAGATTTGATAACACATAAAACAGACAATACGATAAATAATGCGGAAAAGTATAGAATAATTCTTATTTTTCCACGACTGGTCAATGCTGTTTTGTTCATTATCAATCACTCCTTTATTGATTTGCAAATATTGTTAACAAAAAATTTATAAATATACCGAAAAAAAGTGCAATTTATATTTGCCAAATGTCAGTTTTTGTAGTATAATTAAAATGTCTATTTATACAGAATGGGGGATAAGTGTTTGAGCGTTTATCTTGATAACAGTGCAACGACAAAACCGTGTGAAAAAGCAGTAAAAAAAGCACTCGAAATGATGAACCTTAATTACGGCAATCCTTCTTCTCTTCATTTGTGCGGTTTTAATGCAAAAAAAGAGGTTGACAGTGCACGCCTTGCCGTTGCGGATGTGCTTGGTTGCAGTTCGGGTGAAATCTATTTTACCCCAAGCGGAACAACAGCTAACAATACTGCTGTTTTCGGCTCGGTCAGTGCAAAGCACCGTGAAGGCAATAAAATAATTACTACTCATCTTGAGCATCCGAGCGTTTTAAGGTGTTTTGAAAGTTTAGAAAAACAGGGATTTGAGGTAGTATATCTTAAACCCGAAAAAAACGGTAAGATCAATACGGAAGAGCTCTCAAATGCCGTTGATGAAAAAACAGTGCTTGTCAGCGTTATGGCTGTCAATAATGAGGTCGGTTCAGTTCAGGAATTTGCTCAAATAAAGAGAATAATCAAAAATAAGAAATCAAAAGCATACTATCATTGCGATGCTGTTCAGGCATTCGGTAAGTTACCCCTCAAGCCAAAAAAATACGGGATTGACCTTATGAGTATGAGTGCTCATAAAATTCATGGTATCAAGGGTGCGGGAGCATTATTTGTCAATAACTCTTCAAGGATATCACCGTATGTTCTCGGCGGAGGACAGGAAAACGGACTGTTTTCAGGAACTGAAGCCACACCTGCGATATGCGCGTTCGGTGAGGCTGTCAGAGACATAGGAAACATTGAAAAAAATCTTGAAAGAGTATCTTCGCTCAGAGAATATTTTATAAACAAGATTAAACCGTCTGATCTAATTACCGTTAATTCTGCAGACGACAGCTTGCCGTATATAATAAATATTTCTGTCGATGGTGTTCCGTCTCAGGTTATGCTCAATTCCCTTTCTGCAAAGGAAATCTATATTTCTGCAGGTTCTGCCTGCTCTAAGGGACATCGGAGCGAGGTTCTCACGGCTATGGGCTTGTCACCGAAAAGTATTGACAGTGCAGTGAGAATAAGCTTGTCAAAAACTACCACAGAAAATGAACTCGATTTGTTGTATAATGGTATTACCGAAGCAATAAATCGTGTTAGGAGATAGACATGAAAGAAATTATACTTATTAAGAACGGTGAACTGGCACTTAAAGGGCTAAACCGTTCTACATTTGAGGATATACTTATAAAAAATATCCGAAAAAGAATAAAAAATCTCGGTGATTTTGAATACAGAAAAGAACAGTCAACTGTTTCTGTTGTCCCGTCAGATGATTTTATTGATATGGATGAGGTGAGTGACAGAATAAGCCGTGTTTTCGGAATTGCAGCTTTCTCGAGAGCCCTGCAGGTCGAAAAGGATATGGATGTTATTCTGAAAAGTGCTCCCGAATATCTATCGGAGCAGCTTCAAAACGCTAATACATTTAAGGTTGAAGGAAAACGATCGGATAAAAAATTCCCGCTTAAATCTCCGGAGATTTGCGCAGAGGTCGGCGGTGCAATTTTAGAGGCTTTTCCGCACCTCAAGGTTGATGTGAAAAATCCCGACATTCTCGTTACTGTTGAAATAAGGGAAAAATACGCATTTATCCGCGGTAATCAGACAAAAGGTGCAGGCGGTATGCCAACCGGTACTGCAGGTAAATCCGCAATTCTCATTTCCGGAGGTATAGACAGTCCTGTTGCAGCATATATGATGGCAAAAAGAGGGCTTGTACTCAATGCAATTCATTTTGCTTCTCCTCCTTATACCTCACCGCAGTCTGAAGAAAAGGTACACAGACTTTTGCAGCAGGTATCAAGATACAGCGGTAATATCTGTCTTTTTACAGTCGGATTTACCGAGATACAGGAAGAGATAAGGGACAAATGTCCGGAGGAGTTATTTACTCTTATTATGAGAAGATTTATGATGAGAATTTCTCAGAGAATTGCCGACAGAGAGGATTGCAAAGCACTTATTACAGGTGAAAGTCTCGGTCAGGTTGCAAGTCAGACATTAAATGCCTTAGCTTGTACGGATGCTGTTGTATCAATGCCGGTTTTCAGACCGCTTATCGGTCTTGATAAGGATGAAATCATCAGAGTCTCACGAAAAATTGCAACATTCGATATTTCAATAGAGCCCTATGAAGATTGTTGCACCGTCTTTACACCTAAACATCCGAAGACTAAACCGCAGATTTCCATTATTGAAGACGCGGAGAAGGCTCTTGATATTGAGGGCTTGATTGAAAGAGCACTTGCTCAGACAACAATAAAAAATATATGCTTTTAGGAGTTTGCGATGACACCTGAAGAAAAAGTAGTCAGTCTTTTAAGGAGTAAGAAGATAGTCCTTTCCTGTGCGGAATCATGCACGGGAGGTCTCATCTCAAAAAGAATAACCGATGTCAGCGGCTCTTCTTCTGTTTTCAACTGCGGTATTGTAAGCTACAGTAATGAAATCAAAGAAAAAGTGCTCGGCGTAAAAGGGGAGACTCTTAAAACATACGGAGCAGTAAGTGAAGAAACTGTACGTGAAATGGTTAAGGGAGTGTTGAGAGTCTCCGGCTCGGACATTGCCGTTGCTGTTTCGGGAATTGCAGGACCGGGGTCAGATAACACCGATAAGCCTGTCGGATTGATATATATAGCTGTCTCCGACGGTAAACAAACAGTCGTTAAAAGACTCAATAACAAATTTGCGGACGATGTCCGCATATTAAACCGATTAAGCGCTTCCGATGAAGCCTTAAATATGATAATAAAAATGATAGGAGTGTAAATTATGGAAAAAAAGAATAATGCCATAATAAAAAAAGTTATACTTATAGTATGTATTGTTGCTTTTCTTGTCTCCTCAGTATTTGTTGCAAAATACTTTATTGACAAGCATAACAACGGCAATATTGTTGATGACTTGACAGGTCAGTCAAACGAAAACCCCACTGAGCAGGTTGAAAAACCTGATTATTCTTCTTATGTTGATCAGAATCCGGAAACTGTCGGATGGATTAAGATTCCCGACACAAATATCAATTTCCCTGTAGTACAAACTGTTGATAATGAGTATTATATGACACACAACTTTGAATCTAAGAAGGACAAACGCGGTGCAATCTTTATGGATTACCGAAATCTTCCGTCAGACCTTGATTCAAATACAATCATTTACGGTCATGCAGCCTACTATTCGGATAATGTTACATATGACGGAACAGTATTTTCGGATTTGAACAAATATGAAGATTTGGAATTTTACAAGGAGCATCCCGTAGTAGAGTTCAATACTCTTGACAGCTATTATAAATGGAAGATCTATGCCGTGTTTATTTCAAACCAGGGTGCACAGGATGATAACGGATATATCTTCAACTATATTTATCCTCATAATTTTGAGCCTGAAAATATCAAGGGCTATGTAGCAGAACTCAATAAGAGAACATTATATTTCACGGGTGTTGATATTCAGGAAGGCGACAAGTTCCTTACATTACAGACCTGTAACAGATCACTCGATATGCCGGGTTACAGAGCAGGAACCAGCCTTGTAGTTGTCGCTCGTATGGTTCGTCCCGGTGAGGACGCAAATGTTGATACATCAGGCGCATATATTAATGAAAATCCAAAATATCCGCAGCTCTATTACAAAAAACACGGAATAAATAATCCGTTTGCAAATGATGCTAAATGGTATCCTACGGAGGTATCAAGGGATGGCAGATAATGAAAATAAAAACAATATGCTTTCTTTTGATAAGCTTCGTGAAGAATTAGGTATAACCGAGGATGAAATCACGGATATAAAAAAAGATAATGCAGAAGTTTTTGATTCATTACCGGATATTAATTCCCATGAACAATCGGATATTGAAATCGAGTCACTTCTGGAGGAGGTTTCTTCATATTCCGATGCAAAGCATGTTACAGAAAACGGTATTACCTTTGTTGATATTACTGAGAAATACGTAACTCTTCCTCAACCCGATGATGTCGCGACAAAAGAGAATACACTTGTATCAGATGAGACGGAAAATGTGACGGAACAGGAGCCTGAGATTGTAGCATCAGATCTTTCTGCCCCTAAAAAAAGAGTTCGAACCTTTAATGAAATCTTTTATGATGTTTTCGGTATGATTTTTCCTGTAAAAACCGACAGCGCGAAAGAAAAACTGCGTAAATTGGTAATGGATATTTCCGTAATTGCAATAGTCGTTTGTCTGATAGCATTCGTTAAGTTCTTTAACGAATACCGAGAATATTCAAAGATTCTTGATGCCAATTCATTGAACACACAAGATACAACGATCAATTCCGACCGTTCGTCAGAAGAATGGCAAGAGGTACTTTCTGATTATCCGAATGTATTATTTCCCGAAAAGATGGATGTGTCATTTGCACCGTTTTACGCTCAGAACAATAATTTTATCGGTTGGTTAAGTCTTGATTCATCCGACAAATTCGTACAGGTCGTTCAAGGAACGGATAATGATTTTTATAAAAATCACGATTTTTACATGAACGAAAGTGTATTCGGATGCCCTTATGCCGATTTCAGAAATTCTTTTGATCAGCTTGATGAGAATACCGTTATATACGGTAATTCAGACGCGGAAAATACATTTTTTTATTCGTTGAAGAAGTATAAATCGCTAGACGGTTATAAAGAGTCTCCCGTGATATCATTCAGAACTATTTATAAAACATACTATTATAAGGTATTTGCAGTTTTGATTGTTTCTGATAATTCAGCAGATAATAGTTTTTCCTATGATATCGTTGATTTTTCTTCAGATACAAAATTCTCATCATTTGTTGATGGTATCAGACAGAGAAGTATAATCAAAACAGATGTTTCAATTCGGACAGACGATAAACTGATTACTCTTGTAGCTGATTCGAATGAATCTGATGGAGCAAAGCTTGTTGTTGTCGGTAAAATGGTACGGGATGATGAGGGTATTTCCGTAGATGTCAGTAAGGCGTCGCTAAACGAAAATGTATAACAATCGTGAACACAATTCAGTTAAAATAAGTTTGCAGACATTTGAAGTTTGCAATTATATACAGGGTAAAGAGAGGTTTTTGATATGAATGCAAAAATATTGTCACTGAATGTTGACAAAAGCGTGTCGTTTTCTCGCTTTAAGGCGAGAATCGAAAGCAGTATCAAAGCATATTCTGAAAATCTTAAATTTGATGAGTTCGAGGATATAAGAGAGCTTTTTGTCGCATTACAGGATGCTTTTGAGACAGAGGACATTATTATCACAGCAGTTGATATCAAAAATTATCTTCGCTTTAAGAATGCTTTGATTCAGGCTTTTGATGTTGACGTAGTTTATAATCCTACTGTTCTTAATAAAATTGAAATCGCTTGCATGGACGATAAAAAGAAAATGGTTATGTCCGCTTTTCCGGAACCGGCAACCGTTTTTATAACTGATGACGGAATGTATTCCGGTTTCGGTATGGATAACGGCTCTCAGTATCTTATACTGCTTCCGATTGATAATAACAGAATTGATTCTGTTTTAAGAAAAGGTGTTGTTCCTTTCCTTGACTCACACATTATGCCCGGTGATATACCAAACGATTATTATGAAGAAAAAAGTGTTAATAACGAAAAGGTCTTAAAGGCTGTTGAACAGTTGAAATCATCCGGATCAGTTGTCGCTGTTAACGGTACAAAAAATGCTGAAGTGCTTAAAAGCTGTGGAGATTATGTTATCGGCTTCAATGATGTTTTTGTTTTTACGCCTCATGTTGAAGATAAGGGTAATGTGAATGTTACGGAATACGCGGCACAATTGGCTAAGGTCAGTCTGGATCTTTCATCTGCTAACATCGGTGCATGTATCAGCGATATTTATTCGTCGGGAGATGTCAAATATCTCTGCATTGCTGTTGCAGGTGATGAATCGGCAGTTGTCAGAAAGCTTTATATGTCTGAAAACGAGTCAGAATCCTCGTTTGTTGAAAGTGCCGCACTTGAACTTATTGAGCTTGTAGGTGAAAAAGCGTCGGGTAAGAGAAGTATAGGCATTGAGATTTCAGAAGAAAATGAAGAAAATTTGATTACTGATGACGATAAAAAATCCGTAGGTAAAAAGCCTCTTGCAATTCTTGCCGTTATTCTTGGCTTCGCAATAGTTATAGCCGCTGTTATTGGTATCGTTTTTCATTCACAGGGCAGCGGAAGTGAGTTTTCGGGGATTTTCAGCTCCCTTTTCAGCAAAGAGGAGCAAACAACTGATCCTACAACTACAAATCCTCCCGCCATCAATAAACCTGCTGAGCCGGACGTTGATAAATCTCTTTTAAAGATTTCTGATTTTATTGTTTCAGAGTTTCTTAAAATGTCAAGCAGCGATATTGCCGCTAAATCAGTAATTACTGACCATCTTGCTCCTGACATCATTACAGTAAACGGTGAAGAAATTGATGCAAGAGAAGCGCTAGCGCGTCTTGTAACGGCAGAACTCGGCAGTGGCTTCAGAACGGATGTCGTTAAGGCACAGACGGTTGCAATTTATACATTCCTTAAATTTAACGGGAATAATTACACCATATCAGGCGTTCAGATTTCAAGCACATATAATGATGTCGTAAAAGATGCAGTTGACGAGGTGTTCGGTGAATATCTTACATATAACGGAGGTCTTGCATTAGCTCCGTATCACCTTGCAAGTGCCAAGTCAACATTTGACGTCTCAAATATAATTCCTTATCTAAAAAGTGTAACTTTGCAGGATAATCCCGATGTATCGGTCAATGATTATCATCACACAAAAGAATATTCTTCATCAGCTTTAAGGAATATAATTTTGAGAAAAAATCCTGACATAAGTCTTGACAGTGATCCTTCAAAGTGGATAACCGTAAAGTCACATAATGAAATCATTTCCGAGGATATCGGATACGTAAATTCCGTTATTGTCGGAGGAGTTGAAATGACAGGTGTAGAGTTCAGATTGAATGTTATGGGTATTGATGAGCTTGACTCTGTTTGCTTTGATATTTCTTATGACGCAGAAAAAGACCTTTTTTCAGTTGAAACATTCGGTAAAGGACACGGTGTTGGAATGAGTCAGACTGCTGCAAATTATATGGCTGTTAAGGGCGCAGATTATAAGAAGATTCTTGAAACATTTTTTGAGGGTACAGTTATTGCTAAGGAGGATAATGCATGAGTATTTTAGTTACGGGTGGTGCCGGATTTATCGGTTCTCACACTTGTGTGGAGTTATTAAATGCCGGGTATGAAATTGTTGTAGTTGATAATCTATATAATTCAAGCGCAAAATCGCTTGACAGAGTTCGTGAGTTAACAGGTAAGGATTTTGCTTTTTATCAGTATGATATCCGAGACAAAGAGAATATGAAAAAGGTATTTGAAAATCATAAGATTGATGCCTGTATTCATTTCGCGGGTCTTAAGGCGGTCGGAGAGAGCTGCAGAGAGCCACTTATGTATTATGACAACAACATCGGCGGTACACTTGCCCTTTGCGAGGTTATGGCTGAATACGGCTGTAAGAAAATTGTTTTCAGTTCATCCGCAACTGTTTACGGAAGCACAAACGTATCTCCGCTTAAAGAAGATATGAAAACGGGCGGTACAACAAATCCTTACGGTACAACAAAATACATGATCGAAATAATCCTTGAGGATTTTCATAAGGCAGATAAGGATTGGGCGGTAACTCTTCTCAGATATTTTAACCCGATCGGTGCTCATAAGAGTGGTAAAATCGGTGAGAATCCAAATGGAATTCCTAATAATCTTATGCCGTATATCACTCAGGTTGCTGTCGGAAAGTTGCCATATCTCAATGTTTTCGGAGACGATTACAATACTCCCGACGGAACAGGTGTCCGTGACTATATCCACGTTGTTGACCTTGCAATCGGTCATGTTAAGGCTGTTGAAAAAATATTGAAAGACGAGCCTGATGTCAATGTATATAACCTCGGTACAGGCAACGGATACAGTGTTCTTGATATTGTAAAGGCATTTGAAAAAGCATCGGGTCAGAAAATTGAATACAAAATTGCACCTCGTCGTCCCGGCGACCTTGATGTCTGCTATTCCGAAGCATCAAAAGCACTAAATGAATTGGGCTGGAAAGCGGAAAGAGGCCTTCTGGAAATGTGTGAAGACTCTTGGAGATGGCAGAGCAACAATCCGAACGGATTTGATGATTGATGTTGCTTACAGCTTAATGTGAGGTTTTGAATTTTGAGAGTATTTGATTTCGATAATACACTTTATGATGGCGAGAGCATAATGGATATTTTTCTTTATTTTTTAAAGAAGGATTTTAAAACAATTATTAAATTTGCTCCTAAATTCATAAAGGATTTTATCAGATATAAATTTGATAAAATTACAGTAGAAGAAGCGATGTCAAGTTATGGTGCCGCATTTAAGGAATATTGTCAGAAATACAGTGATATATATAATGAATTTGAGATTTTCTGGGATTTAAACGAACATAAAATTAAACCATTTTATTCCGAAATTCAAAAGGAAGATGACATTGTCGTCTCAGGATGTCCACAATGCTTATTAAAAATTATTTGTGACAGAATAGGTATTAAGCATTACATCGGATCCGATATTGACCCCGTTAAAGGCGAAATAAATTCAATTTGCTATAAAGAGCATAAGTTGAAGGTTTTTCGCTCGGTTTACGGCGATGTCATAATTGATGATTTTTATACGGATTCCATGGCAGATAAGCCGATGATGGATATCTCAAAAAATGTCTATATGGTTGTTGGAAACAGAATTTCCCAAATTAAAAAGGACGGCATCGAAATATAACATAATAATGAGTAAGTTGGGCAGTTGCGCAGGTTTGCCTGTGAGGAAAGTCCGAGCATCATACAGCAGGGTAACGGCTAACAGCCGCCGAGGGTGACCTTAGGGAAAGTGCATAGAGAATAACCGCCGTTTTTACGGTAAGGGTGGAAAGGCGAGGTAAGAGCTCACCGGCGTTGCAGAGATGTAACGGCCGAGCAAACCCTACCCGATGCAACATCGACAGGAGTTGTCAGCTGGGCATATACTCCGAAGGATGGCTTCAGGTGTATGGCAACATACATCGCAGATAGATAATTGCCTTAAACGACAGAACTCGGCTTACAGATTTACTCATTTATTAAACAGGGTGTATAACATCCTGTTTTTTATTGACTTTAAATTTTTGTAGTATTAAAATCTAAAACAAGGAGAGGATATTATGAAAAAAGCTATAGTTGTTTTACTTGCTGTTTTGTTGATGGTTTCATTCACATCAATACCCGTTTCCGCTTGCACCGGGCAGGATAATGAAGTGGATGTAAGACCTATTAACAAAAATTCTTTTAAAACAAATTATCCGTACGTATTTGTTCACGGTATGGGCGGTTGGGGTCCTTCCAATCAATTCTATGATCTCTCGCCGTATTGGGGCGGAGGACTTTCTTTGTCAGATACTGATTTTATTGAAATGTTCAATGAACAGGGTGTCGAGGCTTATGCGGCTGAAGTGGGTCCGCTTAACAGTGCGTGGGACAGAGCCTGCGAGCTTTATGCACAGCTTACGGGAACGGTAGTTGATTACGGAGAAGCTCATTCATTGGCTCATAATCACGATAGATACGGTTTTTCATATGAAGGCAGACCGTTGATGGGTGTGCCGTGGTCACCTGATGAAAAGATAAATCTTGTTGGTCACTCATTCGGAGGCGAAACGATAAGACTTTTCACATCTCTTATTACCTTTGGCTGTTCGGAAGAGGTTGCTATGTCGGGCGACGATGTCAGTCCGCTTTTCCTCGGAGGAAATGACAGCGTTCACTCCTGTATTACTCTTTCAAGTCCCCATAACGGAACACAGGTTGCTAATATTCTTTATGATCCCGGTTATCCGTTATACGGTGTAGTTTTTCTTTATAATTTAATCGGTTCAACACTCGGTAATAATTTTATTGTCTTTTCACTTCAGATGAGCCATTTCGGATTGACTCCTACACAAGGGGAATTAAGAACAAATATTAACATGTCAAACGTAAGAAAGTATTATCTTGCAGAAGATAACTGCTATTATGATTTAACTATTCGAGGTGCAAAAGAACTTAACGAACAAATAAAACTGTCACCGAATACATACTACTATTCTTACAGCACATCGGCAACCAAAGAAATATTCCCGGGCAGTCCTCAGATTATAAATAAAACCGTTACACCTATTTTCTATATTTCTTCAGGAATGATGTTGCTTTCTGAAGGGAAAACCTATGACGGTGTTACTATTGAGGGGGATTGGGCTGCTCATGACGGAATTGTTCCCTTAGCAAGTGCGTTATATCCTTCTTGTGACGCAGCTACAGCAAAAAGCTATGAAAAAAGTATTTCAGACGGTGAAGTAATAGAGCCGGGCAGATGGTATTATATGGAAACTTTAGAGGGGACAGACCATTTTGATTTCTGCGGAACAAAAGATTATCCTTCATCGTACGATGATTTCTATTTCTCAATGGTCGAGATAGCAAACAGCAGATGATTTGATTTTATATATTAACTTTATCAAAGAGGCCGATGTGATTTTGTTGCATCGGTCTTATTATTATGCTTTACATTTCACTTTTAACAACAATCTGTAATTGACATAGAATGTTGTGAGGTGATTATTATGTTTGATTCTTTAATCTGGTTTATATTTATGTTGCTT
This sequence comes from uncultured Clostridia bacterium, assembly GCA_937920235.1. Classification (GTDB taxonomy): domain Bacteria; phylum Bacillota; class Clostridia; order Oscillospirales; family Acutalibacteraceae; genus Fimenecus. The sequence continues at coordinate 24,289 of CALGUK010000008.1, read as the reverse complement.
GTTCTTATAGGAACTGTTGCAATTTGCTACGCAATTATGTTAAAATTATTGTTACCGAGGAATAATGATGATATTTTTATCGTTTTGCCGTGCGGAAAAAATACATATAATGTTCGTAAAAAGGCATACGGATTAAAAATGAAAATCTGTCTGTTTTGTAACAGCAGAAACTGTAAGGTTGTTGTAATTGATTTCGGATTATCTGATTTTGAAAAGAGCGATTTACTTGAAATCTGTAAGGAATGCAACGGAATTTATTACACTAAGCCTGAGAATATAAAGGATTTTTTTGATGGAAGATTTTGAATGTAAAATTAAATTAGTCGGTGTAATAATCGAAATTACATATCGTAATGTGTCAAACGGATATACTGTTTTGATAATAGATACAGGAAGTGAGGAAATCGTAGTAACGGGAATTCTTCCGGAACTGTCATCAGGCGAAAAGATAGAGCTTGTCGGAGGGTATTATCAGCATGCAGTTTACGGCAGACAGTTTAAGGCTGAATCCTGCACAATTCTTATGCCCAAAACGGCAGATGATTTGTACCGATATCTTTCAAGCGGTGTCGTAAAAGGAATCCGTGAATCAACAGCGAGAAAAATTGTTGACAGATTTAAAGAAAAGTCGTTTGATATATTGGAAAATTATCCTGAACGTTTGGCAGAAATTAAAGGAATATCTCCTGAAAAAGCATTAAAAATCGCAAAGGAATACCAACGTCACTGTTCTGAAAGAAAGATGATTATGCATCTTGGCAGATACGGACTTAACGCTCAGGAAAGTCTATCGGCTATAAAAAAATTAGGAAACAACGTTGTAGAAATTATAGAAAATAATCCGTACATTCTCTGTGACGGTGAAAAGAGCATATCCTTTGAAAAGGCAGAAGAAATTGCGGAAAAACTTCCGAACAAACCCAATTGCGAGTATCGTATTCAGGCGGCTGTGCAGCACCTTATTAAGCATAATTATAATAACGGTCACACTTGTCTTCCCGTTGCAAAAATGATACCGCCTCTTGTTGCCTTTCTTAATGAATCTGCGGAAAAAATTGAAATTGCAATAGATAATATGATTACTTCTAAAAAAATTGTCACAGAAGAAATCAAGGATAAAATCTATGTGTTTTTACCTGAGGCATTTAATTCCGAAAAAAATATTGCTAACAGATTAAAGGTTCTTTTGAGATTTCCGCCCGAAAATCCCATAGATGTTAAAACATATATTGATTCAATAGAGGAAAAATACAATATTCGATATGCTGATTTACAGAAAGAAGCTATTATAACTGCTGTTAATAAAGGAGTTTTGATTTTAACCGGCGGGCCGGGAACGGGAAAGACAACAACGCTTAACGGCATAATCAATATGTTTGAAAAGGATTGTCTTGATATTGCTCTTTGTGCACCCACAGGACGCGCGGCACAGCGTATGACAGAGGCGACAGGCAGAACTGCTACTACAATTCACCGGTTGCTTGAAGTTGAATGGGGAGAAGATGAACATATTTCTTTCAAACGAAATATGCGAAACCCTCTTGATTGCCAGGTCTTGATTGTAGACGAGATGTCCATGGTCGATATTTTTCTGTTCTCAAGATTGCTTGATGCTTTGCCATTGGGATGCCGACTTATTATGGTTGGTGACAGTAATCAGCTGCCGTCCGTTAGTCCCGGTAATGTCCTAAAGGATTTAACTGATTCAAAACTTCTTCCCGTAGTTGAACTTAAAGAAATTTTCAGACAGTCATCACAAAGCAATATAGTTCTCAACGCACATAAAATAGTTAACGGTAATATGATTCAGACAGAATATAAGGACGGCGATTTTTATTTTATGAACCGTACTTTTCCCGCTGATGCAGTCAGAACAATAAAGGATTTATCATCGGTCAGATTACCCAATGCTTACGGATTTGATCCGTTAACACAAATTCAGGTTCTTTGTCCTTCAAAAAAGGGGGAGTCCGGAACGGTTAATCTTAATAAAGTACTGCAGGAGACACTTAATCCTCCTTCACCTGATAAGAGAGAGCTCGTCTTCGGATATCGCATTTTCCGAGAAGGCGATAAAATAATGCAGATAAGAAATAATTACAATATTCATTGGGAATCTGACAGTGAAGACGGGGACGGTATTTATAACGGAGACATCGGATATATTGAAAGAATTGATATTAAAAGGGATGTTATCGTTATTGACTTTTCAGGTAAGCGCGCAACTTATTCCAAGGAACAACTCAATGAAATTGAGCACGCTTTTGCTGTTACGGTTCATAAGAGTCAGGGAAGTGAATTCGATGCCGTAATTTTGCCTGTTTTGTCCGTTAACAGCAGATTGTGTTACAGAAACTTGTTATATACAGCAGTTACAAGGGCGAAAAAATTGCTTGTTCTTGTAGGAACAGATAGTTGTGTAAAATCAATGATCGATAATAATAAAACTCAATTACGTTATTCTTCTTTATCACATTTTTTACTTGACAAAGAATCGTAAGGGTGTATAATGTAATCAGCCAAGTAAATAAGTATATGGGTGCTGACGGTATGTCGGCTGAGATTGAGGCTATTCCGCCTCTGACCATCGAACCTGACACGGATAATGCCGGCGTAGGAAATTTTCATTCAGCCTTGCGGTATTCCTTGGCTGAATTTTTTTATTTGGAGGTAAAGAGAATGAAAAGAAAAAATATGGTTTGGCTTTATTGGCTTGCCGAAAGTGCAATAATGATTGCTTTGGCAGCGGTTTTGGAATTAGTTTCAAAATCAATTATTCCTGAAATGGCATTCGGTGGTCAAATAACAATTGTAAGTATGCTTCCCGTTATACTCGTTGCGTGGAAATACGGAATAAGCAAAGGTGTTATTACCGGTTTGCTTTACTCAGCAGTTCAGATGGTTATGGGTATGGGAACTATAAGCAAAATGATTATGCCATCATCTGATGAATATCTCGGCAGTCTGTTAAATATTGTACTTATGTTTGCTCTTGATTATATTATAGCTTATACGGTTCTCGGTCTTTCGGCAATGTATAAAAAGGCTATAAAAAATAATGCTGTTTCATTAGCGTTGGGTGCTTTTACAACATTACTGCTCAGATATATCTGCCATATCATATCGGGATATATACTGTTCGGTTCATGGGCAGAATGGTTCTTCTCGCAGGAAGGATTTTACTCTTGGGGACAAACTATACTTGACACGTTCAGCGGAAATGCACTCGCTCTTGTTTACTCAATAATTTATAACGGATTTTATATGATACCCGAAATTATTATTACAACTGTTGTTGCTGCAGTAATCGGTAAAATTCCTCAGATAACTAAAGTTTCAAAATAAAAATAAGTCCCTTACTCAGAATGTGAGTAGGGGACTTTTCTATTCATCAAATCTTCTGTCAAAGCTTCTGTACTGAATTGCTTCGGTAATATGATGCGTTTCAATTATTTCGGAATTTTCAAGATCCGCAATAGTTCTTGCAATACGAAGAACCTTATCGTATGCCCTTGCAGAAAGTGACAGCCTTTCAAATGCTGTTTTCAGTATTAAAAGTGCATCGTCCGACATTTTGCAGAATTTTCGTGTTGCAGAGGCATCCATTTTAGCATTACAGGTTATTTTTGTGCCCTTAAATCGTTCATGCTGAATTTTTCTTGCTTTTTCAACTCTTTTTTTGATTTCTGAAGAGCTTTCCGCACGGGCATTTCCGGACAAATTTTCAAAATCAACGGGAGGAACCGTTATATGAATATCCAGCCTGTCAACTAAAGGTCCGCTTACTCTGTTGAGATATCTTTGCGCAGCACCGTTTGTGCAACTGCAAACTCTTGTGGGATGACCGTAATATCCGCAGGGACAAGGATTCATAGCACAAATCATCATAACAGAGCAAGGATATTGAAATTTAGCCGCCGCTCTTGATATACTGATAATACCGTCTTCAATAGGCTGACGAAGAACTTCAAGAGTATTTCTGGTGAATTCCGGTAATTCATCAAGGAACAGAACTCCGTTATGTGCAAGTGAAACCTCACCGGGTTTGGGTATTGCACCACCTCCTGATAATCCTGCAGAGGATACGGTGTGATGGGGCGAACGGAACGGTCTTGAACGAATCAGAGATATTCCCGACGGAAGCGCACCTGCAATTGAATATATGTTAGTAGTTTCTATAGACTCGTCAAATGTCATATCAGGCAAAATGGACGGCATTCTCTTTGCAAGCATGCTCTTTCCCGAACCAGGCGGTCCAACCATAAGGACATTGTGTCCGCCTGCAGCGGCAACCTCAAGAGCTCTTTTGACCTCTTCCTGACCTCGTACATCCGAAAAATCAGGCATGTTTATCGGATTATAATATTCAGTATAATCATCACTTGTGACTGGTGATATCTCTTCAATTCCCGTAAGATGTTTAATAAGTGAAAAAAGATTTTTAACAGGATAAACGTCAATACCTTTAACAACAGCACCCTCGTTTATATTCTCGGCAGGAATAAAAATCTTTTTTATTCCGTTCTTTATCGCACATAGAACCATAGGTAAAACGCCGTTTATTTTTCTCAATTCTCCGTCAAGTGAAAGCTCACCGATAAATGCCATATCTTCAGTAACATTTTTTAATTGTTCATTTGCACATAGCAATGCAATAAGAATAGGCAAATCATATATCGGACCTTCTTTTCTCATATCTGCAGGTGCAAGATTTACGGTAATTCTGCTTGTCGGATATTGCAGATTAGCATTTTTAATTGCAGCACGCACACGTTCTCTGCTTTCGGAAACAGCAGTATCGGGAAGTCCGACAATATCAAATCTCGGCAGACCGCCGGAGATATCTGCCTCGACGATTACCTTATATGCCTCCATACCGAAAAGACCAAGGCTAATAACTTTCGAAAACATAATATCTCCTCCTTCATATCAGAAAATTTATTATAATTATACAATATTATACATATTATTTTCAATATAAAAATAAATATATATTTACAATTAGTAAAAATTGGGATAAAATGTATATATAAAATTATGGAGGTCATATTATGAACGATATTAACAAGCTTTATGATTTATGGATTGAATCAGCGGTTGCTGATAAGGATCTTATTCCTGAGCTGGAAAGCATAAAAGGCGATAATGAAGCAATACTTGACCGTTTTTATAAGAATCTTGAGTTTGGAACTGCAGGCTTACGCGGTGTAATCGGTGCAGGCACAAACAGAATGAATGTATATACAGTTAATCAGGCAACTCAAGGGCTTGCTGATTATTTGAATGAGTCCTTTGAAAGTCCGTCTGTTGCCATTGCTTATGATTCGAGAATCAAATCAAAGGAGTTTGCCGAGAGTGCTGCCGGTGTACTTGCGGCTAACGGAATAAAGGTTTATATTTATCCCGAACTTGTTCCTACACCTATGCTTTCTTTTGCTGTCAGAAGACTCGGATGTTCATCGGGTATTATCATAACAGCAAGCCATAATCCCTCAAAATATAATGGTTTTAAATGTTATGACCCCAACGGATATCAGATGACGGATGATGCAGCTGCAAAAACATATGGCTTTATTCAGAATACCGATATGTTTACCGGTGTTAAAACAATGAGATTTGAGGACGCTCTTGCTGAGGACATGGTGGATTATATTGAAGATTGGCTATATGATGAATTCTATGAAAAAGTTTTATCCTGCCTTATAAATTCAGATAAAATTATAAAAGCTAACCTTAAGCTTATATATACTCCCTTAAACGGCGCAGGTAATAAGCCGGTCAGAAAAATTCTTAAGTTAGCGGGTGTAAAGGATGTAACTGTTGTTAAGGAACAGGAAAAACCGGACGGAAAATTCCCGACCTGTCCTTATCCGAATCCGGAAATCCGTCAGGCATTTGAATGTGCAATCGAAACAGCCCAAGGAACGGATGCCGACTTACTTCTTGCAACCGATCCTGATTGCGATAGAGTAGGCATTGCTGTTAAAGACGGTGATGAGTATGTTCTTATGACGGGAAATGAAGTCGGAGCAATGCTTTGTGAATACTTGTTGTCAAATCTTAAAGCACAAAACAAGCTTCCGTCAAATCCAATTGTTGTCAAATCTATCGTCACAACTCCGCTTATTGAAGCAATTTGCTCATCATACGGTGCTGAGGTTGCTGACCTTCTTACAGGATTTAAGTACATCGGAGAGCTTATTACAAATCTTGAAAAAGATGGTAAAGAAGATAATTTTGTTATCGGTATGGAGGAGTCATACGGCTATCTCAGAGGTGTTCATGCAAGAGATAAGGATGCTGTTGTTGCTTCCCTTATGATTGCTGAGATGGCATCATATTATAAACTTAACGGAATTTCCTTAAAGCAATTTATGGACAGCATTTATGAAAAATACGGCATGTATCTTAATACTGTTTTGAACTATTCATTTGAGGGTGCAAGCGGAATGCAGAAGATGTCTGATATTATGAATTCTTTACGCGAAAATGCACCGAAATCATTTGCTGGATTGAGTGTAACAAAAGTTGAGGACTATAAAACAAGCGTTTCGAAAATTATTGCCACAGGTGATGAGAGTGTAATAAATCTCCCGAAATCAAATGTCCTTTCCTATTCTCTTGAGGATAATAGCAAGGTTATTGTTAGACCCTCGGGAACAGAGCCTAAGATTAAGGTTTATATAACAGCCTGCGGCGAATCAAGAAACGAATCTGAAAACAAGACAAAAATGATATCTGAAGATGCATCAAAAATATTAGGAGTTTAATAAATGAACAGAGATAAATTTATTAAGGTTGTCGCTATTGTATTAGCGGTAATAATGGGGCTAAGTTCGGCAACGATTTTATTGCAGCTCTTTGTATAAATTTAAGGCGACATATTAACTGTGTCGCCTTAATTTATGTGTTAAAAATAATTTGTTTAATTTATACATAATATTTTATTGACATTGTGAATTTTTGTGATATAATTATATATAAGTATATATTTATGATCAACGTTTTGAGGTGATTTGTTGAGCACCGGTTCTTCAAAAAAAAGTCTTGATGATGAGCAACTTGTTCTTTTGGCAAAAAGCGGGGACAGTTCGGCTCTTACCGAGTTGATCAATAAATATTCTGATTTTATTTTAAAAAAAGCGCGTTCTTTTAAATATATTAACGGTCTCGACAATGACGATTTGCATCAGGAGGGAATGATCGGATTTGTTTCTGCCGTATATTCTTATGATTCTGCACGTGGTGTTAAATTTGATACATATTTTAAAACCGTTATTACAAGAAAAATGATCTCAGCACTGCGAAAAATCGGAATTAACGAAAAGGATCCTTTACATCTTTATATTTCCATTGACGAACAGGAGTTACTTGAGGTTTCAGACCCTTCACCTGAGGATTTTCTTCTTTTCAGAGAAAAACTTGATGAAGTTAACCGGTATGCCGATGCAAATCTTTCATCTACAGAGCTTAGAGTATATAAGCTTTGCATTTTAGGTTTTATATCATCCGAAATTTCGGACATTCTTGATATGGATATTAAGTCTGTGGATAATACCATTCAACGTATCCGCAGAAAATTGCGAAAATTCAAAAATGATTATTGATTATCAGCCCGTCACTCAAAGATGAGCATTGTTTTCAATGATACGGTGCAATTCCGTATGGGGTAAAAATAAATTCAGTGAGGTTTTTAAAATGTACGAAGACAAAACACTCATCTGCAAAACTTGTGGTAACGAATTCGTTTTCACAGCAGGTGAACAGGAATTTTATGCGGAGAAAGGACTTGTAAATGAACCTAAATCATGTAAAGAGTGCCGTATAGCCCGCAAAAACGCTGCTCGTGGTGAAAGAGTGTATCACACAGCAGTTTGTGCATCATGTGGCGGAGAAGCTAAAATTCCTTTTGAACCAAAGGATGACAGACCGGTATATTGCAGCGATTGCTTTGCTAAAATGAAAGGTGAATAAAATTATTATATAATTTGTTAAAAGCATGAGAAATATTATTTTTCTCGTGCTTTTAATTTTATTATTTAGTTGATTTTTTATTATAAATATGATAAAGTATTAACATAGATTTATAAGGGGGTAATCATATGGATTTGAAGAAAGTTATTGATAAAAAGGATGAAGCGGCGCAATATATGATTGATGAAATCACATATATCTGCAATAAGTTTGAAAAGAGAGATCCAGGTTCAAAGGGCGAACATCAAGCTTGCGAGTATGCGGCAAAACAAATGAAGGATCTTGGCTGTGACAGAGTATATGTAGAGGAGTTCAAAGAAAATCCCGGTTCATTTTTCGGATGGATATATTTTACAATTACATTCTGCTTTATTGCACTTGCTTTTTATTTCATTCAGCCGATAGTTTCTGTTATTTTTATTGCACTCGGTCTTACACTTTGTGTTCTTCAGTTCGGTCTTTATAAAAAGACTGTTGACAAATTCTTTAAAGAAAAGACAGGACATAATGCTACAGGTTTTAAAAAACCAACAGGTGAGGTAAAAAGAAGAATTATATTTAACGGACATCCCGATGCTGCATGGGAGTGGCCTTTTAAATATAAGTTTACATATCTAGGATTCGATATTCATATGATCGTATGCTTCATTGGAGCCTTCTATACTCTTGCTATTTCAATTGCTCGTATTGCAGGTGCTATCAGCAATGAACTTGGAATTAAGCTCGGACTTATCGCTCTTGTATTTGTTCCTTTCTGGTTCTGTTTATATTTTATGTGGAACAGTAAAAGGGTTGTTGACGGCGCAAATGATAACCTTACAGGTTGTTATATGGGTATTGCAATTCTTAAAATGCTTCAGGATGAAGGAATTGAGTTTGAAAATACAGAGATAGGTGTTGTTCTTTCAGGTTCTGAAGAAGCAGGACTTCGCGGAGCTAAAGCTTGGTGCGAAGCACATAAAGACGAATTTAATGATGTTCCTACATTCGTTTATTCATATGATACAATAGCACAGTCGGAATATCTCAGTGTTAACTACCGTGATTTGAACGGTACAGTTAAGGTAGATAAGGACGTTTCAGATCTTTTCTATGAGGCTTGTGAAGAACTTAAAATTCCTTGCGGAAAAGGAATGGTTCCTCCGCTCGGAGGTGCAACTGATTCTGCCGCTTTTGCACAGGCTGGTATGCGTTCAACAGGTATCACTGCATTGAACCACGCTCTCCCGGATTTCTACCATACAAGACTTGATACTCCGGATGCTCTTAATAAAGCTTGTCTTGCTGATTGCTTTGCAGCAAGTGTTAAGGTTCTTGAAATGTTCGATAACGGAGCAAAACAGTAATTATCAATGTATAAACTGAAAATAAAGTATAAGATTATTATTTTACTGTCAGTCATCGCTGTTTGCTTTTTAATGTGGTATTTTGAAACGGGGTGTCTTATTCAGAAAATTTTTCGTATTCCGTGCTTGACCTGCGGAATGACGCGTGCTTTTTTTGAGCTCATAAACGGAAATTTTTCAGATGCATTTTCATTGCACCCTATGATATATTCAATACCTGTCTTATGTGTGATGTTTTTATTCAGCGACAAGTTGTTTGTCGGAAAAAGAAAGAAACTATCTGTATTTATTTTAATTTTGATTTTTTCAGGTTTTATATTGAATTACATTTGTGTGCTTTTAGGAGGATTATAATATGTTTTGCAGGAATTGTGGGAATCAACTTGGTGATCAGGCAGCTGTATGTTTAAACTGCGGTGTTGCGGTAGGAACGGGTAACAGTTTTTGTCCGAATTGCGGTGCTCATTCAATGCCGGATGCTTCAGTTTGTACCAATTGCGGTGTTGCACTAAATTCAAAATTCTATGCCGGTGAACAAAAATCAAAATTAGCGGCAGGGCTTCTCGGAATTTTTCTTGGCGGATTCGGTATTCACAACTTTTATCTCGGATATACAGGAAAAGCAGTGGCACAGCTTTTGATTACACTTCTGTCCTGCGGAGCAGGTGCTACCATTACAAGTATCTGGGGACTTATTGAAGGTATATTGATTCTCACAGGGTCAATAAATAAGGATGCCAACGATATTCCGCTTAAAGACTGATCAGAAAAATCCTCCTTTTTTGGAGGATTTTTTTCAAATATCGTTGAAATAATAATGCAATTATGCTATAATTAATATATTATATTTATGAAAGAAGGATTTAAGTGAAAATTAACGACCTTTTGCATAAGGTTTACGGAACAAATCCTGACGACAAGAGCAGTCTTCAACCCAAAGAAGCTATTGCTTACGGTATCGCAGGTTTTGGTCAGAACTTTATTTGCACTATTATCGGTTCTTATCTGACAATCTTCCTGACAGATGCGCTTTTATTCGGTGCTGAGGGTGTTACGATAGGTACCCTTACCGGCTCGATGGCAGTTGCCTATCTGATGCTCGGTACAAGAATTTTTGATGCTTTCAACGATCCTATTATGGGTTCCATTGTTGACAGAACCAGAACAAAGTGGGGTAAATGCAGACCTTACCTTAAATGGATGGCAATTCCCATTGCTGTAATGACAATTGCCTGCTTCTTGCCTACATTCCAGGCAAAAGCAACTTCGTCATTTATTGCTATTGCTATTATCTATGTTATCTGGTCTGTTGTTTATACAGTTGCCGATGTTCCTTATTGGGGACTTTCAACCTGTATGACAAATAATACCGTAGTTCGCGGTAATATGCTTACAATAACACGTCTTCTTTGCACATTAGGTGCAGGTATTGTTACTGTTTTCGTTCCAATTATCACAAACGGCATCACAGCAAAATTCAAGTATGCTGATACTGAAGAAGCTTTAGCAGACATCATGGTTGATAAAGCTTCAGAAATTGAAAATCTTGTTGCTAATCAGGGTCTTACAGTTGAAGAAGCTGCTCATACATTTGTAGGTACTGTTATTAAGGGACAGGAGTTTGCAAATGCAGATACACTTAAATGGACATATTTTATCTGTGCGGTTGTTCTTGTTGTGCTTGCTGTTCCGATGTTCTTCTACGGATTTAAGCATACAAAAGAACGCTTTACTGCTGACGATAATCCTCCAAGCCTTGGTCATAACCTTAAGCTTCTTTTCAAGAACAAAGAACTTCTTCTTATCGTTCTTTCGGGTATTCTCGGCGGTGCGAGAATGGTTTATACATATACCGGCGGACTTTATTTTGCAAAGTATGTTCTTCAGAACGAAGGTATGTATAGCTTGATCACGCTTCTTGTTGTCCCCGGTGGTCTTGTTGCATCGCTTCTTGTTCCGTGGATGTCAAAGAAGTTTACAAAGAAATGGACATATATCGTTGTTCATCTCTTTGGTGGTATTGTAATGGCTATTATGTACTTTGTAGGCTATGACGCTACCTGGAAGCTTGTCATTGCAGCTATTGCTCTTGTTCTTCTTGGTATTCCTCAGGGTGTTAACAACATCATCACATACGCTATGATCGGTGATACTGTTGACTATCTTGAATGGAAAACAGGCGAGCGTGGCGAAGGTATCTGCTTCGCAATGCAGACCTTAATCAATAAAGTAGGTATGGCAGTCGGTGCATTTATCGGTGTTATTTCTTTTGCAGCAGCAGGTATTAATGCTGAAACAGGATATATCTCAGCTGAGGGTGCAAACACGCTTTGGAATATGCTTGTTCTTTCAGGTGTTATCAGTATGTTTGCTTGTGCTGTTCCTATGTTCTTCTATTCAATCACAGAAAAGCGTCAGGCTGAAATGGTTGCTGAAGTTGAGGCAAGAAAGTAATTATTTTTAATTTTGTGCGGTGGTAGGTATCTATCACCGCATTATTCTTTTCATATGAAATACTGTAATATTGTTAAGGGAATTTTCAAAAAAAGATTAAACAGATTTGTCGGTACAGTTATTGTTAATGACAGCTGTGAGATATGTCATATAAAAAATACAGGACGTTGCACAGAACTACTCTTTGACGGTGCAGAGGTATTCTTACAAGAATCCTCAAATCCAAACAGAAAGACAAAGTATGATTTAATTTCTGTTAAGAGGGGAAACATGTTTGTGAATATTGACAGCCAAGTTGTCAATATTGTCGTAATAGAAAATTTATATACTTTATTTGATGATATTAAAGTTGTAAAACCGGAATATAAATTCGGAAACTCAAGATTTGATATTTATGTTGAAACGGATAAGGAAAAAATCTTTATTGAAGTAAAAGGTGTAACCCTTGAAAATGGCGGCACAGCGCTATTTCCTGATGCTCCGACATCGAGAGGCATAAAACACCTTAAAGATCTTCAGAAAGCTGTTAAAGAAGGTTTTAAAGCGTATATTGTATTTGTTGTTCAGATGAATGATATAAAAAATTTTAAACCGAATGCCCATACGCATCCTGAATTTGCTTTTGAACTTTCAAATGCAATAAAAAACGGAGTTATTCCTCTTGCTTTTAACTGTAATGTAGGAATGGATTTTATTGAATTGAATGAAGTAATACACATAGATATATAAAAAAGCCGTGATTGATAAAATCACGGCTTAAAAATTTGTATTTGGTTTTATCCGAACTGTGAAAGCAAGAAACCTGCAGCAACCGCGGAGCCGATAACACCGGCAACATTCGGCCCCATAGCATGCATAAGAAGGAAGTTAGAAGGGTTATACTTTCTACCTTCAACCTGAGAAACACGTGCAGCCATAGGAACCGCGGAAACGCCTGCTGAACCAATGAGGGGATTTACCTTTCCTTTTGTGATTACATTCATAATCTTGGCGAAAAGAATACCGCCGGCAGTAGAGCAAGCAAAGGCAACAAGTCCAAGGCAAATTATAAGCAATGTTTTCTTGTCGAGGAAAGTTTTACCTTCTGCAGTAGCACCAACAGTAACACCTAAAAGAATTGTTACGATGTTACAAAGAGCATTTTGTGCTGTGTCGGAAAGTCGGTCAGTAACGCCGCACTCTTTAAACAAGTTTCCGAGCATAAGGAATCCGAGAAGTGGGGCAACAGAAGGAAGAATGAGAACGCAAATTACTGTAACGACAATCGGGAATATAATTTTCTCAGCTTTGCTGACTGTTCTCAACTGATTCATTTTAATTTCGCGCTCTTTCTTTGTCGTAAGAGCTTTCATTATAGGAGGTTGAATTAGAGGAATCAAAGCCATATATGAGTATGCGGCAACAGCGATTGGTCCTAACATATGCGGAGCAAGCTTGCCTGTAAGGAATATTGCTGTAGGACCGTCTGCACCGCCGATAATGGCGATTGATGCGGCTTCCTCCGGTGTGAACTGTCCTGATACGATTGCAAGCAAGAATGCGACGTAAATTCCAAGCTGTGCGGCAGCTCCGAGCAACAAACTTGAAGGATTGGCAAGAAGCGGTCCGAAGTCGGTCATTGCACCTACACCCATAAAAATGAGACAGGGGAATATACTTGACTTAACACCGGCATATATGAGTCTTAATACACCCGAATCATACCAATGAGCATCCGGATCCAAGAATGGATTATCGTCACCGACAAAAGACATATTTGTCGGGTCAGCCATGATTTCGGGATATATATTAACTAGAAGCATACCAAATGCAATGGGCAATAAAAGCAACGGTTCAAATTTCTTAACGATAGCTAAGTAAAATAAAAGAAATGTCACTAAAATCATTACCCAATTTTGCCATGCAAGATTTAAAAAATTGGATTCGTTGAATAAATCAACGAGGGCGTTAATGATTGACATACTGTTTTAGCCTCCGATTAGCCTATAACTGCAAGAACTTCATCAGTAGCAACAGATGCACCCTTTGTTGCTATAACCTGCTTAACAGTTCCTGAACAAGGAGCAACAATTTCATTTTCCATTTTCATTGCTTCAAGAATGAATAAAACATCACCTTCATTTACAGCCTGTCCGTTTGAGATGTTAACTGAAAGAACGGTTCCTGGCATGGGAGCACAAACCTTTGTGCCGTCACCTACAGCTACGGGTGCAGGTGCGGGAGCAGGAGCTGCCTCTGCAACGGGAGCAGCAACAACAGGTGCTGCTGGAGCAACAGGAGTAACCGGAGCCATAACGGGAGCGGCTGACGGAACAACAGATGTAACAACAGCTTCGCTGAGTTCATTTACTTCAACTTCATAATCCATTCCATTTAATGTAACAACATATTTCATTTTAATTATCTCCTTTATTTCTCAATAAGCTTAATTGATTTGAACAAAAGTCTGTCAAGCGGAATACCTGTTTGATGGCTGACAATCGCCATAATTGTTGCGGCGGTTTTGTCGTCTGTCTTGTAAAGATCAAGTGAATCATCAAGCCTTATTGATCTGAAATCAAGTTTGTTAAGCGGAATACCGCTTTCGTGACTGACAATCGCCATAATTGCAGCTGCAGTTTTTTCACTTGTTTTATATAATTCAAGTCCGCCGGGTGCAGCGGCAGTCGGCAAGGGAGTTTCTGCTTTGACAGATACTACGGGAGCTTGCAAAACTTCTTTTTCTTTTTTGTTGCTTTCTTTGTCCGCTGTAGCAGGTTTTCCCTCAAAAGTTCTGATTACCTTTGAAAGTACAACAATAATGCAGGCAAGAATTGCAAGTATGATTAAAACAACAATAAAGCCGGTAGCGGAAATATTAAGAGCTTCGCCTATAGTCATATTTCCCACACTCCTTAATCTATTTTCTTAATTTCATACTTAAATGTATTCTTTTCTTTTTCCGCTCTTGCTTCAAAGAACTTTTCTGCTTGAGCAGGGAAAGCAATGTATGAAAGAACATCTTCATCAGATTTTGCAACGTCACCGAGCTCTTCCTTGGTCTTTTCAAACATTGGTTCAAGTGTATCTGCAAAACGGCAGGTGATTGCATCGTCATCTCCGAGAACCTTTTTCTGAAGATCTGTATCAATTTCACCGGGTGCTTTACCGTATTCTCCCTTGATATAAGCTTTGATTTCTTTTGAGATATTCTTATATCTTTCGCCAACAAGCACATTTGTAACAGCTTGGTTACCTACCATCTGGCTGAGAGGTGTAACAAGGGGAGGATAGCCCATATCCTTACGAACCTGAGGAATTTCCAAAAGAGCTTCTTCCATTCTGTCAAGAGCATTCATATCTTCAAGGTTAGCCATCATATTTGAAAGCATACCGCCGGGAACTTTATATGTCAAAGCATCTGTGTCGGTTACAAGTGCTTTCGGCTTTAAGAGACCGGATGCGAGGTATTGGTCACGAAGAGGCTTGAAGTGGTCGTTAACAGCTTTTAATGCGTCCCTGTCGAGACCTGTTTCATAGCCGAGACCCGTGAGGGCATCGTGTAATGTTTCGGTTGCAGGCTGAGCAGTACCGCCTGAGAAACAAGATGTTGCTGTGTCAATTATGTCACAGCCTGATTCAACTGCTTTTAGAATAGTCATATAAGCCATGCCCGTTGTGCAGTGCGTATGAAGAATAACAGGCATTTCCGGCATAGCGTCTTTAATTGCACCGACGAGGTCTTTTGCCTCAACAGGAGTCATAACACCGGCCATGTCCTTGATACAGATTGTAGAGCAACCCATTTCTTTCATTTCTTTACAAAGAGCAACATAGTTCTCAAGTGTGTGAACAGGGCTGGTTGTATAAGAAATAGCACCGGAAGCAATTGCTCCGTTTTTTATTGTTTCGTCAACGGCAACCTGAATGTTACGGACATCGTTGAGTGCATCAAATATTCTGATTACATCAATTCCGTTTTCAACACTCTTTTTAACGAACATTCTTACAACGTCATCAGGATAATGCTTGTATCCGAGAAGATTCTGACCGCGAAGAAGCATCTGAAGTTTAGTGTCAGGACATTTTTCTTTGATCTTTCTGAGTCTTACCCAAGGATCTTCGTTAAGATAGCGAAGACATGAGTCAAAGGTTGCGCCACCCCAACACTCAAGAGAATAAAAACCTGCCTTATTGAGCTTTTCAAGAGCCGGTTCAAAATCTTCGAAGGGCATTCTTGTTGCAATAAGTGACTGGTTGGCATCTCTTAATACTGTTTCTGTGAACTGTACTTTCATGTTTTTTGCCTCCAAACACAAATTTAAATATTTAAATACAAAATTTCCCAATTTAATGTATTGACATAATTATACCTTATATTTTTATTATTATCAATACTGTAAAAATAATAAAATTTATTTTTGTCGTAATAACAAAAAAAGACACCTTAAAGTGTCATTTTTTGTTAAGAAGATGCACGATTTTTTAATAGTTTGATTAAATTATATACACCAGCGGATATAAGAAAAACCGAAAACGCAATAGAAAAATAATTTGAGTTTAATTTTGATAAAAATAAGCCGGAAATTATTGCACCGAGAATTCCTCCGATAATTACGGGATAAATTTCTCTATATTTAATCTGTTTTTTAAAAGTATAGATTATTGATGCAAGAAATGCACACGGAATGAAGAAGATAAGATTTATTCCCTGGGCTTGAAGTTGCGGAATTTCAGCAAAAATTACAAGATATATTATCAGAATTCCACCACCGCCAAAACCCATTGATCCGAAAATTCCCGATAAAAACCCTGCGAAAACAGACAGAAATGTATTCATTTTAAAAGCATCCTCGTTCCTGCCCATATCATAAAAATCGAAAACAGTGTGGTCAGAGCTTTATTTGATGTTTTCTTGATAAGAAAAGTCCCGATAATACTTCCTGCAAGCCCCGGTATCAGATAAATATAAGTATCTGATATTTTTACATTGTCACCTATTAAGTATATTATTGCGCTGATAATTGTTATAGGAAGAATTGTAGCTACTGCGTTAATCTGTGAGTCTTTTTGTTCCATTCCCATTCTTTTATATAGTGGTACGGTGACCATTCCGCCACCGGCCCCGAGTAAGATATTTATAATTCCTATGGATATTCCGGCCAAAAATTTTTTAATCCCGCTCATAATTACACCTCATTACAGTGTTTACCCAATATTCCGTAATATGCAGAAATATTTAGCCTTTATTTTAGAATAAAAAGTATAAAATTAGTTGAATAATTCTTAAAACAGGCGAATTATATTCAACAAAAATGTTATTGAAAAAATAATGAAATACAGTTATTATAAAGCTGTAGCTACAAGAAATATTTTGAGGTGATTTTATGACAATCTATTTTGGTGAAAATATTAAAAAACTTCGTAAAGAAAAAGAACTAACTCAAGAAAATCTTGCAGAATTTTTAGGTGTTTCATTTCAGACAATCAGCAAATGGGAACGTGGTGAAACATATCCTGATATTACAACACTTCCTATTATTTCACGATTTTTTGATGTTTCAATTGATGATTTGTTAGGTGTCAATAAGTTAAGGGAAGAAAATCAAATAAATGAATACCTCAAACTGTATGATGATATGAAGTTGAAAGATTTAACTTTGACTTTTAATGAATTTCAAAAAGCAGTTAAAGAATTTCCCAATGATTTTCGCATTTTAATCCGTTATATGGAGCTTTTGTATGATGTTAAAGGTTTTGGACAAGGTGGATATAAAGATATTTCAAAAGAGATTACATCTCTTTATGAAAAGATACAGAATCATTGTACAGATGATGATATAAGAATACGCTCAAAAGTAATTATGATTTCTCATTTAGTAACATTATACCAATGTGTTCCAAACGAAGAAGGTAAATACCGTGTATATAAAGACTATCTTAATCACGCAGAAGAAATAGTAAGTACTTTGCCTTCAATTAATGATACAAAAGAATTAATGTTGATGAGTTTGGCATTTGATACAGAAAACTATAATACAACGCATAGAAATGCTCTTGAAGAATTATTGTTTATAATGCAAGATACATTATTTGGATATAGTTTTAATTATGAACCCGAAAAGAGACTTGAGATTTTTAAGCATCTACAAGGACTCATCAACTTGATATTTGACGACGGAAATTTTGGCAAGAATTGTGTTAATAGACTTTATAATTACGGCCATATTGGTCATTTGTATCATCAAATCGGTGACGATGAAAATGCTCTGAAATATCTTAAAATGGCTACAGAATATGCAAAAGAGCTTGATGAAAAACCAAGTATTTCAGAAAAAGTAATGAGACATTATAATTTCGGACCAATATACCGTGAAACTAATTTATCTCAATTTATGAAAATTGTAATGACAGAGCATTACCCATTATCTGACGAGTTTAAATCCAAACCTGAGTTCAAAGAAATTATTAAAATGCTAGAATAATGTAGGGGACGATGCCCACATCGTCCCGATATAAAAAAGAGGCTAATCAAAGCCTCTTTTTCTATATTTTATTCACTTTTTAACAGTTTTGAAATGCAATTCTTTAAGTCCGTCAACCTCATCGCATATTTCTTTGAGGTTACATGTTGAACAATCAAACATAACATTGTCAAAAATGTGGTTCAAAGCCGATGTTGTCTGACTGATTTTTTTTGCAGAAGTATTTAAGAAATCAAAATCATAAAAGTCAGTGATAAAAAAGATTTCTGCACTTTTTACATACGGAAACTTAAGATACTCCTGCAAGAGCGCATTGCCGTAATCTGCTAACTTTATTCCGGATTTCAAAGCTTTTTTACTGACCCTTATTTGCTCACGCATATTCAGTGCAGACGCTCTTGTCATAAACCCGTCAACAGATAAACGGTATCTTAATGCTTCTAATTCCTTGATTTTATTGAAAGTCTCCTGTTCATCATCAAAATCCGTTATTTGAATTAAGATGAACTTACCGAAAGGGGAGTCAGCTTTAATTTCGTCAAGGTCTGGACCTTGTAGATATATCGCATTTGAAAAATCCTTGTCACTTGAGACCGCAAGACTGCTTACACAAGGCAATTGATTTCCGCCAAGTTCATATGCGGAATCTGACAAAAAGATTACAGAGTTCTTGTTGCTTATATTTAGTTTTTTTTCAGAAAAAACCGATTCGGCATCTGATAAATGAGATTTAATTTCGTCAATAAGTTTATTATATAATCTCATTATAACTTTTTATCTCTCTTCATTGTGTCGTAATGCTTCTGTAATAAATCATATACTTTTCTGACAAGCTTCATATCGAGGTTGAACCAGTAAATTGCAAATGTTATTACAAATAAGGCGAGAACAACACCAAGAATTATAAATAATACTTCCATATCAGTTCTCCTTTGCTAAGCCCTTTTGACGAGCGTATTCGGCAGCACCTAATGCACCCATAAGCTGTGGATCTGTTTTCAATTCAACAACCTTGATTTTAAGTACCTTTTCAATGGCTTTTTTAAGACCGTCATTTTTAGCACAACCGCCTGTAAGAGTAATGCTGTCAACAGCGCCGGCTTTTTTAGCCATAACGAAGCAACGCTTTGCAACTGCGAGCTGAATACCCGCTGCGATCTCGTCCATTGGCTTACCTTCACCGACAAGAGAAATAACTTCACTTTCAGCAAAAACAGTGCACTGTGCAGTAATCGGAATTGTATTTTTTGCATTGAGAGAAAGTTTGGAAAACTCGGGTAATGACATTTCAAAAGCGTTTGCCATAGCTTCATAGAAACGTCCTGTACCAGCTGCACATTTATCGTTCATTGCAAAGTTTTTAACGGTACCGTCGGTATCAATGGAAATTCCTTTAACATCCTGACCGCCGATATCAATTATGGCTTTGACCTCCGGGTTTGTAACGTGAACACCCATTGCATGACAGCTTATTTCTGAAATGTTTTCGTCAGCAAACGGAACTTTATTACGACCGTAACCCGTACCGATAAGATATGTCAGCTCTTTTGCAGAACCGAGTCCGTTTACTTGAGTAACTGCATCGTCAAGAGCAATTTCAGCGCTCTGAACGGGGTTAATTTTACTTCTGTTAGTTACGTTTGCTACCATATTTCCGTTTTCGTCAAGAATAACACATTTTGTATATGTTGATCCAACGTCGCATCCGCCAAAATATTTCATATTATTATCTCCTTTACCAAGCCAAATCGTCTTCAAAATCTACAAGTGACGGGTCAACAGGCTCTTCCTGTAAAACCGTCTGCATATATTTGTTGATTTGATCACGCATTTCACGTCTTGAAATTGTTCGGGGGTCCATAAGGTCTTGCTTGACCCAGATGAAGTTTATATTTCTTTCTCTTGCCTGGTCATCAAAAATACCCGTGAGACCATCCATACCTTTACAGGAAATCTGATCATACATAATAACTGTATCAGCATTATATTCGTCAACTATTCTCCAAAGCTCGTTAACAACGTTCTGATATCCGCCTTTAGTATGCTTTCTCATAATCGAACGCTGATATGTCTTAGCAAGATCCTTGAGTGCTTGCTCCTTATCTTCAGTGTTAATCGGAAGATAAGAGATCATTGTTTCCATATCCATAACAACATTTACACCCCAGCAGTTTTCAAGCCAGTTTGCAAGGCTTGTGTAATAGTTTGCCGGGCATGACCAGACAACTGCTCTGTGTCGCATTTCCTTTGAAACGGGAGTTTTATTTTCATAAGCCTTCATCATTATTTTATTGACTTTTTTATCAACCTTAAGGAACTTTTCGTTTGAACCGCCTGAAAGGTTGAAATAGAAAATTCTGTAAAGCCAGAAGCAAGCACCTGTCATCTGCGGATAATCGGTTCTGTTGATATCCCATTTCTGAAGCTCATAATCAAGCTGTTCATTATACATTTTCATTCCCTTGAAAAATGCATCCCAATCAAATTTTTCGCCGGTCTGCTTTTCGATGAAATCGATCAAAGATTTAATTTCGTCAACGCCGTATTCCTGAACATCTTCGCCGTTGTACCTTAGCGGGACACCAAAACAGTGAGTGGGCAGTTGAAGTCTTCTGTCAAGGAATGTTGAGTTCATAATTGAACCGTCGCAGGGCATATTAGTACCTATCATACAGCAACCCATTTTAGGATAATCATCTTCAATGGCAACGCCTGCCTCAGCACTCGGAAGCGGGCAAACATCTGCAGGAACACCAAAACTTTCCGTAACCTCGAGGTAGGGCGGAGTTATCTGCTGATCAACCATCGATGCCAAGAAAATAGGTAAGGTCTGTAACGGCATAGGCTGAAGATTCGGGAAACCTAAAAATACTTCATTCGGAACAATTTCATCGGTCAAAACAATTTTCTTTGATAAATTATTATGAGGATTGATTTTTTCATCCGCACGCAAAGAGAGATTAATCAAATGAGTCGTGTGTTTAACAATCATATTATAATGGAGATGTGCCATTCTGAGCTGAGGTCCTCTGAGCCCCGCAACATGTCTGTCAATAAACGACGGAGCTGACAGATAAGATGCCATCCAGCGGTATCTCCATATTCCCTTAACTGTAGAAACAGGTGCTTTAAGAACCATTTTTATCATGTCTTTCCATGTGACAAGCCAACGATAATAATCATACATGGTATCTTTGAAGCCACGCCATTCTCTGTGCTTCAGTATGGCAGTATGTTCTTTATAAAGCTTACCGTATTCAGCCATTTTGCTTCATCTCCTTTTCTTTCTGAATTTTTTTGATTTCAAGACTTTCGACAAAAGCCTGAACACGAGTTCTTAATTGGCCTGATGCCGAAGCTGTATATTGACGGTCAACAGCCGCTGTAGGTACGCCGTAATCAGCGCTCATGATATATGAGGCTAGAGCACGTTCATATCCCCAATACTCACAGAACTTAAGCTGTTCATACATAATCCCGTCAGCGTTATATTCATCAACAAGACATTTTACGTAATTTCGTCTTTCCTCTACCTTGTCGTGACTCATATATCTCGGACATTGACTTGTCTTCATGTAATGAAGTGCTATTTGTGTAAGAACATCCTCGTCGTTGTTGAGAATAATTTCCTCTCGTCCAGGGAGAGAACCGAAACAGAAACGGTCTGCAACAACCAGTGCTCCGCTGTCCTCAATAAGCTTTGTGAAGTCGGGATCATCCATTTCAGAACCAACAACAACGATTTTTGCTCTGTAATTTTTCTTTGCATCGGGTTCTCTTGTTTTAAGCTCTTCAGCTGTTTCCCGAAGTTTATCAATAATTAAATATTTCG
The DNA here is from genome assembly GCA_937920235.1 of uncultured Clostridia bacterium. Lineage (GTDB taxonomy): Bacteria > Bacillota > Clostridia > Oscillospirales > Acutalibacteraceae > Fimenecus. The sequence continues at coordinate 2,219 of CALGUK010000008.1, read as the reverse complement.
GACAGCAATATGTAACAAGACAAAGAATATGGAATTCATATCCCGTAATTCGCGGATTATCTTCTTTTCTGTATTCACCGATTTCAGTTATAAGTCGGCAAACTTCATTATGCTCGGCAACAGCTTTTCTGAGAGCATCATCACTTATATCAATACCGTAGGTATCGTGCAATTTATCGAGAATTTTTAGCTTTAACTGCTTAGTATAGTGCTTTACCGTATGTGGCTCAATCTTGAAAGGTGCATCCACAAAACTAACAAAAAACTTATCGTTAGGAACAAGATTAAGAAGTTCAAAATGCTCATAAGTTCGATTCATTTCCGAACAGGTTTCCGAGCCTATAAGTGCTGATAAGAAATTATATCCGCCCTCAATTCCTCTTTCAAGCAGAGCCTTTGAAAAACCGCAAAGAAATGAACTCATATAATAAGTTGCAATGTCCATAGAGCCTGTTCTCGGAGCTCTGAGTCTTACGGAGAAGCAATTGTCAAGGTTGAGCAAAACTTCGGGAATGTGGTAGCAGGTATATGCAACAGCCAGCTTACCCTCACTCGTTGCTTGTTTTACAAGATCGTTATTTGCTTCCTGTAACAGATTTTCAAAATAGATTAAATGTTTTAAATCCTTCATTATATAACCCCTATTTCATTAAGTGCTTTTTTTACACCTTTTACAACATTTGATTCGGCAGGAAGATTAAAAATGTTTTCTCCCTTAATATCAAATACCGACAGATTTTTATCATCCTCAATATAACTGAGCACGGGAATACCGTTTGTATCAATATAATCCTTAAGAGATTCATCAGCCATACGGTTTATAATTGCACCGATTTTTTCGTACATGACAAGCTCGTCGGCAACATTTTTAATTGTGTTTATAACCTGACAACCTTTTTTGCTCGGATCAGTAATTAGCAACAGGTGAGTGACTTTTTCCATAACTCTTCTGTTTATCTGTTCAATACCGGCTTCTCCGTCGATTACAACGTAGTCAAATTCGTTTGACAGAATTGAAATTACTTCTTTCAGATATGAATTGATTTTGCAGTAGCATCCGGCAGTTTCGGGACGGCCGACAGCAATGAAGGAGTATCCGTCCGTCTCAACTAGTGCGTCAAAAATTCTGTATTTAGCCTCGCCTAAAAGTTCAATGGCTGTTCTTGTGTCACCTTCATCTACTGATGCGATTATTTCTTTCCTGATGTTATCAATAGTCATTTTGACATCAATTCCCAAGGCGGTTGAAAGACCAACGGCAGGGTCAGCATCAATAGCTAAAATTTTCTTCTCGGGATATTTTTCCACAAGACATCTGACAATGGTTGCAGAAAGTGATGTTTTACCGACACCGCCTTTACCTGCAACTGCAATTATTGTTGATTTTGAATTCATTATATCACCTTATTTAATAGCTTTCGGCATATTCCACTTGAAAATCATTGCAAGAATTCTCAGCGTAAAAGTTACAAAAACCCCAAAAACTAATGCCAGATTTTCATTTATATCAAGAATATTTCCGTAAATATGCAGTAAATAATATGCAGATGAACCAGCAAGCGCGGCAATGGCATAAATCCTCTTGACGAGAACAAACGGTGTTGAGTTTGTAAGAACATCTCTGAGCATACCGCCGCATATACATGTCAAAAGTCCGCATGTTATACATATCAGAGCATTATCGGTGTATCCTTGCTGAAATGCGACCTTCACACCGATAACGGCAAAAATTCCGAGACCGAGAGCGTCGAAAATATCATTAATATGTTCAATTTTCTGTTCATTTTCGAGATATGTGTGACTGAATTTGCGTGCAAAAAGAAAAACTATAACTGCAACAACGGCTGAAATCAATATATATATTTTCATACTGAAGAAAGCGGGGGGAGAAAAGCTCAGAATAACGTCACGGGTAAGACCTCCGCCGAGAGCAGTTATTATAGCAAGAAGAATAACGCCGAAGAGATCTGTTTTTCGTCTTATTGCAATCATTGCTCCCGAAATTGAAAAAGCAACAATTCCGATGGCTTCAATTACGGTTGAAAATATTTCCATAAAATTACTCATTTCCTTACAGTATTTTAAGTTTCGATTAATTATAGCAAATAAAAATAAAAAACTCAATACAAAAAGAAAAGCACTTAACAAAAAGTTAAGTGCTTTGTGGTGGACGTTAACGGACTTGAACCGCTGACCCTTCGCACGTCAAGCGAATGCTC
>CALGUK010000007.1 GCA_937920235.1 uncultured Clostridia bacterium | reverse complement strand
TGAATGTATAATTTAATCACAAGATATAGTTGGTTTGCGTAACTGACGGATTTTGTGGGTTACCACAGGGAAACGCAAGCTGCATTAGCCGACCGTCTGGGCAATTCAACTTTTGTTAAGTTGAGTTGCCTTTTTGTATGTAATAACTGATTGATATATTTTTCTGACAATTCCGAAGGAGAAGCACTATGGAACACAACAATTGGAACGGATTTAAAAAAGGTGTATGGCAGGATGAAATCAATGTCCGCGATTTTATTCAGCAGAATTATAAAGAATATAAAGGAGACGCAAGCTTCCTTGAGGGTGCAACACCGCGTACAGAGGCTATGATGAAAAAGGTCAATTCGCTTTTTGACCTTGAAAGACAGTACGGCGGAGTGCTTGATATTGACACTACAAATGCATCTTCTCTCACTACTTTTTTGCCTGGATACGTTGACAAGGCAAATGAGCTTATCGTAGGTCTTCAGACAAACAGACCGTTAAAGCGCGGTGTAAACCCCTTCGGCGGTATCCGTATGGTGCGTCAGGCTTGTGAAGCATACGGGTATAAGCTCAGCGACAAGGTTGAGGAGGAGTTCAAGTACAGAACAACCCATAACGACGGCGTTTTCCGTGCATATACCGACGAAATGCGTGCGGCACGCAGATGTCATGTTATTACGGGACTTCCCGATGCTTACGGCAGAGGCAGAATTATCGGTGACTACCGTCGTGTCGCTCTTTACGGTGTTGACAGACTTATCGAGGAAAAGAAAAAGGATAAGGCTGCTCGTGACAACGGTAATTTCAATACGGATCAGATTCGTCTGTTTGAAGAGCTTTATCAGCAGATCGCATTTCTCGGTTATCTTAAGGAAATGGCTGAATCTTACGGATACGACATCAGTCAGCCTGCAAAAAATGCCCGTGAGGCAATTCAGTGGACTTATTTTGCATATCTCGCCGCTATCAAGGAACAGAACGGTGCCGCAATGTCTCTGGGCAGAGTAAGCACATTCTTTGATATTTATATTGAACGCGATATTGCAAGAGGTATTCTTAATGAAAAGACCGCTCAGGAGCTCATGGACGATTTCGTTATGAAGCTTCGACTTGCAAGACATCTGAGAACTCCCGAATATAATGAACTTTTCGGCGGCGACCCGATGTGGATTACTGAGGCAGTCGGCGGCATGGGTGAGGACGGAAGAACTCTCGTTACAAAAAACAGTTTCCGTATGCTCAATACGCTTTATACTTTAGGTTCATCTCCCGAGCCAAATCTCACAATCCTCTGGTCATCGGCTCTCCCGGAGGAGTTTAAGAAATTCTGTGCAAAAATTTCTGCCGATACAGACTCAATTCAGTATGAAAATGATGATCTTATGCGCCCTGTTTACGGCGATGATTATGCCATTGCTTGCTGTGTATCTGCAATGAAAATCGGCAAACAGATGCAGTTCTTCGGTGCACGCTGTAACCTTGCAAAGCTTCTGCTTATTGCAATCAATGGCGGTTATGATACCACAAGCAAAATGCATATCGGACCGCAGATGACCGTTATGGATACGGACAAGCTGGATTACGGTGCCGTTTCGGAACGCTTCAATATCTATATAGAGTGGTTGAGCCATTTGTATGTGAATACAATGAATGTGATTCATTATATGCACGATAAATATGCATACGAAAAAATTCAGATGGCTCTTCACGATACGGATGTGGAAAGATTTATGGCATTCGGTGTGGCGGGACTCTCGGTAGCTGCCGACTCACTCAGTGCAATCAAATATGCAAACGTAATGCCGGTTAAGGACCCGGAAGGATATATAACCGACTTCAGAACAACGGGTGAGTTTCCGAAATACGGCAATGATGATGACCGCGTTGACCTTATTGCAAAGGACCTTACACACCGCGTCATCACAGAGCTTCGCAAAACACCGACCTACAGAAACGCAATTCACACTCTTTCCGTGCTCACCATCACATCAAATGTCATGTACGGAAAAAATACGGGTGCTACCCCCGACGGCAGAAAGAACGGAGAGCCGTTTGCACCGGGCGCAAATCCGATGCATAACCGTGAAGAAAACGGTGCGCTGGCTTCTCTTAACTCGGTTGCAAAAATCAGCTATGACGACTGCCGTGACGGAATTTCAAATACATTCTCAATCACTCCCGAAGCACTCGGTCGTGACGAGGATGAAAGAATTGAAAATCTTGTTTCAATTCTTGACGGATATTTTGCAAAAATGTCACATCATATAAATGTAAATGTGCTTAACCGTGAAACACTTATGGATGCTTATGAGAATCCCGACAAATACCCGAACCTTACAATCCGTGTTTCCGGCTATGCGGTTAACTTTAATAAACTTTCAAAGGTACAGCAGAGAGAGGTTATCAGCCGTACCTTCCACGAGGCAATGTGATTATGAGCGTTACCGGAAGAATTCATTCCGTTCAGAGCCTCGGTACGGTTGACGGTCCCGGACTGCGCTTCGTGGTGTTTATGCAGGGCTGTAACCTACGTTGTAAATGCTGTCACAATCCCGATACATGGGATATGAAAAGCGATAAACAGCTTACAGCCGAAGAAATCGTAGAAAAAGCGGTCAAATACCGTGAGTATTTCGGTGAAAAGGGCGGCATAACCATTTCGGGCGGTGAGCCGCTTCTACAGGCCGAATTCTGCTGTGAGGTATTTAAGCTCTGTCACCTTAACGGTATCAATACCTGCCTTGACACATCGGGAAGTATTCTCAATGATAATGTGAAAAGCCTGCTTGCCGAAACCGACAGAGTATTGCTCGATATCAAATATACTAACGATGCGGATTATCTTGAAAACGTCGGCTGCAGTATGGAAAAACCGTTGATATTCTTAGAATATCTTAATGAAAACGAAATTCCGACAACAATCAGACAGGTGATTATTCCGACGGTCAACGACAGCGAAGAAAACATTGAAAAAATCAATGAAATTGTAAAAAAACACACCTGTATCGACAAAATTGAGCTTTTGCCGTTTAAAAAAATCTGTCAGACAAAATACGACAGTATGAAAATAGAGTTTCCTTTTGCTCATTTGGACACACCGACGAAGGAAACGATGAACAAGTTAAATAAATTGCTGAAATAAATTCAGGAGGGAAATTATTATGCTTTCAGACATTCAAATCGCACAGCAAACACCCTGTTTACCAATTACGGAAATCGCAGAAAAGCTTAACATTGACGCTGAAGACCTTGAGCTTTACGGCAAGTACAAGGCAAAGCTCCCGCTTTCTCTCAATAAAAAGTATGCAGACAGAGAAAACGGCAAGCTCATTCTTGTGACCGCTATCAACCCCACTCCTGCAGGTGAGGGAAAAACTACTGTTACGGTAGGTCTCGGCCAGGCAATGAACAAAATCGGAAAAAATGCCTGTATCGCGCTCCGCGAGCCTTCAATGGGCCCGGTTTTCGGTGTTAAGGGCGGTGCCGCAGGCGGCGGATATTCACAGGTTATCCCGATGGAAGACATCAATCTTCACTTTACGGGCGATATGCACGCAATCACTGCCGCAAACAATCTTCTTTGCGCTATTATTGATAACCATATGCAACAGGGTAACGAACTTCGTATCGACCAGAGAAGAATCCTCTTCAAACGCTGTCTTGATATGAATGACCGCGCTCTCCGCAATGTTATCGTCGGTCTCGGCGGCAAGGTCAACGGTGTACCGCGTGAAGACGGATTTATGATTACCGTCGCAAGTGAAATTATGGCTATTCTCTGTCTTGCAACCGATATTGAGGACCTTAAAACAAGACTCGGCAATATTCTGGTCGCATATACTCTTGACAATCAGCCCGTATATGCAAAGGACCTTAACGCTGTAGGTGCTATGGCAGCACTTCTGAAGGATGCTATCAAGCCGAACCTTGTGCAGACTCTTGAAAATACACCTGCAATTATGCACGGCGGACCTTTTGCCAATATCGCTCACGGTTGTAACTCTGTTACTGCTACAAAACTTGCTTTAAAGCTTGCTGATTATTGTATCACAGAGGCAGGCTTCGGTGCTGACCTCGGTGCTGAAAAATTCCTTGATATCAAGTGCCGTTATGCAGGCCTCAAGCCCGATTGTATTGTGATTGTTGCCACTATCCGTGCTCTTAAGTACAACGGCGGTGTTGCCCGTGCCGATTTGCAGGAAGAAAATGTTGAAGCACTCAAAAAGGGTATAGTGAACCTTAAAACTCATATCGAAAATATGAGAAAATATAATGTGCCGGTTGTTGTTGCAATCAATAAGTTCCATACGGATACTAATGCTGAAATCGCTTACATCAAGGAATTTTGTGAAGAAATGCAAGTGCCTGTGTCACTCGCTGAAGTTTTCGCTAAAGGTGGCGAGGGTGGTATGGACCTTGCCGAAAAAGTTTGTGCAGTTATCGACGAAGGTAAGGCAGATTTCGCACCACTTTATGACGAAAAACTTTCAATCAAAGAAAAGCTTAACACAATTGCAAAGGAAATTTACCGTGCAGACGGTGTAATCTTCACAGCAGCTGCTGAAAAGGCAATTAAGGATATTGAAGCACTCGGTAAGGACAAGCTTCCCGTTTGCGTTGCAAAGACACAGTATTCACTTTCGGATAATCCGACCAAGCTCGGAAAACCCGAAAACTTCCAGATGACTGTCCGTGAAGTAAAACTCAGTGCAGGTGCAGGCTTCATAGTGGCACTTACAGGCGATATTATGACAATGCCGGGACTTCCCAAGGTTCCCGCAGCATACAAGATTGATGTAGATGCTGACGGCAAAATCGACGGATTATTCTAAACGTAAGTGCACTTTAAAAATAGCGACAAACATAATGAGGCGGGAGCTGAGCTTCCGCCGATTTTTTGCTTTTAAATTGTTGTTAATATTGACATTCCACCTGTATAATTGTATAATTTATAGGATAATTTTATAAAAATAGGAGTAGTCTGTATGAAATGGACAGGTCTTAATGAATTAAGAGAAAAATATCTCAGTTTCTTTGAAAGCAAAGACCATTTGCGTCTTCCAAGCTTTTCACTTGTACCACAGGGTGACAAGAGCATTTTGCTTATCAATGCAGGTATGACACCAATGAAAAAATACTTTACAGGTGAGGTAACACCTCCAAGAAAGCGTGTTACAACCTGCCAGAAGTGTATCCGTACCCCCGATATTGAAAATGTTGGTAAAACAGCTCGTCATGGAACATATTTCGAGATGCTGGGAAATTTCTCATTCGGAGATTATTTCAAGCACGAGGCAACTGCGTGGGCTTGGGAATTCTTTACAAAGGTTCTCGAAATCCCCGAGGAGCTTCTTTATGTCAGCGTTTATCTTGAAGATGATGAGGCTTATGACATCTGGACTAAAGAAGTTGGTGTTGACCCATCTCACATGGTTCGTTTTGGTAAGGAAGATAACTTCTGGGAACACGGTGCAGGTCCTTGTGGTCCTTGTTCAGAAATCTACTTTGACCGCGGTGCTGATAAGGGTTGCGGTAGCCCCGATTGCAAGGTAGGTTGCGAGTGCGACAGATTTATTGAAGTTTGGAACCTTGTTTTCACACAGTTTGAAAATGACGGTAACAATAACTATACCCGTCTTGCAAATCCCAATATTGATACGGGTATGGGACTTGAACGTCTTGCTTGCATTATGCAGGATGTTGACAATCTCTTTGAGGTTGACACAGTTCAGAATATTATGAAGCATATTATCGATATCTCGGGAATTGAGTATCATAAGGATGCAAAAAAGGATATTTCACTTCGTGTTATTACTGACCATATCCGCAGTACAACATTTATGGTAGGTGACGGTGTTCTTCCGTCAAACAGCGGTCGTGGTTATGTTCTTCGTCGTCTTCTTCGTCGTGCTGCCCGTCACGGCAGACTTATCGGTATTGACAGACCATTCCTCGCTGAAGTTTGCGAAACAGTAATTAAGGAAAATGCAAATGCATATCCAAATCTTGTTGAAAAGCAGGATTATATCAAGAAAGTTATTGCAATGGAAGAAGAAAGCTTCTACAAGACAATTGATAGTGGTTTAGGTCTTCTTAACGAAATGATGGCAAATTCAAAGGATAACGTCCTTTCGGGAGAAGACGCTTTCAAACTTCAGGATACATTCGGCTTCCCGATTGATTTGACAAAGGAAATCGTTGCCGAAAACAATATGACGGTTGACGAGGATGCTTTCAAAAAATATGTTGAAGAAGCAAGAATGAAAGCAAAATCAGTTAAGCGTGACGGTGCTGAAACCGACTGGAGAAATTCAGGTGTTTCGTTTAAAGATATCGTAAAAACAGAGTTTATAGGCTATACGGAAAACAACACGGCAGCAACGGTTCTCGCTCTCGTATCAAACGGCGAAAGAGCAGACTTTGTAGAATCAGGCGATGCAATTCTCGTTCTTGATAAGACATCTTTCTATGCTGAAAGTGGTGGACAGGTTGGCGACACAGGTGTTATCACAATAGGTGACAGCACATTTGAAGTAACAAACACAACAAAAGATGCTGACGGTGTAGTTCTTCATCACGGTACACTTACAGGTGATGCTGTTAAGGTTGGCGACACAGCAGTTACAACATACAATGAAGAAAACAGAAAAGCAATTATGAGAAACCATACTGCTGCACATCTTCTTCAGGCAGCACTTCGTTCTGTTCTCGGTACTCATGTTGAACAGGCAGGTCAGCTTGTAGATGCCAATGAAGTCCGTTTTGACTTCACTCATTTCACCGGTATGACAAGCAAAGAGCTAAAAAAGGTTGAAGACCTTGTGAATGAAGAAATCCTCAATGCAACAGAAATGCTGATTCGCGAAATGCCTATTGATGAGGCAAAGGCTATGGGTGCTATGGCACTTTTCGGCGAAAAATATGGCGATGTTGTCCGCGTGGTTAAAGCAGGGGACTTCTCAACAGAGCTTTGCGGCGGTACTCACGTTGACAATACGGGTAAAATCGGTCTTTTCAAGATTGTTTCCGAATCTTCTGTTGCGGCAGGTGTTCGCAGAATTCAGGCCGTAACGGGTAAAAATGTTCTCAGCTATATTGATGAAAAGAACGAACTTCTTTATACAACGGCTGAGGCTTTCAAGGTAGGCAATGTGTCGGCACTTCCTCAAAAAGCTGTTGCAATCGCAAACGACCTTAAAGCAAAAGAAAAGGAAATCGCATCGCTTAAAGCAGAAATCAACTCATTCAAAACTGCTGGTATTATGGCAGGTGCTATTGACGTGAACGGCGTTCAGCTTGTGGTTTATTACGCGGGTGAGGCTGATGCAAACGGACTTCGCTCTATGGCTGAAACCGCAAGAGATTCCGCACCGAATACCGTGGCAATTATTGCAGGCTCAAATGCGGAAAAGGGTACTTGCTCATTTGCCTGTGCCTGCGGTAAGGAGGCAATTTCAAGCGGTGCTCATGCAGGTAACATTGTCCGTGAGGTTGCAAAGGTTGCAGGCGGCAGCGGCGGCGGCAAACCGGATATGGCTATGGCAGGCGGCAAGGATATCTCAAAAATCGACGACGCTTTAATGTCTGCTAACGAAATTCTTAAAGCAATGCTTAAATAAGAGGTGTTTATTATGGATTGTCTTTTTTGTAAAATAGCAAACGGTGAAATTCCGTCAAATAAGGTTTACGAGGATGAAAAAATTCTCGCATTTCGTGATATTGCACC
>CALGUK010000006.1 GCA_937920235.1 uncultured Clostridia bacterium | reverse complement strand
TGATTGCAACAGGGCTTGTAACATCGTTACCCATTACCAAATCAAGACGGACATTGATAAGCTGTCCTGCCTCTACTTTATCCAATCCTGCATGTGCGGCAAGAATTTTTTGTGTCATTGTCATTCCCATATTATTCAACCCCTTTTATATTACGGTCACCGCTTTCAAGAGCAGTAAGACCTGAACGGGAAAGCTCACAGATACCGTGCTTTTCCATTTTGTCAATAAATTTATCAATAAGGCTCGGAAGACCGGTAAGCTCAGCTGTAATAGTTGTGTGACCGATATCCTTAACCTTGGCACCGAAGCCGTTAATTGTCTTGAGAACCTTTTTTCTGTCCTTATTAAGAGCGTGAACCTTTATAAGAAGAATTTCGGATTGAATCGTTTCATTTTCGTCAAGGTTTATGACCTTGATGACCTCTTCAAGTCTGGATAACTGTTGCTCAACCATTGTAACCTTATATTCTTCAACGTCAGAAACAATCGTCATACGCGAAAATTCGGGACTCTCCGTTTCCGAAACAGTAAGTGAAACAACGTTATATCCGCGGCGGGCAAAAAGTCCTGCCACTCTTAAAAGTACACCTGTTCTGTTGTAAACAAGCGCCGATAAATAAATTCGTTTAGTGTTTTCCATAGTTTTTTCCTTTCTTGCTCCGTGTGTGATACTTCACAAATCCGTAAGGATTTATTTCATTGTATAATATCACAGTGTGATTTTATATACAGTCGTCGTCTTCACAACTTCATCTTTATCAAAGACACAGTTATAGAATGTTGGTGTATTAGTAGCATTTGGATAATACTGTGTTTCAAGACAGAAGCCTGTACGGAAGTCCATAGGAGTATTGCTTTTACCGATTTTGCCTTCAAGGAAGTTGCCGACATAAAGCTGCATACCGGGCAAATCCGTAAAGCAATCAAGTCTGACACCGTTAGGAGCCGTAACTGTTGCCGCAAGACGAAGTGATTTATCGTAATTGTTGATACAGAAATTGTGATCGTAACCGTTGCCTGCTGCTAACTGTTCGTAATCCATACCTATATCTCTTCCGATGGTCTTCGGCTCTCTGAAATCAAACGGAGTGCCTGTTACGTCTCTTATTTCACCCGTTGGCACAAGTCCTTCACCCATAGGGGTAAATGCATCTGCATTTATGTAAAGTGTATGGTCAAGAATGTCGCCGTTCTGATAACCCTTAAGATTGAAATATGCGTGATTAGTAAGGTTGAATGCAGTTTTCTTGTCAGAAACCGCATTGTAATCAATAATGATTTCATTTTTGTCGGTGAGAGTGTATTTTACCGTAACCTTTTTATTACCGGGAAAGCCCTCCGTACCGTCTGCGCTGAAGTACGAGAATTCTACCGAGTCACTGTCAATGATGATAGCATCCCAGACAGCAGTCGAAAACTCACCGTTGCTGTGAAGAGTTACATCACCGTGAGTTGTTGTTACGGAAACCTTAACACCGTCAATGGTAAGTCCGCCCTTGCTGATTCGGTTTGCAACAGGCCCTACTATCATTCCCTGATAGTCGTGGCGGCTTTCAAACCCTTCCATATCGTCAAAACCGAGCAGTAAATCCAACTCATTTTCATCCTTATCTTTTACGATAATGCTTTGTAAAGCAGCACCGTAGGTAATAAGGTTAATTTTCATATTATTGTTGTTTTCAATGAGAAAAGAATCAACTTTTCTGCCGTCTTTAGTCGTACCGAAAACAGATTTAGTGACTGACATAAACCTCACTCCAAATTATAAGTTTTACAGAAATTTATATACCAAATTATTATATAATTATTGTTTTGTAAAGTCAATATTTAAATATGTATTTATATTCAGCCCGGAACACAGGATATTTTGCCGTTGCAAAATGAAAAATTATGTGTTATACTTATTGTCCCGATATTGCGAAAAGGAGGCTGAAGGTTTTGTTTGAAATTTCTCATAAGGTATATACTTCAATGTTTTCATTGCCCACGGAAATAGCCGACAGAGAATTGAAATTCGCAAACGGCGATCAGTTAAAAGTCATACTCTGCATTTTCAGAAATCCTTCGGTCACAAATGAGGAAATATCTTCGCTTACAAACCTCTCTATCCTTGCTGTAAAGGATGCGGTTGAATATTGGATCAGTACGGGAATTCTGAAGGATAACAGCTTACCTGAAAAGGAAAAGAAACCGATAAAGGCAGATGACGAAAAACCAAGGATGCCTCTGCCGGAAATCACTTTTACAAATCCCAATCAGGCAGAAATAGAGAAAATACTCAAAAAGAACGGATCGGTAAAACGTCTCTTTAACGAGGCTCAGGAAATCCTCGGCAGAACATTGGGATACAGCATGCAATGCACGATTTATTCGGTTGTTTACCGTTACGGAATCAAACCCGATGTTGCCAACTGCCTTCTTCACTTTGCCCGCAGTATTGACAGCACAAGTCAGAATGAAATTCTGAAAATAGCAAAATATTGGGCGGAAAACGGAATTACCGATATGGCGGCAGCTGACGATTATATTCAGGAAACCGGAAAAGCACTTGAGGTTTTCCGTGAGCTTGCGGTAAGAACAAATAACGATACATCTGTACCGACCTTTGCGGTTTTAGAACTTTTCTGTGAATGGATTCGCTGGGGCTACGGAATTGACGAGATAGAAAAGGCTTTCGAAATTATGAAAGCGGAAAAACAGACGGGCAGACTGGTATGGAATAATATCTGTCATATGAACGGCACTATTAAAAATTGGCATAAAACAGGTGCAACAACGGTTGAAACCATTGAAAAAGGCACTGAGAAATTTAAAACTGCATCAAAGAAAAAAATTAAGCCCAAGGAAACCTCTTTCGATGTGGAAAAAGCAGAAAAACAAGCAAGAGAAAACAGAAAACGCTTCGGCGATGAAAAATACATAAAAACCCGTAAGAAAGACGGAAAGGGGGCATAAGACTTGTCGTATTCAAAGGAATTGCACAGCAAAGCTCTTGAGATGATCAAAAGCCGCAGAACCGGTGCCGAATATAAGGCGCAGCAGAGAAAAATCGAACTCAACACCAAATATCCCGAATTCAGATTTATTGATAATGAATTGGCAAAAACCGGACTTGAGGTTGTAACGCTCTTCTCGTCGGGCGGAGATACAAGGACAAAGCTTGCAGAAATCCGTAAAAAGAATAAGGAACTTCGCGAAGAAAGAAAAATGCTCCTTAAGTCTTTGGGACTTCCCGAGGATTATCTCGATGTGAAATATACCTGCGAAAAATGTTCGGACACAGGCTTTATCGAAGAGAGAGATGATATAAAGGGCGTATCCTACGGAACAAAATTTTGCTCTTGCCACCTTGATCTGTTAAAAAAACTCGCCATAGAACAGATGGCAAACACAACACCTCTTGAACTTTCTTCTTTTGAGGACTTTAATCTTAATTATTACCCCAGGTCATCTTCAAACGGTAAGCTTTCATATAATACGATGAGGGATATCTACGAGGATTGTATTGCATACAGCAGAAACTTTAAGCTCGGCTCACCCAGTCTGTATTTTTACGGCAGAACGGGACTCGGAAAAACGCATTTGTCCTTTGCGATTGCAAATGAGGTTATAAGAAAAGGCTACAATGTGGTTTACGGCTCCGTGATAAATTTCTTTAACACCATTGAGAAAGAAAAGTTCGGGAGAACGGAGGATCGTGATACGGAAAATCTTCTTATTCAGGCAGATTTATTGATTCTTGACGATTTGGGCGCCGAATTTACGACAGCACTCACCACGTCAGTCCTTTATAATATAATCAACAGTCGTATTGCACGCGGTGTTCCGACAATAATAAGCTCAAATCTTGATTTGGCAGAGCTCCGCGACCGATATCCCGAAAGTGTCGCATCAAGAATAATAGGCAATTATTCGGCGGTACATTTTGAGGGTGACGATGTCAGACAGATAATGAATGAGGAATAAGCCGTAAATCCGGCTTATATGCGCTTGTAGCTCAGTTGGATAGAGCGTCAGACTCCGACTCTGAAGGCCGCTGGTTCGAATCCGGTCAGGCGCGCCAAAAATCCTGAATGTAACAACGTTCAGGATTTTACTTTTTTGTTGTTGACAAAAAATATGCAGAGTGATATAATACATTCACACTTAAAAGCTTTAAAGTATTAAAGCAAAAGAAACGTAAGAGGCGAAAACTATGAGAAAAGGTAATTTAATGAGCGTCCGTCATGACATCAAGGTGCTTGATGCTACAATCCGTGACGGCGGACTTTGTAATAATTTTGAGTTCACGGATGAATTTGTCCGCGAACTTTACAAAACCAATATCAAATGCGGTGTCGATTATATGGAATTCGGCTACCGTGCCAGCCGCAATCTGTTTAATGAAGATGAACACGGAAAATGGAAATTCTGTAAGGAAGAGGATATCCGTTCAATAGTCGGAGAAAATGTATCGGATATGAAAATCGCGGTTATGGCTGATGTGGGACGCTGTGATTATAAGACGGATTTCATTCCCAAAAAAGACAGCGTGATTGATATGGTACGGGTAGCCTGCTATATTCATCAGATTCCGTCTGCAGTTGAAATGATTAATTATTTCAATTCTCTCGGCTATGAAACAACCTGCAATATTATGGCTATTTCCCAGGCAAGCTTTAATCAGATTGATGATGCACTTGAGATGCTCGGCGAATCAAAGGTTGACGTAATCTATCTTGTTGACAGCTACGGCTCACTTTTCCCCGAAAATGCGGCAGAACTTGCAAAAAAATATCTCGAATACGGAGAAAAATACGGTAAACAAATCGGCTTCCACGGTCATAATAACCAAAATCTTGCCTTTGCAAACACGATTGAGACACTCTCATACGGCGTATCCTATGTTGATGCTACTGCACTTGCAATGGGAAGAGGTGCAGGAAACTGCGCTATGGAACTTATGCTCGGATTCCTTAAAAATCCCAAGTACAGTATCTACAACCTGCTCAGATTCATTGAAAATTATATGCTGCCGTTAAAGAATTCAGGCGTTGTTTGGGGCTTTGACCTGCAGTATATGTTTACGGGACAGCTTAACCGTCATCCGAGAGAGGCGATGAACTTTACCGAAAAAAACCGCAGCGATTACACAGAGTTTTATAAAGAACTTCTTGATAACTATTAAGCATAAAGACCGGGCGAAAAACGGACACTAAAACCGTTTTTCGCTTTACTTTTTAACTTTAGAAGAAAAATACTTGACATTTGACAACTCATCTGTTATCATATTTAAGCCGCATATTAGGGGGTAGTATGTCTGTTCATACTATAAGTGATTTTTCCACCCTCAATAGCGAGTCTATATTTAAGGTAGGTTAGAAAAATGTACGCAATCATCGTAACAGGCGGCAAGCAGTACAAAGTACAGAACGGCGACGTTGTTTTTGTAGAAAAGCTTGACGTAGAAGCAGATGCAGAGATTACTTTTGACAAGGTTCTCGCAGTCGGTTCTGAAGACGGACTCAAAGCAGGCGCACCTTATGTTGACGGTGCAACAGTAACTGCTAAGGTTCTTAAAAACGGCAAAGGCAAGAAAATCACAGTATTTACTTACAAGCCCAAGAAGAACGAAAAGCGTAAAAAGGGTCATCGTCAGCCATATACAAAGGTTGAGATTACCGGTATTAACGCATAATGACCACAGCGAAATTTCTGTTTTCGGATAACATGGTAGTTTCGTTCGAGTTAAGCGGCCACAGCGGATTTGGTGAAGAAGGCTCTGATATTGTATGCAGTGCGGTTTCTTCGTCAGTTTATATGGCGGCAAACACGATAATCGAAATTATGGGGTTAAGTCCCGAAACAGTAGTCCGTGACGGGTATCTTAAATTAGAAATGAATTTGGATGATGCCCGTAAATCGAAAGTGATTACTGACGGATTGTACTTGCATTTAAGTGAGCTGCAAGGTCAGTATCCAGACAACTTGAAACTTGAAAGAGGTGTTTTTGATGCTTAAAATCAACATTCAGTTATTTGCTCATAAAAAAGGTATGGGTTCAACTAAGAACGGTCGTGACTCAGAATCAAAGCGTCTTGGCGTAAAGCGTGCAGACGGTCAGTTCGTTCTTGCAGGTAACATTCTTGTTAAACAGCGTGGAACACATATCCATCCCGGCAACAATGTCGGCCGCGGTTCTGACGATTCTCTTTTCGCACTTATCGACGGTAAGGTTAAGTTCGAGAGAATGGGCAAAGACAGAAAAAAGGTAAGCGTTTATCCTGTTGAGCAGTAATTTTTTAGCTACTGAATTCCCATCACTGCTTTGGTGATGGGAATATTTTTTTGAATTACAGAAAATAATGTTCAGAGGTGAAAATGTTGAAAACATTCGATAAGAGCAGTAAGCTTGATAATGTATGCTATGATATCCGCGGACCCGTTATGGATGAGGCTATGAGAATGGAATCAGAGGGTCAGAGAATTTTAAAGCTTAACATCGGCAATCCCGCTCCGTTCGGCTTTACTGCACCTGATGAGGTTATACGTGACCTTATGTATAATCTTCGCGAATGTGAAGGATATTCCGATTCAAAAGGTATGTTCTCAGCACGTAAATCGATTATGCAATATTGTCAGATTAAAGGGATTAAGGGAGTCGATATAGGCGATATCTATACCGGAAACGGTGTCAGCGAGCTTATAACGATGTCTATGCAGGGCTTGTTGGATAACGGAGATGAAATTCTTGTACCGTCACCTGATTATCCTCTATGGACAGCATCCGTTACTCTTGCGGGTGGCAAGGCTGTTCATTATATGTGCGATGAGCAGAATGAGTGGAATCCTGATATTGACGATATCAAAAACAAGATTACACCGAGAACCAAAGGCATTGTCATAATCAATCCGAACAATCCCACAGGTGCACTTTACAGCGATGAAATTCTCAAGGAGATTGTCGAAGTTGCACGTCAGAACGGCTTGATTTTGTTTGCTGACGAAATTTACGACAGACTTGTTATGGATGGTTTAACTCATACTGCTCTTGCCTCATTGGCGCCCGATGTGCCGTGTATCAGCTTTAACGGTCTTTCCAAATCTCACAGGGTTGCCGGATTCCGTGTGGGATGGATGGTCATCAGCGGTGATAAGAAAAAAATCAAGGGATACATTGAGGGTCTTAATCTTCTGTCATCAATGAGGCTCTGCTCCAACGTTCCGGCACAGAGCATAGTTCAGACGGCTCTCGGAGGTATTCAGAGCGTTGACGAGCTTCTTTTACCGGGCGGCAGAATTTATGAGCAGAGAGAGTTTATATATAACGCTCTTTGCAATATAGATGGTATTTCTGTTGTGAAACCGAAGGCGGCATTCTATATTTTCCCCAAGCTTGACGTAAAGAAATTCAATCTTCACGACGATGAAAAGCTGGTGTTGGATTTCCTGAAAGCCAAAAAAGTTCTTCTTATGCACGGTAAGGGCTTTAATTATCCTACTCCGGACCACATAAGAATCGTATATCTGCCCAGACGCAGAGTTCTTGGCGAGGCTATGGATGCGTTTGCTGATTTCTTAAAGGATTACAGACAGTAATAAATGTTTTATAAATACAAAAAACACCACAGACGTCAAAATCTGTGGTGTTTTGATTTGCTGTTATTTACCAGATAACCGTTACGGTTGTTCCTTTTACGGAATATACGGAATCATGATGCTCTTCGTTTTCAACTGCATTGACAAATGCATTAACCATTTCCGCATCGGGCATTTCAACTGAAAATTCAAGTGTGAGTGATTCGGGCGGATAAACCGTTCCGGTCATCTTGAAGCCGTTGATCCACCAATGCTTTTCAGGACCTAAATCAAGAATAATTGTATCCTTATAAGATAGCTTCATGGTCATATTCATAAGTTGGTCATCTGTGGCACAGTTGTAGAATGTTCCGATCTCTTCGCCGGGTACACGGTTGTAAACACCGACCTCTGCGCCGTTACTGATAAGAACGTAGGTTCCTTTCCAGACCTGAATCATCCACTCAAGTCCGTCGTAATCAAAGTGATATCTTCTGGTGGGAATATCCCATATCGGAAGGGCATTTGCAACAACATCATATATTACGGCAAATCCCATGTTTCTCATCCATGCGTTAATAACTGCATAAACCATTACTTCGTTAATATTGAAGTTGAAGCCCAAGCCGAGAATTCCGTTGCCTGATTTTCCGTAAACTTCACCGGAAACCCTGTCTATAAGAAGACCTGTTCCGATGCTTTCAACAGCACCATCTCTGTAAGTAAGATCAAGATAAAGCTCATAGATATTTGCCTCATCGGTGGGGATAGAATAGATATAACACTCGTCGATAATACTCATAAAACAACCGAGTAAATGACAGAGGAGAGCAAGCGTACCGTTACCCTCTTTATCATACTGATCGCGCATAGAATACATAGATTCTCTGAATGCTTTTGTATCAAGCTGAGTTTTGTTTGCAATAAGCTCAGGGATTGTGTTAAGAGCCGGAAGATTCTGCGCGAGCTTGATTATGTCAAGACCGCTGTTTTGTAGAATATAAAGGTTTGTCGCGATAAAATATTCGTCAAACTTAATGTTGAGCTTATTCGTTGAAGGAAATTTTCCGCAGGTCATAAGACGGAAAAAGTCACCTACAGCATTCCATTTTTCAAGGAATTCAACTGTTGTGAGTGCAGGAGAGCCTGTTTCCTCGGTAACCATAACAGCATATTCTGCACGGGTAGTCAGATTAGGCTCGGCAGAAGCTGCAAACACCGGTGTTGCCATTGTAAAGAGAAGTACAAGTGACATAACCAGAGCCGTGATTTTGCTTGCAATATTCATTCTTATCGTCCTTTCAATATTTAAAACTAAATTATATTATATCATTTGAATAAAAAAAATCAACTGTATGTTAATAACATTTTTTTCTGTTTTTCCACAAAATTCTTTATTTCGGGGAAATAGTGTGATATAATTTTCTCATATCATTGTTAGGAGATGTCTAAAATGTCTGATAATCGAGCTATGAAATATGCCGAAACTCTGTCCAGACTTATAAAAGCGGAAACCGTCTCATCAAGAGATAATAAGGACAGAAGTAAGTTTTTGGCTTTTCATGAGGTGTTAAAGGAAGAATTTCCGAATCTTTTCACAAAAACTGAGGTAGAAGTTATTGACGGAAGTCTTCTTATTAAATGGAAAGGATCTGACGATTCACTTGAGCCGGTTCTTCTTATGAATCACCACGATGTTGTTGAGGCAAGCGGTGAGTGGAAATATCCGCCTTTTTCAGGTGAAATTGCAGAAGGTCGTGTGTGGGGAAGAGGAACTCTCGATACAAAGGGCGGACTTTCTATGATGTTTCAGGCGGCAGAGGAGCTTCTTGAAGAAGGCTTTGTGCCGAGAAGAGACACGTATTTCGTATCAACCTGTACGGAAGAAATCGGCGGCGAGTGCGGAAACAAAATATCTCTCCTTCTGAAAGAGAGAAATATTCATTTTTATATGGTTCTTGATGAAGGCGGTATGATTCTCTATGATCCCATCGGAGGTGCTGACGGTACTTTTGCTATGATAGGTGTCGGTGAAAAGGGATATATGGATCTTAAATTTGTTGCCAGATCAAACGGCGGTCACGCTTCTGCCCCCGGAAAGAACACTCCTCTTGTAAGGCTTGCAAAATTTATGTGTGAAGCTGAAAAAGCTCAGTGCTTTGACGTTCAGATGTCTGATACGGTCAAGGAAATGCTTACAAGATTTGCTCCCACAATGAAGGGTGTAATGAAAACGGCAATGAGCAATACAAAAACATTCAAGCCTGTTCTTGAAAAGGTTATGCCGATGATTTCTCCCTCTGCAACAGCGTTGCTCAGAACAACACTTGCATTTACAATGAGCAAGGGCTCTGACGGATCAAATGTAATTCCGCAGGAAGCGTGGGTTATGGGAAATATGAGATATTCTCATCATCAGGGCAAAAAATCAAGCGTTGAGAGCATAACCAAGCTTGCCAAGAAATACGATATTGAAACAATTATCGTTGAAGACGGTATGGAGTCGGGAATTACGGATTTCAACGGAGAGCAGTTCAAATTTATAGAAAAAGCCGTAAATACTGTTTTTCCGCAGTTTAAACCCGTTCCGTATATTATGAACGGCGCATCTGACAGCAGATATTTTACAAGGGTATGTGATAATTGTCTCAGATTTGTTCCGTTCAATATCGATAATCAGCAGTATAACAGCGTTCACGGAATTGATGAAAACGTAAATGTTGACTGTCTTCCGCAGGCAGTTGACTTCTATAGATACGTCATTAAGGAAGTATAATATAACAAAAGCGACCGCTTCTGAGAGAGAAATTACATCTCATTTACGGTCGCTTTTAATTTTTACTGAATATCAGCCGAGCCACTCTTCACAGTAGCCGTCACAGAAGGCACCGATTTCGGTCTTGTCTCCGTTATTGGGTCTGACTTCTTTTCCGCAGTACTGACAGGTTGGTTTTTCTTCATTGTTATCAGAAGAATTTTCGGACGAATTATTACCGTTCTGAGCATCCTTGTCAGACGGATTATCGTTTTCCGATGCATTGTTGCCTTTATCCGAGTTGTCGGAAACAGCTTCCTTGTCATCATCGGATGTCTGTGAATTTGAGTTGTTCTCATCCTTGTCTCCTATAGCGATGTTTTCGCTGTTAGAGGGAGATGTTGAGTTGTTGTCTGAGTTTGCAGGCTTGTCACCGGTAACGCTGATAACTATTACAACAGCGGCAATTATAACGGCGATTGCCACGATAATTGCGATAATTTTTTTATTCAAAATAATCACTCCTTTTTGTATATGTCTAATTATAGCATCTGTACAGAAAATTTACAACAGGAATATTTGTTTTTCTGAAAAATTCATATGCCACAGAGTTTTATCGACGGTAATTTTGTAGACTCTAACCGCGAATTTTCAAGTTGTTGTTGCGTTGAGAACAAGCTTTTGATATAATTTTTATATATTCAGATTCAGTAGGTGATCCGTATGACAGAAACTGTTCTCAATACTGTTGCAAAAATTAGCGGCAGGTTAATTCCAAACCGAGTCGTATTTCAGCCGATGGAGGGCTGTGATGGTACGGCAGACGGAGGAATAGATGAGCTTACGCGCCGCCGATATCTTCGTTTTGCAAAAAGCGGAGCAGGAATAATATGGTTTGAGGCAACAGCAGTGTCTTCGGAGGGCAGAGCAAATCCGCGTCAGCTTTATATCAACGAAAAGACGGCAGAAAGCTTTAAAATGCTTGTTTCCGAAATGAAAAAAACATCTCTCGATGAAAACGGATTTGAACCGTTAATTATAGTTCAGTTAACACATAGCGGACGCTTCTCCAAGCCTCACGGCATACCGGAGCCTATTATAGCATATCACAATGAGCTTTGGGAAAAAGGAAAAGAAAATCAGACCTATATGATTGCCGATGATGAATACTGCAAATCGGTTGTGAATAAGTACGCTGTTGCCGCCAGACTTGCTTGTGAGGCAGGCTTTGACGGAATAGATATAAAATGCTGCCACGGATATTTGTTTGATGAATTTTTAAGTGCCTATAACAGAGACGATATTTACGGAGGCAGGCTTGAAAACCGCACAAGACTTTATTTTGAGTGCGTCGATGCAGTAAAGGCAAATACAGACAGCGGAATGATTCTCACAACACGGCTCAATGCCTGCGATTGTTTCCCTTATCCTTACGGATACGGTGTTGATAAGGATAATAATATTGATTTGAGCGAGACAAAAATAATAATCGAAGGGCTTATTGAAAAAGGGATGGAGCTCGTGAACATCACTCTGGGAAATCCGTACCTGATACCGCATATTAACCGTCCCTGCATAAATTCTCCGGAAGAAGGCGAAAAAGGTCTTGAAAGGATATATAAAATTACAAAAGAACTCAAGGATAACTTTCCTGACCTTAACATTGTCTGTTCGGGACTTACCTTTCCGGGAGAAAATGCTGTTGAATATGCTGAAAAGCTGTTAAATGAAAAGGTGTGCGATTTTGCAGGCTTCGGAAGAATGACCTTTGCATATCCGGAATTTTTTAAGGATTATCTTGAAACCGGTAAAACAGATAAGAAAAAAGTGTGCCTTAAATGCAGCAAATGCACAGAGCTTATGCGTAACGGCACCGTAGCAGGATGTCCGGTAAGGGACAGCGAGGTGTATATGCCTTATTACAGAAAATTTGTCTTAAAAAAATAAACGGGGTGAGAGTATGGTAGCAGTTATTACCGGAGGGAGTCGCGGAATAGGTCTCGGCATAGCAAAAGAGTTGCTTAAAGAAAATTTTGATGTGATTCTTGTGGCTCGTAAAAAGAGCGAGGATGTCGAAGAGCTCAGAACTCGGTACGGTGACAGAGTAAGTTTCTGTCCGTGTGATATTTCTGACGGAAAAAGTATTGAAACTCTTGTGGCTTATGCTGATGCGAAATTCGGAAAAATTGATGTGCTCGTTAACAATGCAGGTGTTGCTCCGAAGGAGAGAAAAGATATTCTTGAAATTACGGGTGAGGATTTTGACGATGTGGTTAATATCAATCTGAAGGGTACATTTTTTGTAACACAGAAATTCGTGCCGCTTCTCAGAAAAAGCGAAAGCTCAAGAATTGTTAACATATCTTCAATGTCTTCATATACCGCTTCTGTAAACAGGGGAGAATACTGCATCTCAAAAGCCGGTATATCAATGATTACAAAGCTTTTTGCCGTGAGACTTGCCGAATTTGGCATCAGCGTCATTGAAATCAGACCGGGAATTATCGAAACAGATATGACATCAAAGGTAAAAGAAAAATATGATAAACTTATTGAAGATGGTATTACACCCATAAGAAGAATGGGGAAACCTGAGGATATCGGAAAATGCGTTGTCAGTATAGCAAAAGGCAATTTCGATTTTTGTACCGGAACGGTTATTGATTGTGACGGCGGATTCAGCGTGAGAAGCTTATGAGAAAGAAATATGATGTGTTGATAATAGGTAGCGGTGCCGCGGCATACAGTGCGGCAGATTGGCTATATAAAGAAAACGTCGGGAATGTTGCGATAATTACGGAGAACCGACAGAGCGGAACGTCAAGAAATACGGGAAGTGATAAGCAGACGTATTACAAGCTGTCCCTGGACGGAAATTCTCCTGACAGTCCTTACAGAATGGCAACGGATATTTGTAAGGCAGGCTGTACCGACGGAGAAAAAATGTATCTTCAGGCAGTGAACAGTACACGGTGCTTCCTGAGACTTTACGATTACGGAGTTAATTTCCCGACCGATGAATTCGGCGGATTCCCCGGATACAAGACTGATCACGACAATACAGTAAGAGCAACTTCGGTCGGTCCTCTTACGTCAAGAGTGATGACCGAAAAGCTCGAAAAAAAGGTTCTCTGTTGTAACAAGACAGAATTATTGGATAACAGGCAGGTAATAGAAATATTGACCGAGGATAATCGTGTGACCGGTGTAGCCGTTCTCAATACTGAAACAGAACAATTTGAGGTCTTTGAAAGCGATAATATTATATGTGCAACAGGTGCTCCCGCCTGCATTTATGAAAATTCGGTTTATCCTCATTCACAGCACGGGATGACCGGAGTTCTTATCAGAGCGGGCGTAAAGCTTTGCAACTTTACACAATGGCAATACGGAATAGCGTCGGTTGATTTCAGATGGAATGTGTCGGGAAGCTTTATGCAGGTTGTACCGCGCTTTGTCAGCATAGATGAAAACGGAACAGAACGTGAATTTTTAAGGGATTATTTTGATACATCGGCAGATATGTTTGATAATATCTTCCTTAAGGGGTATCAATGGCCGTTCAGTTCCGAGAGAAAAGAGCTTTCTTCCAAAATAGACATTGCCGTACATAATGAAATGCAGAAGGGCAGAACAGTATATCTCGATTATACCGCTAATCCCGAAGGATTCTGTACGGATTACCTTTGTGATGAGGCGAAATCGTATCTGATAAATAATAATGCCACGGGCGAAACACCGATAATAAGACTTGAAAAGTTAAATCCAAAGGCGATTGACGTTTACGCAAGACAAAATATTGATCTATATAAATGCAAGCTTAAAATCGCCGTATGTGCCCAGCACAATAACGGTGGTGCCGATACGGATAACAATTATGAAACCGATGTCAAGGGCCTTTATGTTATCGGAGAAGCCGCAGGAAGCTTCGGCCTTGCAAGACCGGGAGGAACTGCATTGAATGATACACAGGTAAGCGGTCTGTTGGCGGCCAAGCATATCGCAAGCAAGAAGCATTCTTCTGTAAACGAGTGCAACAAATCAGTCAGCTTCATAGCACCAACAGGATTTTTGTGCGATATGTCAACCGATTATTCATATATCAGCCGAAGAATGAGCGGGTGTGCGGCATTTCTGAGAGATAAAGAAGAGTGCGAATCGCTCCTTAACGAGATAAATTCCATTCTCAAGAATTTCCCATTCAGACACAAATCGCTCAGCAGTTATTATTACGATCTTGATATGCTGTTGAGCTCAAAAGCCTTGCTGGAGTCAATAATCGGTGAAATGACGGTTACAGGTAGTCGAGGCGGCGCAATTTTTATAAGCAAAGGCAAAGTAATAAAAGAAAATAAAGAATACCGCAATTATCTGACCGTTACAGATAACGGATGTGTCACATTTAAAAAAGTAACACCAGTACCTGTTCCGAATAAGGCGTTTGAGCAATATCTGAACAAGGTTGATGAAAAAAGCTTGCTGGAGGAATAAAAATGAAAAAAACTATGGATTTAAAGCGCGCTACCAATCGTGAAATCCTTGCGTTTTCACTTTTGCCGTTAGGTATATTTTTTATAGATTGCACGGTTTATACGGTTATAAATTTCTATATGACAGATGTTCTGAAGCTCAGTATGGGATTGGTCTCCGTAGTTCTTCTCGGCACAAAAGCTTGGGATGCCGTCAATGACCCGATTATGGGACAGATAGTTGAACGCACAAGAACAAAATGGGGAAAGTGCAGACCGTATCTTCTTTGGTGCTCTATGCCTCTTGCGGTTACAACCGCGTTGCTTTTCTTGCCTATTGATTTCCCTGAATCGTGGGACATCATCACAAAGGACGGTACAAACCTCGGTAACGCAGGAGATTTCGTATATATGCTTATTATGTATATGCTGTATATAACTGCGTTTACAGCTATTGATATTCCGAGAAACAGCCTTAATCCTCTTGTTTTTCCGCAGAAGGATTTGCGTGTCAAGGCGGTATCAATTTCAAATACGGTCGGTTCTCTCGGTACTATTCTTCCGTCGGTGCTTATCTGGACAATGGCAGGACTCCTGGGTAACGGAATGAAGGATAAAACCGATATGGGCTATTTTTATTCGGCACTCATATTTGCGGTTTTCGGTGCTGTGGTTATAACTATTTCCTTCTTTGGCATGAGAGAAAAGGTATATATTCCGCCAAAAAAAGAAAGAGCAGGCAAAAACATTAAAATTATACTTAAGGATAAGCGCATCGTGATGTTACTTCTGGCAGCGTTTTTCAACGGTATAATCAATATAGGCGCAATTTTCCTTTCGTATTTTGCACGCTGGAACTGCATAGGTATTCTCCCGATGGATGATATCAATAATTTTATATATGAGCTTGTCGGAAAAAATCCGCAGATTGATGCGGTTGCAATTCTCCCGACTCTTCTTTCCGTAATGAGCGGTGCATCGTATATGCTTTCTATGCTGATTGTACCGAAATGTCTTAAGAAAATGTCCAAAAAGACCTTGTGGATATGGATGTCTTTTATAGGTGCTGCCGCAAATATCATAATCTACATAATCGGCATTTATATTGTGCCTTATAACACTGTAGCAGGATTTGTTGTGTATGCAATTCTTCGTTTCTTTACAAACTTCCCCGTGGGAATGAGCCTCGTTTTGCTTATATCTATGATAGCAGATGTAACTGACAGCATAGAAATGGAAAGGGGAGAGAGACTGGAAGCAACGGTATATTCATTTAAAGGACTCCTCTATAAATTCTCCGTTGCACTTTTTAATGTTGTGGTGCTTCAGATTATTGATTTTCTCGGATACAATGCTGAGAAGATGGAGACTATTACCGAAAACATAACAAAGCCTTTGATTGTGTCAACAACGCAAGCAAGCATTATCGACGGTGTAAACTATACCACGCTTCTTAACGGAATATTTTTTATGCTCACCGCTTTCGGCGCAATAGGTCTGATTTTACAGGCTGTTCCGATGTTCTTTTACAAATTCGATGAGGAAGCGACCGAAAAAGAGCTTGTGGAATTCAGAAAACAGAAAGAAGCAATGCAGGAAAATGCTTTGCAGAACGGAACGTTATAAGGTGTAATATGGGTAATCTCAAAATAGGTGTGGCGAGTGTCACGTTCCGCAACAAAACAATGGAAGAGATTGCGGAAATATGTAAAAAAGAAAAAGTTGAATATATAGAGTGGGGCTCGGATGTTCATGTTAAGACAGAGTCAGATGCACGTAAAGCAAAAGCGCTGTGTGATGAAGCCGGAATAAAAATCTGTTCTTACGGAAGCTATTATTCTGTAGGAAGCTGTAAGGCGGATGAGTGGAGAGCACTTTGTAAAAACGCTGAGATAATGGGTGCTGAGTCAATCCGTGTATGGCTCGGTAAAAAAGACAGCGAAAAAACCAATACAGAGGAATATGAGCTTTTGCTTGACGACTGCAAAAGCATTTGCGATACGGCAAAGGAATACGGAATAATAGTTTCTCCCGAGTGTCACGACAATACATTTAACAACAATACAGAGGCAATTATAAAATTCCGCAAGGACCTGAGCAGGGATAATTTCAGAACTTATTTTCAGTCAAGATATTTCAGAATGGAATATGATCTTGACCGAATTGACAGAACCTTTGATTTTATTTTGAATATGCACGTTTCCTATTCAGATCTCAAGCGTGAGCAGATGTTCAGAAAAAAGGACAAAAACTATCTGGATAATTTGTTAAAAAAAATGATTTCAAAAGATTTTGACGGCATTGTTCTTCTTGAATTTACAAAGAACTCGGATGAAAAAGCCTTTTCAGAGGATGTGCGTAAATTAAAAAGCTATTGAGGGTGATTACATGAAAATTGCATTGCTCGGAAACAGTCAATATAATTTTTCAAGAGTTTATACAGACGAGGTAATGAAAAAGTTAAGCTCGTTAGGTGAACTTTCGCCACGGATAAGCAAGGAAAACATCAAAAATTATAAAGAGTTTCTGAACGGCTGTGAAATCGCATTTTCCACATGGGGAATGCCGTGCTTCACGGAAGAAGAAATAAGAGAATATATGCCGGATCTTAAAATGCTTTTTTACAGCGCCGGCTCTGTTCAAGCGTTTGCAAAGCCGTTTCTTAACTGCGGGGTGCGGGTTTTCAGCGCATTTGCGGCGAATGCCGTTCCGGTTGCGGAGTATACATTCTCACAGATTGTGCTTGCAACGAAAGGCTTTTATCAGGCTTCAAAGCGCTTCAGACTTGCATTTCCGTCAGCAGTAAAATTCGGAAACAGCACTCCCGGTAATTTCGGAACAAAAATCGGACTTGTCGGACTCGGTTCCATAGGCAGTATGGTGGCTGAACGGTTGCAATCCCTTGATGTTGAGGTTCTGGCTTATGATCCGTTTGTCAGCAGACAAAAAGCAGAAGACCTCGGAGTAAAGCTTGTAAGTCTTGAAGAATTGTTCAGAGAGTGCGATGTAATCAGCAATCATTTGGCAAACAAAAAAGAACTGAATAATATCTTTGACGGAAAATATTTCCGACTTATGAAAAAATATTCGGTTTTTATCAATACGGGAAGAGGCGCGCAGGTAAATGAGTGGGCTCTTGTAAAAAGTCTTATACTTCATCCGTCGAGGACGGCTGTCTTAGATGTATTGAAAAAGGAGTATTTCCCATATATAAATCCGTTGTTCTGGTGTCCGAATGCTGTTATAACACCGCATATTGCAGGCAGTATGGGTAAGGAAACTCAGAGAATGGCATATTATATGACAGAACAGCTTGAAAATTACCTTAACGGAAAAGATACGGATTACGAGGTAACGCTTAAGATGCTTGAAACAATGGCATAGAGGAGAGAAAAAATATGAATTTCAACACAGCACTTGAACTTTATAAAGCAAATCCTACAATTGAAACTGCAAAAAGTCTGGCAAAGGATTTAACGGCGGAAATGACCGTAAAGGAAAAAATAAAAATGCTTCAGGGTCATGCAATGGGTGTAACTATCAAAAACACTCTTACAAAGGGCAGATATTATAACGGTGAGGCATATCCTGCAGGTGGCTGTAAAAGACTCGGTATTCCGCCCGTACTGTTTACAGACGGTCCGAGGGGAATCGTTATGGGAAAATGCACTTGTTTTCCCGTTTCAATGCTCAGAGGTGCAACCTTTGACGATGAGCTTGAATATGAAGTAGGAGAGGTTTTTGCCAAAGAGGCTACGGCTCTCGGCGCAAATCTATTTGCGGGTATATGCATAAATCTTCTTCGCAATCCGATGTGGGGAAGAGCGCAGGAAACCTACGGTGAGGATCCGTTTTTGCTCGGCAAAATGGGAGAAGCCTTAACCCGTGCAATGCAGGATAACGGGATAATCGCTTGCCCCAAGCATTATGCCCTCAACAGCATAGAGGATCTGCGTTTTTCGGTGGATGCCGTGGCAGATGAAAGAACGCTTCATGAGGTTTATCTGCCTCATTTCAAAAGATGTATTGATGCAGGTGCTATGTCCATAATGGGAGCATATAACAAGGTGAACGGTACATATTGCTGTGAAAACCGAGAATTGCTGATTGATATTTTGAGAGACAAATGGGGCTTTGAAGGATTTTCACTTTCTGATTTCTTTTACGGAATTTACGACGGAGCAAGAAGTCTCAAAGCGGGAATGGATGTGGAAATGCCATATGTTTTCCGCTATGCGTTGCTCGGATACGAGCTTAAAAAAGGAAAAATCACGGAAAAAGATCTCGATGTGAGTGTTCAGCGTGTTATTACGGCCTTGATAACTACGCTCCCCAAACATAAGCAACAGCCTAAATCGGTAATAATGTCAAAGGAACATGCAACTCTTGCACGAAAGGTTGCAGGAAAAGGAATGGTTCTTCTCAAAAACCGAGATAATGTTCTTCCCGTTCCGGAAAACAAAAAAATTGCCGTCATCGGCAGATATGCTGATAAAATCAATGTCGGTGATCACGGCAGCAGTAATGTTTACAGCACATACACGGTTACGGCATACGAGGGAATAAAAAACTGCTTCGGTGAGAAAAACGTCTCTCTTTATAACGGATGTGAGCCGACAAAAGCTGTTGAAATCGCAAAAGATAGCGAATATGTTATCGCTTGTGTGGGAAGTGATTGGCTTCAGGAGGGCGAATATCTTGTCAATCTCGGTAATATCAAGAAGAAGCCTACAGGTTCGGGCGGTGACAGAGCAAATCTCAGACTTCCTCCGGAGGATGTCAAGCTTATTAAGGCTCTTTCAGGTACCGGTAAAAAGCTTATAGTCAATGTTATGGGCGGAAGTGCTTATGTCATAAACGAATGGATAGAGGATGCCGATGCCGTTCTCTTCTCATTCTACAGCGGCCTTGAGGGCGGAAATGCGCTTGCAGATATTATCAGCGGTAAGGTTACTCCGGGTGGTAAACTACCATTCACTATTGCAAAATGTGAAGGTGATTATCCGTCATTTCTGCATATCGGAAGCGAAAATAAGAAAATAGAGTACGGGTATTATCACGGATATACTCTTCTTGATAAAAAGGGAATTGAACCCGAATTTCCGTTCGGCTTCGGCCTCTCATATACGGAATTTAAGATTACAGACGGTAAGGTTTTGCAGAATGATAATGTTGTA
Organism: uncultured Clostridia bacterium; assembly: GCA_937920235.1. Classification (GTDB taxonomy): domain Bacteria; phylum Bacillota; class Clostridia; order Oscillospirales; family Acutalibacteraceae; genus Fimenecus. The sequence goes on along the minus strand of CALGUK010000006.1, from coordinate 13,899 downwards.
ACGGTAACGGCAGACGTTGAAAATATCGGAACGGTTGACGGCGATGAGGTTGTGCAGATTTATGTTGCAGGAAGCAGTAAGGAGGCTGACCGTCCTGTAAAACTGCTTAAAGGATATAAGAGAATAAGCGTCAAAGCAGGCGAAAAAGTAAGTGCTGAAATAAGCGTGAATATTGACGATATCAGGTTTTATAATCCTGATAAGGAAGATTGGGAGCTTGATGCTTGCTATACCGTTTTTGTAGGAAACAACAGTAAAAATGTTAGCGAAATAGGAAAACTTGTGTTTTAAGAGGTGCTGATAATGATAACAAGTCCGTATTCTCCCGACGAATTTATGAAAGCTCTTTATGAAAATACATATTCAGATCCGTTTGAAAAGGTCACCTCGGGCGAAGAAGCTTTGGCGATATGTGAAGATATAAAATCGAAAGCACGGCAGATTTTCAATATGGATGCAATACCCGGAAAAACAGAAAAACTTATTCCTAAAAAAATCGGAAAAGCTCTTGAATACAAGAATTATACATTGCAGAAATATTCCGTTGAAATTTGCCGCGGACTTAATATGGCTTATTATCTTCTTACACCTGTTAAAAGTGAAAGAAACTCACCGGGAGTTGTGGCGCTTTGCGGTCACGGATACGGTGTACGACATATTCTTAATATCAGTAAGCACGGCAACAAGAAGCTTTTACCGTATATCGACAATTATCAGAAGAACTTTGCGGTTGAGCTTGCAGAACGCGGATGCACGGTGATTGCTCCCGAATTGTTCGGATTTGGTGAAGCAAGGCTCGGAAAGGACCTTATCAAGCCGTTTTATATAAGCTCCTGTGATGAGCTGTCACATCATTTGTTGCCACATGGTCTGACGGTTGCTTCAATGAGGGTGTTCCAGGCAATTACCTGTGCGGAAATCCTTGCGGCTCAGGAGAATGTCGATTGTGAAAAAATCTCTTGTATGGGAATTTCCGGCGGAGGATTGACGGCACTTTATGCATCCGTGCTGGATGACAGATTTAAAAAAACCGTTATCAGCGGCTATGTAAATTCTTTCCGCGACAGTATTCTCTCTGTATGGCATTGTCCTGATAATTACATTCCGGGTATTCTTCAAACGGGAGAAATATATGATTTTGCCTGCTCGCTTGCACCACGCGAACTGCTAATCGAGTCGGGCACAAAGGATAAGCTTTTTCCCATTGAAGCAAGTCTTAACGCTCACAAAAAAATCCGGAAGGTGTATTTGCTTATGGGGGCGGAAACAAACCTGCATATTGATATATTTAACGGAAAACATTCCGTAAGCGGCAAAAAGTCTTTTGATTTTCTTTCAGAGTGATATTATGATTTCATTGAACGAATATGTGAAACAATTGTATAATCAGAGCTCAGCAGATAATCTTTTGCCATTTCCGACTGAAGAACGTAATAAATACTATCAGACGGGTAACAGACAGGATTTTGAAAAGCTTTATTTCAGGCGCAGGGATTTTTTATCCTCCTGCGCTTTTCTTGCCTTGTCTGATGAGAGCTTTATTCCTCAGCTTGAAAGAATAATTATTGCCGTTTGCGATGAATATTGCTGGGCTTTACCTGCACATACCTCGGGTATAAAGGAAGATGACGAAAAAACAATTGATCTGTTTGCGGCTGAAACTTCGTTCACGCTTGCGGAAATTAATACGGTATTTGAGGATAAGCTGTCATCAGATACAAAATGCAGGATAAAAATCGAGATTGAAAAAAGACTTGTAAAAAATTATAAGGAACATAAATTTTGGTGGGAAACCTGCCGTATGAATTGGGCATCTGTATGCGGTGCGTTTACGGGAGGAACACTTATATATCTTTTCCCGGAGGAGTTTGAAAATCAAAAAACGAGGATTCTTGAAACGCTCCGATGCTATATTGACGGATTTTCCGATGACGGCACCTGTATGGAGGGGGCAGAGTATTGGCTGTACGGATTTTCGTCGTTTACCTATTTTGCTGACCTGCTTTTCAGATATTCACACGGTAAAACAGACCTTTTTGACAATATCAAGGTGAAGAAAACGGCAGGATATATTGAAAGAATTTTTCTGAAGGGCAATACGGTTGTCAGCTTTTCAGATGCGGATATCAATACAAAAGCCGACATTGCCTTGCAGTATTACCTTTCAAAAAAACTGCCGGGATATGTAAATTTATTGCCCGAAAGCAGAATGTCAATACGTGACGGAAATACCAAATGGCCGTGTTTATACAGAACGGCTGTGTGGAAGGATGAAAGAAAAACCGAAAATGAAAGCCTTAAAAATTATATCGGTAAAGATCAGATTATAATTCACAAGGATGGCTATTCCCTTGCCTTTAAGGGCGGAAATAATGATGAACCACATAACCACAACGACCTGGGCTCATTTATTTTTGCCGATGAGGACGGTCAGGTGTTGTGCGATCTCGGTGCAGGAAGATACTCAAAAGACTATTTCAGCGAGAAACGATATGGTGTTTTCTGTAACTCATCATCGGGACACAGTGTTCCGATAATCAATTCAAAGGAGCAGGGAACAGGAGAAAAATACACTGTCAACTGTAAGTATGAAAGCGATGTAATCACCGCAGATATTACCGGTGCATATGATGAGGAGAAGCTTAAATCTTTTCAAAGAACCCTTATATGCAGAGATAAATCGGTCCTGCTGATTGACAAAGCAGAACTTTATGACAAAATTTCCGTAATTGACCGATTTATTACCTTACGAAAACCTGTAATCAGAGAAAATGAGGTCGTGCTCGGTGACACACACATTTTATTTGATAATCATAAGGTTAGCCTTAAGATTAATGAATATTCGCATCTTCCCCACGGATATGATGCTGAAGAGATTACGGTGTATTGCCTCGATTTTACCTTCAACGATAACGAGGTAATCTTTGAACTGTGCTCGTCGTATGACCGAAAAATCCGTAAAATAATAAACTGCTGAGACAATTTCATAATTCCGTGCAAAGTGCTCAGACAATGCAAAAGCGGTGGGAGACAACCTGTTTATAAGAAGTCACTCACCGCTGTATTTATGTATTATTATATTATTGCTTATATCAGTGGCTCAAGAGTTACTGATATTTCTGCCTTTTTCACGTTTTCCAAATGAACCGTAAGCTTGTTTATATCGGTGTATTCGTTGTCGTATTCGTTCCTTCCGTTAATAGACTCCGCTTTCATTACCGAAAACTCGCCGTCGCCGTGCAGAACAGCCTTCATCTGCTTGCCGTTTATTGTCAGAACTGCGGATTTACCGTCTTGTGAAACATTAATTTCCGCTTTTGTATGCATAAACCAATATATCTCGCTCTTGACAAGGCATTTTATGTTGTCCGTGATTCTGAGAGATGTACGGCCGTTGTATAATTCAAAACTGCGTGTAACATCAACGGCACCGTTCATTCGGTAAGCATCTGTCATATCCAGCAAGGCCTTGCCGCCGTTTTCATCCGAGGTGAAATCAATAAAATCACATTCGGCCAATGCGTATTGATCATCGAGGGTGACTTTAGGATTAATAACGAGCGTGTTCTGTCCTTCGGCACGCTTACAGTAATTCTGCCATCTGTTGCCTGCAGGAAGATTCATAAAGTAACCGGGAGCGTCGTATGCTCCGGGACCCAATTCCTCAGCCCAGCGCTCACCTAATGCATCAAACACAAAGGATCCTATGTCAAGGTCACCGTGATTTGTGAAGTTATAGCCTCCTTTGATTCCTGCGAACACATCGTTTTTATCAAGATATCCGCTTCTCATCAGAACAAGCGACTGACCTGCATCAGAATCGAGACAAAGACTCAGAGGTTCGTCTGTAAAATCGGAATTTTCATATTCTCTGTTGTACCAGAGGCAAGAAAGTGCATCTTCTTTTCCGCCTCCGTTACGCTCGGTATTTTCTGAGGTGTTAATCTGAAATTCCTCGGGAAAATCTGTTGATTGATATGCTGAAAGCAACGGAGCATCATATTCTGTTGCATACCAATGAAGAACGGGAGTAAAGCATTTTTCCGCTTTGTTGTCGCCGAAGTTAAACATGCCGGTAGGGGTGGTTATATACACAGGAAAATATCCGAGCTGTCTGAAACCGTCGATTTCCGATATCCCGAAATCCGTTCCGAAATAATTTCTCGAGGAGGCAATGAAGAATACTATGGAGTTCATGCCTGATTGACAGTAACCGGGACCTTCAGCATAAACACCGTCTGGAGTGAAGTTTTCAAAAGCTATCGGCATATTTTTGTAACACATATGAAGAAATTCCGCAGATTTCTCCGTATCAACTTCAGAAAATGTCATACAAGCAATTCCTATACCGCTATAGCATATACTGTTCCAGTTGTTTTTTGACCAGGTAAACCAATGATTGCTGTTAAGCGCCGGATTTATGGCATATTCCCAGGTGGTTTTTTCCAATAAATCCTTTTGTTCGTTGCTCAGATAATCATAAAACCAATCGTATCCCACGGAAACGGCAAGAGCCATTTCTGCAGTGGCAAGAAAATGTGAGGTGCACCAATCTTTATAACCGCATACGTTTTCAAGCTCCTGCCATGCTCTTGCTGCATATTTTTCCTCACCCGTAATCTGCCAGGCATATCCGAGAATTATCATTCGGTTAAATACCTCGCGTGAAATGGGAAGTATACTGTCTTCCTCGTCAAGCACATATTCAAGAACAGGATAAACCTCAGTATTAAGAAGACCTTTTGCGTTATCAAGTACAGATTTACTCAATGATTTCGTATATGGGGTAAAACCGTCGGTACGGTATTCTGCGCGGACCGTGTCAAAAGCTTCTTTATCAACAAGAACAAAAGGATGAGTTATCTCCTTTTTCGATTTGATTATTTCATCAGCCAGGTCCTTTTCCTTAATTGCATCTTCATATCTGTTAAGAGATATATAATCAATTCCAACCTTTACCATATCGGGAATTACTGCGAAATAAGGAACTATATCAGTAATTCCGAGAATTATAACAAGGGCAACAGAAATGATAACCGATAATATAATCTTATATTTCTTTTTCATAATCATATTCCTTTAACGGCAGGATAAAGCTTTTTCCACTTTTCATACCTTTTTGCATATTTTTCGGCAAGGTCAGCCTCGGGAATCACCGTTTCGGCAATCGCATATACCTTGTCTTCAAGGACGGAATACTCGGATTCTGTCAAAACACCTTTTGCCGCGAGCATTGCTGCACCGAGGGCGGCACCGTCCTGATTTTTCGGAATTTTCAGTTTGATATTCAAAATATTGGCAATAATTTTGAGCCAGAGTTTATTTTTTGTACCTCCGCCGCAGACAGAAGAGGAGTGTATATCAACACCGAGTTTTTTTATGATCTCAATATTGTCTTTCAGCGCAAAGGCGACTCCTTCAAGCACAGCAAGCGACATCTCGTTTTTATCGGTCGAGAGATTGAGTCCGTAAAACATTCCGCGTATTTCCGTATCGTTAAGAGGTGAGCGTTCACCCATAAGATAGGGAAGAAAAAACACGTCGTTTTCACCTGCTTTATATTCAGCTTCAAGCACGGAGTTATATTCGTCACCGAGAATTTTTTCAACCCACCAATTGCAACACACCGCGGCAGAGAGCATACAGGCCATATAGTGATAATTGCGACAGGCAGAACAGAATGAATGGATTGCGTTAATGCGGTCACAGTTATATGAATCGCTTACTGTAAAGATTGTTCCGCTTGTACCGAGTGAAATGTTGCACGAACCGTTTTTGACCGTGCCGGTTCCGACCGCGGCAGCAGCATTGTCACCTGCACCGATAATTATTTTGACACGGTCCGTACCGAGTTCCTCCTGCAGTTCTTCTTTAAGTGTTCCGGCACATTCGTCACTCTCCAGAACCTTAGGAAGCCACTCTTGTAATATGCCGTATATGTTGAGTATTTCTTCTGACCAACAGCGATTTTTCACATTGAAGTAGAGAGTGCCGGAGGCATCAGAGACATCTGTGCAGAATTCACCCGAGAGCCGATATGCGAGATAATCCTTAGGCAACATTATCTTGTTTATTTTTTTATAGTTTTCGGGCTCGTTCTCTTTAACCCACAGAAGCTTAGGCAACGTAAAGCCTGCAAAAGCGATGTTTCCGGCACAGTCAAGGAAAAACTCCTTGTCCTCATTAAGTATATCGGTAATTTGCTGACTCCTCGAATCATTCCAGAGCAGAGCAGGTCGGATAACGCAGTCGTTACCGTCAAGCAGAACAAGACCGTGCATCTGTCCGGAAAAAGAGAATGAACAAACGCTTTTAGCATCAATATCGGAGAGGAGTTCCTTTAATGCTTCAACCGTGCGACAATACCAATCTTCAGGGTTTTGCTCACTCCAGCCGTCTTGCGGGAAATAGAGCGGATATTCTTTTGTAACTGTTGAAACGATATTTCCGTTACTGTCTAAAAGCAGGACCTTTACGGAGGAGGTTCCCAGATCTATACCGACATAATACTTCATAAAATACCTCTTAAAACATAATCTGATTTACAATACTCTCAAGATATTCCTGGCGGCCGCTGTCAATTTCCGTTACATTTCCCATTTGCTCGGCATAGGCGGAAAGTTCCGTAAGAGTAGCGGTGTCGCTTATGATTTTTTTACCGATTTCGCTGTTGAATGATGAGTATTTGTTTTTTACGAATTCATCTATTCTTCCGTCTTCAATAATGGCGGCGGCTTTTATAAGACCGAGAGCAAATGTGTCCATACCGAGAATGTATGCGTGGAACATATCCTCATAAGTGTTGCTCGGACGACGATTTTTAGCATCAAAGTTAAAACCGCCTGTAAGACCGCCCGCCTTGATTACCTCATACATACACATTGTTGCCTCGTACACATCAAAGGGGAATTCGTCCGTATCCCAGCCCAGAAGACAGTCACCCTGATTGGCATCAATAGAACCGAGCATACCGTTGATTGCAGAGATACGTAGCTCATGCTGGAAGGTGTGACCAGCAAGCGTTGCGTGATTTGCTTCAATATTCATTTTAAAATCCTTATCAAGACCGTATTGACGGAGAAAACCTATTGCTGTAGCGGCATCAAAATCATATTGGTGCTTCATAGGCTCTTTTGGTTTGGGCTCAATATAAAAATCACCGGTAAATCCGATAGAACGGCCGTATTCAACAGCCATTTTCATAAGCCTTGCGATATTTTCCTGCTCAAATTTTACATCTGTATTGAGCAGAGTTTCATAACCCTCTCTGCCACCCCAGAACACATATCCTTTTCCGCCTAATTTAACAGTGATATCAAGAGCTTTTTTTATCTGTGCCGCCGCAAAACAATATACGTCAGCAGAATTTGTGCTTCCCGCACCGTTCATAAATCTCGGGTTTGAAAACATATTTGCGGTTCCCCAAAGACATTTGATATCAGTTCCCCGCATTTTTTCAAGAATATAATCAGAGATCTCGTCAAGTCTGCGGTTAGTTTCTTTTATGTCATCTGCTTCAGGCACCAGGTCAACATCGTGAAAACAGAAATATTTGACTCCGAGCTTTTCCATAAACTCAAAGCCCGCATCCACCTTGGCTTTAGCGTGCTCCATTGTGGCTTTTTCGCTGTTGAACGATTTGTCAGCGGTATCTCTGCCGAACATATCAGTTCCCGCCGCGCAAAGATTGTGCCACCAAGCCATTGCGAAGGGGAGGTGTTCGCTCATTTTTTTGCCCAGAATTACACGGTCTGCATCGTAAAACTTGAATGAGAAGGGATTTGTGCTGGTTTTTCCTTCATATTTTACCTTGTCAATAAAATCAAAATATGCCATATTTCTTTTCTCCTTTTTAATCAGATGAACGGTCACGGACAACATTTTTCCCTGACCATATTTTTTTTGATGTCCATTCTTCGTCGGGAGCTGCCCAAAAAATGTGATTTTCAGAAAGTCCCAACGGCAGAAAGACTGCTTCACATAGATATAAACTGCCTGTGTTGATGTATTCCTCCGCCATATCGGGCTGACTTCCGTAAACTCCGGGAGTGAGAAATCCGTTTGTATCAAACATGTCGCTGTTTTCACATACTTTATGTATAACAGCATCAAGTCCGCACCTGACCTGAGCAGGTGAGATTTCTTCGGGCAGAAAATCCTGCAGAACAGCCTGGGATAACAGTTGGAATGCTCCGAACCGATATACAGAGGATCTGCCGAACACCGCATAAGTGCCGTCGGAGTTGATTAACTGCTCAAGTATTTTTGCATGTCGTGAAGCCCGTGCAACAGCAACAGGATAAAAATCTTTGTAATCCTCACGGACAGTGCTGAAAACCTTCAGAATATCAACGAGCATCGGATGGATAACAAAGCTGTTATAATAATCCCAATGAAAATACTCACCGTCAGCATATGTGCCGTCACCGACATACCATTTTTTGAATGAGTCTATCGCATCATCAACGGGAGACAGGTCATAATCTGCTCCCATAACACAGAGTGCGGCTTCAACCATAGCAGAAAAGAAAAGCCAGTTACTGCGGACAGGAGTTATTTTTCGACTTTTTTTAAGACAGGAAATAAGTCTTTTCTGTACTCCGGAATCAAGAGAACCGAACATTGTATCGGGAGCACGGACAATTGCATGAGCAAGGAAAGCAGCATCAACCAGCGGTTGACCTCCGTGATGACACCAGTTCATATAATCAGGTGAAAACTTGTTAGTTGCATTGGCAATGCATTTTTTCATAAGTATGCGGTATTCCGACTGAAGAGCTTTTTCTTCTTCACTGATAAGCTCTGCCTCCAGCCAGGGTGCAATTCCGCAGGCTGTTCTGCCGAAGGCTTCAAGCATAACATATCTGCATCGCTCCTTGTGAAAGTCCTTGGGAACAGAGTAGTGCAATGTGCCGTCTGCAAGACTGCGGATTACGGGATCTGCAATTTTAAGCATCATTTTGAGCCAATATTTCCTCATATAATTCACCAAAAAAATTATATATCATAAAGCATGAATATTCAATTCGCAGAATGTACTAACATTACAGTCAAATATTGTTTATGATTAAGGTCAGAAAGCTTCTGTGTGTCAAGCAGAATACGGAGCGGCAACGGGCTTATGTTTTAATTTTTGGTGTTCACTATAAAAAAATCACCCGATAAAAGCATGATTATCGGGTGATACTTTGAGTATGTTTTCAGTTAGAATTGCTGTTCGGATGCTGAAAAATCCGTTTAAATCTGTGAATACCGTAGAGTATGGTTGAACTTATCATTGCAACAGCTGATAAAATTATGAGTGCGTTTGCGATGGTCAAAGGAAGATCCGTAAAGAACAGTAATACAATCATTACTGCATAAAGAATTGCCGTGCAGACTTTTCCGTGCCACAGAGCACTGTTTATACTGCTTGTTGCCTTCGTCTCCCAGAGTGCAGTTACCGCCAGAAATATTTCCTTGACTATGAGAACAATTAGAAGAGGCAGCATCAGCTTATATTTTGACAGTAAGCAATACATCATAGCTACTTGTGTAAGTTTATCTGCAACCGGGTCAAGTGCTTTGCCCACATCTGTAACTTGATTGTATCTTCTTGCAATTTTTCCGTCAAGCACATCGGTAAAACCCGATATTATGACAAGCAGAACTGTTAGAATACCGTTTTCAAGCGTGCAGTATGCATGGATTATCCCGGGAATCAATGCAAACCGTAAATATGTTATTAAATTGGGGACAGAAATGAAATCTTTAAGTTTAATGTTTTTTAATGCTTTCAGCATTTTCTACACTTCTTTCTTATAACAAATTATCTTCCTCTAAAACCATTCTTTACCCATAATGTAATGCCAGGCAACCACATATTTTTCTGCAGAGCGAGGAGTTTGACTGTCAATATAATAGTACTTTTCATTATCAACAAGTATTAATGCCTGTTTTGACGCGAAATTGATTTTTTTCACATTTTCGGCAGGAATTGTTTTAGTTTGATTATCCATCTCTATCTCAAATCTGTCTTTGTAAAGAGACAATTTGGCATTATCGCAAATGCATTCTTTTTTATTCCCGTTTATTTCATAAACTATTTGATTTTCATCATACATTATCAAATCATCATTGTACTGGATTTGGTCTTTGAGAGTTGCTTTTTGCCATTTATCCCATTGCAAAATATCATCAAACACCAAGCCTTTGCCCATATCGTGCCAAAATCCGTCCTCACCGTAGGTTACTGAATATCCACAGTCACAGGCGAGTACATTTTCAATAGAATGAAGCTTGCCAATCACACCACAGTGCGGACACATAAACAATGTTCTTTCTGCAAATTCTGCAAGTGCTTCACCGCTGTGATTTTGCGGATTTTTCTTTTCTTCTTCATAAGCATTGACATAAATATCGCATTTTATAATTTCGGTGATTTCTTCAGCTGAAAGTGTAGCGAGATATTCAGGGGAATATTCATTTACAACTTGACCATTGATTTTGCCTTCTCGCTCGTTTTTTGCCCATCGGGGCTTTTTAAGGTATCCGCCTGTAATACGATAAGTAATCAGTGCCGCACCACTTTCTTTAACAAGCTTGCCCGTGTTCAGCGAAACATATCCCGTTTCACCATTTGCTGTCACTCTGCCTTCTGCGTGAAGACCTACGGGAATACCAGCTTTTATGTTTTCTTTGATTTCGTCAATTAAGTATTGAGATGGCTTGTCGCTGTGTTTGATTATTGAGCCACCAAGAGTTTTGAAAGCAAATTTTCCCCATTTGTTACGCATAAGAAAATCTGCTGAAACAAAACGTATGTATCTTTTAAGTGAGAGTATTTCAAAACCGGGGTCCATTGAATGAGTGTGATTTGCAATTATAATAAATGCGTCATGTTTCGGAGTGTAATGCTCAATCGTTGCGTTGCATTTTTTCAGAATGCCCGGTCCGAATATGTGTCTGCCAAGCCATACCGATGCCTTATTTCTCAAGTATCCTTTTTTAACATTATAAGTCATTCTCTGCTTCAGCCTCTTTCTCAAGTTCGTGATAGGCAACCTTACCTACGAGGGTTCTCGGCAGTTCATCCTTGAATATGATTTCTTTGGGAATTTCAAAGCGGTCAAGATATTTTCTGCAATAACCCTTGATGTTCTCTTTTTCTTCTTCTGTATGTGGGACACCATTTTTCAGAACCACATAAGCGCGTACTCTCTGCATCTTATACAGATCTTTTACACCGATAACACAACAGTAATCAATATCATCATGCTTTTCAAGAATATTCTCAACGTGTGCGGGATATACGTTATATCCGCTTGATATAATCATTCTTTTTATTCTTTGCTTGAAATATACAAACCCGTCCTCGTCAATGTTGCCCAGATCACCTGTGAAAAGCCACTTTGTTCCGTGTTCGTCAACACGGATTGTCTTATCGGTTTCTTCTTTGTTGTCAAGATAACCGATCATCAGCGTCGGACCGGTTATAATTATTTCACCGTCACAGCCCAACGGCAATTCGTTAAAGGTGCCGGGTTCAACGATCTTATATACAGTGTCACGGAGAGGTAAACCGATGCTGCCTGTTCGATGCCTGTCATAAGGAGTCACACAACTTGCGGTAACACATTCCGTAAGACCGTATCCCTCGCGTATCTGGATATTTGCATTGTGTTCCTTCAGGAACTTATCTGCTCGTTTTTTAAGTTCGGGACTTAACGCATCTCCGCCGCTGAATACTCCCTTGAGAAACGATAAATCCTTGCCTTTGAAGATGTCAGATGCAATCAGAGCTTCATAAATTGTCGGAACGCCTGCAATAAAATTCGGTTTTTTCTTCAAAACGGTTTTAGCATAGCTTTCTTTGGTGAATTGAGGAATAAGTATGCTTTTGGCACCGTTTGCAAGCACGGTATGAATACCGATTCCCAAGCCGAAGCCGTGGAAAATAGGCATAACGGAAAGAAAAGAGCATTTGTTGTTAAGGTTAACACCTGCAATTTCGGCAATTTGCATTGCGAGTGCGTTAAAATTAAAGTCGGATAAGCAAATCCCCTTCGGTGTTCCGCTTGTTCCGCCGCTGTAAAGAATTACCGCTGTCTGATTTTCAATATAATTTATCAGCGGTAAAGTAACACCTATGCCTTTTCTCATTAAATCCTTCCACAGAATATCTTTTTTTCTGTCAGGGTATTTCATATTCTTGCGGTTTGCCGCAACGCAGTAAATTCCGTTGAGAATAGCGGGTAATTCCTCTTGAATTCTTGCAACAATTATTGTAGCATCCGTGTCTGCTTCTTCAACCGCATTCCTAACCTTGTCATAGAACATATCGAGAGTAAGAATCATCTTGCTTTTTGATGTGTCGAGATAAAAAGTAATGTTTTTTTGTGCCGAAAGGGGATGCACCATATTTGCAATTGCTCCTAAGCGGTTAAGGGCATAAAGACATATAACAGCCTGAGGTGTGTTCGGCATGCAAATGGTTACTCTGTCTCCGCGCTTTATACCAGATTTCATAAGACCGCCCGCAACTTGATCGATTTTTTGCATCATCCGGGAGTAGGTAGTCTTTCTGCCCATAAAATCTAAAGCGATATCATCGGGATAAGTATCTGCCGCAATTTTGACAGCACCGTACATTGTTGTAGACGGATACGGTCTTATCTGCGGAATTGAACTGATTTCTTTTTTCTTCATTGTCGTTCTCCTGCCATAAGAATTATGAGTTAAGAATTTCCATAAACTCATCGCCTGTAATCGTTTCGTTCATATAAAGGTGTTGTGCCAACTCATCAAGTTTTGTCTTGTTTTCGGTAATAATCTGCTTTGCCTTTTCGTATTGCTTTTTAACAAGTTCAACAATCTGACGGTCAATTTCAGTCTGTGTTTCTGTGGAGCAGACAAGAGAAGAATCACCACCGAGATATTGATTTGTAACTGTTTCAAATGCAACCATACCGAATTCGTCGCTCATACCGTAGCGTGTTACCATAGCACGAGCAAGTTTTGTGGCCTGTTCAATATCATTAGATGCACCGGTTGAAATTGAGCCGACAGCGATTTCTTCTGCTACACGACCACCTGTGTAGGTTGCAATTTTGTTTTCGATTTCTTCCTTGCTCATAAGATAGCGATTGCCCTCGTCAACCTGCATTGTATAGCCCAATGCACCCGATGTTCGAGGCACTATGGTAATTTTCTGTACAGGTGCAGAATTTGTCTGCTTTGCTGCAACAAGAGCATGACCTATTTCATGATAAGCCACAATCATTTTTTCTTTATCCGTAAGTATTGCGTTCTTTTTCTGATAACCTGCAATAACTACCTCAATGCTTTCCTCAAGGTCTGCTTGATTCGCACATTTTCTGCCGTCACGAACGGCACGCAAAGCCGCTTCATTAACAATGTTTGCAAGCTCGGCACCTGATGCACCCGAAGCCATACGGGCAATATGTGAAAAGTCAACACCGGGGGCAACTTTAATATTTTTAGCGTGAACTTTAAGGATTTCTTCTCTGCCTTTAAGGTCAGGGAGTTCAACAGGAACTCTACGGTCAAATCTACCGGGGCGAGTAAGAGCAGGATCAAGAGTTTCAGGTCTGTTAGTAGCGGCAAGAATAATCACACCGTTATTACCTTCAAAACCATCCATTTCTGTAAGCAACTGATTAAGTGTTTGCTCACGCTCGTCATTTCCGCCGATTTTACCATCACGCTTCTGACCTATGGCATCAATTTCATCAATGAAAACGATACAAGGTGCTTTTTCCTTTGCCTGCTTAAAAAGGTCACGAACCTTTGAAGCACCCATACCAACGAACATTTCAACGAACTCAGAACCTGACATTGAGAAGAACGGTACATTAGCTTCACCGGCAACTGCCTTTGCAAGCATTGTTTTACCTGTTC
>CALGUK010000005.1 GCA_937920235.1 uncultured Clostridia bacterium | reverse complement strand
ATGGTCAGACAGTAAAATTCCTTGATGATAACGCAACCTATCTCGGCAATCAGCTGGAGTGCGAATTCGGTGGTGACAGATGCTTCGGCATCGTGGCAAATATGGACTTTATCCTTGTCTGCACCTATGAAGAAAACGGCGAAAATCCTGAATTGGTTATATATAAAAAAAGATAACAACTACACGAGCAACAGTATTTCACTGTTGCTTTTTGTTTTGTGGGTGGTATAATTATTTCAGTTAATAAAATTTACAGGTGTAAAAAATGATTATTATAATTACAGGCACATCACATGTGGGTAAGACTGCACTTGCTCAAAGACTGCTTGAAAGATACAAATATCCCTATCTGTCAATCGACCATTTGAAGATGGGATTAATCCGCAGTGGCAACACAGACCTTACACCGATGAGTGATGATGAAAAACTAACTGAATATTTATGGCCTATCGTTCGTGAAGTGATTAAAACAGCCATTGAAAACAAACAGAATTTAGTTATTGAGGGTTGCTATATTCCTTTTGATTGGGCAAAAGATTTTGAGAATGATTATCTCGACAACATAAAATATTACTGCCTCATAATGAGTGAAAATTATATAAAGAATCATTTTTCTGACATAAAGAAATACGCCAACACTATAGAAAATCGTTTGGATGATGAATGGTGTACTATGGAAAATGTGTTATCAGGTAATTCAGAAATGCTAAACCTTGCACAACAGCATAATGTGAACTACATCCTCATTGATGATAAATATGAAATTGATATAGATTTGTAAGCAACAGTATTTCGCTGTTGCTTTTTGTTTTATAAAAATAAAGCCCACCGAGTTAACCGGTGAGCCATCCCCTGACATCGCTATCAGTCGATACAAGGAATATGTAAATTTGTGTCACAAAATGTTGTATAAATACGATTATATAATATAGAAAAATAAGGTGATGGGAGGTGAAAAAATGGCACCTTGTACTGGATGGAAAAACAAGGCAGGGACAGGAAATCGCTCTTGTATATGCGGAAGTTGGAAAAATCATTGGATTAAATTTTCAGGGAAAGCATGGCCAAGCAAGTGTTCTGTTGCGAATTGTTCAAATAGCCCAACTATAGGAGCTCACGTATACCATTCTAATGTTAGTGGCGAAAAGATTGTACCTATGTGTGATTCGTGCAATAAACTTAGCGGTGAATTTACACTTAGAAATGGAATAACATTAGTTTCTGCTAATCAATCTGAAACATGTGGGAAATCTTAAAGCATCTAAAAATTTAATATCAAAAAATACATCTGATAATTCATCAGATGTATTTTTTGTCGCTCTTTTTAACATTTCTTACATTTCTTTAAAATTTTGTGAATTGTCGGTGTAAGTTTCTACAATGATTTTTACACCAAGTTTCACCCCTGACACAAAAGCTTCAATTTCTGCAATGCCGTACATTTCGACACAGCAGTCTTTGTACTTTTCAAACAGAATTTTCTGCTCTTTCGTCAGTGTTGCAGATAACTTTTCTTCGTTCCGTGCAGCAAGGTGCAAAAGCTGTGAATAGTCACTTTCCTCTCTCAATTTTCAAACAATACGTTTCAGCGTACTGATTTTTAAAAAAATAGTTACAAAGCATTGAATGTATGATAAAATTATATCGGTGATGTTATGAACGGATTATTTGTGCGCGGAATCAGTATAAAACAAAATATTCCAACGGGCGATTATATCAATAATCTGCCTGTTGTGAACTGGCTTAAAAGCAATTCTCTGGAATTCAATAAGCCTGTGACTTTTTTGGTCGGTGAAAACGGGGTCGGTAAATCCACGCTTGTTGAGGGACTTGCTGTGGCGCTTGGCTTCAATGCTGAGGGCGGAAGCAGAAATTTTAACTTTTCCACCGAGAATTCACATTCTGATTTACATGAATACTTAAGTGTCCGCAAAGGAATGAAACAAGCCCGTGACGGTTTTTTTCTGCGTGCCGAGAGTTTTTACAATGTGGCATCAAATATTGACCAATTAGACAGAACTCCTGCAGCTTCGCCGCCTTTAATTGACAGCTACGGCGGTGTGTCACTTCACGCACAGTCCCACGGTGAAAGTTTTATCGCGCTTACCGAAAACCGATTCGGCGGTAACGGACTTTACATACTCGACGAGCCCGAAGCAGCACTTTCGCCAATGCGGATTATGAGACTTATGTGCAACATTGACCGACTTGTAAAGCTCGGCTCACAATTTATAATTTCAACCCACTCCCCTATACTGATGACATTTCCCGATGCCGATATTTACGAAATCACGCACGAGGGAATCGAGCTTGTTCCGTATTCTCAAACCGAGCATTTCCAAATTACAAAGCAATTCCTAAACAATCCCGAGCGAATGCATAAATATTTGTTTGAGGAATAAATAAAGGAGGTATTTCTGTGAAAAAATTCTTGTTGCTGATTATTCCTGCCGTGTTAATCGTTGCCGCTCTTGTTTTTTCTTATTTCTCTCCGCTGTTTATATTAGGAGAAACGACAAGTCCATATGCAAATGATTATATAATCCCGGATGACATTCCCGGATACAGTACAATTTCCACACAAAAGAAAAATGATTGGACAGCCAAATGGATATGGGATAAGGAAAATCTTACGGAAGAAAATGTCTGGATGTGCTTTAATAAAAGGTTACGTCTTGAAAAAGCACCGTCAGAGCTTATTGCAGCTATTTCGGCTGACTCAAAATATTGGCTTTACATAAACGGAGAACCCGTTGTTTTTGAGGGAAATGTAAAAAGAGGACCTGACAAAAACAGTTGCTATTATGACAGTATCGACATTTCACCTTATCTTAAAGAGGGCGAAAACTCAATTTGTGCTTTGGTATGGTTCTGGGGCGATAATAAAAACTATTCCTACAACAGCAGTGGTCAGGGCGGATTCCTTTTTGAAGCTGAAAACGATGAAATCATCATAATTTCTGACAGCACCTGGAAGGTAACAAGGAATACGGCATTCATTGACAGCATGCTTTATAAACCGAATTACAGAATTGCCGAGCACAGCATTTACTTTGATGCAAGAAAAGCTTTAGACAATTGGCAAAGCATAAATTACAATGCATCCTCCTGGGAAAATGCCGTTGAATACGGTGTTGGCGGTGAGAGGCCTTACGGCAATCTTTATCCGCGAGGAATACCAATGCTAAAGGATTACGGTCTCAAGGATTATGAAAATTCAAAGGATTATGAGAACTACACCGTAAGCAACATTTTCGGTGAAAAAATCACTGTTGATATTCCGTATAATGCACAGTTCACTCCATATCTCAAAATCATTGCACCAAATGGCAAAAGAATCCGTATAACAACAGAAAACACTCCCATCGGAGCAGTTTCAACCACCTATATAACTAAAGAGGGTGAGCAGGAATTTGAGTCTTTAGGTTGGTCTAATGGCGAGCATATTACCTACGACATACCATACGGTGTTACAGTCGTTTCTCTTAAATATCGTGAAACCGGATATGACAGTTCGTTCTGCGGTGACTTCAAATGTGATGACGAATTTTTGAACACACTCTGGCAGAAATCGCTGCGTACTCTTTACGTTACAATGCGAGATAATTTTATGGATTGTCCGGATAGAGAAAGAGCACAGTGGTGGGGCGATGTTACAAGCGAAATGATTATGACAATGTACTCCATGGACAGTAATTCATACCTACTGTATCAAAAGGGCGTCATGGCAATGCTTTCTCACATTGACGACACAAAGGTGCTTCAAACTGTTGTACCTATAAGCGGTGACTATTTTGAGCTTCCCGTTCAGCAACTTGCAGGAATTGTCGGTTTCCTCACCTACTACGAATATACCGGCGACAAAGCTTTTATTGAAAAGGTTTATGATGCATCTGTTGACTACCTGAGGCTTTGGGAAATAGGTGATAATAATCTTGTTATCCATCGTGAAGGCTCGTGGGATTGGCCAGACTGGGGCGATAAGGCGGATATGACAGCCATTGAAAATGCGTGGGTTTACTGTGCACTTTCTGCCGTTGAGGAAATGGCAGAGATAACAGGCAAAAATGAGGATATTCCGTTTACTACAGCAAGAAAAGCCGCCATTGCAAAGGGTTATCAGACTCTTTGGACAGAAGACGGCTTTATGAGTGAGGATGTAAAAAATCCTGATGACAGAGCCAACGCTCTTGCAGTTATATCGGGACTTGCAAATAAGGAGCAGTATGATACCATTAAAGAAGTACTTGCAACCACTCAGAATTCAAGTCCGTATATGGAGTATTATGTTCTTGAAGCACTTTGCAAAATGGGAGAATACGATCTTGCAAAAGACAGAATAAAGGACAGATATGAAGATATGGTAAGTGCAGATTACTCAACACTCTGGGAATTCTGGGATGCTTGGCGCGGTACGAAAAATCACGCCTGGAGTGGCGGACCTCTTGTTATAATGAGCAAGCATTTTGCAGGTATAACTCCTCTTTCAGCAGGTTATGAAAAGGTTAAAATCGACCCTCAATACACTTTGTCGGACAGTATAAGCTGTACTGTTCCAAGTATAAAGGGATTAATCACTCTTAGCTATACAAAGACTGGCGGAAACTATATTATCGACCTTACCCTGCCGCATGATATAAATACCGTTTTATATGTACCCACAAATGCCGTTGTAAATATCAACTCAGAACCTTACTATCAAAACGGCGAATACATAAGTAATGAAATCGGTAATATTGAAATCGCAGAAAAATCACTTGATGCATAAATAATACATTTATCCTGTCGGGATAAGAAAAGGTCGTTATCTTATGCTAATTTTACAGAACCTTTCATTTTGCTGTTCACCGCAAATGAGAAGAATTTGCCTTTGAGGATTGTTGCAAAGTAGTTGCTTTTTTCAAATTCTGCAGAGTAATTATCCTCAATGCATTTAAGAGCTTCACGGAGCTGTAACAAAGTTGCGAAACAATGCTTACAAGGAGTTACGTGATAACACTCGCAATAAAGCTCGCTGATTTCACCGTTTTTGTATGTGAATTCTACGATATACGGCTTTGAGGTCACTACGACAGCTCTGCCCTTTGTACCGTTGAGTTCAAGATACTCAACACCGTTTTCCATATAGACCTCTTTGCCGTTTTCGAGGTCATATTCATCGAAATTTAAGCCCTCAAGAGTGTCAAGAGTAAATGATGAGCCGTCAGTACCACTGACATATTCCTCTTCCTTTTCAGGTGCTCTGAACCAGGTAAGTGCCTTTTCAAAAGATAATGTCGCGGAGTCGAATGTAACAAAATGACTTCCTGCAAAGTGAAACTCACCCTGCACATTTGTATCTGCTCTGCCGACAACTCGTTTATAATCACATAATTTAATTTTGAAGTTATATGTAATGCTTACGACTACGCCCACATTTCCCTCAAGCTTGCCGTCAACAAACACGCGATCACCGATTTTAAGGTCAAATGTGTCGTTGTAGTAGGTATATGGCTTATGCACATCGGGAAACTCGATTTCAGCAAGACATTTGCGAGGCACGATTGTTTCTTCGAAAAATTCGGATACGGTGATATTACGCTTAAATGAATTTTCATTGAAATTAAATCCGATTTTTTTATTCATAATTACATCTCCTTATTTTAACTTGCCGCTGTTATTGTTTTATTACAAGTATATTGTAACACGGAACGGCAAAACGGAAAGAAGGTAAAAATGAACTTAGACCGTTTTTACGGACACATCAAGAAGCTTTTTCGCATACAAAATCGATGATTTTAAAACATCTTGCCAAATCATATATTATCTTCTATAATCAATAATAATAAGAAAAATACTTTTTCGGTGCATTCCTTCGGGAGTGCACTTTTTGTTTTGTACCGTATTATATTGAAGCGTGGTCATCTGTTGCCGGATTGTCAATCAGCTCTCCGTTACGGGAAAATCTTGAACCGTGGCAGGGACAGTCCCATGAATGTTCGGCACTGTTATATTTTAATGCACAGCCCATATGAGGACATCTCGGGACCGTTGGTGTAAGAAGTCCTGCTATTGTTTCAAAGGTGTTTGCAATGAGTTGTGGGCGTATTATACTTCGCGATGGGGAAAACACCTCGGCATAGGGATTTACTTTTCCGACGACAAGATCACAGAGTATATCTGCAGAAACCATTGCATTAGTCATTCCCCAGGTATTAAAGCCGGTTGCGGTATATACATCTTCCGTCAGCTTTGAATAGCGACCGATATATGGTATGTCGTCCAGCGGTATGCAGTCCTGTGTCGCCCACCTCTCCGTGATCTCGGAATTCGAGTAATACCTTTTCGCAAAGCTCTCAAGCTCCTGCCAGCATCCGCCTTTCTTGCCCGTTCTGTGACCACCGCCGCCGAGCAGTAACAGATTTCCGTAACTGCGGAATGACATTCCCTTGTCCGCTTCATCCACATACATTCCGTTCACGTTGTCAGCACCTTTCAGTGCAAGGACGTATGAGCGGTGCTGATAAAGCTTTAATGAATAAAGCCCGTGCTTATTCAGTATCGGAAAGTGTGTTGCAATAATCAGCTTTTTCCAGCTTATTTCTCCGCAATGCATAACAGCCTTATGCGGCCCCAGCTCAATAACCTTGGTATTTTCATATACAGGCAGGTCCTTTACAATGGAATAAATAAACTTTAACGGATGGAATTGTGCCTGTTCCTTTACAAGCACTGCTCCCGCAACTTCAAACGGAAGCTCGGAAGCGCTTGAGAACTCAGCATTAACTCCGAGACGATTCAGGGCGTCAATCTCCTTTTCAATTTTTTTGCGGTCATTGAGAGAATAGACATAAGAGTTTTTCTTTTCAAAGTCACATTCCGTTTTCTGACAAAGTCGGACATATTCATTGATGGCCTCGGTCTGAATTTTGGTGTAAAGCCGTGCCCTGTCTGTTCCGAACCGTTTAATCATCTTATCGTAAATCAAACCGTGTCCGAGAGTGATTTTTGCGGTTGTATTTTTTGTGATACCGTTGCAGACTCTGTCTGCTTCAACCAGCATACAATCCACACCTGCATTTTTCAGCTTATAAGCACACAAAATGCCTGCAATTCCACCTCCGATAATCAGCACATCTGTGCTTTTGCTTTCCTTAAGGGCTTCAAAACGGACGGGTACTGAGGTTTTCTGCCAAACTGATTCCATTATAACTCCTCCAATCTGATTAAAACTATTGTTTGTCATAGTGATCTCGGATATACATGCTTTTCCTTACGACACATAAATGTTGCTTTTGAGTTGCGTTTGTGTTAAAATCTTATACGGAGGCGTTTGACTATGGAAAATAAAATCTTCTCAAAAGCGAAAAATTTGTTTACCACCGCAAAAACCTATTGGAATGAACCTTCAAAAGGAAATTACATTCCCTACAAAGAGGTTGCAAGCCTAAGCGGAGCGGGATTCGGTGTTTATTGGCTTACTCTGCTTGCTTCAACCATAGGTCTTAATGCAGGCAATTTCCTTGTAGGCGCAAGTATCGGCCTTAAACCCATGGACCTGCAGATTATGCTCAACGTGGCAAATCTCGTCGGCATTCCTATAGGGCTCTTCCGCAGTTGGTACTATGATAACCACAACCTGAAGGGCGGAAAATTCTTACCGTTTATTCAGAGGACCGGATTACCGATCGTTCTGATCTCCCTTGTTTTTGTCTGGTTACCTTATGAGCATTTCAATTATATAACAAAGGCTGTCGTAGTTTGGTTTATGTATATGCTGTTGAATGTGTTTCTTTGTTTCTACAATGAAAGCTATACATATTTCCAGCAAATTATAAGTCCTGATGCCCAGGAAAGAGCTAATGTAATGAGCATCTCTCAGGTTATATATTCTCTCGCTCCGACAATAACGAATTTTCTTATTCCGATGGTTGCAGGATGGACCTGGGGACTTAACAATATCTGGACATACAGAATTATTTATCCCGTTTTCACAATTATTGGACTGGGGCTCAGCATGTTCTTCTTCCGCCGAGTTAAAGAGAGACTGATTTTACCGAAAAAGAAGCCTGAGCCTGTCAGAATGATGGACGCAATCCGTGAGGTTGCAAAAAACAAGTATTTCTGGATTATCCAGATAGCAAACTGGGTCGTTTTTCTTGAATCCGGATACGGTGTGATCCTCGGCTGGTCGTTTGTTTATTCAAACGGCGGTGAGTACGAATCATACCTCGGGCTTGCCAATACGATAATCGGCAATGCGGCATTGTGGTCGATGCTACTTGCCCCTCTCGCAATCAAGAAGATGGGTAAAAGAAATCTGTTGATTACGGCAAACACCATAAATATTATCATTCTTCTCATTTTATATTTTGTTTATCACAACCTGATACTCGTCTGTGTTCTTTGGTATTTAAACACATTTGTAAACACCTTCTGGAACATAGTGCAGCATAACATAAGTGCTGATATGAAAGACTATCATCAATGGAAAACCGGTGTCAGAATTGACGGCCTTTTCGGGCCTCTCGGCCTTATAGGCACAGCGATTGGCTTATTTACGGGACTTTTTTATCCTGCAGTTTACGAAAAAATGGGGCTTTTAGAGGATTACAATGTTCTCTATGATGACAATATGAGGAACAGTCTTTTTGAGATACTTATCCTATGTTCTGCATTCGGTGCATTGCTCAACCTCCTGCCATTCCTTTTCTATGACCTGACCGAGAACAAGCATAAAGCGTATGTTGACGTTCTTAAAATAAGAACTATGTTTGAGAACAACTCAATGAACGCTCTTGATGACGACGAGCTTGAAGACGGACTGGAAATCATTTTGCAGGCAAAAGAACTGTTCGGCAAGGATACACTTTTCGTTGACAAAGCTCCGCTCAGAGAAGCAAAGAAACTGCCTCACAAATTTGCTGATGAAAAAGAAATCCGTGCTGAAGCAATCAAACGCGCTAAAGCCGAAATAAATCAGTGTAAAGAAACAAATCTTGCCATTGAAAGAGCCGCAATTATTATGGCTGACCTTAATAAATTCTCAAGTCCTGCTGGACAATGCCGACTCGCGCAGGCAGAAAAAGACGTTGCTGACGGAATAATGAATTATTATGCCGATGCGAAGAAGCAATTGAAATCAGCAAGAAGGCTTCCGAAGAAAACTGCTGAAGAAAAGGAAATACGATCTGATGCAATAAAAAATGCAAGAACAAAAAAAGAATCTGCACGCCTTATCAGAATTTACGGTGCAGATAATATAAAATCTCCTGATGAATCGGTTAAAGACGAACTTATGAACCGCGAAACCCACGGTTTTTCCGAGGAGCTTAAGGTAAAACGGGAGTTGAGAAGATATATGAAAGCCGTTTCCGTATATACGAGAACGATAAAACCATATACCGATGCAAAAGCACTTATTGTTCAGGCGGAAAACTACAAGCATTACGAAGAACTTGAAAATCGCTATTATTCATTGAGCAATAAATAAAAAATATCCCTGCAGACCGACTTCTGCAGGGATTAAATTTATATAACCATAATCAATGTTCCGAGTCCTATCAGAATACATCCGATAAAGGATTTTACCGTAAACTGCTCGTGCAGGAATACAAAAGCCAAAATCAGTGTAATTACCACACTCAATTTATCAACAGGAACAACCTTTGATGCATCGCCTATCTGCAACGCTCTGTAATAACAAAGCCATGAGGCGCCCGTTGCGAGACCCGACAAAATAAGGAACACCCAGCTTTTACGGCTTATCTCCGTAATTCCGTTTTGTGCATTGGTCAGAAAAACCATTCCCCACGACATAATCACAACCACAACCGTTCTGATGGCAGTAGCCAGATTGGAATTTACGCCGTCAATACCTATTTTTGCCAAAATCGACGTAAGTGCTGCAAAAACAGCGGACAGTAATGCAAATACAAACCACATAAAACCACACCCCATATACCTTTTCTGCTTGTATTTTACAAAATTCTGCTGCAAGTGTCAACATAAGGATTTAATTATTATATTTCATTCTCAATGGTTCAAAATCTACTTGTTTTTATCTTTTTCGCATAGTATAATTTTTATGAAAGTGTATTGTAGGAAAAGGAGATGTTTTTATGAAGCTTAAAAAAGTAATGACGGGAAAAGCCTTGCCGTGCCTTGTGCTGATTTTATCGGTTGCAGGCATTGTTATGTATAATGCGGCAAGAGCCACCTGGGTTTTTGTTGACATTGCGGTAAAGATAAATAATTTCACTCTGTATCTGCTGTATGCTATGATACTGAACGTGATTGCAGTTACGGTACTCGCCGCGATAAGACTTTATGAACCAAGCAGAAAGGGTTCACCCGTATATTCTCAAAAGTCGTATTTTATCACCACCTGCATTTCTGCATTTTTCAGCATATTCTTCTTTATCGTCGCAGTTGTATTTTTCGTTGTTATGGCAGGTCGGGAATCATCGGGAGTTTATTTTCTCTATCTCAAAAAATCACTTTTTGATGTTGCTTTCTTCGTTCTTGTTCCATTCACGGCAATTTTCTTTCCGACAATAAAGGGTAAAGCGCGAAAAGCCGTTCTTGCCGTTATTCTTGCCGTAACCTTTACCGTTGCCGTATTCAAGATATTTCCCGTAACAAAATATGAAATCACCTGTGCTCCCACCGTATTTGACAACGGAAAAGAATACAGCGTGGTTTTTTCGACAAGTGATTGCGGCACGGGATATATTGAATACACCTTTGAGGGACAGAAGTATAAATTATATGACGAAAACGGCGGAAGACTCAACAGTGATTCTCAAATCCACAGTATTTCCGTACCTTATGAGCATCTCAACAACAATACATATAAAATCGGTTCGGTAAGGGTTATCGAGCAGTACAGCTACGGCAGCCGCACGGGTAAAGAGGTTGTTTCTGAGGAATACATATTCAGCCCGGTTACCGATGATAATGCAACATTCCTTGTAATCTCTGACTGGCATACAGAAATTCAGAAGGTTTATGAGACCGTATCACATATGGGAAGCTATGATGCCTTGATACTTATGGGAGATGCTTCTCCAGGAGTCGATTTTGAAGAAGAGGTAGTTCGTAATATCGTCGAATTTTCAGGAGAGCTCTCAAACGGCACTATGCCTGTTTTATTTGTAAGAGGTAATCACGAAACAAGAGGTGAATACGCAGGCAAGCTTTTATCCGCACTTGGCCTCGAGAACTTCTACTACACAGCAAACATAGCCAACTGCTCATTCATCGTACTTGACAGCGGTGAGGATAAAGATGATTCGCACCCCGAATACGGCGGTATGACAGACTACAACACCTACCGTGCAAATATGATAAAATGGTTGAAAACGGTCGAGCTTGAAAATGAAAGAGTGATTGCGCTGTCACATTCCTGGGAAATCAGTGATGTTGAACCGGAACTCTCGCAGGAAGGTTGGAATCAAATTGACCGTCTCGGAGCCAAGCTTATGATTTCAGGCCATTCACACGAATGTCGCCTGCTCGGTACACAGGAGAAAGAGCAGGAAATGCTCTCCGCACATCCGGGCATTACCGGTTATATGGATGGCGGAAACAGTGATGACGCATATATCGCATCAAAAATGACCGTATCTCCCGAATATATTTTCATAGAAGCCTATAATAACAACGGTGAAAATGTTCTGGAGCATACAATACAATGGTAAAAAGCGATTCTGACTGACCGCTTTGATTATAATAATAAAGACCGCCTTACAGTAACGCTGTATGACGGTCTTTATTCATTTATTTGTTATTCATTTCTCTATACCGAGCTTTTCAAGTATCTGCGGATCGCAGGTATCGGCAAGAGTACCGATTTTTTCCCAGAGCTCATCGGCTTTTTGCTTCCACTCGGGAAAATCCTCAATATTTGCAGGATAGTTATCATAATGAGTGCCGACTTCCATACTCTGCATAAGTCCCTTGACAATACGGGCAACTGTTTTAGCGCGGAATTTCTTTGTTGCCACACCTTTAGCTATACCCTTGACGATCTTTGAAATGTCGTCGCCGTCAATATTTATTCCGCCGTCAACACCTCCGCCGAGGATTTTATTGCTAAATATAATCTCATTTGCAAAGAGATATTCGGCTTCGTCACAATCTGTTGAAATGAGTCCCATCAACAAAGGTCTCATAGAATCGAAATCCTTGCCCTGTGCAGCCATATAGCGCTTATTTATACTCCACATTCTCTCCTTTGTAAGGAATTTGTCGGATCTTAAAAGATTGGAAATAACCTCAACCGCAATTTTCCCCTGAACAAGTGACGAGGTGCATCCCTCACCGCAGGTCGGCTTTGTCAGACAAGCCGAATCACCCATTACAATAAATCCGTCATCCACAAAAGAATAGACAGAACGATGATAAGGTGTCACACCCTTTTCAATCTTTGCAACCTCATACTCAGGGAATTCAACATTCTTAATAAACTGACTGCTGAAAATTTCCTGAGCATATTCATAGGAGTAGCTTGCTCCGATACCGAGAATAGCGTCATAGTCCTTTCCTGCAGGCGCTGACCAGGATTTATACTGCATAAAGAATGCATCATAATCCCTTGGATTGACTTTTTTATCCTTATAGTTTATGTAGTAAAGCACAACAAAAAACATATCAACAGGAGTAAGCTTGAAATTGCCCACATATGATGAATCGGGCAATTTAGTTCTGGCAACCGACGGAATGCCGGAACAATCGGCAACGATACGGGCATAAACCTCGCACTCAACGTCCTCGGTTTTGTACTTTGCACCGATTACTCTGTTTCTGTCGTCAAAAATGAGGTCCGTGAACGGTGCGCCATACAGAATTTCTGCTCCTGCTTTTTCAGCACGCTCAGCCATCATCATAATATATTCGTGTTTATGACAGCCCACGACCGTTGCGTCGCCCATCACAACACCGTATTTGCCGTATGGTGATTTCATAGGTGAACCGTCAAAGCTGAACTCGTAAATCGGATTGTCCTCTGAAGGAATATCAAGGTCACTCTGTATCATTTCATCCTTTCCCATATGGAAAATGTCATAGCACCTTGAAACATTTTCAGCCTTCTCCTTTTCCAGCACAAGAACGCTGAAGCCTTGTTCAGCCATTTTATATGCAAACCAACATCCCGTTGTTGATGCACCGACAATGACAACATCGTATATTTTCATAGTAATTTCCCTTTCCCTTATTAAATTAAATCTCTGTAATGCCGCATTTTACCGGCTTGCAAAGATATACTTTTTCGTATTTTTTGACAAGCTTATCGTATGCATCCTTCGCATTTTCGATATTGCTGAAAATGCCGTAAACAGTCGGTCCGCTACCGCTCATAACACAGGCATCCGCTCCTGATTTCCTCATTATCCCTTTAATATGCGGTCTTTTGGGCACTTCAACTGCCTGTTCAAAAACATTTCCGCACAACTGACATATTCGATAATAATCGCCTTCACTGACAGCATCTATCATTGAAATTCTGTCAAGATGACGAACACGGCTCAGCTCGTCAAACTGTGCATAAGCTTCGGGGGTAGATACGTCCTGATCCGGCTTTGCCAGAACTATGCAGCAGTCAGGCAAATCCGTTACGGGAGCAATAATCGTTCCCGTTCCCAATGCTATAGCAGTTCCTCCGATAAGGCTGAACGGTATGTCAGAGCCTATTGCGGCACCTATATTACAAAGTTCCTTTTCACTGAACGGATTATCAAATATTTTATTCAGACAATAAAGCACCGCCGCACCGTCAGCACTTCCGCCTGCCGTTCCCGCAGCCGCAGAAATGTTCTTTTCAATAGTTACGGTAATTCCTCTGTCCTTTATTTCAGCCGCATCAAAAAAAGCCAACGCACATTTATATGCTATATTCTTTTCGTTGCAGGGAACACCTTCGGCATCACAGCGTATTATGATTTTTCCTTCACCGTTTTTTTCAACCGACACAATATCGTATAAATCAACGGACTGCATAACCATAAAAAGGCTGTGATAACCGTTATCCAGCTTTTTGACAATATCCAGCATAAGATTTATTTTAGCCGCTGCCCTGACCTTCATAACTAATCCTCCGTTTCAATTTTTATCTGCATTGGAGTTCTGTTCTGGAAAAATGTAATGCTGTCGAAACCTGCCGTTTTTGCCGCCGTATATGCCATATCTATATCACAGGCAAGATGCTCTGCAAAATGGGCATCTGAACCGACAGAAACGAATTTTCCGCCGAGCTCCTTAAATCGCTTTATGATATCAACCTCCGGTGACAGCTTATTAAGAGGCTGGCGGAGAGCTGCAGTGTTTATTTCAAGTGATTTATCTGATTTTGCCGTTAGCCGCAGTATTTCATCTATTTGTTTTCTGAATCCGTTAAGGTCAATATCAAGATTTGACTTTGAATAAAAATATCTTAGAGGATATGTCAGATGCGCAAGTATATCGAAATTTCCCCACTCGAGCATTTCTATAACAGCATTAAAATATTCCTTAAGAAGCTTTTCTGCCTGATGATTTGTCAGATTTTCCATAAAGTAAAAATCCTCTCCGCCTCTGAGGTTATGAACTGATCCAAGAATCTGATCGTATTCATATCTGTTAACTATTTCGTTTGCGGTCTCAATATCGAAAGCAGGTTGTCCGAGTTCTATACCGTTGAGCACAAGCAATTTTCCGCGGAATGCCGAGCGGACCTTGGCGATTTCAAAAAAAGCCTGAAACATTCTTTTTTCATATGCTCTGTCGCCCTTAAACTGATCTACTTCGCAGTGATCGGTAAAAGCAACAGCGCGCAAATCCAGAAATTCTGCCTTTTCACAAAAAAATGTTGCCGAATGATTGCCGTCAAAGGAATTATCTGTATGAACGTGTAAATCAACCAGGTTTTTGTGCATACCGTAACACCTCTCATTTCTATATTATTATTTTACTACAAATGCAATAATATTTTCAATATTATTTAAAAGATATTTAAAAAAGATATTCACTTTTTTGCGTCTTTGTGTTAAAATGTTGACAATTTAATTTGGAGGTAACAAATATGAGAGGTATTATTACCGTTGTCGGCAAGGATATGGTTGGTATTCTCGCTAAGATTTCCGGCGTTTGTGCCGAAAACGGCGTCAATGTAATTGAGGTTTCACAGTCTATTCTTCAGGATATGTTCTGCATGATTATGCTTGTTGACTTTGAAAAGGCAACTATTCCTTTTACGGATTTTTCGGATAAGGTTACTGCAATAGGCAATGAAATGTCACTTTCAATACACGTAATGCACGAGGATATTTTTAACTCAATGCACAGAATATAAGCAGGTGTCAGAATGATTAACACGCACGATATTTTAGAAACAATAAATATGATTCAGGATGAAAATCTTGATATAAGAACAATTACAATGGGAATTTCACTTCTCGACTGCTGTACGGGTGATGCAAAATCCACTTGTGACAAAATTTACGAGAAGATGACAAGAAAAGCGGAAAATCTTGTTAAAACCGGTGAGGATATAGAAAAGGAATACGGTATTCCGATTATCAACAAACGAATTTCCGTAACACCCGTATCTATGGTATTGGCATCGGGCAAGGGTGATCCGGTTTTATACGCAAAAACGCTGGAAAGAGTTGCACAGACCGTAGGAGTAAATTTCATAGGCGGTTATTCAGCTCTTGTCCAGAAGGGCTTTTCTGAAGGAGATGAGGCCCTTATACGCAGTATTCCCGAAGCGCTGAGCGTTACTGAGCACATATGCTCTTCAGTAAATATCGGTTCAACAAAAGCCGGTATCAACATGGATGCTGTTAAGCTTATGGGTCAGATTATAAGGGAATCGGCAGAAATTACCGCTGACAAAGGCTGCATCGGTCCTGCAAAGCTTGTTGTTTTCTGCAATGCACCCGAGGATAATCCGTTTATGGCAGGTGCTTTTCACGGTGTCGGTGAGCCTGACTGTGTAATCAATGTCGGTGTATCCGGCCCGGGTGTTGTCCGCTCGGCTATTTCCAAAATCCCTGATGCAAATATCACGGAAATTGCAGATATGGTTAAGCGTACCGCCTTCAAAATCACAAGAATGGGTCAGCTCGTTGCCTGTGAGGCTTCAAAAAGACTTGGTGTTCCCTTCGGCATAGTTGACCTTTCATTAGCTCCTACCCCCGCTATCGGGGACTCCGTTGCATATATACTTGAAGAAATGGGTCTTGAGCAATGCGGAGCACACGGTACAACAGCTTGTCTTGCACTTCTGAACGATGCCGTTAAAAAAGGTGGTGTTATGGCTTCTTCCCACGTCGGCGGTCTCTCGGGCGCTTTCATTCCCGTTTCCGAGGATGCAGGTATGATTGCGGCAGCAACAAGCGGTGCTCTTACAATAGAAAAGCTGGAAGCTATGACCTGCGTATGTTCTGTGGGACTCGATATGATTATTGTCCCCGGTGACACAACGGCAGAGGTTCTCTCGGGAATTATTGCTGATGAAGCTGCTATAGGTATGGTAAATTCAAAAACAACCGCTGTCAGACTGATTCCCGCCATCGGTAAAAGCATCGGCGACACTCTTAATTTCGGCGGTCTGTTGGGATACGGTCCGGTTATGAAGCTTAACACAGCCTCTCCCGCCAAATTTATCAACCGCGGCGGAAGAATTCCGGCACCGTTGCAGAGTCTTAAAAACTGATTATCAGGGCAGAGAAATTCTCTGCCTTTTTCTTGATTTAAATACTATCCCGTGATATACTTAATCTATCAAGTTTATAGGAGAAAACAGTATGGCAACAGATACAATGAACAAAATTGCTTATGACCAGCCCTTTGATAACAAAGAATTCGGGTCAGAAAGAAATCGTATTCCTGCTCTTTATACCCTTAACAACGGCAGCGTTATGGCAAGTGCCGATATCCGTTACGGTCACGGTGCCGACTCGCCGAATAACATTGACATTGCAGCCGCAATATCCGAAAACGGATACACCGATTGGAATTATGTGATGATTAACCATTTCGACGACTATGCTGACACAGTTACATCAAAAGACAGCGCTTCATTTATCGACTCGGCAATCGCTCAGTCATCTTCCGGACGAATTATAGTTCTTGCCGATGCATACCCCTCGGAGTGCGGATATCTTCAATCAAAAACAGGTACCGGATACAAGGTTATAGACGGCAAAAAAAGACTTCTCCTCACTAAAGGCAAGCACAGCAAAAGGCCTTCAACTTTTGCATATTACATAGGTGATTATGACGGTGATTTTGCTCCGGTATTCAAAAAATCCGATTCAGCAAAAACCGAATATTCCGTAGACAGAGATTTCCGTCTTTATAAAAACGGTAAGCCGATTTATGCCGATCAGAAGGGTGCTGACGGTGTTAAAATACAGCAGAATATCTTTTACAGCGCTTCCGAGCTCAAATGCTTTAAAACGACATATATTTGGATGAAATACAGCGATGATAACGGTAAGACCTGGAGCAAGCCGAAGCTCATCTCGGACCAGATCAAGAACGAGAAAGAGTCATTCCTCGGAGTAGGTCCCGGACGCGGTCTCGTCGTAAATCACAACGGTAAAGAACGTATACTTTTCTGTGTATATGATAACAACGGAATTTTCAAGGACCCTGCTTTTGAAAATGCAAGCGTCATTTACACCGACGATCTCGGTGAAACCTGGCACAGAAGTAATTCGATAAAAATCAAGCCTGCCATTAAAAAAACTAGCGAATCACAGCTTCTCAGAATTGATGCGGGCGATTATAAAGCAATCAGAATATATTCCAGAAACCTCAGTAACTATATCGCCTATGCCGACAGCACCGACGGCGGAATTACCTTTACCCCTTTCCGCGCCGACAGAGCTCTCGAAGGAACAAGGAACTGTATGGTATCTTTAATTGACACCACGAGAAAGATTAACGGAAAGCAGATGCTTTTGTGTTCTTCAGGCGGAAATATGCTGTCAAGAGCAGACGGTCTGCTCAGAGCAGGTGTGGTTGAAGAAAACGGAGATGTGAACTGGATAAGCGAATATCACGTCACTCAGGGATTTTACGGTTATTCATGCCTCACCGAGCTGCACGACGGTAATTTCGCATTGTTCTATGAGGATGAACCGACCCATCTTAAATATATGGTTTTCAGCGTATCGGATAACGGTTTAATCAGTGAAATAAACGGGGAGAACATTGAATTTGCTCCTCAGATTTCAGAAAAAGACCGCAAGCTGATAAATAAAAAGAAGCGTGAAGCAAAACGCAATTTCGTAAAAAACAGAATGTAAATAAAAAGCGGTGTCATAAACGACACCGCTTAAATTTTGTTATACGCTCTTTAAAAATTTTCTAAACTGCTCTCTGCCCTGCTTTGTTCTGTCAAACACAGCACACTGTTCAAGAATCGATGTAAATACAAGACCGATTTCGTCACGGATAATCTGCTCACAGTTGTCCGCATTTATATCGCTGTGCTTGGATTTGATTACCTCCGCCCAATCAGCGTGCTTAGCAATTCTTTCGTCTGCGCTGATGTCCTTATTTTCAAGGATTGCCTCCTGCAAAAGAGCTATTTCGGTTTTAAGTCTTGAGGGCAGAACGGCAAGTCCCATAACCTCAATAAGACCGATATTTTCTTTTTTGATATTATGATACTCAGGATGAGGATGATAGTATCCGTCAGGGTACTCATCGGTTGTGATGTTGTTGCGAAGCACAAGATCAATCTCATAATGACCGTTTTTGTATCTTGTAATCGGAGTGATTGTGTTGTGAATCTCGCCGTCATCGGTCTTTGCGATGATAAATGCTTCTTCATCGGAATAGTCGCGCCACGCTGCAAGAATTTTGCCTGCAAGAGTACAGATACGGTCTGTATCCTCACCTTCAAGTCTTATAACAGACATTGGCCATTTAACAATTCCTGCTCTGATATCCGAAAAACCGTCAAAGCTGATTTCTTCTTCTGTTTCCGCTTTTGCCATAGCAAAGGTATAATTACCGCCCTGGAAATGCTCGTGAGTCAGAATTGATCCGCCCGAAATCGGCAAATCCGAGTTAGAACCGATAAAATAATGCGGAAACTGTTTGACAAAATCAAAAAGTCTTCTGAAATTTTTCTCACAAACTTTCATCGGCTTATGAGCCTCATCAAACACAATACAATGCTCGTTATAATATACGTAAGGTGAATACTGCATAAAAGCATTCACACCGTCGAGACATATGGGGATAACTCTGTGATTTTGCCTTGCCGGGTGATTTACTCTGCCTGCATATCCCTCATTTTCCTTACAAAGCATACAGGTCGGGTATGAGCTCTGCTCCATTTTGGTTGCCGCCGCAATCGCCTTTGGATCTTTTTCCGGCTTGGCAAGATTGATAGTTATGTCAATATCTCCGTATTCTGTGGAGGTAACCCATTTTACATCATTTTTAATTCTGTATTCACGGATATAATCCGACTTTCTTGCCAGATGATAATAGTAATCCGTTGCCTCTTTGGGAGAAACTTCATATTTTTCTTTAAATGTTTTTATAACCTCTGAGGGTCTCGGAGTTAACGCCCCCATTATCTTTGTGTCAAACAAATCCTTATACACAACCGAGTCCTCACAAAGACCTTTTTCCACGGCATAATTGAGAATCACTTTAAGTATTTCCTCGAGCGAGCTGCTCTTTGCCTCAGCAGAGGTATCCATACTGTCCAGTGCAAGGATTTCAATAATTCTGTTAACCGCCCAAACGCTGTCCTCTTTTTCAATAAGCTTTTCATCTGTTGCATATTTCACAAGAGAGTTAATCGCCTCATAAATATTCATTGTATTACCTCCCGAATATTTTCTATTGTATATTATAGAGAATTTTCCTGTCTTTTCAAGATGTTTTCGCTAAATATATTGAATATTTTTAAAAGATGTGATAATATACTTGGGTTGCAAAACGAGGTGTAATATAAAAATGATATACAACAACATTCTTGAAGCACTCGGCCACACTCCCATCATAAGACTTAATAAAATGACAGATGAGGACAGTGCTGAGGTTCTTGTAAAGTTTGAAGGACTCAATGTTGGCGGTTCAATCAAGACAAGAACCGCCTACAATATGATTCATGACGCAGAAAAGCAGGGAATAATAAATGAAAATTCCGTTATAGTTGAGCCTACCAGCGGAAACCAGGGTATCGGTCTGGCTCTTATCGGTGCGGTAAAGGGATATAAAACAGTTATTATTATGCCCGACTCCGTAAGTGAGGAGAGAAGAAAGCTCGTTACCCATTACGGTGCAGAGGTAATTCTTATACACGATAACGGTGATATCGGCAAATGCATCGACGAGTGTCTGCAGACCGCCTTGAAGATGAAGGAAGAAAATCCGAACGTATATATTCCTCAGCAGTTTACAAATCCGAAAAATCCCGAGGTTCATAAGCACCACACCGGTATTGAAATTATGGAACAGGTTGCAGGGCCGATACACGGCTTCTGCTCAGGAATCGGTACCGGCGGAACTCTCAGCGGAATCGGAGAAGTGCTTAAGGCACAAAATCCCGATATTGAAATATGGGCTGTTGAGCCTCAGAACGCCGCAATTCTTGCAGGCGGTACTATCGGAACTCATCTGCAGATGGGAATCGGCGACGGTCTTATCCCCGATAACCTTAATCAGAACATTTACAGCCATATTCATATAGTTACGGACGAAGAAGCGATAAGCACATCGAGAAATCTCGCAAGACTTGAGGGTATTATGTGCGGAATTTCAAGCGGCACAAATGTTGCCGCCGCTCTTAAACTTGCTAAAAAGCTCGGCAAAGGCAAAACTGTTGTTACGGTTCTGCCCGACACAGCAGAAAGATATTTCAGCACACCGCTTTTTGAAGAATAATTATTCACGGCATATTAAAAACGGAGAATGGATTAAACCATTCTCCGTTCTGTTTTAATATTGTCATCCCTTACAATTCATTTCAGCCATTCTGAGAATAATTCTCGCATCGGATGTTGTCAACTCACCGTCGCCGTTAACATCTCCGTTTACAAGGCATTCATCGGGAAGCAGCATGAGACCTGCAAGCGATTTAAGAACAAAGCACGCATCAAGCGAGGTAACTTTGCCGTCGCCTGTCACATCACCGCTTCCTGTTATGTAAGGATAGAGCATAGGTATTTCGCTGTTGTAATACAGGAACTGAGGATAATCCGGATTGGACTCCACGGTATATTGCTCGTCGGCAGTAAGAAGCCAGATATAAAAGTCGCAGGTACCGTCATCAAGTCGATATGCAATATGCCCGAGATTTTTTGTAAACCAGGTCTGCATAGGTGCCTGGCAGGTTGATGCATCAACCACATTATCGGGTGAAATCATATCTGCACCCGTATCAACAGCCTGGACATAATCCTTTCCGAGAGTTTCTCCCATAAGGGCAACCGTGGCATAACCGCTGGTGTTATATGTTTCAATGACGCTGTCAGAATTCCAACGTGCAGTTTTTGTAACCGGAGCAATATATTTGTTATAGTTTGAAATACAGAAATAGTTGATTTCGTCACTCTCAACCATATACTTAACTCGGCTGGTATTTTTGCTTGATACAAGATTGTAATAATCATTCACAAACTTGAGAAGCTCAGGACCTGCATCGTCAAGCATAAGGTCAACAGCATCTTCAAAATGATATTCGGGAATAAAGCACCAGAATGACGGAAGATACCCGAAAAACGGAATCAGCACTTCTCTGTAAATATCATCACCGGCAATTTCAAAAAGTCCGTTCACAATATTTGCAAGCTGTTCAAAAATCGGAATATAAGGAATAAGCGATGCATATTCGGCAGAGCTGTATATACTCTGAACGATAAGACCTGCCAAGGCTTCACCGTCAATCTCGGGATTGCCGACAAAAAGCTGTCCTACCATTTCAAGACCGTTGAATGCAGAGTTTGCCATAATGACATTTTTCACATCCTCGTAGCCGTATAATGCAAGATATGTCTGAGTCATACATCCGCCCATACTTTCTCCGCAAAGAGTTACTTTATCGTGGCCGGATTTGATTTTAACCTCCTTGATAAAGCGGTCAAGGTCTGCCGCAATATCAAAAGGATTTGCAGTCCAGTCATATATAAACAGATATGAGTGATTTTCTCCCAGTTCCTGATACAGCGCCTTAGCGAGAGTTCCCTCCGAGCCTGTTTCATCGTCCATTTCAATATACGTCTCAGTCGGATCACTTGTATTTCCTTTTACGGTAACAACGCTGTCACGATTGAGGTTATTGTCGTATGCAACAGGTCCGAAAATGTTACCGACTGCCTGTGACAATGCACTGACAAGCGTATCCGTGTTAAACGTAACAAGAAATTCTGCCAATTTGGGAACAACGGGCAAAATACCCTTTACAATATTTTCGGCAGAAAAAATCTCTTTGCCGTCACCATCATAAAGCGTTTCGCCAATACCTCTTACCTGCACTACGGGTGCGGTTCCGCAATCACACTTTTTCTCTGCGGCAAAACCGGGAACAACAACGGTAAACATCATTACCGCTGACAGAATAAAACTTAAAATTCGTCTTGTCTTTTTCATAAAATCCCTCCGATTTCATAATCCTTTTACATTTTAACACATTATCCGTCCCTTGACAATAACCTTGTTCAGAAAACGCTTTCAATTATTTTTTCGGCGGAATCCGGTGAATACTGCCACGAATCTATATGTTCTCCCGAGAAGTAATATTTCACGGGAGGAGGCATATTGTTATCGGGAAAGCTGTCAACAATGGAAAGCTTTATTTTCATTTTTTCAGGGTTTATGCTCTTTATGTAAACACTTGCACAGTCACCCTCCTGAACTTCCTCTGAATATTCCGCAAGTCCGGCAAGGTTGGGACTGAGCTCAACAAACACGCCGTATTTTTCTATTGATCTTACCACTCCGCCGACAGTTTGCCCCGCTCTGAAGCGCATGGCATTTTCCTGCCAGGTGCCGAGCAGTTCCTTATGGGAGAGTGTTACCCTACCCATAGAATCTATGCTTTTTACCACTGCTTTTATCAGAGTATTTACCGAAAAACGAGCATCCGGATGCGGTATTCTCGAAACCGATATGCTGTCAATGGGCAAAAGCGCGGAAATTCCGCAGCCGATATCACAAAATGAGCCGAAAGCTTCATTATGGGTAATTCTCGCATCGATTATATCGCCCGGTGACAGTTTACTAATATACTCCTCAGCACATTCCTCCTGAACTCTTCTGCGGCTGAGAACAGCCGTTCTGTTTCCTGCCTCGTCGTCCATAAAGTCGATTATCTTGAATGATACGGGCTTATTGACTCTGGAGATAATTGCAATATCCCGCACACTGCCGTCAGAAATACCGACAGCACACTCCTCTCTCGGAATAATACCCTCCATAATGCCCAAGTCAACATGAAGGTTGTGCTCGTGGTCACACATAGTAGCCTTACCCTCAAGAATTTTCTCACGAAAGAAACATTCACGCAGGTTACTTACTGACTCAAGACATTTTTTATTCTGTCGGCTTTCAAAAAGAATTCCCTCAGGATAGTATTTTTTCATATATCTCACCTTTATTTTAAAATTAGTATATAAATATGATGTAAAAGTGAGATTAAGACGTAAAATGGGTATTTTATTTTTATCCGAATTGTGATATCATATAATGTATCATATTTTGAGGTAATTATTATGGATGTTAAAGTTAATGATATACTTGAAATGAAAAAACCTCATCCTTGCGGCGAAAAACGGTTTCTCGTTCTCAGAGCCGGGATGGACTTCCGTGTGCGTTGTACCGGCTGCGGCCGTGAAGTCATGGTGCCGAGAATAAAAATTGAAAAAAATATCAAAAAAGTAATCAGAGACGGAGTACAGATAAATGTTTGATAAGTTAACAGGAATTGAAAACCGATTTGAAACAGTCAATGAACAGTTATGCGATCCTGCAACGGTCAGCGACCAACAGCTTTACACCAAGCTTATGAAGGAGCTTAAGCAGCTCACCCCTGTTGTTGAAAAATTCCGTGAATACAAAAGTATTAAAAACACTTTTGATGAGTCGAAATCGCTTCTTGAAGAGGGTGGAATGGACAGAGATTTTAAAGAAATGGTTCAAGAGGAATTTGAAGCCGCAAAGGAACAGCTTGAAGTGACCTGGGAGGAATTGAAAATACTCCTTCTTCCCCGCGACCCAAACGATGATCGAAGCGTCATTATTGAAATCCGCGGCGGTGCAGGCGGAGAAGAAGCCGCA
The DNA here is from genome assembly GCA_937920235.1 of uncultured Clostridia bacterium. Taxonomy (GTDB): domain Bacteria; phylum Bacillota; class Clostridia; order Oscillospirales; family Acutalibacteraceae; genus Fimenecus. The sequence goes on along the minus strand of CALGUK010000005.1, from coordinate 41,122 downwards.
CTTTTTGCCAATTCTCTTTTCCGAATGTACTCAATGTATGCGGAGGCACGCAGTTGGAAAATTGAAATTCTTTCTGAAAATCCGACAGAATTAGGAGGCTACAAAGAAGTTATTTTCAGTGTTGACGGTGACGGTGCATACTCACGCTTCAAATTTGAAAGCGGTGTTCACCGAGTTCAGCGTGTACCCGAAACCGAAAGTCAAGGAAGAATACAAACCTCAACCGTTACGGTTGCCGTACTTCCCGAGGCAGAGGATGTTGACTTTGAATTAAATCCTGCCGACCTGCAGATTGATGTTTTTCGTTCAAGCGGAGCAGGCGGTCAGAAGGTTAACAAGACATCGTCGGCTATCCGTGTCACTCACCTGCCTACAGGTATGGTGGTTGAGTGTCAGGACGAACGCAGTCAGCACAAAAATAAGGATAAAGCACTTAAAGTTCTTCGTTCACGACTTCTCGAAATTGAGCAAGCAAAGCACGATGCCGAAATCGCAGGTCAAAGAAAGAGTCAGGTTGGCACAGGCGACCGCAGTGAAAGAATTCGTACATATAACTTCCCGCAGGGACGAGTCAGCGACCACAGAATCGGTCTAACACTTTATAAAATTGATCAGATTATGAACGGCGACCTTGACGAAATTATTGACGCACTTATCACGGCAGATACCGCGGAAAAATTAAAAGCAAATGAGTAGGAAATTTTTATGGAAACAGTAGTAATTGACATTACAACTGAATACGGAAAAGCGTTAGAGGAATCTGCAAGACTGCTTAAAAGCGGTGAGGTTGTGGGTATTCCCACCGAAACGGTTTACGGACTTGCGGCAAATGCATATGATGAAAATGCAGTAAAAAAAATATTTATTGCCAAGGGCAGACCAAGTGACAATCCGCTTATTGTGCACATAGCAAGGTTTGAGGATTTGGAGCCGTTAGTCAAGGAAGTTCCCGAAAAAGTAAAGCTTATGGCAAAGCATTTCTGGCCTGCACCTCTTACAATGATTATGAAAAAGAGCAACAAGGTTTCAAATGTTGTTTCGGGAAATCTGGATACGGTCGCTATACGTATGCCGAAAAGTGAATATGCAAGAGCAATTATTGAAGCTTGCGGCTTACCGTTGGCAGCACCGTCTGCAAACCTTTCGGGCAGTCCGAGCCCTACGAATGCAAAATATGTTTATGACGATATGAACGGTCGTATTCCGCTGATTATCGACGGCGGTGCATCGGAAATCGGTGTTGAATCAACGGTTATATCCTTTGCGGAAGAACCGCCGAGACTTCTCCGTCCCGGTGGTGTAACACTTGAAGAAATGACCGCACTTATCGGTGAAATCATTGTTGACGACGCTGTGCTCAACAAATTGGAGGAAGGTGCTGTCGCCTCCTCTCCCGGTATGAAATACAAGCACTACGCACCAAGGGCTGATATCACAATTATAAAAAGTAACTTTGAGACCTTCAAAAAGCTTTGCGAAGACGAGGAAAACATAACTGCACTTTGCTTTGGCGGTGAAGACAAGATGCTTTCCTGTAATTCCGTTACATACGGTGACAAAAATGACGGTTACAGTCAGAGCGTAAGACTCTTTGACGCACTTCGCGAATTGGACGAAGCAGGCGCATTCAAGGTTTACGCACGCTGTCCCGACACAAAAGGAATGGGGCTGGCAGTATATAACCGTTTGATCCGCGCTGCAGGATTTAAGATTAAGGTGATATGATGAAAATTATCGGTCTTACAGGACTTACCGGCGCAGGCAAAAGCACTGTTGCAAAAAAATTGGCAGCATACGGTTGCTATCATATCGATGCCGACCGTGTTGCCCGTGAGGTTATAAACAACAACGAAAATGTCAAAAATAAATTAAAGAAACGGTTTGGCAATGATGTTATCAATTCAGACGGCACTACAAACAGACCGTTGTTGGCATCACGTGCTTTTGCAGACGAAGAAAGCACAAACGCGCTGAATAAAATCACTCACCCCGCTGTTACCGAAGAAATAAAATCCATTATCAAGGATATCAGCGAGGTCGGATACGCGGGCATAATAATTGATGCTATCGCCCTTTTTGAAAGTGGCGAGGATTCTCTTTGCGACTTCACCGTCGCGGTAGTAGCACCGACAGAAATCCGACTCGACAGAATAATGAAGCGTGACAATATTACAAGAGAGAAAGCGCTTGAACGCATAAACGCACAAAAGGATGAGAGCTTTTTTACATCCCGTGCTGACTTTATACTTTGGAATTATCCTCCGTATGATCTGAACACGGAAATAAAACCAATAACATTACAAATCGGATTATAACCGAAAGGAGAAAATATTATGGACTTAAATGAAATGAAAAAAGAGCTTTTTTATGAGCCGAAGCATGCTATGGAAACTGTTGACGGTACAGTAGTAAAGGCTGCAGACGACTTCTGCGAGGGCTACAAGAAATATCTTGATGAGGCAAAAATCGAGCGTGAATCAGTTGATTTCTTTGTAAGAGAAGCCGAGAAGCGCGGATATACAGAGTTTGACAGCGCAAAAAAATACAATGCCGGCGACAAGGTTTATTACAACAATCGCGGCAAAGCAATTATCCTCTGTGTTTTCGGTAAAAAAGATATCAGCGAGGGCGTAAAAATTTCTGCAGCACACATTGACTCTCCCCGTCTTGACCTTAAACCCAATCCGCTTTATGAGGACTCTTCTATCGCTTATTTCAAGACACACTACTACGGCGGAATAAAAAAATATCAATGGACAGCTATTCCTCTTGCACTTCACGGTGTTGTTGTCAAGGCAAACGGTGAAAGCGTAAAGGTCAATGTGGGTGAGGACAATAATGACCCGCAATTCTGTGTTACAGATCTGCTTCCGCATCTTGCTCAGGAACAGATGAAACAGACAATGAGCGACGGAATAAAGGGCGAACAACTCAACATTCTCATTGGATCAAGACCGTTTTCAAAGGACGAGGGTGCTGAAAAGGTTAAGCTCAATATCATTAAAATTCTTAACGAAAAATACGGCATCACGGAAAGTGACTTTCTCAGCGCAGAGCTTGAGCTTGTCCCTGCTTTCAAGGCACGCGATATCGGCTTTGACAGAAGCTTAATCGGTGCTTACGGCCACGACGATAAGGTTTGTGCCTATCCTGCCGCTCAGGCGATTTTTAATATTGAATGTCCCGAATATACCTGTCTCACGGTGCTTACAGATAAGGAGGAAATCGGTTCAGACGGCAACACGGGACTTAACTCGTCATATATGAAATACTTTATTTCAGACCTTGCAAAAATGGGCGGTGCAGAGCCATGGAGAGTTATGTCCGCTTCAGAATGTCTCTCTGCTGACGTTAATGCCGCATTTGACCCCACATTCCCGGAAGTGAGCGAAAGAAAGAACTGCTCATTTATCAACAACGGTGTTGTCATTACAAAATATACAGGTGCTCGCGGAAAGAGCGGAACCTCTGATGCGTCCGCAGAATATATGGGTAAAATCCGCAGAATGCTCAACGCAAACGACGTTGTATGGCAAATCGGTGAGCTTGGCAAGGTTGATGCAGGCGGTGGCGGAACAGTTGCTATGTATGTTGCCAACCTCGATATAGACACTATCGACCTGGGTGTTCCTGTTCTTTCAATGCATGCACCGTTTGAGGTTGTGTCAAAACTCGATGTTTATATGGCATACCGCGCATTCAAGGTATTCTTCGAACAGAAATAAAATATTAAAACAGAAAAAACCTCCTGCGATATCCGTTACTGCAGGAGGTTTATTTTTGTGACATGATTATTTAACCAACGCTATCGTTTCAACTTCAACAAGAACATCCTTGGGAAGCTGTTTTGCCGCTACACAGGAGCGAGCAGGCTTGCTTGTAAAGTATTCTGCATATATTCCGTTAAATGCTGTGAAATCTTCCATATTTTTAAGGAAACAGGTTGTTTTGATAACACTGTCAAGATCGCTTCCCGATGCTTCAAGAAGATTTTTAATGTTTTCACAAACCTGTTTTGTCTGTTCCTCAATGGTTGTTGCTTCGATATCCGATGTTCTCGGGTTAATTGCGATCTGTCCCGATGTGAAAACAAAATTTCCTACCACTTTTGCCTGTGAATACGGTCCGATTGCAGCAGGCGCTTTATCCGTACTTATTGTTTTAATCATAATTATATCTCCTTAAACCAACTTATAGCCCTGGCTGATAAGTTCATTTTTGATAAGCTCAATGTGTTCAAAATTACGTGTTTCCAATACAATACGCAGGAAACAACCGTTAATATCTGAATTTTCAGATGCTCTCTCATGGTGAATTGAAATAACATTACCACCCAAATCAGCAATAACATTGGAAACGCCCTTAAGCTGTCCCGGTTTATCCACAAGCTCAATTGTCAGTGAATATGTACGACCGCTGGTAAGCAGACCGCGTTTTATAACACGAGAAAGGATTGTAACGTCGATATTACCGCCGGAGACAAGGCAAACCACCTTTTTGCCCTTTACTGGAATTTTATTGAACATTACGGCTGCAACCGAAACAGCACCCGCACCCTCTGTAACGAGCTTTTGCTGCTCAATAAGTGCAAGAATTGCGGTTGCTATTTCATCATCCGAAACAGTCACTACCTCGTCAACATACTTCTTTACATACTCAAAAGTGTTTGCGCCCGGTTCCTTGACGGCAATACCGTCAGCAATTGTTGAAACTGAATCAAGACATTCAATTTCGTTGTCCTTAATAGAGTTATACATACTCGGTGCGCCTTTTGCCTGAACACCGTAAACCTTGACATTCGGATTAAGTGCTTTTATGGCAAAGGATACACCGCTTATAAGTCCGCCGCCTCCGATAGGCACGACTACCGCATCGGCATCTGAAATCTGATCAAGAATTTCAAGACCTATTGTTCCCTGACCTGCGATTACATCATCATCATCAAAGGGATGAACAAAGGTATATCCCTTTTCGTCACGAAGCTGCAGAGCTTTATTATATGCATCATCATAAACACCTTCGACAAGACAGATATCGGCACCGAAGCTTTTTGTAGCTTCTACCTTGGAAATAGGAGCACCATCCGGAAGGCAGATAAGAGATTTGATACCGTTTTTAGTTGCTGCAAGAGCAACACCCTGTGCGTGATTACCAGCGGAACAGGCAATAACACCTTTTGCCTTTTCCTCTGCTGACAATTGACTTATCTTATATGCTGCACCCCTGACCTTGAAGGAGCCTGTTACCTGAAGGTTTTCCGTCTTAAGATAAACCTCACAGTCCGGATTGATTTTTGGTGCATAAATCATGTCAGTTTTTCGGATCAAATCCTTTAATACGAATGATGCGTGATAAATTTTATCAAGTGTTACCATATTATTACTTCTTTCACAAAAGATTAGAGTTATTCTATCACAAGCAAACACCGAAATGCAATAGAAAAATAAAAAAACGCAAAAAAAACAGGCATCTTCCAGACGCCCATTATATTTATCATATCAAATATTTTTTCAAAAGTCAATAGATTTGAAAAAAAATAATAGGCAAAATGCACAAAATCTACTAAATATATAAGTAAAAAGTATTAACTTTGTATAAATTTACATATTGCAATATCTGTTTTTTCGTGTTATATTATAGACACAGAAAGGAAATGGTGATACCGATGTACAGGTAAACACAATGGTTCTTGAAAAACAAGTTTCAGTTTGAAAAAGAAAAAATAAGTGTTGCAGACAGCACGGAAACAATTTAAGCGGAATAAATAAAGTCCGAAAATGTAAATAGATTAAATGTCTGGAAACTGAAAATTGTGTAATCAAGGACCGATGCCCCGGTCTTCTGGATATTGAAAATTAAGTTCGCTGCATTAAAGGTCTCGCTTTTCGAGAATGATTGATGACTGTAAAGAGTGTGACGAAGTGAAAAATCGAGGTTCAGTAAGACACAAGTTAAAGAATGAGAGGTATATAAAATGATGTTAGATATCAAGAGTGAACAGAAATAACCCTCCGAGTCAGTAAAAGATGTGTAAAGAAACATCGACTCCGAGGGTTATTTCTTTTTTGTATAAATGTCAGTTATCTATCGCCCGACGAGGCGCTTTTTTTATTTCCGAAAGGCTTTTTCCGTTTCATTATTTTATTTCAAATAAAATCTTGACAATTAAAATGCACTGTGATATTCTAAGAAAAGTTACTCACAAATTTTCAGACAGGAGGCAGAAAAAATGACAACAAGAATGATGAACCGTTGGTTCAACAGAAAAGATGCAAAAGCATATATTTCTGCCCTGCTATTAAATACATAACCTTTTTGCGGCTGATTCTGATTAAGGATATTGTATTTTGTCACCGTAGGCGGAGATGCCTGCGGTTTTATTTTTTGAAAGAGAGGTTAAAAAATGAGATGGATTAAACTACACGAGCCCATAAAGGTTCCCATACTGAAGAATGTTATGTTCGCATTAAAGCTCGTCTGGGAAGCTGACAAGAGACTGCTGATAGGCTATTTCGTTACTGAAATTTCAAATAAGGTTCTTTCAATGTATGTTCAGAACATTCTGTTTTTGAAAGTTCTTTTGAGCATTATTGACGGCGACGCTGATTTCAAAACCTATTTTGTTTCACTTTTACTGTTTTTCGGAACATATCTTGCAGTCAATGTGATTTCTGCATACGCAAACAGGCAACGGCTTGTCTCAACAAAAATCGTTCTCAAAAAGCTGAACAATAAGATATTCGAAAAAGCCGCTCAGCTTGATATAAGCTGTTATGAAAATCCCGAGTTCTATGATAAATACCAAAGAGCGACGCTTGTTCTTTCTTCAGGTTATTATGATATACTCTGTTGGGATGTTGCGGCAATCGTCGGAGGCATTATTGCTCTCATCTGTGTTATCACAACAGTTACGGCAATAAATCCCGTTTATCTGTTGTTTCTTCTTCCTGTAACACTTGTTTTCGTCATCGAGGTTTACAAAAGCAAGGCCGTGTATAAACGTGACCTTGAAATGACAACTAACAACCGAATAAAAGCGTATGTTCAGCGTACAATGTTCCTGAAGGATTTTTCCAAGGATATGAGAACATCCAATATTTTTGCAGTTCTGATAGGTCGTTTTAAAGCAGCTATTGATGCCAATGTTGTAATACTGAAAAGCTATGGTGTCAAACTGTTTATTTACAGTATGGTCAGTTCCCTTTTCAGCGATTTTATACCGATTATAGGCACTTATGCTTTTGCAGGATATCAGTTCATTTTCACAAAAGCCCTGACTATCTCCGACTTTTCGGTTGTCCTGTCATCGATCAACTCAGTACGTGACTCAACGATGAGCATCGCAGAGGGCTTTGACGAGATGACTCAGATGGCACTTTTCTTTCAGAATTTGCGTGATTTCTTTGACTATGAGCCGCAGATTACCGACGGAGAAAAAGAAGCAGGTGCTTTTGAAAGTCTGGAATTCCGCAATGTTTCTTTTGCATATCCCGGCACAACCAAAACAATCCTTAAAAACATTTCTTTTAAAATCAATAAAGGTGAGACAATCGCCGTTGTAGGTGTCAACGGTGCCGGCAAATCTACTCTGGTGAAGCTTCTTCTTCGTTTTTATGATGCCGACGATGGAGAAATACTTTATAACGGTATAAATGTAAAAGAGTACAATGTCAAATCCTTGAGAAATGCTTATGCAACCGTTTTTCAGGATTATAAAAATTTTGCTGTTTCTGTTAACGAAAATATTATGTGTCACGAATGTACCGATGAGGAGAAAAAGATTGCCGAGACAGCTTTACGCCGAAGCGGAGTCTGGGAAAAAATTTCCTCGCTCCCCAAGGGCGCCGACACTGTGTTAACCCGTGAATTTGAGATTGACGGTGCAGGTCTTTCCGGAGGCGAAAACCAGAAGGTTTCTGCCGCACGCTTATTTGCAAGAGACTTTGAAATTGCCATTCTTGACGAGCCGAGTTCTGCACTTGATCCGATTGCAGAATATAAGATGTATGAAAATCTTATTAAGGTAACTGAGAACAAAACCGTTATTTATATCTCTCACAGACTTTCAAGTGCGGTGCTCTCCGACAGAATAATTGTAATAGGCAACGGAATGATACTTGAATCAGGCAGTCATAGTGAGCTTATGGCGAAAAACGGTGAATACAGCAGAATGTTTACCTTGCAGGCATCAAGCTATAAAGGAGAAAGTGAGGCGGATGAAAATGCTTAAAAAGAAAAACGAAGAAAAATCACTTCACTCTATGCCGTCAAACATTTTCTTTTTTGTAAGGCTTATGTTCAGCATATCACCGTTTCTTGTTCTCGGTGAGTTTATGTGGGGACTGCTGATGATCCTTCCGAACAATCTCATCCGTGTTATAGGTGTCAAATATATAATTGACGTTGTAACGCAGGGCAACGATCTCAAGAGAATATTTTATGCCGTGGCAGTCATTGCCGCAGTTCTGATCGGTTCAACTGCTGTTTCATGGCTTTTCCGTGAATTTTACTGGAACAAGGAAAGAGAACGGCTTTACTACGGTCTCAACAAAAAGCTTTACGAAAAAGCCCGCAGTCTTGACTTGGAATCATACGACAATCCCGAATTTTACAACAATTTCATTCTCACTATTGAATCTTCATCCGACAATATTCAAAATCTTCTCGGTCTTGTGAGAATGTATGTGGGACATATCATTTCCCTTGTCACCGTTTCATCTGTTCTCTTCACGATTGACCCATGGTGTCTTGTTATAATACTTACTGTTATATGCATATTTCTGCCAATCAGCAAAAAGGTCGGAACGCTTATGATGGAGAGAAGAATTGAAAATGCCAGATATCACAGACGCTCCGACTATTTTCAACGTGTTTTCTATTTGCAGGATTATGCCAAGGAAGTTCGTATGAACAACATCTCTCCCCTGCTTATCAACAGATATAACGATGCGGCTGATGACGTTATACGAAATCAGAAAAAATACTGGAATAAAATCTCCGTTCTCAACTGTGTTCAGACGGTGGGAGTTCAGGGTCTCGGCTTCCTTTTTATTCTCCCTCTCTACCTCGGATATTGTGTTCTGATTAAAGAAAGTATCACTCCGGGTGATTTTGTCGCAACCTTCAACGGTGCTCACTCCGTGGCAATGTCATTTCAGTTCCTGACCATCTGGGCACTTGCCCGTTTTTCAGAGCAGGCAAAGATGATTGACAAATACCGGGAGTTCTTAAAGGCGGATTTTAAAATAAAGAACGGCGGTAAAAAGGCCATAAGAACCGAGCCTAAGGAAATTGTAATAAAAAACCTGTCATTCACTTACCCGAACAACGACAAGCCTACCCTTGAGAACATCAATCTCACAATCAAGCCGTATGAAAAAATTGCTCTTGTCGGATATAACGGTGCCGGTAAGACAACGCTCACAAACCTGCTCTTACGTCTTTATGATGTAACATCGGGCGAAATCCTCATCGACGGAGAAAACATAAAGGATGTGACCGCAGAGTCTCATCGCGACAGATTTGCCGCAGTATTCCAGGATTTTCAGATATTTGCGTGCAGTCTGGGTGAAAATATTGCACTCGACAGCAATCCGGATGAGGAAAAAGTTCTTGAATCACTCAGCCATAGCGGTTTTAATAAGGAGCTCAAAAAAGGTGTCCGTTCGGAGTTGCTCAGAGAATTTGACGATGACGGCATTATGCTTTCCGGCGGTGAAGCTCAGAAAACTGCCATAGCAAGAGCATTTTACAAGGATTGTCCGTATGTTATCCTTGATGAGCCAAGTGCAAACCTTGACCCCGTTGCAGAATACAATCTCAATCAAGCAATGATTGAAGCAGCACAGCACAAAACCGTCATCTTTATTTCTCACCGTCTTTCCACAACTGTAAATGCTGACAGAATTTATGTGATGGAAAACGGAAAAATCATTGAAAGCGGTAATCACCGTGAGCTTATGGAGAAAAACGGAACATATGCATATATGTTTAATCTTCAGGCAGAAAAATATAAAACAGAATAATCTGGTTTGTCTCCCCGTTGAAAGTTATATTTCTCACGGGGAGACTTTTCATTTTACATATAGTACTTGTTAAGTTCTTAAGAGTATGCTAAAATATATAAAATATGTAAAAAGGAGATAATATTATGTTGGCAGTTATCAGATACATTACCGCTGTTGTAATGGTAGCCTTCAATCTTTTTAATTTTCTTTTTAATGATTATGCTTATCCTGCACTTTCGCGGAAGGATGCCTATCTTTTTGTTTATTTCACCGGAAACTCCGTTGAGGAACAGAGAATAAGTATGGCAATCAGTTCGGACGGCTATCGCTTCAAAGCACTTAACGAGAATAATCCTATCATAGAACAAACTCTCGGCACGGGCAGTTGCCGTGACCCCTATGTTTTAAAAGGTCAGGACGGCTGTTACTATATTATAGCGACTGATATGGATGCAAATCTCGGCTGGACATCCAACCATTCTCTCGTTACATGGAAATCTGAGGATCTCATTCATTGGACTGATGAAACAATAATAGATATACGTGATTTCGGCGGGGAGTTTGCAAACACAAATCGTGCTTGGGCTCCGCAGGCAATATGGGACCCCGAGGTTGAAATGTATATGGTTTATTGGGCACATTCAACCACAGAGAATGACATCGCAGGTCACTACTATGCATATACCAAAGACTTCAAGACCTTTGAAACCGAGCCCAAGCCTCTTTACGGCAGATGGGAAGAGGGTATCCAATGTATTGATGCCGACATAGTTTATAACGATGATAACGGATATTATTATCTGTACTTCAAATATGATGAAACTCAAAAAATCGCATACGTTAAATCCAAAAATCTCACGGGGCCTTATGATACGGAGCCCGTAATAGTGTCTCTCGGTTATTTCGGTGTTGAAGGAAGCTCAATGTATAATATCAACGGCACTGATACTTGGGTTATGGTTATGGACGAATACGGTACGGGACATTTCTACACTCAGCAGACAAAGAATTTTGAGAACTTCAAAAGAGTGAATCGCGATATAACGGCAATGGATCATTTAAAACCACGCCACGGCTCAGTTGTCACTATTTCTGTAAAGGAATACAATGCATTGAAAAAAGAATTCGGAGTACAGAAAATCCCCGACAACCCGACAATTAAATAATTCACTGAAAAACACCTTTGCAGATTGAATTGCAAAGGTGTTTTGTTATAAAAGAAAGGCACCGTAAAGATGCCTTTCTTTAAAATATTTAATTTTAATCAATTTTTTCTTTTTCGCTGTCTGTGATTTTTCCGCTTACCGCGTCAATCTCATATTCATAATCAAAATTGTCATATATAAATTCTATTTCATATACATACCTGCCGTCATCACGGTCAAGCTCGGCTTTGTAAAAACTCACCTGGTCAGCAGACAGCCCTGCGTGAACAAGTGCAATCTCCTTTGCCTTCTGCAAGGAAATCTTCTCACCCGCGACTGCTTGACTTCCGGCTTCAGATGACGGCTCCTTGTTTTGATTTGCCTTGTCATCCGTATTCCTTTCCTGTTCTTTTTCAAAATCAATGATCACGCTGTTCTGTGCATTAATTTCATATTCATATTCCGTTGTCCCGACTCTGAATTCAATTTCATATACATATCTGCCATCATCACGGTCAAGCTCAGTTTTTTCAAAAAACGCTTTTTCCGCCCCAACACCCGCGTGAGCAAGTGCCACCTTCTTAGCATCGTCAGCCGAAATAATACCGTCGGGAACAGATACCTGAACCGAATTTTCCACTTTATCTGCCGGATTTCTGTTTTCTGCCGCGTCTTCATTGACCTCTTCAATGGAATCCGCAATATTCTCCCAGATACTGTCATCAGCATCATAATCCGCGATATCACTGATATCTATATTTTTGTCATTTACCACTTTTGCAAGGTCTCTGATCGACATACCGGCGAGCTCTTCAGCCTTAAGAGATGGTTCCTTGCTTACAAGATTCTGAATGAAAATTGCCTTACCGATTGATACTCCGAGACTTTCAGCAAGTTTCTCTGCTCCTGAATCAGCAGGAACACTCTGATTGATGACAGCAGCATCCACATTGTGTGTCTTAAGGGCTTCGTCAATATTCACCGCTATCTTTTTCTGAAGAGAAGATGCTTTATTCTCGTCCTCATTCTGCACCGTGACAAGAATTCCGTTATCAATATCATCAAGATATCCGTTTTTAACCATTGATCCGATTATGGCATTTACCGCAACATCAAGGTCGGTGTTTTTAAGATCCATTCCGTCGATAATTGCCTTTGCATCATCATTAACCGGTGTTACTTTTACAACTTTATCCTGTTTATTGGTCGCAAGCTCTATGCTCGGGTTTACATCAAGATCCACAATGGAATCTACGGCTATATTATTTCCGTAAAACACCATCGAAAAGAGTCCGACTGCAATCACAAGGCAAGCGGCAACCGCTACTCTCATATACTTTTTAAACAAATTTCTTTTATTTTCTGTCATTTTAATCACTGTCCTCTCATTATGAATGGAGGCAGAGTCAAGTTTTTCTGAAATCCTTTCAAAACCGTCCTTTGGAATTATCTGCGAAACTGCCGAAGAGAGCCTTTTTTCTATATCTTTTCTTTTCATAAGTTTTCCTCCAATGCAGTTTTAAGCTTTTTTATCGCTCTGTGATATCTGGAAAGCTCCGTATTCAGCGGCATATTCATCACCGTTGCTATTTCCCGATGCTTGACTCCGCCGACAGCATGCAGTAATATAATCTGCTTTTCTTCGTCGGTCAGCACTCTGAACACTGCGTTTATAACGAGCTTATCCTCAATATCGGTTATTTCGGAAAAATCGAGTTCTCCTATGCTTTTCTGTTCATCGAGAAGCTGTATTTTTTTCTGTTCGTTGAGTTTATTGTAGGCGGCATTTCTTGCAATTGTGAAAATCCATGCCATAGGCTTTCCCTTCGGAACATAATCTGAGGCCTTACGATGTACCGCTAAAAAGGTTTCATGCAAAACATCCTCTGCGTCGTATTGGTTTTTTAGAATTGAAAGCACGAAACCGTATATGCTTTCCGATGCGCTTTCATAGAGTGTATGAAATGCACCGTTATCGCCATTCCCTATTTTCAGAATCAACTCATCATCAATCGGCCGCTTGTAAGTTGCTTCTGCTAATGTAAACATAAATGCTAATAACATACCATTTTCGTCCTTTCACTATATTAACCTTTGAGGAGTGCATTTTATTGCATAAATTTACAATTTTTTTCTGAAACAATTATAATATAAAAAAAGTTTTCTCGTCAATAAAAAACATCCGCCCATCAAGCGAGCGAATGTCTGTTTTTACTGTTATTTTACAATATAATTCAATATTTCTTCTTTATTGCCGACAATTTTGCCTTGAGCATAATTGTCTCGTCCGCCGCCTTTACCGTTAAATGCCTTATTAAGGCTCTGCACTTTTTCGCGTACATTCTGTGTTTTACTTGAAATAACATAAATATAATTATCGTCTTCCGTATTTGAGAAAAGATAACAGTATTCAAACTCTTCCGCCAATTCATTTGAACAATTTCTCAATTCGTCATAGGAAACTCCGTCAACGAATGCGCATACACTATTTCCGTTAATATGTTTTTCCATTTTCAGTGTCGCCATTTCTGCCATAAGTTTTTTATTTTCCGCTTTAAGACCTGCGAGCTCATCTTGTATTTTCTTAACGAAATCGGCAATTTCAAATCTCTTTGCAGAAAGCATATTCATAACTGATTTGTTGGTTAAATGAAGCTTTTGATAATCCTCAAGTGCCAATGAGCCACAAAGCATTTCAATACGAGTACCTTTTTTATACGGAATATAGCTTATGACTTTTATAATTCCAACTTCACCTGTACGCGATACATGAGGAGCACAGCAAGCGCAAAGGTCCGTATCTTCAATCTCAATAAGACGAACACCCTCGGTAATGTCCAGTTTGCTACGATAATCATAATCCGACAATTCTTCAGCAGTTGGGTAAATTGCCTTAATTGATTTGTTGTCATAAATGGCTTGATTTGATTTAATTTCAACTTCACGAATTTGTTCATCGGTAAGCGGTCTGTCAACATCAAAGGTTACGATAGTGTCATTCATATGAAAGCCCACATTATTATAGCCGAATGTTCTGTGAATTACACCCGATACAATATGCTCGCCTGTGTGATTCTGCATTCTTGAAAACCGTATTTCCCAATCAAGCCGACATTTTACTTCTTCATTTTCCTTAAACGCTTTATTTACTTTGTGATAAACAATTTCCTCCTTAATCTGCACATCAAGAACATCGGCATCCCCTATTTTACCCTTGTCAGCATCCTGTCCTCCGCCCTCGGGGAAAAAGGCTGTTTTATCAAGCACAAGAAAATATGCACCGTCTTTTTCTTCGCAAGAAACAACAGTTGCAGTAAACTCCTTTATATATGAATCATTTTCGTAAAGCTTTATTGTTGGCATATAAACACCTCTGAAGCAATTATTATCTTTTCATTTTTTTAATTAAAATAACTCCTGCTACAACAATTGCCACACCCACAATTACATAAACGGTCGGAATAACGAGGAACGGAAAAGCAATTGAAGATGCTACATGTCCCGGCATAGAAGAAATCGGAACAAGTGACATCAGACCTCTTGATGCTACGCAAACCCCTGATAAGATTACAAATATTCCCGCTAATCCGTAATGCTTTTTAAAGAAACAAATTAGCTTATCCGGCAAATCTCCCATCCAATCAACAAAACGGTCAAAGCCCGTCGTTTCAATAGTGTTTCTTTGTGGCTCATACTCATCAAGCTCATCATCTAATAAAAAATCGACTGTAACACCAAAACATTCGGCAAGTGCTTTTAGTTTTGTAATTTCAGGCAAAGCATCCCCTGTTTCCCATTTACTGACAGCCTGACGGGAAACTCCGATTTTTTCCGCAAGTGCTTCTTGCGACAATCCACACTTTTTTCGATATGAACTGATTTTTTCACATAGCTTCATAAAATCATTCTCCTTCCTTCATTATATTAGCATTTTGCACATTACTAATCTATAAAGTTAGGCTTGAAATATGTCAACCATTGGTTGCAATTGGTTATTTTTATAAAAAAACGGCGGGAGCAAGCCCCCGCCCTACCTTAGTTATTTTAGTTAGGCAATCTTGTTGAAAAGAACACCTATAAAATAGACTATTTATGCTTTGTTAGCTGAACCGAAGAGTTCGATTTTTTCTCTGACAGTAGCCTTGATAGCTTCTGCACCGGGAGCAAGAAGCTTTCTCGGGTCAAAGCCCTTGCCCTGAAGGTCTTTACCTTCTTCGATATACTTTCTTGTTGCTTCCTGGAATGCAAGCTGACATTCAGTATTTACATTGATTTTTGAAACACCAAGAGAAATAGCTTTCTTAATCATATCAGCAGGAATACCCGTACCACCGTGAAGAACAAGAGGCATTGCGCCTGTCTTTTCCTGAACTGCTGCAAGAGTTTCAAATGAAAGACCTGCCCAGTTTTCAGGGTATTTACCATGAATATTACCGATACCAGCTGCGAGCATTGTAACACCAAGGTCAGCAATCATTTTGCACTCGTCGGGATCTGCACACTCGCCTGCACCGACAACACCATCTTCTTCGCCACCGATTGAACCAACTTCTGCTTCAATTGAAAGACCTTTTTCTTCACAGATTGCAACTAATTCTTTAGTCTTTGCAATATTTTCGTCGATTGGGTAGTGTGAACCGTCGAACATAATTGAGCTGAAGCCTGCTTCGATACAAGCCTTTGCACCTTCGTATGAACCGTGGTCAAGATGAAGAGCAACAGGAACTGTAATGTTGAGTCCTTCAAGCATACCCTCAACCATACCTACAACTGTTTTGTAGCCACACATATATTTTCCTGCGCCCTCTGAAACACCGAGAATAACAGGAGAATTCATTTCCTGTGCAGTGAGAAGAATTGACTTAGTCCACTCAAGGTTATTGATATTGAACTGACCTACTGCGTAATGACCTGCTTTTGCTTTTGTAAGCATTTCTTTTGCATTTACTAATGGCATATTAAATACACTCCTATAAAATTTTTCCGCAATTATTATATTACACCGTGGTTCAAATGTCAACAAATTAACAAAAGAATAACTTATGAATAGAATAAAAAGAGGTGATATTATGAAAAGATATTTCTCTAGTGCCGTCTGCAGCAACGGTTACATAAATACATTCAATACAATTTACAAAAGCAAACCGTCCTCTGATGTTCACATCATTTACTGCTGCGACGATTTTGAACGGTCAGTTTTCTTTGAACAGCTTCAGAGAAAACTCCCCGGATATAATATTACACTTTTCAACACATTTTATGACGACTCTGTAAACGGAATTTTCGTTGAAAACACAAACACCTACATTCTGTCAGACCAGGATTACTGTCACATAACGCCGTTATTGCCCGGTGCGTGGGAAAAGCATACCAATCTTAGCGAAGGTACGGAATATCCGCCTGACCTGGTGAGAGAAATCATACAGAGAAAAAATAACGAAAACCGACACTATAAAAAAGCCTGTGTTATGCTGAAAAAAGCATCAA
Source organism: uncultured Clostridia bacterium (assembly GCA_937920235.1). Taxonomy (GTDB): domain Bacteria; phylum Bacillota; class Clostridia; order Oscillospirales; family Acutalibacteraceae; genus Fimenecus. Next base: position 24,483 of record CALGUK010000005.1, on the reverse strand, counting down.
CAGTCAAGGAACAACTGCACATATTTCTCTCACCCTATCTGAATGAAAACAAAATAATAAATTTTATTCACAAGCTTTATTCACGGGCATTCAGGAACATTTCTGGTAACGGAAATGTGTCAACAAGACTCCTGTCCTCACCAACACCCTTAGGGATGCATACGCATTATGACACTATATTTCAATACTGCGACAAAATACTTAATATAACCGATGATTGCGGTTTTGTGTCCTCTGTTTTACTCGGCGTTATAAAAAATCATACCGTTAAAAACAAAATTGACATAATTTCAAGTCCCTCGTATTTTGGAAACGACTTTTATCAGTTCATTATCTTTCCCACAATGAAAATCGGAATATGCGCCTCAGATTCAAATCACATCTTACCGTTCAGCGCAGATGAAACCGTATCCGCATCCGAGTTCTTCACAAATCGGAATATTCTTGACAGGGAAAAGGTAAAAGCTCTCTTATCTGTTGAAAGTTCTTTTCTTGATAAAGCTGTTTTGTCTCTTTATGAAGGACGCAATGAAAGATTTCGTTACAACAATCTCCTTTCAGGATATTCCGACGCTGATTCAACGCGGGAAAAAGCAGACCGTTTTTTTGAAAATGTATTTTAAAATAAAAAAGAGAGTTGATTTCTCAACTCTCTGATTTGCGGAAATTAAGCTTCCTGAACAACAACATCTGAAATTGTCTTTTTAAGCTCAACATCGGAATAGCACTTCATACCTGTACCAGAAGGAAGAAGCTTACCGATAATAACATTTTCTTTAAGACCCATAAGAGGATCAATCTTACCCTTAATAGCAGCATCAGTAAGAACTCTTGTTGTTTCCTGGAATGATGCGGCTGAAAGGAATGAGTCTGTTGCAAGAGAAGCTTTTGTGATACCGAGAAGAACGGGAGCACAAGTTGCGGGAACGAATGCCTCGCCTGTTTCTTCAGAACGGAGACGTGCTTTTTCATTTGCCTGAGCAACCTCACGCTTATCCGTGGTTGCACCGGGAAGAAGGTCTGTAGTACCTGCTTCGACAACCTTGAGCTTTCTCATCATCTGACGGACGATAACCTCGATATGCTTATCGTTAATATCAACACCCTGGTTACGATATGTTCTCTGAACTTCCTTGATAAGATAATCATGAACAGCATCAACACCGTTGATAGCAAGAATATCATTGGGGTTCGGAGAACCGTCAGTAAGGGCTGTACCCTTCTTAACAAAAATCGGGTTGCCGTTTTCGTCTGTTTCAGAATTGAACTTCTTGTGGAATCCGTAAGGAATCATATAAGAACGCTCATCGCCGTTTTCGTGGTCAGTAATAACAATATGCTCGTTACCCTTGATTTCACGGAATGAAAGCTGACCGTCAATTTCGGAAAGAATTGCAAGAACCTTTGGCTTTCTTGCTTCAAATAATTCTTCAACACGAGGAAGACCCTGTGTGATATCCTGTCCTGTTGCAACACCACCGGTATGGAAGGTTCTCATTGTAAGCTGTGTACCGGGTTCACCGATTGACTGAGCAGCAATGATACCTACGGCTTCACCAACTGTTACGGGTTCGCCTGTTGCAAGGTTTGCACCGTAGCACTTAATACATACGCCGTGCTTTGCTTCACAAGTAAGCAACGAGCGAATCTTGATTCTGCGATCCTCGGGATTTTCTCTTGAATTGACCATATCGGCAACTTCTTTTGCTTTTTCTTCTGTAAGCATAACATCCTTTGATGCAACGAGATTTCCGTCTGCATCGCAGAAGTCTTCAAGAAGGTATCTGCCTGTAAGTCTTTCACTGAGTTTTTCAATCATTTCCTTGCCTTCGGTAATGTCATAAACCTCAATACCGTCGTGGCAATGGCAATCTTCTTCGTGAATAATAACTTCCTGTGAAACGTCAACAAGACGACGGGTGAGGTAACCTGAGTCAGCAGTACGAAGAGCTGTATCTGCAAGGCCTTTACGGGCACCACGGGAAGAAATGAAGTATTCAAGAACATTAAGTCCTTCACGGTAGTTAGCACGAATCGGAACTTCAATTGTTTTACCTGCTGTATTAGCAATAAGACCACGCATACCTGCAAGCTGACGAAGCTGAGCCTTTGAACCACGGGCACCGGAATCAACCATCATATAAATCGGGTTTGTTTTGCCGAGGTTTTCAAGGATACCTGAAGAAACAGCATTTGTTGTATCTTCCCAAACCTTGATGACCGCTCTTGAACGCTCATCAGCACTGTAAAGACCGTTATTGAAGTAATCGTTAATAACATCAACCTGTTCTTCTGCACTTGCGAGGAGGTCTTTTTTCTCGTCAGGAATCTTTGCATCGCAAACAGCAACCGTGATACCGCTCTTTGTTGAGTATTTAAGACCCTGTGCCTTAATCTTATCAAGCATTTCGGCAGCGATTGTAACACCGTGAACCTTAATACATTTGTCAATAATCTGACCGAGAGTTTTCTTGTTAACGAGGAAATCAACCTCAAGCTTGAACGCATTCTCCGGATCGCTTCTGTCAACAAATCCCAGATCCTGAGGAATCGGGTCGTTGAAGATAACACGGCCAAGAGTTGTCGCAACAAGCTTTGTCACAGATTCGCCGTTAACTTCTTTGGTCATACGGATTTTAATATTGGAATGAAGGCCGATATCGCCCTCATCATAAGCCATAACTGCTTCGTTTACGTCGCGGAATACCTTTCCGTCTCCGGGTTCGCCCTCTTTGAGCATTGTAAGGTAATACGAACCGAGGATCATATCCTGTGTGGGAACGGCAACGGGCTTACCGTCTGACGGTTTAAGCAGATTATTGGCTGCAAGCATAAGAAGTCTTGCTTCTGCCTGTGCCTCTGCTGAAAGCGGTACGTGAACAGCCATCTGGTCACCGTCAAAGTCAGCATTGAAGGCAGTACATACAAGAGGATGAAGCTTAATAGCTCTGCCCTCAACAAGAACAGGTTCAAATGCCTGAATACCGAGTCTGTGAAGTGTAGGAGCACGGTTGAGCATTACGGGGTGATCCTTGATAACCTCTTCAAGAGCATCCCATACTTCAGTTGTTGCACGCTCAACAAGCTTCTTTGCAGATTTGATGTTATTTGTAATCTTCTTTTCGTCAAGTCTCTTCATAACGAAAGGCTTGAAGAGTTCAAGTGCCATTTCCTTAGGAAGACCGCACTGATAGAGCTTGAGCTCGGGACCGACAACGATAACCGAACGACCGGAATAGTCAACACGCTTACCGAGAAGGTTCTGACGGAAACGTCCCTGCTTACCTTTAAGCATATCTGAAAGAGATTTAAGTGCTCTGTTATTAGGACCTGTAACGGGTCTGCCTCTGCGGCCGTTGTCGATAAGAGCGTCAACTGCCTCCTGGAGCATTCTCTTTTCATTGCGTACAATAATTTCGGGAGCATTGAGCTCGAGGAGTCTCTTAAGACGGTTATTTCTGTTTATAACACGTCTGTAAAGGTCATTAAGGTCAGATGTTGCAAATCTGCCGCCGTCAAGCTGAACCATCGGACGAATATCCGGAGGAATAACCGGAATCACATCAAGAATCATCCATTCAGGACGGTTGCCTGACTGCTTGAATGCCTCAGCGACCTCAAGTCTCTTGAGAATTCTTGCTCTCTTCTGACCGGAGGCATCGCTAAGCTCCTCACGGAGCTCCTTGCAAAGCTTTTCAACATCAACCTCGCTGAGAAGCTCTTTAATAGCCTCAGCACCCATAGATGCCTTAAATGCATCATCATATTTTTCAACCAAATCAGCATACTCTTTTTCATTGAGAATCTGATTCTTTTCAAGTTCTGTATCGCCCGGATCAGTAACAATGTACTTTGCGAAATAAAGCACTTTTTCAAGATCACGAGGAGATATATCAAGGATAAGACCCATTCTTGACGGGATACCCTTGAAATACCAGATGTGAGAAACGGGAGAAACGAGTTCAATATGGCCCATTCTTTCGCGGCGGACTTCCTTTTTGGTAACCTCAACGCCGCAACGTTCACACACCTTGCCCTTATAACGGCTCTTTTTGTACTTACCGCAATGACATTCCATATCCTTCTGGGGTCCGAAAATTCTTTCGCAGTAAAGTCCGTCCTTCTCGGGCTTTAATGTACGATAATTTATTGTTTCGGGCTTTTTAACCTCACCGTATGACCATTCTCTGATCTGATCAGGAGAGGCAAGACCGATTTTTATTGCTTCAAATGGTTTCTTTTCCATTAAATGTAGCCCTTCTTCCTTTATCTATAATAAAATAGGTTAAGTCAATCAATAGTCCTCTTCTTCATCGAATGAATCCTCATCTGAATAAAGACCCATTTCATTGTAGAAATCAGAATCATCATCCTCATCCAACTCGCTTCCGTCCTCACTGTCGAGGATAAAGCCGTTGTCATAGGTTGCATCATTGACATTTTCAAATTCGATTTCTGAGTTGTCGGCAGGAAGAACATCAAATTCGTCATTATCAAATCCGTTTTTAATGTCAATATCCTCGCCGTTTTCATCAAGAACTCGAACATCGAGAGCCAATGCCTGAAGTTCTTTAATAAGAACCTTGAAGGACTCGGGAACACCGGGTTTCGGAATATTGAGACCTTTAACGATAGCCTCATAAGTCTTTCTGCGTCCTGTAAGGTCGTCAGATTTTACCGTAAGAATTTCCTGAAGAGTATAAGCTGCACCGTAAGCCTCAAGTGCCCAAACTTCCATTTCACCGAAACGCTGGCCGCCGAACTGGGCTTTACCGCCGAGCGGCTGCTGTGTAACGAGAGCATACGGACCAATGCTTCGTGCGTGAATCTTATCATCAACAAGGTGGTGAAGCTTAAGATAGTACATAACACCAACTGTAACAGGATTATCAAACTTCTGACCTGTACGGCCGTCGGTAAGAATTGATTTACCGTCTTCACGATAGCCTGCTTCCTTCAAAGCTTCACGTATGTCTGTTTCATGAGCACCGTCAAAAACGGGAGTTGCAATTTTTTGTCCGAGTTTTCTGTAAGCAAAGCCCAGATGAACCTCAAGCACCTGACCGATATTCATACGGGACGGAACGCCCAACGGATTAAGAACAATATCAAGAGGAGTACCGTCATCAAGGAACGGCATATCTTCCTGAGGAAGAATGCGGGAAACAACACCCTTGTTACCGTGACGACCTGCCATTTTATCGCCGACAGAGAGCTTTCTCTTCTGAGCGATATAGCAACGGACAATCTTGTTAACACCAGGGCTTAACTCATCACTGTTTTCTCTTGTGAACACTTCAACATCAACGACAATACCGTATTCACCGTGAGGAACGCGAAGAGAAGTATCACGAACTTCTTTTGCCTTTTCACCGAAAATTGCACGAAGAATTCTCTCCTCAGCGGTCGCAACATCGGTTTCACCCTTAGGTGTAACCTTACCGACAAGAATGTCACCCGAATGAACCTCGGCACCGACTCTGATAATTCCGTTTTCATCGAGATCCTTAAGAGCATCCTCACCTACGTTAGGAATATCTCTTGTGATATCCTCCGGTCCGAGCTTTGTTTCTCTTGCTTCAATCTCATACTCTTCAATATGGATTGAAGTATACATATCATCTCTTACGAGTTTTTCATTGATAAGAACAGCGTCCTCATAGTTGTAGCCTTCCCAGGTCATAAAGCCGATAAGGGCATTTTTACCGAGAGAGATTTCACCGTTTGAGGTTGCAGGACCGTCGGCGATAACCTCGCCTTCTTCAATGTCCTGACCGAGACTTACAATCGGGCGCTGGTTGATGCACGTGCCTTGGTTGGAACGCATAAACTTGATAAGCTCATAGTTATCAACCTCACCGTCAGCAGTTGTGATAGTTACTGTTTTTGCGTCAACCTGTGTAACCTTACCTGCACGCTTTGCAAGTACAACCGTACCCGAGTCAACAGCAGCTTTATATTCCATACCTGTACCGACGATGGGAGACTCTGTTTTGAGAAGCGGAACAGCCTGACGCTGCATGTTTGAACCCATCAAAGCACGGTTAGCGTCATCGTTTTCAAGGAACGGAATCATTGCCGTAGCAACCGAAACAACCATCTTTGGAGAAACGTCCATATAGTCAGCTTCAGTAGTAGCTACCTCAAGGAAGTTATCTCTGTGGCGTGCCGTGAGCTTTGCGTTGATGAATTTACCGTTTTCATCAAGAGGCTCATTAGCCTGTGCTACGATATAATTATCCTCAACATCTGCTGTCATATATTCAACTTCAGTAAGAACAGTGCCTGTCTTCTTGTCAATCTTTCTGAAAGGTGCCTCAATGAAGCCGTATTTATTGATTCTTGAGAATGTAGCAAGATATGAGATAAGACCGATGTTGGGACCTTCGGGAGTTTCAATGGGACACATTCTTCCGTAGTGAGAATAGTGAACGTCACGAACCTCGAAGCCTGCACGGTCACGCGAAAGACCGCCGGGACCGAGAGCAGAAAGTCTTCTCTTATGTGTAAGTTCTGCCAACGGGTTTGTCTGGTCCATAAACTGTGAAAGCGGTGATGAACCGAAGAATTCCTTTATGGCAGCCATAACGGGACGAATATTGATAAGAGCAACCGGAGTAACCTTATCCGGTTCCTGACCCTGAAGAGTCATTCTTTCCTTAACAACTCTTTCCATTCTTGCAAAACCGATTCTGAACTGGTTCTGAAGAAGCTCGCCGACTGAACGGATGCGACGGTTGCCGAGATGGTCGATATCATCTGTTACACCGATACCTGATGCAAGGCCGTTAAGGTAGTTAACTGTTGCAAAAATATCTTCAACAGTAATGTGCTTCGGAATAAGGTCATCTGCGCGAAGAGACATTTCCTCTGCAAGAGCATTTTTATCGTCACCGCATTTATCGAGGACCTCAAGGAGAACCTTAAAGCTTACTTTTTCATTTATACCGATTTCCTCAAGCTCGTCTTCGGTAAACATCGGAACATATTCTCCGATATCAACCATACCGTTTGAGAACACCTTTACTTCTCTTCCGTCAACATCGAGGATAACCGTGTCAACGCCTTCCTGCTCAATTCTGTAAGCAAGCTCTTCGTTTATTGTTTCACCGGGTTCTGCCATAATCTCTCCTGTGAGAGCGCTTATGATAGGTTCTTTTGCAACATTGCCTGCAATACGTGCGGCAATGCCGAGCTTTTTATTGTATTTATATCTGCCGACTCTTGAAAGGTCGTATCTGTGGGCATCAAAGAAAAGTCCGTTAAGGTGAGCCTGAGCGGTCTCAAGTGCAGGCGGCTCGCCGGGACGAAGCTTCTTATAAACCTCGATAAGAGCCTGTTCTGTGTTTACAGTAGTATCCTTTTCGAGAGTTGCCTCAATTCTTTCATCATATCCGAAGAATTCACGGATCTCATCATTTGAGCTGAGACCTAATGCACGGATAAATGTTGTGATGTAGATTTTTCTGTTCTTATCTATTCTTACATAGAAAAGATCATTCTGGTCTGTTTCATACTCCAGCCAGGCGCCACGGTTAGGGATAACAGTAGTTGTATAAAGCTCTTTACCTGTCTTATCGTGGGTCATACCGTAGTAAACGCTTGGTGAACGCACAAGCTGTGAAATAATAACACGCTCAGCGCCGTTGATAACAAAAGTACCACTGTCTGTCATCAGTGGGAAATCGCCCATATAAACTTCGTTTTCCTTGACCTCTCCCGTTTCCTTATTAAAAAGGCGTGCGGTAACTCTGAGCGGTGCAGCATATGTTGCATCTCTCTCTTTACACTCTTTGACTGTGTACTTGGGCTTATCATCCATACGATAATCCACAAAAGTCAGTTCGAGATTTCCTGTGTAATCGGTAATTGCATCGATATCACGGAACACCTCTTTAAGTCCTGTTTCAAGGAACCACTTGTAAGAGTTCTTCTGAACTTCGATAAGGTTGGGCATCTGCATAACCTCATTGATTTTTGAGAAACTCATACGGGTATTTCTGCCAAGTTTAACCGGTTTGACATTTACCATAGGGCTTATCACTCTCCGTTCATTTTTTTATTCCTGAGCCTTAAAACTATATACATAATATATAAGGCGTGGAGATTACTGAAATTAAAGTTGGATTACGCCTTGATTTTCGTAGCAAATTATGGTAAAATTCTTTTTACGAAAAATGCTCCAGCGTATACAATTCCATTTTAATAGCAATTTACTATTATATACATGTCAAGTCAATATGTCAATAGTTAATTTTGAAAAAAAGAATTTTTTCTCTTTTGTAACAAGGAAGTGTTCATATGAAAAATCTCAAAAATGCAGCTTTGCGCGCTCGTGCCGTTGTCATATTCAAAAAGGTAATCTCTGATGACTGCATATCCTCTCTGCTGAAGCTTCTCGAATATGAAGGCAGTAACGATAAGGAATTTATTTCACTGTACTCCGACTTTGTATCTGCTCTCTATGAAAAGAGTGATGATCTGAGTGAATATATCAATCTGTTGTTGCAGAATGACGAAAATTTTTATGTAAAATCCTCTGCCGCGGGAGAGGCATCTGCACTTTTTTGTGATGCCTGCCGTAACGAGCTTGAATTATTTGAGGAACTTGCCTCGCTTACCTGTAAAGATATATTGTCAGGCAAATCATATCAGATTCCTCTTCCCGAATGGAAAAGCGGCACTGTAAAAATCAAAGAAGAATATGAAAAGAAAATTTCAAAGATAAAAACCACGGGATACGGAATATATTCCGATCACAGAATGTTTCTTTATAAGGACAATGAAATCGTCCCCGTCAGGTATCCCGACCCGCAGCGGCTTTCACAGATGAGCGGATACGAGCTCGAGCGTCAGAAGGTTATAGACAACACGCTTGCTCTCATAAGCAATAAGCCGTGCAACAATGTACTTCTCTACGGTGATGCCGGAAGCGGAAAAAGCAGTACAGTTAAGGCAATTGTCAACGAATATTGGGAAATGGGACTAAGGCTCATTGAAATCAAGAAAAATCAGCTCTACTCACTCCCCGATGTGCTTGACCGACTTGCCGAAAACCCCTTGAAATTTATTATTTTTATTGATGATCTGAGTTTTTCCGCAAACGATACAGATTTCGGCGCTCTCAAAGCGATCCTTGAAGGCGGTGTTGCAGGAAAAACCGATAACATCGCCATATATGCCACAAGTAACAGAAGAAACCTTGTGAAAGAAAACTTCCGCGACCGTAACGGAGATGATATTCACCTTCAGGACACCATTCAGGAGGTTATGAGTCTCTCGGCAAGATTCGGTCTGAAGGTAACATTTTCAAAACCGAATAAAGATTTGTATTTATCTATTGTGGAAAATCTTTCTTTGCAGTATAATATATGTATGGACAAAAACGAGATGTTTATAGCGGCTGAGGCATTTGCTCTCCGTAACGGCGGAAGAAGTCCGCGAACAGCCAAGCAATTCATTGAGCATCTTGCATCACAGAGCGAATAATTCAACAAGATGTTGGAGGGAAATATGAGAAATTATAAGTATGATTGGGAAAACCCCGCTATTTTCAAAAGGAATAAGGAAGACGGACACGTTATCGCTTTTTCCTATGAAAATGAACAGGACGCTTTAAACCGTGTTGAGCCGTCTTCAAAGATGACTCTTAACGGAACGTGGAAATTCCATTGGCAAAGAGGTCTGAACGATTGTCCTGCCGATTTTTATAAGGACAATTTTGATGCATCTCTGTGGCGCGACATCACTGTTCCGTCAGTATGGCAGATCGGTCAGAACACCGAAAGCTATCCTTACTACTACGCATCTACATACTGCCGTGCGCTCAGCAGAAGCAAGGGTAAAATACCCTCGATTGACCACTCCATGCAGGAAATCGGTATCTATGTAAGAGATTTTGATATGCCCGAAAGCTTTGACGGTCAGGAAATCTTCATGCATTTCGGAGCCGCAAAATCCGCAATCGAGGTTTATGTCAACGGCGAATTTGCAGGATATTCACAGGGTTCAATGACCCCCCACGAATTTAATATCACAAAGCTGGCACGCAAGGGCTCAAACCGCGTAGCCGTAAAGGTTTACCGTTTCTCCGACGGTGCTTACCTTGAAAACCAGGATATGTGGCTTCTCTGCGGTCTTTACAGAGAGGTATATGTTTTTGCCGAGCCGAAAAAATGCATCCGTGATTTCTTTATCACAACTGATCTTGATGCTGAATATAAAAACAGCAATACAAGTCTCGAAATCAAAATTAATGACTATGCATGTGCGGGCTCTGCCACGGTAAAGGCTGAAATCGTTGACGGTGATAAGAGAATCGCTCTCGGCGAAGCTGAATTTGACGGTTCTGCAAATCTCAGATTCAATAAGCTTGTTGAAAATCCGAAAAAATGGTCTGCCGAAAGCCCCTATCTTTATAAGCTTCTTATCAGCATTACCGCTGACGGAAAAACAACCTATAAATCAATCCGTTTCGGCTTTAAAAAGGTGGAAATCATTGGTGACAGATTCCTCTTTAACGGCAAACCGCTGTTGCTCAGAGGTGTTAACCGTCACGACTTTGACCCGGACAACGGCTGGGCAGTGCCGAAGGAAAGATACCATCAGGACCTTAACTTTATGAAGAATGCGAATATAAACTCAATTCGTACTTCTCATTATCCCGATGATCCGTATTTCTACGAGCTTTGCGACGAATACGGCTTCTATGTTATGGATGAATGTGACCTTGAAACCCACGGTGTGCGCCGCAAGGGTGTTCCCGGTGACAATCCGGTATGGACCGCGGCAGTTGTTGACAGAATGGAGAGAATGGTTCTGCGCGACCGTAACCATGCCTGCGTGTTTATGTGGTCTCTCGGTAATGAAGCAGGTGACGGCAATAACTTTGCGGAGATGAAGAAAGCCGCACTTAAGCTTGACAATACCCGTCAGTTCCATTATGAAGGCGATTTCAACTTTACAAAGAGTGATGTTATTTCAAGAATGTATCCCGTTGAGAGCGTTATGAAAAAGCTCTGCAACAAAGAGCCGATTGAAATTTCTCTTTACGATAATATTGCAAATGCACTTGCCGCTGACTCAAAGCCTATCAAAAAGGAGGATTACTGCAGACCTGTCCTTCTTTGCGAATATGCTCACGCTATGGAAAACAGTCTCGGAAATTTCCAGGAATATATGGATGACTTTGAAGCTCATGAGCATATGTGCGGCGGCTATATCTGGGACTTTGTTGACCAGGCAATCCGTAAAAAGACTGAAACCGGCGATCAGTGGCTTTACGGCACTGACTTTGAGCCTTATGAACCGGGCAGATATACTCATCTTCCCAACACAACTGCTATGACCGGCTCCAATACATATTTCAACGCTAACGGCATTATCACCGCTGACAGAAAGCCTCACCCGTCATACTACGAGGTTAAAAAGGTTTACTGTGAAATCAAGGTCAAGGAAAAAGATTTGACTAAAGGCGAATTCACACTTATCAACAAAAAGCTCTTCACCGACCTTGCAGACTTTGAATTCAAATGGAGCCTGCAGGCAGAGGGTGAAGAGGTACAGAGCGGTGTTATCGATATCAACTGCAGTCCTCAATCACAGACGGACTTCACAATTTCCTATGACCTTGACTCTCTTCCGGAAAAAGAATGCGTGCTCATCATATCGTTCCTTAACAAAACTGCAAAGCCTTGGTGCGAAGCAGGATATGAGCAGGGCTTTGACCAGTTCATCGTGAAATCGGTTAAGCCAGAGGAAAAAGCTGTAAGCGGAAACGTTACATACGTCAAAAACGGAAGCGTTGTTTTTGTCAACGGCGAAAACTTCAGCATAAAGCTTGACGGAGGCAAGATTACCTCTCTCAAATATGACGGTAAGGAATATCTCAAGGCAGCCGTTACTCCCAACTATTTCCGTGCCGTTACGGACAACGATCTATCAAATACAAACTTTGTTCCCTTCCTCATCCCGTTCCATCCCTATTTCAACTGGCAGAGAGCTACAAACAATGCCAAAGGCAGTGTGAAATCTGCCGAAAAGAACAGCAAAGGCCAGCTTGTTATCACAATCGATTGGAATGTGCAGTTCTTCTCAGGTGTATCCTCAGTTTTTGTCGTGAGCGCAGACGGAAGTATCGAAATCACACATACAGGAACACCCAAAATGTTTAACCTGCTCCGATTCGGCACAAAGATGGGACTTCTCCGCGAATTTGACCGCGTTAAATGGTATGGCCGCGGCCCGCAGGAAACCTATTTTGACCGTAAAACAGGCGGTAAGATCACAATTCACGAAAAAACAGTTGCAGACCTTGAGCACCACTATATGAGACCTCAGGAAAACGGCAACCGTACCGATGTAAGATGGGTCGAAATCAGAAACAAAGATAACCTCGGTCTTCGATTTGAGGCTATGGGCGATACACCGATCTGCTTCAGCGCATGGCATTACACACAGGACCAACTCCAGCTTGCAAAGCATATCCACGAATTACCGCATTACGATATTACAACCTTCAATGTTGACTTAAATCAGCTCGGTATCGGCGGAGATATGCCGGGTGATGCTCAGGTAAGAGAAAAATATCTGCTCAAGCCTGACAAGAAATACACCTACACATTCAGAATCAGTCCGATCAAATAAACATTACGGACATCGGGGCAACAGCCCTGATTGCTGACAACCAAAAAAGAGAAGATTCGCTTATCGCGGATCTTCTCTTTAATTTTATCTTCACATTGATATTCCGTGTTTTATTACAGTAATATCGGTTGCGGCTGTACTTTCGTGGCGATAACCTCACGCACCGTATCAGGTATATAAGCAAAATCCGCCACTATCGAATTGGGCTTATTTATATAATCATCCTGTTTCATCGGTACAAAGTAAATATGCTTACTGTTCATAAGCGTTCCTATATTTCTCGCCGATGTTCCCAGAGCGTCATTAGTTGAAACCGCTATTATAACCGGACGCTGATTTCTCAGATGCGCCTTTGTTGCCAGCGTCACGGATGTATCGCTTATTCCGTTGGCAAGTTTGCCGAGTGTGTTTCCCGTGCAGGGTGCAATCACCAATACGTCGAGCAGTTCTTTTGGCCCTATGGGTTCTGCACCGGGAATCGTATATATTATTTTTTCACGGCAGATATCTTCGATCTCGTTGTTAAAATCCCTTGCTTTTCCGAACCTTGTATCCGTTGTATATGCAATATGTGACATTATGGGGATTACTCTGTATCCCTCTTCTGTCAGTCTTTTAATTTGCGGAATTACTTTTTTAAAGGTACAGAATGATCCGCACATGGCAAATCCCACTGTTTCTTTACTCATTTTTACTCCTCCTTTTTCAAGGCTTCACATATTTTAGTTCCGATAATTTCACCTGCTGTTTTAGGAGTATATTTTCCGGGCAGACCGAACGCCTTGACAACGTCAACGGAATGTTTCCGGGCAATATCAAAATTCAGTCCGTAAGGTGCAGAAGCAAGCTCAATAATCTTGCTGTCCTTTTTCATTTTTTTTATTGTTTCTTCGGAAATGATATTATGGGGAACGGTATTGATTATCACATCAAACCTTCCTGCCTCTGCAGTAAGATTTTCAAGAGGTTCGACACAGCATCCCTTGATTTTTGCATCCTCAAGTGCCGACGGATTCCTTGCAAAAACCGTTACATTGCAGGATAATGACGTCAGTAATGAAGCTGTTTCACGCGCAACCTTGCCGTATCCCGTTATCGCATATTTGCCCAAAGTAAGTGCAAAATCAATATGTTCAAGCAAAATTTTCAATGCTCCGAAGGATGTAAGGACAGCGTTTTTAGCAATGAACTCGCTATCGTAATAATCAATATAAGGAACACCCGTCTCACGAAGTCCCGAGAGAAGCTCTCCCTTGATTATTCCTCCGAAAACCACATTATTTTTACCAAGCAGGGAAAGAAGGCGGTCAATGGAAATTTCCCGTCTGGAAAAAGGCATATTGAGTGTTCTGTCGTTTCTTGCGGCGGGTAGGGGCAGAACAACAAGAGAGTCTTCCCGTATCATATTTTTCAGCTTATCGGTATCATCATCCCAATCAAATAATCCGTATGAAGACACGTTATAACCCTGTACACTGAGAAAATCCTTAAGGTATTTCTGCCTTTTATCTCCGCCAACTATAACTATATTTCTCATATCCGTTCCTCCTTGCCTACTATTATGGTATGATTGTTGAAAAAAAGTGGTGATTAGGTGTTTAATTTTTTTTAAAGATGTAATATAATAGTGTGTGGTGATAAAAATGAATGAAATTTCAAAGGTTTTAAAAACTGTCAAAACAATACATTTTATCGGAATCGGCGGTAGCGGTATGTGTCCTCTTGCTGAAATTCTCCACAGTAAAGGCTATACTCTGCAGGGTTCCGATAATAACGAAAGCTCAATTGTGGAGCGGATACGTAAAATGGGAATTAAGGTTATGATGGGACAGCGTGCCGAGAATATTGAGGGTGCTGAAATGGTTGTCTATTCTGCCGCTATTTCAAAAGATAATCCGGAGCTCAGAGCCGCACTTGAAAGTGGTATTCCCACGTTCCAAAGAGCCGAATTGCTGGGAGAGGTTTCGCGTCAGTTTACGAACTGTATCGGAATTTGCGGAACTCACGGTAAAACCACTGTCACCTCCCTCACCGTTCAGACTATGCTCTCCGCCGGCCTTGATCCGTCGGCAGTTATAGGAGGAAAATTACCTCTGACAAACAGCTACGGCAGAGTAGGAAAAACGGAAACAATCGTTATGGAATCCTGTGAATATCAGGATACGTTTCTTCATATGTCGCCCGATATTGCCGTAATCCTCAATATTGATGAAGACCATCTGGAATATTTTAAAACTATGGATAATCTTATCGCGAGCTTTACAAAATTTGCTGATTCCGCATCAAAAGCCGTTATTTATAACGGCGATGATGAAAACACCCTTAAAGCCTTGAAGGACGTTAAGGGTAAAGAAATGATTTCATTTGGTTTTAATTCTGCAAATGACTACTACGCTGAAAATATTGAAGAATACAAGGGCGCATTTACAAGATTTGATGTAATATACAAGGGCAAAAAGCTCGGCAACGTCAAGCTTTCAATCCCGGGTATTCACAATGTACTCAATGCCCTTGCCGCCATTGCTTCTTCGATATATTCGGGTGCAAAATTTGACGATTGCATCAAGGGATTAGAAGAATTCAAAGGTGCAGGCCGCAGATTTGAAGATCTGGGAACATATAACGGTATCGACTTTATTGATGACTATGCCCACCACCCTGCCGAGCTCAAGGTAACACTTGAAGCGGCTATGAAAATGGGTTACAACACGGTCTGGGCAGTTTTTCAGCCCTTCACATACTCCAGAACCGCAATGCATTTTGACGAGTTCGTTGATGTGCTTCAGATTCCCGACCGATGTGTAATGACTGAAATTATGGGTTCGCGCGAAGTTAACACCTACGACATTTACACTTCACAGCTTGCTGAAAAAATTCCCGGTTCGGTGTGGTTCAATACTCAGGAAGAGGTTGCGGATTATGTCGTGAAAAATGTAAAATCGGGTGACCTCGTTCTCACAATGGGCTGCGGTGATATTTACAAATCTGCATTTATGATGATTGAGAGATTGAAAAATGGTACAGTTTAATAACAGTTGGGATATTCTTCTTAAGGATGAGTTTAATAAACCTTATTATCTTAATCTGCGAAAATTTCTCATACAGGAATACAGAACACAAACCGTATATCCCAATATGAATAACATCTTCAACGCTCTCAAGTACACCGACTATAAGAGTGTCAAGGTTGTAATTCTGGGACAGGACCCGTATCACCAGCCGAACCAGGCTCACGGCCTTTGCTTTTCCGTGCTTAAAGGCATAAACCCACCTCCCTCATTGCAGAACATATATAAGGAAATCCACGCGGAATACGGATATCCTATCCCTCAACACGGTGAGCTTACATATTGGACAAGTCAGGGAGTTCTTCTGATGAACACCGTTCTCACCGTCAGAGAAGGCTGTCCGAACAGCCACAAAGGAATGGGATGGGAAATATTTACGGATAATGTAATTTCACTCCTCAATCTCCGTCCCGAGCCCATGGTCTTCTTACTGTGGGGTGCCAATGCAAGAGCAAAGAAAAAGCTTATTACAAACACCAATCATCTAGTATTGGAATCCGCACACCCCAGTCCCCTTTCCGCCTACAACGGATTTTTCGGAAACGGACATTTCAAAAAGGCAAATGAATTTCTTAGAGCCAACGGTACAGGCGAAATTGACTGGAGAATCTTTTGAGGATTTCATATAATTTTTTGTTTTTGATCATAATAAAACAGCCCAAGTGTCTTTCGAGCACTTGGGCCTTTTATTTATATTACATTACCACTCTTTGATTACTTCGGGATTCTCAAAAATCTCATCCATCTTTTTCATAAACGGAATAACATCATTGAATGCGCCGATTCTGTGGTCAAATGTGAGAGTAACAGGAAGCATCTTTCTTGTTTTAAGGTCGATTTCTCCTTTTTCGTTTCTGTAAGCAAAATCCTTTTCAATGAATCCGCCCACACCCATCATAAATACCTGAGGATAAAGAAGAGGTGAAGTTGTTTCAAAACCTCGGAGACCGTCATAGAGTCCTGCCCAGTTTGAGAAGCAAACCGTTCCTTCATTCAGCTGATAGTATTTGAGTGCCGCCTCACCGTCAGTTGTGTTTTTCTTAAAGAAACCGCCGAGAGTACCGATCTTGTGCTTACCTACAATGCCTGCAACGCTTTGTGCAACTGTTTTTACAATTTCACCTTTAAGCAGGAATCCGACCGTTCTCTGGATAACCAGATCAAAAAGAACGCCGTCGATATTCGTATTCTTCATCTTGTACGTTACTTCATCTATCTCCTGCTGAAGCTCACGAAGATTTTTCTCTTCACATCCGCAAACTTTAACGGGGAATGTTTCTCCGCCGTCAAGCATAACAGGCATTGAAACATCAATGTGTTTTTTAATAATAAGCTTACCGCAAGATGCCGTATAGTTATAATCAATATGTGCATTAAGTCTCGGAGCAGCTTTCAAACCTTCAACCATAGCCTTCATAAGAATTGTATTGAAGGAGATCTTGTATCCGCAGGCTTCCTTTAACTTTTTGAACTCCTCCCACATGTCAGTCACATCAATCTCATAAGCATAAGCTGCCTGAGGCTGATTTTTCTGGTTGT
Source organism: uncultured Clostridia bacterium (assembly GCA_937920235.1). GTDB lineage: Bacteria > Bacillota > Clostridia > Oscillospirales > Acutalibacteraceae > Fimenecus. Next base: position 7,231 of record CALGUK010000005.1, on the reverse strand, counting down.
TTGTGAGAACATAGCCGTTCATTCTTCTTTTAATATTATTAAAATATTCGATTTTATCGCCGGGTTCAGGTTTATTGAGCGCCGCATCAAGAAAAGATCTTTCTCTCATTTTAATCATCCTTAAAAATACAATATTTGAAATAATTATAACAAATTATGACATATTTGTCAATCAATACACTGTGAATTATGATACTTCTATGGGGAACAATATATCCAAAAAGAAAGGGTTGATTAAATGGTAAAGCGAACAGGTAATCAGACTTTTTTGCTTTCGTCAATGCCGTCGGTTACGGGATTTGCCTCTGTTGTCGGTAAAACCGAGGGCGAAGGACCTCTGGCAAAGGAATTTGACCGCGTCTATCCTGATGATACAATTGACGGATGTCCCACTTGGGAAAAATCCGAAAGCGCTCTGCACAAGGAGGCTGTTTCCCGAGCTATTTCAAAGGCAAGCATTTCTCCCAATGAAATCGAACTGATTATGGCAGGCGACTTGTTAAACCAATGCATAGGCACTTCATTCGGAATACGCGACCTGAAAATTCCGTTTTTGGGACTTTACGGCGCCTGCTCCACAATGGCACTTTCACTGGGACTTGCATCAGTTCTGACCGATTCAGGTGCAGTAAGTAATGCGGTTGCTTCAACATCGTCGCATTTTGCATCTGCCGAAAGACAGTTCCGACTTCCGCTTGAATACGGAGGTCAACGTCCGCCGTCCGCACAGCGTACAGCAACTGCATCCGGTGCATGTGTAGTCTCTTCACACCGTGAAAACACACCCTGTGTCAGTGCGGTAATATTCGGCAAAATCACCGATTACGGAATAAAAGACGCCAATAATATGGGGGCTGCCATGGCCCCTGATGATGTTAAAATAAGACCATACCCAATAAACGAGGGTTTGGTCTTTTTCTACACACAAATCCAGTAAACAAGGGGGTTCCGAGCACTTTTTAGGTGATTATAGACGCATAAAAAACATAGAAAATACCGCAATAGAGTGTAGGTAACTATCTTCATTCTGTTGCAGAAAAAAGGAGGAATAAAAATTGTTTTATGATTATTTAGTCAAAACATTCGGGTACGATTCTCCGTTTGCTTTTTCGGAAATTGATTACCCGTACTATTCACGTTATCAAATTAGCAGAGGTTTAAGAAAACTCTGTGAGGATAAAAAGATAGTTAGATTTGAAAAAGGATTATATTATATCCCGAACAAAAGGAATTTTGGAATTAGTATTTTTCAACCTATGAAAGTTGTTGAAAAGAAATTTATTAAAGACGGCGAAAAAGTCTTTGGGTACTATTCAGGAAGTTATCTGCAATACGAACTCGGCATATCTAAACTCAAACCCGCCGTTATCGAAATCTATACCAATGAAGAAAGCCGAGATTTGCATAAAGTCAAGTTGGGCAATTATCAAATTGCTCTCCGCAAACCAAGAACGAAAATTGATAAGTTTAACGCATCTGTTCTATGCTTCTTGGAACTGATGAACGGCATCGATACCGAAACACTCGACGAGTATAAACGAAAACTTATAACCGACTATATCACAGAAAACCGAATCACCCAAAGGCAAATCACCAAATACATACCGTATTTCCCTGATAAAACCTGCAGAATTCTAATTGAAAGCGAGGTAATCTACCGTGTCCCGCAGTAATAGTTGTATGGTTTGTACATATCTAATCGAACTTGTAGCCGGAATAATGACCGGTTATATATTTATCTATCTAGACGATGCCATCGTGATGAGATTTGCACTTTCAATGTTGTATATCCCCGCAGTTCTCGTCCTTGTAGATGCAAAATCAAAAGCGGTGCGTTTCCTCGTTTATCTTATGCTGACCGCAGTCTGTTTATGGGGCGTGTTTTACGCTATCTATTGGCGCCGACCTTTCGGATTTTCTCTTATTTTTTGTGCTATTGTCGGTTTTATCTACTATGTAATATTCACCGATAAAGCAACAAAGGATAAAATGTCAAAAATACTCATCGTCAATGGTTGCTTTATCACACTCGTATTCCTAATCGCTCTCTCTTTAAACCTTATGTTCAACCCCAGGCACGCCGGCCTCCTCAACGGCGGCACAGTGATGTGGTGATATTCTCATAGAATAATATGTGTTTAAACAAAACTCCCCAAAAGCGATGTAAAACGCCACTTTGGGGAGTTTCTTTGTTGTTGCATTTTAGCTTGGGAAATAAAATTTGTTAAGTAGTATTAAATATTAGCATTATATAAATTCTTTATACAGCTATATATTTGCTCGTTTACATCAGGCGAAGCACCATTGACACTATCAATTGCAATCTTTAATTTTGTTGCGTATTCTTTGTTTGGGGGCATCAATTTGCGTGGCTCAACAACAGATCCACTTCCTCCAAATGCAGAAAATTCATATTCAATAAAACCTAGTTCTCTTAGATAGAATAGATAGTCAAGTACAACATCACGCAAAAGATTATATACTTTATCGTTTAATTCTATTTTGTAAGAAAATTCCCAATTTATCGAAAAATCTTTTTGATATTTTTTAATCCATTCGCTAATTTTATTAAAGGAGATGTATATTTGTCCGAAGTCATCTTCTTTTCTATTATAAACGAATTTATAAAATATAAGGGTTTGCCAAATTCTGCGGTCACAGTTAAAAATAAATTCCCCACAAATTGGTATATCAAGAAAAAACGGTGGATTCTTACTTTCTTTATAGAACCACGAATTTTTATATAAAATATTGTATGATTCATCATCTCTTAACTTTTCTATCATTGCTGAATAGTTTTCAGGTATCAATACGTTTTCTAATGCATCCATACCTGCCTCGCGTCGTTTGAGTTTTTGTTCTCTTCGTTTTTGCTCACGGATTTGACGTTCTTGTTGAAGAAGTTCATCTTTTCTGATTTCTTTTTTAATTTTCTCTATTTCAATTTCATATTGATTATCAGCCCATAGTATTGCATTTTCCCACAAAGGATTGTAAACCCATTTTTTGTTTTCAATTTGATTTGTTAGTACACTTTTTAAAATATCTCTATTAAGATTTTCGGTAGATAAAGAACTGATGTCAATTTCTAAAACTGGTAACTTTAATTCTTGAATTTTCTTTTCTTTATTTTCGTCAATAAAATGGGTTACCGCTATTTCTATAAGACATGCCTTGTTTCCTTTAAAAGCAATTATATCAGGTATAATTGAAGATACCTTTTTTTCTAGTACTACAGAATCAAAATCCACTATAGTTGCGGGTTTGTATTCCATTTCCGTAGGTAAATTAGATAGATACCGATAGCTGAATTGACGCAGATAGTTAGGATCAAATTTATATAAGTTTGTTTGTTCAAACGGTATTATTATTGGCGGAAATTTTACAGTTTTTTCTTGTTCAATGATTTCTTTAGCTAACATATGTAGTGCTGTTTGTTGAGCGATTGCTATATTACAATTAGCATTATTATGGGAAAAGTGACGCTGCTTCTTTCCGCTTCCAAGCTTTGCCTGTAATTGCATACCGCAACCGGGACAAATACAATTGCATTTTAAACCTCTATCTTCTTCAGTTAAATCCCAAATGCTTATTATTTTACCATTTCTTAAACCATATTGTAGTTTTATTGAGAGGGATTTTTGCTTTTCTAATATATAATCGTATACTGGTTTTATAGATAGATTTTTACTATTTTGTTTTAAAAAGGTATCAAAACTTACCCATTTTATAGAATATACTTCTTTGCAAGTTTGAACTGTTATGAGCCAAATGTTTTCGTGTTTTTCCTTATGAATGCATAACAAGCCATAGTTGTTTTTTATATGCTTATCATACTTTGAACAATTAGGGTCAAATTTCGTTAATAATAAGAATTCATTTTCTTCAAATTGGAATTTACATATTTTATTTCCAGAAATGATAACCGAAGCAAACTCAGGCAATATATCACCTTTTTCTATTTTTTTATAATTATAAAACATTTAGTGTCCTATAATACGGACTTTGTTTAAATTATTTTATCATAATTTTTTAATATATACAACCTATATCAAAATTTGATATGTAGCAAACTATTAGGTGTTCTTAATCGCTCTCTCTTGCAATCTAATGTTCAACCCCAGGCACGCCGGCCTCCTCAATGGTGGCGCTGTTATGTGGTGATACGAATCATTTTGGAAAGTATCCAAATAATAAGGTATTGAGAAAAAGCATACGAAATGGTATAATTAATATATAAACTAAATTTTAGGAGGGCACACAAATGAAAACCATTATTATAGGCGGTGTTGCAGGTGGTGCAACTGCGGCGGCGCGGCTTCGCAGACTGGATGAAAAAGCCGAAATCATTATTTTAGAGCGTGGCGAATATGTGTCCTTTGCCAACTGCGGTCTGCCGTATTATATCGGCGGTGTCATCACTGACCGCGAGGATTTGACTCTACAAACGCCCGAAAGCTTTAAGGCACGTTTTAATATTGATGTAAGAGTTTTAAACGAGGCGGTTAAGATAAGCCCCGATACCAAAACTGTAACCGTCAAAAATTTTCGTACAGGCGAAACCTATGAAGAAACCTACGACAACCTTATTTTGTCTATGGGTGCCGAACCGATACGACCGAACATTGAGGGTGCTGACGGTAGCAATGTTTTCACACTTCGTAACATTCCCGATACCTTAAAAATTAAAAATTATATTAATACCGCAAAACCACGCTCGGCTGTGGTTATCGGCGGCGGATATATTGGTGTCGAGATGGCGGAAAATTTAGCACAGGCAGGGATAAAGGTTGCCATCGTAGAGCTTGCCGACCATCTGATAGCACCCCTCGATTTTGATATGGCAGCAGACGTTCACCGCTATATTAAATCCAAAGGAATTTATCTGCACCTTAATAACGGCGTAAAGGCGATAAGCGGAAACACCGTTATTTTGCAAAACGGTGAGATTACCGCCGATATGATAATAATGTCTGTCGGTGTCCGTCCCGAAACGGCAATCGCAAAAGACTGCGGAATAGAACTTAACCCGCGCGGAAGCATTGTTGTAAACAACAAAATGCAGACCAATATACCGAATATTTATGCTGTCGGTGATGCAGTTGAGGTTGAGGATTTTATAACAAAAAAACCTGCCTTTATTCCTCTTGCAGGGCCTGCCAACAAGCAAGGCAGAATTGCCGCCGATAATATTGCGGGATACGAGAGCGTTTATACCGGCACGCAAGGCTCGGCAGTTTTAAAACTCTTTGATATGACGGTTGCTACCACAGGTCTTAATGAAAAGTCGGCTACGGCGGCAGGCATTGATTACGATAAGACCTACACCTATTCGGCATCCCACGCCACTTATTATCCGGGGGCGGCACAGATGTCAATAAAAGCGTTGTGGGATAAGAAAACGCTCAAAATTATCGGTGCGCAGATCGTCGGTTTTGACGGCGTGGACAAGCGTATGGACGTGCTTGCCACCGCTATCCGTTTCGGTGCTAAAATCACCGACCTTACCACCCTTGAACTTTGCTATGCGCCGCCCTTCGGCAGTGCGAAAGACCCCGTCAACATGCTCGGCTTCGTTGCCGAAAATATCGTCAGCGGAAAGCTCAAGCAGTTCTTCTGGCACGATGTTGAAAATCTTGCACGTGACGGTAGTGTTTTCTTGCTCGATACCCGTACACCGTATGAAGTAATGTATGGTAAAATTGATGGCTTTGTCAATATTCCGCTTGATGAATTGCGTGAGCGCATTGACGAAATTCCGAAAGACAAACCCGTATACGTGCATTGCCATTCGGGACTTCGTTCCTACCTTGCTTGCCGTATTCTTACAGGCAACGGCTACGACTGCTATAACCTTGCAGGCGGCTGGCGGCTTTATGAATCGGTCATAAACGAGCGCACCGTCCCCGAATACTCTTGTAAAGATTGCAAATAAATATGGTTATAAGAAAAGCCGATGGGAAATCTTGCGATTCCTCATCGGCTTTTACGTTACTTATCAAAAGAAACAGGCTTTGTATCGTTTGTCGCAAATGCGTTAGGACCGGGATCTGACATAGAAAAATACATTTTAGCGGCCTTTGTTGTGCCGAAATCTCGGTTAGAACCGGAGTTCTGCACCTTGTTAAAGGCATCTCGGAACATCTGATTGTGCGCTTCCTCACGGTTTAAAAGGAAATCGATGGTCTCACGCACCTTTTTATCGTCAATCTGACGGTAAAGGTATTCATAAACCACCTTTGCACGTTGCTCAGATGCGATATTGCTTAAGAGGTCTGCACAGAGGTCTCCTGTAACCGTTACATAATCGCCCGTCCAAGAGTAACCCGAAGCGTTTATAAGACCGGGATTAAGACCTAAAAGCACGTGGGACTGAATCTCACCTGACGGCACCTGCTGAGCATCAACATCGTGTCCGTTTAATAGGTTGATGGTCTGCGCAACCATCTCCATATGACCAAGTTCCTCGGCGGCAATGTCAAGGAATAAATCCTTGATTTCAGGGTCTTTAATTCTGAAGCTCTGTGACATATACTGCATTGCGGCTTTAAGTTCACCGTTTCCGCCTCCAAGCTGTTCTTGTAAAAGTGCAGCATATTGAGGATTGGGCTTTTCAACACCAACAGGATGAAAAAGTAATTTTTCGTGTTTAAACATTCTATTACCTCCAATTATTATGTCTTACATACTTTTCCCATTTTTTGCTATGCTATGCAAACGAGGTAATGGTAATTGAGTTTCATTTTTATCACAAAAACTTTGTTAAAATATTGGCAAATTTTCTTTGGAAGGTATTGCAATAAATTCGCACTTGTGCTAAAATGAAGCAAAAGCTATTTAGTATAAATACTAAAGTGCAAGGAAAGATGAAATATGACGTTGAAAAAATCAGAAAAAACAAAGAGAGATATATTAAGAACTGCGATACAGTTATTTTTTGAAAATGGTTATTCCAATGTGTCACCCAATGCAATATCAAAAGAGTTGAATATAAGTACGGGTAACCTTACATATTACTACCCCACCAAAGAACATCTTTTAAGTGTACTTGTAGATGACCTTTGTAAGTTTCAAAGAAAGCTTATTGATGATGAAACAAAGGAAGGTATAAGCTCGGTAATGGCAGTTTGCCTTGAGCTTATGACAATGGCATCAGCTTGTGAAAGCAATCCTATCGCAAAGGATTTCTTTATTTCTTCCTACCAAAGTCCTGTAACACTAAAAATAATTC
>CALGUK010000004.1 GCA_937920235.1 uncultured Clostridia bacterium | reverse complement strand
GTCGTACTTTATTTGTACCTATTCGTCCTTGACAGAGTGTATATTTCTGTCAAGGACGTTTTTGTTTTACATGAAAGCTCCTTTGACGGAAGATATAAGTCAAAGGAGCTTTTTCCTGTATTAAGGAGGTAAATATAATGATGACAAAACGCTGGTGGCGCTCCTTGCGCCGAATATATGAAATCAAACAGAAAGAGATCGTAAACCCCAAACCAACCTAAAACAAAACTATTTATGGAGGAAACCACAATGAAATTTAACAATGTTGATTTCGATACCTATTTTAAGAACTATCCCGACACAAACGGCTACTTCGGCAAGTACGGCGGCTCCTATATCCCGCCCGAACTGCAGGTCGCTATGAATGAGATCAGCGAAGCATACCAGACCATCTGCAAGTCCCGCAAATTTATCGACGAGCTTCGCCGTATACGCAAGGAATTTCAAGGCAGACCGACACCAATCTCCCATCTTGCAAGGCTTTCGGATAAAATCGGCACAGGCGTTCAGCTCTATGTGAAGCGCGAGGATTTGAACCACACCGGCGCACACAAGCTCAATCACTGTATGGGTGAGGTGTTGCTTGCAAAGTATATGGGAAAGAAAAAGGTCATTGCCGAAACAGGTGCAGGTCAGCACGGTGTGGCTCTTGCTACCGCCGCCGCATATTTCGGCTTGGAGTGTGACATTTATATGGGTGCTGTAGATATTAAAAAGCAGGCTCCCAATGTGGCAAGAATGAAGATCCTTGGTGCAAGAGTGGTCGAGGTTACAGATGGTCTACAAACCTTGAAAGAAGCAGTAGACGCTGCCTTCGCCGCATATTGCAATGAGTATAAGGACGCTATCTACTGCATAGGTTCAGTTGTCGGCCCTCATCCGTTCCCGATGATGGTGAGAGACTTTCAGAGTGTTGTTGGTATTGAAGCAAGAGAACAGTTCATTGATATGACGGGTGAGCTTCCCGACGCGGTGGTTGCCTGTGTGGGCGGCGGCTCAAACGCAATGGGACTTTTCTCAGGCTTTTTGAACGACCCCGTTGATATTTACGGTGTAGAGCCTCTCGGAAGAGGCATTAAAATGGGTGACCACGCCGCAAGTCTCACCTATGGTGAAGAAGGCATCATGCATGGCTTTAACAGCATTATGCTGAAGGATGAAAACGGTGATCCTGCTCCCGTGTATTCCGTGGCAAGCGGTTTGGATTATCCATCCTGCGGACCGGAGCACGCATTCCTGCACGACTTGGGCAGAGTAAAATATGATGTTGTTACTGACGACGAAACCATTGATGCATTCTTTGAGCTTTCCAGAATGGAGGGTATCATCCCGGCTATTGAAAGTTCCCATGCCGTTGCTTACGGTATGAAGTTGGCGAAGACGATGGGCAAGGGTTCCGTGCTTATCAACCTCTCGGGCAGAGGCGATAAGGATATGGACTATATCATTGAAAAATACGGTATTAGATAGTGTAAAAACAAATAACTCCAAAAGCCAAGATACTGCTTCTATCGGTATCTTGGCTTTTTAATATGCGTTTTAATCGCCTGTATATAGATAATATATCTCTTATTACAGGATTGTATATCTCGTTTAATGAGAGATGCTATTTCTGTATAATATTATAAATAGACAAAATACAACAGGCGGTGAGCTTACACGGTGTTTTCACGCTTCCAAAGCAAACCTCAAAACCCACTTTGTTAACAGCCATCAACTGGATGTCAAGTGCAAGGGAACGCTTGAGAAAGTTAGAAAAGAAAACACTATCCATCGAAGAAAAAATGGAAGAAATCCGTATCGTCAACCGGGCAAAATGGATACTTATCCGCGAACTCAAATTGGACGAACCGGAGGCACATCGTTACATAGAAAAACAGGCAATGGATCGATGAATTTCAAAACGGATTGTTGCAGAAGAAATTATAAAAACATACGCATAACAGCAACAGCACGGCTTACAGTTTCTTGAAAGTCGTGCTGTTGCTATACAATATTCAAATGCCTGGCTGTTTTTATTTGTATATCAGTTCATCAAGTACAATTTCTTTTGCTTGTTGCTGAATGTTGCTCAGTATCTGCACCCACTCCCATTGTTTTTGCTCTTTCAATTCCTCTGTAACAGCTTCACTTACTTTTTTCTGTTTAATCAAAAACTCAAACATTTCTTTTGCCTGCTTTTCAACCTCAGCGCAGTACTGATACAGTTTGCCTTGGGTGAGTAGTGTTGTAAACAGCATTTTCTTGTGTTTCATAAGATAAATTTTATGTAACATACACCATTTGCCGAGAGTAATATTTGCTTCTTCGGGTGGTAAGATGAGGTTAACCATGTGAGAATATTTCTTTTCTTATATTTCTTCTAACACGATTAATATGACGTTCAAAATCCCCATTATTGATAAGTTCAGTAAGAACATATTGCATAAAAGTAGGAACAGTACATGAATAAAAACCCAATTTCTTATCAAAACTGTCAACAAGGTGTTCAGGCAGAACCATATATCCAATACGTAGCGACGGAGAAATAGTTTTTGAAAAAGTATTCAAATAAATTACATTGTCGTTATCAGAAAGAGAAAACAATGTTTCAGTAGGTTTAGAGGAGACCGAAAATTCTGATTCAAAATCATCTTCTATAATATAGCGATTGCTTTGTTCAGACCAACGAATATATTCATGGCGCTTGGATGCTGTAGCTGTAACGCCGCTGGGATAGCTTCTATATGGTGTTGTATGTAATACATTCGCTTTTGTTCCTGCAAGTGCTTTACTATCAATACCTGAATTTCTCAATGGCAGCAACTCATAAGCAATCTCGGTAGCTTTATATACCTGCTCAATTTTTTTGTACGAGGGAGATTCTATAGCATAGACACAGTTTCTACCAAGCAGTTCCACAATAAGTCCGTAGAGATATTCTGAACCTGAACCTATAACAATCTGTTCTGCTTTAACTTTTATTCCACGATTTCTTGCGAGATAATGTTGAATGGCTTCTCTTAATTCAATACAACCACAGTTAGGTGATTTTTCAAGCAAAAGTTCTCCTTGTTCGGTTAATACTCTGCGCATTGTTTTGCTAAGTACAGATAAAGGGAATTCAGGATATGCAGCCTCGTTTCTATGTTTCGAATGTTGGGTATTATATTCGCCGGAAACTGCAAATCCGTCAGTTTTCCTGAACACAACTACAAATCCGCTTCTCTCCCTGGATTCCACATAACCTTCATCACAAAGCAGAGCATACGCGTGTTCTACCGTAATTATACTGACGCCGGTTTCCTCTGCAAGACTGCGTTTGGAAGGCAGTTTTTTGTTATATGAATAATTCCCGGCAATAATATCATCACGTATTTGTTTATAGAGTTGAAGATACAAAGGGCGCTTTTCTTTATCAATTATATATTTCATCTGGATATATAAAACACTCCTTTTTTGGTAATTGTTATACATTCAGATTAAATATACAATATTCCCATCTTAAAGTAAAGGCACTTGATAAAAATGAATAGAAAAACAAAGAAAATCGTTATGGCTGCTCTTATGGCAGCTCTTGCATGTATAGCAACCATGGTAATTAAGATACCATCACCACTAAAAGGATACATAAATCTTGGTGACTGCGTTGTATTGGTTGCAGGTTGGATGCTTTCACCGACATACGGATTTCTTGCCGCAGGTCTTGGCTCTGCACTTGCAGACGTGTTTTCGGGATACGCGACTTATGCACCTGCAACATTTATAATTAAGGGACTTATGGCACTTATTGCATTCTACGGATTTAAGTTTTTAAATAATAAACCGGGCAATCTACCCTCTAGAATCATAAGCGGTATCGTAGCTGAAATTATAATGATACTCGGTTACTATGTTTTTGAAGGATTCCTTTATGGATTTGCTGCTTCGCTTGTGAACATTCCACCAAACGGTGTTCAAGGCGTTGCCGGACTAATTATCGGTGTAATATTAATAAAAGCATTTGAAAAAAGAAAAATAACCCTTGACTAACACTAAAGAAACAAAAACATACATTATAAATTTGCATAAAAAGATACTCTCCCACGACAGTTGCATTGCCGAGGGAGAGTACCTTTTTGAATGAAGGATTTAAAATCTATTTCAAAACAGAAATTGCATCGGAGATAGTTTTTTCAAAAGCTTCTCGTCCGTACTTATCAACCTCTGCTTTGTTTTTTTCACCGTGGGTAAGGCAACCTGCACCGCCGATACATCCGCCGACACATGCCATACCTTCAATAAAGTTTGCCTGAAGTGCATTCTTGCTTTTCTTAAGAAGTGCAATTCTGCATTCTTCAATACCGTCGCAAGAAACAGGCATAAACTCAAAATCAGTTATATTCTGCTCTTTAATCGCTTGAGTTACTGCGTCAGTAAGACCACCGCTACGAGCAAAAATTCTGCCGAAATATGAGGCATTGTCAAGCACATCTTCTTCGAGAGTTGTGATATCAATATCACGGCTGTCAAAAAGAGCCTGCAATTCTTCAAAGGTCAGAACAGCATCAACATAAGGCTTTGCACTTTCAAGCTGTGCTTCTGCTTTTTTAGCAGTACAAGGTCCGATAAAAATGGTTTTTGCATTTTCGTCAGTTTCTTTTATATACTTCGAAATTTCGACCATTGGTGAACAGTTGTGAGAAATAAAAGGAACTAAATCGGGAAATGCAGATTTAATGTAAGAAACAAATGCAGGACAGCAAGAACTTGTAAGGAAGCCTTTTTCAGTTAATTCCTGAGATTCTTTCATAGCAACCATATCTGCGCCTAAAGCTGCTTCAACAACAGTGTGAAAGCCCATTTTTTTAAGTCCTGTTATAACCTGACCTAATTTTGCATAAGAGAACTGACTTGAAATCGAGGGAGCAACAACTGCATAAAGCTTGTAGTTTCTGCCTTGTTCGCTTTTCTTAATTAGGTCAACAACATTGAGAATATATGACTTATCAGAAATCGCACCGAAGGGGCATTGATAAACACAAGCACCGCAAGCGGTACATTTATCATTATCAATGGAAGCGGCATTATCTTCGTTAATTGAAATTGCCTTCACCTTACATGCAATCTGACAAGGTCTTTTGCGGTTAACAATTGCAGAATAAGGGCAAACCTTTGCACACTGACCGCACTCAACACACTTCGACTTATCAATATGAGCAACGTGATTATGGTCGAAAGAAATTGCACCACGTTTACATACATCTTCGCAACGGTGAGCAAGACAACCTCTGCAGGAATCTGTTACTTCATATCCTGCAGCAGGACATTCATCACAAGCAATATCAATAACCTGAATAACATTTGGGTTTTCAGGGTCACCGCCCATAGCAATTTTAACACGCTCTGAAAGAATAGCACGTTCTTTATAAACACAGCAACGCATTGTGGAGGTTTTACCGGGAACTATTTTTTTAGGTATATCAATAAGATTTTCGAGAAGGGTATCATTCCACGCTTCTCTTGCAACCTCTCTTAATACCTTGTATTTAAGATATTGTACTTTTGTATCAAATTTTCTTATATTACTCATAATTAAAAATAACTCACTTTAATTCTTTTACCCATTTGCTTCAAACACTTAGAAAGCTCTTCCACAAGGTTCATTTTAATATTGAAGTTTATGGGAAGGTCCGGGTTCTGATGAGCAGGATTAATTGCTCTGCCTACATAAAAGTTTATATCTGTTGCTTCTTCAAAAAGCAAACGGCTTATAAGTGAAGCCCCGTCTTTTTTGAAATTCCAATGCTCATAGTGTTTATTTTCGCCAAGATAATCCTGAGCGTATTCTACCACCTTGTTAACTGTGATAACACCTTCTGTAACAAGGTCAACACCTTCGATTTCTGCAATAGGCGGAACATCGCTGCTTTCAAAATTAAGGGATGGCTTTAAAGGTTTTCTCAAAAACTTAGATGCAATAGATGATGTTGTACCACCACAGATAATGTGCTTTCCTTCTTTTGAGAAGAAAAGGCTCATCATTCTGTCTGCATCATCTCTGTTTGAGGGCGGTCCGAAAAGCATATTCATAGGAACTCTCTTACGGATTTTAACAACACAAGCGGTTGCATCGTCACCGGGCTTATGATCATAAAGCTTATCGCACTCATCAATAAGCATGGTTGACAAATTCTTTGCAGTATAACCAACAGGAGCAAGAGTTTCAAGAAAGCTTGCAATATCTTCACGCTTCCAACCAAAGTTATATGCAGTACCTATACCTGCGTGAGGGCAACCATCGCTCATAGCAATAAAAATATCGTTTTCCTGAAGCTGAATAACAGATTTGAAAATTTTCTTTCCGCCAATATTCATTTCGGTTTTCGGATAATCCCATTTTTTTTCGTTTCTTATTATTATGGTGTGTGGGTTATCGTATTGAATAAGCTCTGCAGTTTCATTATTCTTAAGATGAATAATGGTGAATGTGGAATAAGCAACGCCACGCACCGAACAAACAGGAAGAGTCGCAGCAATAGTTGAAACACATTCTTCAAGGGAAAGACCTTCTGCAAGCATTGTTGAAATAATTTTAGATGTAAGTGTTGAAAGAATACTTGCTTTAACACCGCTACCGAGACCATCGGAAAGAACAACCACTGTTGAATCCTCATCGGGCTCAACTATATCAATATGATCTCCGCAAAGCTGTTCACCGTAATGGTTTATACTTTTGTAACCGATATCTGCACATAAATCATTCATCAGAAATCGACTCCTTTAATTTTGCAAGGGCGATTTTTGTTTCTGCGGCTGTTTCACCCAAAAGTGAAGCAATCTCCTGAACAATTCGCATTTGCTTATCAACAACCTTATCGGCAACCTCAATTGTCTGACGGCTGATATTTTCTTTTCTTTCTCTTTGCTCCTCTTCGGCAGTAACATCTCTCATAATACCGATAAGAAGATGTGAATCTCTGTCATAAACAACAGTTTGTTCAACATATCTTTTGTATTCTGCAAGGTAAACTCTCTGGTTACTCACACCTCTGCCGGTTTTAAGAACAGTTTCAAAAACCGTAGGGTCAAGAATACGGATAACATAATCGCCGAGAACATCAGAAGCATATCGGATATTCATAATTTCTCTTGCGGCTCTATTAATTTGCTGAACCTCTAAATTCTCATTAAGAACAATAAGTCCGTTGGGAGAACTATTAACAATAGTATCTGAGAAGCTTTCAGCCTTTTCCTTAAGGAAAGGAAGACACATTGAAATCTCCGCTTTACCCTGACAAATTGCAGCAGCTTTTTCACGACAAGTATTATAGCCGCAAGAACCGCAATTGAGCTCATGAGCAGGTTTGAATTTACCCATCTGACGAAGAACAGCGTTAATTTCCATTTCTGATGGTTGAGGATATCTGTGTTCGATATATTCAAATTGCTTTTTGAGTTCAGTAGCTTTAGGTTGAGAAACCTCAAAATCCTTTTTACCTGCATAATTTGCTATAGTAAGGTAATCGGTAATGGTTTCTGTGTGGTGATATTTTTCCATAACAGGACCACCCATACAGCTACCGACACAAGCAGACATTTCAATAAAGCATTTATGAACCTTTCCGCTTTCAATATCCTTGAGTGCTGCTATACAGTTTTCAACACCATCGAGTGCGATATATGTATAGTCAGGTGTATCCTGAGCCATTGTTTTAAGCACACCGCCTGTTGTAGGAAAGAAACGTGCACGACTGAAATCATCGTTATCTTTTTCAACTTCAAGCTCTATATTTTCACTTTTGAGCCAGTTCGTAAGTTCTTCAAATGTAAGGACTGCATCAACAATACCTTCGTAATGCTCAGCTTCGTCTTTTTTTGAAACGCAAGGTCCTATGAAAACTGTTTTTGCATCAGGGTAGCGTTTCTTAATGTCCATACAGTGAGCCTGCATAGGTGAAACAACATCTGCAAGATACTCCAATTCTGCAGGAAAATGTTTCTGAATAAGTAAGTTTATAGAATGGCAACAAGAAGTTATAATAATATCTCTATCATCCTCTTTGAGCATTCTCTCATATTCGTTTTTAACAATTGTTGCACCGACAGCGGTTTCTTCAACATCATAAAAGCCCAACTTTTTGAGAGCTTTTCTCATTGAATTTATTCCAACGCCATCGTAGTTCGCAATAAACGAGGGAGCAAGGCTTACTATAACCTTTTCCCTTGCCTGTAAAAATACTTTTACTTTTTCGGTTTCATCGACAATCTCTTTTGCATTCTGAGGACAAACCACAAAACATTGACCGCAGAGAATACACTCGTTTCCGATAATATGAGCCTGATTTCCCGAAAAGCGTATTGCCTTAACGGGACAATGGCGAATACACTTGTAGCAGTTTTTACAGTTGGATTTTTTTAATGTTAAACAATTAGGCATTTCCCGTTACACCCTTTCAATTTTTGTTAAAACGGTTTCCTTGAAAAATTCTTTAAAATTTTCTCTTGTAATACCGGTGTGAATATCATCATCTACCTGAACAGTTACGCCCACACGATTACACTTGCCGATACAAAAGCTACCGGCAAGTGTTATTTCGTTTTCTAAATGATTTTCTTCAACGGCTTTCTGAAAGAGCTCAACTATTTCCGCAGAACCTTTCAAGTGGCAAGAGCTACCTACACAAACCTGAATTATCATTTTATACTTTTCCTTTTACATTATCGTTGAAAAATTCTTCAACTGTTTCTGGTGTTACTGAGAAGAAAGCGTCGTCAACAGTTACGCAAACTCCCTGCTGGCATTTGCCCATACAAAATGTGCCGCCTAATTCTACTTTATCTCCTAAATTATTTTCTTTAATAAGGTACTGAAGCTGTTCAACAACCTGACGAGAACCTTTAATATGGCAGGAACTACCGATACAAACTGTAACTTTCATTTCTTTAACTCCTTATCTGATTATTCGTAATCAACAACATTTACCCAAGAAAGAAGGAATTCTCTTTCTTTTTCATTACCCTTAACTGACTGAGAAGCAGCAACGATAGGCATCCATTTCTGAACATACTGTTTAGCTGTATTGCTCTTTTGACAGAACAAATCAAGATATTTCTTAGCACCTTCAATGTCACCGTTAAGCCAGAAAAGAAGGTATGTTCTTGCGGCATCTGCAGAAGCATTACCCTGAGTAGCATGTGACCAGTCGAGGATATATGCTGTGCCATCTTCTGCGATGATAATGTTTGAGGGGTTAAAGTCACCGTGACAAACCTTGTTGTGCTTGGGCATACCTTCAAGTCTTGTGTGAAGGTCATAGCGTGTTGTTGCATCAAGCTCAGAAGCACTGATTTTGCGATTCATTTTATCTTTGAGTTTGTTAAGGAGAGGGCAAACCTTTGAATGAACCTGGAGCTGAAGGTCAACAAGTAATTCGATATATTCATCTTTCTTCTCAGCATCCTCGTCCATAAGCTGTTGAAGTGTTTTACCTTTAATGAATTCAGAAACGATAGCCCATTTGCCTTCAACCGTTGTTACTTCAATAATTTTAGGAATATTAAGACCGGTTTCTTCTATTCTTGCCTGATTTAATGCTTCGTTAAGAACATCCGCTTTTGAATAATCAGTATCAAAAACCTTAACGCATTTGTCACCGTCACGGTAAATAGTTTTATTATTTCTTACTGCAATAACTCTATCAAGTTTCATTTTAGTATCTCCTCTCTCTTACGCTTTCTTACCTTTTGTGTAGGGTGTTTTAACTGCATTTGCAGTCATACCTGTTGCAACATCAGCTGCAGTAGGCATTGCTTTTTCTGTGAAATGCTTGCCATAGTAAGCATTGAGATACATTTCTTTGATTTCGCTCATAAGAGGATAACGGGGGTTAGCACCTGTGCACTGGTCATCAAATGCCTGTTCAACCATTTCATCAAGGTTGTCAAGGAATACTTTTTCATCAACGCCATAATCTTTGATTGTGTTTTTGATGCCAACTGTTGCTTTAAGGTCGTTTATAGCTTTAATAAGATTTTCAAGCTTTTCTGAATCAGTTGTACCACCAAGACCGAGGTAATCTGCAATTTCAGCGTAACGAGCAAGAGTGTGGGGGTGGTCATACTGTGAGAATGTACCCATTTTTGCAGGTGCTTCGCTTGCATTGAAGCGGAGAACCTCTTCAATCATAAGTGCGTTTGCAACACCGTGAGGAAGGTGGTGGAATGCACCGAGCTTATGTGCCATTGAGTGACAAACACCAAGGAATGCATTTGCGAATGCCATACCTGCCATTGTTGCGGCATTTGCCATTTTTTCTCTTGCTTCAATATCTGTCTGACCGTTTTCATAAGCACGGGGAAGATATTTGAAAATGTTTTTGAGAGCCTGAAGTGCAAGACCGTCTGTATAGTCTGTTGCAAGCATTGCAGCGTAAGCTTCAACTGCGTGAGTTACAGCATCGATACCTGATGCAGCTGTAAGACCCTTGGGAGCTGACATATGGAAATCAGTATCAATGATTGCCATATTAGGAAGAAGCTCATAGTCTGCAAGAGGATATTTAACGCCTGTCTGTTCATCAGTAATAACTGCAAAAGGTGTTACCTCAGAGCCTGTACCTGCAGAGGTAGGAACTGCAATGAAGTATGCTTTTTCACCCATTTTGGGGAATGTATAAACTCTCTTACGGATATCAATGAAACGCATTGCCATATCCATAAAGTCTGCTTCGGGATGCTCATAAAGAACCCACATAATCTTTGCGGCATCCATTGCAGAACCACCGCCGAGAGCGATAATTGTATCAGGCTTGAATGCTGCCATCTGTGCTGCACCGCTCTTTGCATTTTTAAGAGTGGGGTCGGGCTGAACATCAAAGAATGTTGTGTGAGCTATACCCATTTCGTCAAGCTTGTCTGTAATGGGTTTTGTATAACCATTTTCATAAAGGAAGGTATCTGTTACGATGAATGCTTTCTTTGCACCACGAACTGTGCGAAGCTCGTCAAGAGCAACAGGAAGACAACCTTTCTTGATATAAACCTTTTCGGGTGCACGGAACCAAAGCATATTTTCCCTTCTTTCTGCAACTGTTTTAATATTTAAAAGGTGTTTAACACCAACGTTTTCGGAAACTGAGTTACCGCCCCAGGAACCGCAACCGAGAGTAAGTGAGGGAGCGAGTTTGAAATTGTAAAGGTCACCGATACCGCCGTGTGATGAAGGTGTGTTAACAAGAATACGGCAGGTTTTCATTCTTGCAGCAAATTCGTTGAGCTTTTCTGTTTCTGTTACTTCGTTAAGATATACAGAAGATGTATGACCGTAACCGCCGTCAGCAACAAGCTGTTCTGCTTTATCAAGTGCATCTGCAAAAGATGTTGCTTTATACA
>CALGUK010000003.1 GCA_937920235.1 uncultured Clostridia bacterium | reverse complement strand
AGTGTTTGGCTACGAACCAAAAGGTCGGGGGTTCGAATCCCTTCCGGCGTGCCAAAATCGACAAATCTCGACAGAGGTTTGTCGATTTTACTTTTTCACTATTAACTCTTCACTTTTCACTATTCTCTTTTTGTCGATTTTGGCAAGTAATAAATAATAATGACTAATGAAGAAGTATTTTGCAAGGCTTTGCCTTGCTTTTTTAATTTATAGAAAGAATAATAAATGTGAACAGTGGGTTTATTATGACCGAGAGCCCTTTAATTATAAAATCAAAAAAAATCGCACTTGCTGTTATAAAAGTCTGTAAAGAATTAAGAAATGCAAAGTGTGAAAATGCTTTAATAAATCAGTTTTTACGTTCCGGAACAAGTATTGGTGCAAATATTAGAGAGGCATTTTATGCTCACGGCAAGACGGATTTTGTTGCAAAGCTACAAATTGCACTTAAAGAACGCAATAAAAGCAAATATTGAATAGAACTACTTTTAGAAAGCGGATATTATTGTGATAAAGAATTACTCAACAAATGTGTTGAGGTAAAACGAATCCTTATCGCCTCTATCAATACTGCAAAGGAAAACGGTGTATACCTTTTATATCCCCAGCCGAAGCTCCCCTGACAAATTCCCGCAATCGCCAAAACAATAAACCCTGTTTCCATAATCATACTCCTCTGTGACAGAAATATTTAATCTGATTCCGGTTTGATGTCAATCCAAAGTACAAATAATATATTCTTCAAGCCTTGCAAAAGTAAAAAAAGTATTGTAAAATGAATATATAATATATAAAGGAGATTGGAATATGGATTTTTCTGTTTTTGACTCATTTGATATGAGTGTGTTTACATTTTTCGGTGAACATATCCAGAGTGCTGCCATGAATATCGTTGCAGAGTTTATCACGTTTTTCGGTGGTTCAGAGTTTGTTACACCGATGGCTGTTCTCGGAGCAATTCTGATTTTATTCAAGAAAACCCGAAAATTCGGAATGGCGGTACTTTTTGCCGTTCTTGTGGGCACTCTTTGCACAAACCTTGTGCTTAAGCCCATTTTTGCTCGTCCGCGTCCGTTCATTTACTATGCTGACAACCCTGACTATATAAGTTGGTACACATTTGCAGGCTCACATATTGAGAACGCTTACACCTCTTTCCCGTCAGGTCACACAACTGCTGCTTTTGAGTTGGGTATCGCCATATTCCTTGTTCTCAAGAATAAAAAAGTTGCCTGGGTTTTCCCTGTTTTCTCTGCTTTAGTGGGACTTTCAAGAATATATCTTATGGTTCACTATGTAACAGATGTTCTCGGCGGTGTAATTGTCGGAACATTTGCAGGAATTATGGGTTATCTCATTATGACGGCAATTATGAAAAAAACCGAAAACACAAAATTTGCCGAATTTGACCTTTTAGAAAAATTGAGAAAGAAATCGGCATAATACAGACTAAATCATATCACCTGTGTCAAGACTTGATACAGGTGATTTTTATGTATAAGCGAATATACGTGGCATTTTTTATTATGACGGCTGTTCTCGGTATTCTTATAGCAAAAATCGGCATTATAAATCTTAATGCTTCCTTCTCACCTGCCGCGAACAATGTCTCGTCACGCAGCATTCTGCTTGACACCTCAAGGGGAATGATTTACGACCGCAATATGAAAAAAATCGTAAATACACAAACTGAAAACCTAACCGTGTGCCTGCCCTCACCCGATGCACTGAAGCTTGTTGAAAAATATCTTTCCGATGATGAAAAACAGAAGGTATATAATGATATGAGCAAAGGTAATCCGTGCTTACTTTATCTTCCTCAAAAATTCAACGAAAAGCTTGTCAGTACAGCATCGTTGTCCGAAAGATATTCTGATTATCAGCCATGTGTTCATATTATAGGCCATTTGGACGAAAACGGTAACGGCGCAATGGGTTT
Source organism: uncultured Clostridia bacterium (assembly GCA_937920235.1). Taxonomy (GTDB): domain Bacteria; phylum Bacillota; class Clostridia; order Oscillospirales; family Acutalibacteraceae; genus Fimenecus. Next base: position 8,008 of record CALGUK010000003.1, on the reverse strand, counting down.
GGAAAAAGCATACGACAATTATCTGAATCTTCAAAGCGGTACATTGAAAGCGGTATGGAGCGTTGATGCCGTTGATAACATTTTGTGGGGAAACGGATTGAGCTTTGAGGGAGACAATTATCTCTCGCCTGCCGGAATACAACTCACCATTAATCTTGATATTCAGAAAATTGCCGAGACAGCACTAAATAAACATCAAATACAGCAAGGCGCAGTGGTAATACTTGACTCAGAAACAAATGAAATTCTCGCTATGGCATCTGCTCCGCTTTTCAATCCCCGAAACATTTCCGCATCTGTTAATGACGGCGACTCACCTTTTCTTAACCGTGCAATAACCCCGTACAGCGTGGGGTCGGTATTCAAGCCGTTCGTCGCATCGGTTCTGATTGAAAACAATATGGATCCGACTTATAACTGTGTCGGTAAAATTGAAATCGGCTCAACAACATTCAGATGTAACAATAATAACGCTCACGGAGTAGTGAATATGACCGATGCCATGGAGGACTCGTGCAACTCATATTTTATATCTGCAGGGCAGAAAATCGGCAAGGAAAAGCTCTTATCCCTGTGTTCTGATTTCGGTCTCGGGAAAAGTCTTGAGCTTGCCGATAACCTAAATACCCGTTCCGGAACCCTGCCGGACGAGAGCTCCCTTTCCTCGCCCCAGGCACTTGCAAATCTCTCCTTTGGTCAAGGAAAACTTCTTGCAAGTCCGTTACAGCTTGCCGTTGCGTACTCTGTATTTGCAAACGGCGGATACTACCGTGCACCTACTCTTATGAAAGGAATTATTGACAAAAACGGAAATACCGTTCAGAAGGTCAGATTACCCGAAAAATACAGAATATTGAACCTCAGTACAGCAGAAAAAGTCAGCAGCACACTTAAAAGTGTTGTTGAAAACGGTAACGGTCATTCTGCATTCTCCGGGCTTTGTGACAACAGAGGTAAAACAGCTACGGCCCAAAGCGGGTGGTATGAAAACGGAATAGAAATCACTCACACCTGGTTTTGCGGATATTCGACAATCGGAAATAAGACATATACCATTGTCATCTTCAAGGAAAACGGATCTTCAGGTGCAGCCGACTGTGCCCCTGTGTTTAAGGATATTTCCGAACAAATTTACGGAATAATTACAGAGAAACATTAATAAAAATTATTAAATTAAGTATTGACAATGCAGATAAAAAAATATATAATATTCGAGCAACCGTGTTAAGGGCCAATAGCTCAGTTGGTTAGAGCATCCGGCTCATAACCGGACGGTCCGGGGTTCGAGTCCCTGTTGGCCCACCAAAGTTGCGGTTGCTCAGTTTAGGGGTATAGCTCAGTTGGTAGAGCAGCGGTCTCCAAAACCGCGTGCCGAGGGTTCGAATCCTTCTGCCCCTGCCAGAAAGAAAAAGAGTCGTTTTTTACGGCTCTTTTTCTTTTTATTTTGTATATATGTTTTTGATGATGTTGTACGGGAAGAATAAAAGTTCAGGGCAGGCACAGAGACCTGCCCCTACTTAACTGTTAATCACTAAAAGAATTGTCAATCACAGAACCGTCACCTTGTGTTTCGATGTTAGCTTCTTCAAATGGTAATATGAGATTAGGAATGTTATAATCTCCGATTTGGCAATAAGTAATTGAATTGTTTTTTGGCATAAAGACAGCCACCTATAATTTTGCAACTACATTGTACAAAATAAAGGCGGTTCTGTCAAATGTGTGAGTAAAAATTATTTCTTATTATAAAATCCGTTTGTGTCAATTTTCAGAAGCTTTATTGCTTTATTGATAAGGGTTGAAAAATCATTTCGCGTCAGTTTCATAACGCCTTTTATAAGCGGTGAAACCTTCACTCCTGCCATAGCATTTACTGTACCAAGATAAAAGTCATCGGGAAAGCGTGCATCCTTATCCTTAGGTACGCTGTCGCAGGTTTCAAGGAACCAACGAAGAAGCTCTGAGCGCATTTCATTGATAATTTCCGCATATTCGGGATTATCAATTTCGTTTCTTTCTTCACCCTTTGACAAGTCATAGAATTCGTCCGTTTCGTAAAGGCGCATAACGTATTTATAATCCCTTGAACGAATCATAACCGCCTTTGTGTGCTGAGGTCCGTTTTTCTGCTGAATATTTATTCTCGGTCCATATTCATCGGCAACGACACCGAAATAGTTTTCAACCTCTTCCGTACAGTGTGATTCGTTTTTCAATCTACCACCCTCACTGCATACGAAATCACGGACAACAACATTTTTATCGGCAATTGTACTTTTAAGAGAGCGTCCGAAATGTGTGTGACCGGCTTCGGTTTCCGTTATATCAAGAACAGTCGCAAAAAAGTCGACAAGCTCAACGGGATTTGAATTGATTCCGCTGTCGCTCTGCATTGATTTCGGAAGCTTTACAATAAGAGGCACTTTCACGAGGCAATCGTCAAAAAGATTCTGTGCCTTTTCGGGAATTCCGTAGTCTGCCGTAAAATCTCCGTGATCTGCGAAAAAGAATATTGCGGCATTGTCGTATCTGCCCGTATCTTTAAGTGCCTTAATGATTCTTCCCGTAAAATCGTCAACCCTTGCACATTGAGCAAGATAAGTTTTTCTGAGTTTGAGCTTGTTTACATCATCCCAATCACCGATGCCGAGAGCCTCGCAAAGCTCATACTGCATTGAGGGCTTTTTGTCTTCAGGCTTTGAGGGTGCTTTTGGCGGTGTAATAAGACTTTCGTCAATAAGGTCTAAATATTTTTTCTCTGCGTGATAGGGCGGATGGGGATTATTAAGACCGAGAAAGGCAAAAATCGGTTTGTCTGACTTTGCTTTTCTGATTAAATCCTCGCAGCCCTTTGTCCAAACATAGTCGTTGTCGTGGCAAATGCCGTCATCCTGAATATTGGTGATTTCGCCTCTGTAAAAGCTCAGATATCTTTTATCGCCCTTTTCACCTCTGCCTTCGTCTTTTGCATTTTTACCGCAGATGTTATATATTTCATCTGTGCATTCTTTCAGCCATTTTGTCTGCTGACCTGCAAGGCAGTCACCTCTGCCGCTTGTCCATACAAAGTAGCCGTTATTTTTAAGAATACGGTAAAGGTTATCCTCATCCTGACGAAGCAGATAGCTCATTGTTCTGTGTCCGTTAGTGTGAGGATATTTTCCTGTCATAAATGAGCATCTTGAGGGAACACATACGGGATTCTGACAAAAAGCATTGCTGAAGCTGACACCCTCATCTGCCAAAGCATCGAGGTTCGGTGTATGAGAAGCAAGATTTCCGAGATGATGCAAGGAATCCGACCGCATCTGGTCGGGGTTGATAACAATTATATCAGGCTTACGACTCATACTGTCACTCCCTTTTTCTTTGCAAGTTCTTCCATTTTACGGGCATATTCCTCTTCATCACGCTGTTGCTTTTCCGCTTTGATACGAGCCTTCTCTTTTTGCTCGTTAAACTTCTTCATATATTTTTCAAGCTCTGCATCATAATTGAGCTTCGCATTTTTACTGCATTTTTCTTTAAGCTCCGCTTTAAAAGACTCTATTGCTTTTTCATCAAGCTCTTCCTGAATAAGTTTTGCCTTTTCAGATGGCTCAATCCACTCTTCACCGTTTTCTTTACATTTATCAATCTGTCTCTGACGGATTGCCTTCTGAATAAACGGTAATTTCAGTTCAACATCAAGGAAACGAAGCAGTATTGCCAGTCCGAGATGAATAAAAATATTTATACCAACAAACGCCCACACGATAGCGGATATAACACTGTCCGGCTGTGTTGTGATACAGTTGCCTGCTGGATCAAATTCAGGCTGGATATAGCCTCTGATAAGAAGATTGAAAATACCGATGCTGAGTCCCACTGCAATAGTGTTCATAGAATTTATAACACTTGTTGCAACACCGTCGCAACGGAATCCGTGCTTATATTCAATTTCGTCAAACACGCCTGCCATAAGTGCAGGGAAAACATAAGCCGCAGGCACAATACCCATATTCATTATAAACTGACCTATAAGTACAATCACAAGATTATCAGGCGCAACAAAGGTGATAATATCACCGATTACGCAGAGAATAAAGCCTGTTGCCGTTACGGTTTTCTTGCCGAATTTCTTTGACAGAGGCCATACAAGGAAAATACCTATACCCATTGGCAGACCGCCGATAACATTGAGAAGAGTCTGTGTTATGCCGTCGGCGTATGTACTGCCAAGCACCCAGTTTGCATAGTAGGTCATTGCGTTCGAGCGTGTGAGCTGACCTACCCAATAGAAAAGCCAGAAGGCAACAAGTATCCACCAATTTTTGTTACTCATACATGCCTTGATTTTTTCTTTGAAAGTGTGGTTATCTTCCTCTGCCTTTTCCGGATTTTCAAGAGTAACTCTTTCTTTTGTGAAGTAATATTCAAGAAGCATAACAGGTAACATAATTATTGCGGCAACCGTCATAAATGTTACCCACGCATCAATATCACCCTTGATTTTCGGGAGAACGAGCATCGGGAAAAGAAGTGCAACAAGAATGCCTGTAATGGTGATATTAGCCACATTATTGAACACCGCCAGCTGACTTCTCTGCATATCGTTTCGTGTTGACAATGGTACCATCATCATGTGAGTGATGTTATACATTGTGAACGCAAAGCAGTAGTACAAATTGTATGTGAAAATTATGTAGATTGCTTTTACAGTTGTTGACGCGTGAGTGGGAACAAAATACAAAAGCACTCCGCACAAAACTACAAGAGGAATTGAAAGCAGTAGCCACGGTCTTGCTTTACCTTGAACAGTTTTCGTTTTGTCGATAATCGCACCCATAATAAGATTGGTTATTGCATCAAGAATTTTTGACAGAACGGGAAATATTACAAGAAACAATCCGCCCCATACACCGCTCATACCGAGTTCGTCAGTATAAAAAACATTCAGAAAGCCTTGAGCAAGAAGCGCATTAACAAGAAGTGCTCCGGCGGGACCGATAAGATAACCGAGAAACTTTTCCTTACCGGTCGTATTATAGCTCCGGATACGGGAATCAAACAGCTTTGAGGATAATATTTTCATCTTCATTCCTCCGTTGACATTTATTTATAATTAAATTATACTAATATAAACCAAAATAATCAACAGACTGTTCGTTAAAGAACTGATTGCTAACGAACAGATACAAAGGGATGTGTTCGGTAAATGGATATACGAATAACAAGAACAAAGAAAATGCTTGAGGATGCACTGCTTGACTTAATGAAGAACAAGCCTGTTGAAAAGATTACTCCCACAGAGCTTTGCAGAAAAGCAACGGTAAACAGAAACACATTTTATACTCATTATTCAAGCGTAATTGAACTATACAATGAAATTGAAAACAGGCTGATAAATTCCGTTGATGAATCTCTTAACGAAAGCGATACTACGGTTGAAGCCATAACAGTCATCTGCAAAATGCTTAAATCTAATAAAATGATTTCAGATATTATTTTTTCAAAGCATTTCAGTTCAAAGATCATGAAGCGTGTTTTTGTTATGACCGATAAATTCAATATGAATAAGATGAGTTCCGAAAACAGTAAGCTGTCAGGCAACTATAAACAAATGGTTTCGGCTTATACAATTATGGGCAGTGCCGCCGCACTTGAATGTTGGGTAAAAAACGGTATGCATGAAAGCCCTGAGGAAGTTGCTGAATTTATTTATACGGTTTCAAAAACAGGTTCATCCGGTATAAAAGGTTAAATAAAAAAATGTATATAAAATCACCGGTTCCCTTTCAAAGAGATGTTTAATTTAAAATTAATAGTTGATAAAAGTATTGAACCATATAATTTAATATTCAATTTTTAAAGGGACTGCAAGCTCTGTTTGCAATCCCTTTTCTTCAGCCAACTGATAAAAATGAATTTGTTATCAACACTCATACCAAAATGATAAGTGCAATATTTATTTCAGATTTGAAGTATTATTACTTGCAACATATTTTCCGCCTCATCAGCACCGAATGTTTCTTTTGTCACAATACTTATGTACTACCGTGCTTCACTCCTTTAAAACAAAAATAAAATGAACAGAATGTGATTATGACACAATGATATTATCTGAAAATCCATCTTAATCCGATACTCTTTTCCGCTTCTTGACAGTAACAGAATACCGGGATAAAATATAAACTGAAAATTAGATTTGTTTATATTCAGTTTATTTATCTGATTTATTATTTTGACAGAATAACAGGATGTTAAAGGAGAACAGATATGTTCCATATTCTTGTGGTTGATGATGATAAGCACACCCGAATGTTGCTTGAAGCCATACTCAAGGCTGAAAATTATACCGTCTTTACCGCATCAAACGGCGAAGAAGCTCTGGAGGTAATGGATTGCAACCATATTGACCTGGTTGTGCTCGATATTATGATGCCTAAAATGGACGGATATGAGTTCACCCGGGTTTTGCGTGAAAACGATAATAATCTGCCTATTTTGATGGTATCTGCCAAGCAATTACCCGCTGACAAACGAAAAGGATTTATGGTAGGAACGGATGACTATATCACCAAGCCGATTGACGAAGAAGAAATGCTGTTAAGGATCAAGGCATTGCTTCGACGCGCGAAAATTATAAATGAGCAAAAGCTCAAAATCGGTGATGTTATACTCGACTACAATTCATTCACGGTTTCAAAAAACGGCAAATCGCAATTGCTTCCTCAAAAGGAATTTTTGCTTTTATACAAACTCTTGTCCTATCCCGGTCAGATTTTCACCCGAATTCAGCTTATGGATGAAATTTGGGGCAGTGATAGCGAAACCGGTTGGGAAACAGTCACGGTTCACATAGGCAGACTCCGCAAACGATTTGAAGGCTGGACGGAATTTGAAATTGAGTCTGTCAGAGGACTCGGATACAGAGCGGTGAAAAAGATATGAAAAAGAAAGAACGAAAGTCAAGATTTGCCCTGACGATGTTGCTGTCGGTATTTGTTTTCTGCATAATTCTTATCGCGGCAATAGTTGCAATTATCGCTGTATATTTATTTGTAAAATTCGGTTTGATATCATCTGTGGAGGAACAGATCGAACCTTTGAGTCTTCTGTTGTTTATGGGAGGTATCAGTATTGTTGTCGGATTTATTCTGACAATACTAACAAGCAAAATTTCAATGAAGCCCGTAAACCGTGCAGTAAATCTTATGAACAGATTGGCATCGGGTGATTTTAAGGCGAGACTTGAATTCGGCAAGCCCATAGGTCTGCATCCTACTTTTATCGAGATTTCCGAAAGCTTTAACAAAATGGCGGAAGAGCTCGAAAACACAGAAATGCTGAGAAGCGACTTCATCAATAATTTTTCACATGAATTCAAAACTCCCATTGTATCTATTGCAGGCTTTGCAAAACTTCTGAAAAAAGATAATCTTACCAAGGAACAACAGAGAGAATATATAGACATAATTGAAGAAGAGTCTTTACGTCTCTCTTCAATGGCAACCAATGTGTTGAATATGACAAAAATAGAAAATCAGAATATTCTCACGGACATAACAAAATTCAACCTTTCCGAGCAAATTAGAAGCAGTATTCTTATGCTTGAGGGTAAATGGTCAAAAAAGAATATTGAATTTAATCTTGATTTCGACGAATACACAATCGCTGCAAACGAAGAGCTGCTAAAGCACATATGGATAAATCTTATAGACAATGCAATCAAGTTTTCTGATAATTTTGCAACGGTTGGTGTCGGAATTATTGAAAGCGCAAATACTCTCTGCATTTCCGTTAAGAATACCGGAAGTGAAATTCCTCCGGAACAGCAAAAACACATTTTCAACAAATTCTATCAGGCAGATGAGTCGCACTCCTCGGAGGGCAACGGAATAGGACTTGCTCTTGTTAAGGAGGTAGTAAGGCTTCACAAGGGTAATGTATCTGTACAAAGCGAAAACAATATGACGATATTTACGGTGGAATTGCCGAAAGAACAGTAAGGGTGGATTTTATGAAA
>CALGUK010000002.1 GCA_937920235.1 uncultured Clostridia bacterium | reverse complement strand
GAGCACTCGGCTGTTAACCGAGTTGTCGTTGGTTCGAGTCCAACTTGGGGAGCCATAAAATTCCGTTCACGATAGTGGACGGAATTTTTACTTATTCACTATTAACTATTCACTTTTCACTAAAAGGTTTTCGTGAACGGAATTTTAGGTAAAAAGTAAGAGCGAATAGTGAAGAAGTGTATTGTAAAATGTAGTTAGTGTTGCTACAATATACTTGTGAAAGGTGGTAATCTTATGAAGGAAAGCCCTTTAATTAATAAATCTAAATCTTTTGCTCTTGAAGTTTTAAAGGTTTGTAAGGAATTGCGAGCAACTAAGTGTGAAGGTGTATTGATAAATCAATTTATTCGTTCGGGAACAAGCATAGGCGCAAATATTCGTGAAGCTTTTTATGCACATAGTAAAGCTGATTTTGTATCAAAGTTACAAATAGCTTTAAAAGAATGTTACGAAACAGAATATTGGATTGAGCTTTTAATTGATGGTGGATACTATAATAATAAAGAAATACAAGAAAAATGTATTGAAATAAAAAAGATATTAATATCATCCATTAACACTGCAAAAGAAAATATGAAATAAATTTACTTTTAGTAGTTTGATTTTCGTTACATAGAGCCAAAAAAATCCTCGTTCGTAAGAACGGGGATTTTTTTATACATTGCGAAAGCAATGGTATATCATCATGCTTTAGCGTGTATATTATCAACACGGCAATGCAGTGTTGTATCTCACCACATCTTTAGGTGTGTATCAAAAAAATTTTCGCAATGATGATATGTAATTTCTGCAAAATTGATGATATGCAAGGCTTCGCATAGATTTCCTTGCCTCCACACTATTTTTGTGATATAAAAACAAGCCGTGAGTTTTCAAGGGTTTATTTTTTATTATTGACATAGAAGCTTTCCTGTGATACAATATCACTGTATTAAGCAAGTAATACAATGAGGTGACAATATGGAGTTCATTTTTGATAACAATATTCCGATTTATATACAGCTGTTGGATTATATGAAAATATATCTTATATCAGGGGTGTTTAAGTGCGGAGAGAAGCTTCCGTCCGTCAGGGAGTTTGCAACAACATTTAATGTGAATCCCAACACAATGCAAAAAGCCTTGGCAGAGCTTGAGGATATGGACCTTATATACACCGAAAGAACTAATGGTAAGTATGTTACCAAGGATGAAAAGCTGATTGAAAAGCTAAAAGATGAATATGCCGTTACTCTTGCAAAAAGTTATTTTCAGGGAATGAAAAGGATAGGCTTGGGAAAAGCTGAGTCAATAAAATATCTTGAAGGGATAGAGGAATAAAATGGAGCTTTTGGAAATTAAAAACTTAAGCAAAAAATTTGATGAAAAATGTGTGCTTAACGATATTAATCTTAATTTATCAAGCGGTAAAATTATCGGTTTTCTTGGCAAAAACGGCGCAGGTAAAACTACGCTTATTAAATTAATAAACGATTTGTTGACACCGACAAGCGGAGCAATCTTTGTTAAAGGCAATAAAATCGGCGTAGAAACAAAGAAAATAATTTCATATCTTCCCGAAAGAACTTATTTAAATAATCAGATGAAGGTAAAAGAGATATTTCGCTATTTTGAAGATTTTTATGACGATTTTGACATTCAGAAGGCAATGCGTCTCCTAAAGGATCTGGACTTGGATGAAAATCAGAGCTTATCTAAAATGAGCAAGGGTATGAAGGAAAAGGTGCAGCTTGTCCTTGTTCTCTCCCGAGAGGCGGAGCTTTATATACTTGACGAGCCGCTGGGCGGAGTTGACCCTGCAACAAGAGATTATATTTTGGATACTATATTGTCTAACTTTAATGAAAATGCAAGTGTTATTATTTCTACCCATTTAATAGCTGATATTGAAAGAATATTAGATGAAGCTGTGTTTATAGATAAGGGCAGGATAGTGCTGCAGGGTGATACTGATGATTTGAGAAGACAAGAAAATGCTTCTATAGATGAAATTTTCAGGAGGATGTTCAAATGCTGATAAAACTACTAAAGTATGACCTGAAATACATGCTCAAGAATATGAGCGTGTTTTATATTCTTTCACTATTTTTTGCAATAACAACAAGATTATTATCCTTGCCCGAGCAAACCATAATGCTTGACATTCTTGGCAAAATTTCATCCGGCTGTGTGATTGCAATGATTGCAAATATTGTTATTAACACGATTATGAGAAGCTGGATAAGATTTAAAGAGTCTCTTTATAAGGATGAGTCGTATCTGACACATACGCTGCCTGTTACCAAAAGTGATATATATAATTCAAAATTTATACAGACACTTATATTTTTCCTGATAGGCTTTGCGGTTGTGTTATTAAGCCTGTTCACGGCATATTATACCCCGGATGCATGGACAACTATAAAAGAGTATATCAGAACTATTACTATAGGCTTTAATATGAGCACAACGTTCTTTGTTTCTATTGCTGTAATAGTTATTTTTTTAGAGCTGTTTAATGCTATACAATGCGGCTTTTTAGGAATAATTCTGGGAAATAAAAGGAATGGCGGTAAGGCAGGGTTCTCAGTATTATATGGTTTTATCATTTATCTGGTAGCACAGACATTGGTATTAGGACTGGTTTTCGCTTACGGATTATTTGATCCGACAGTAATGGAGCTGTTTAAAACAGGAACAATCAGTATAGATGTAAATGCTTTTAAGACTTTGGCAATTATAGCATCAATATTGTATGTTGTAATTATATTGAGTATGAGTGTAATATGTAAGAGAGTACTCAGAAAAGGTGTTAATGTTGAATAAATAAGGGGTTCAAATTCGGGGTGAGAACACATCTTTGGGTAACGAAAATCAAACCCGGTAAAAAGACTCTTGAAGTTTTGCACTGCCCCAAATTGTGCGGACAGCACAAAAAAGACCATTATGAAACTTTTTATGAGATTATATAGGAGTAAGCTATGGAAAAAAAGAAAATAATCACGTTAGATTTAACTGATTGTAAATATTTGGGAGAATTACATGAGCGAATCAGAGTAGCATTTGATTTTCCTGAATGGTATGGGGCTAATTGGGACGCTTTCTGGGATTTATTATGGAGTGAATGTGATGCTGATGAAGTATTAGTAGTTGGTGTGAACACTATGCCCAAAGAACTTGTTGAATACATGTCTGAAATTTATGTGATTTTAGATAGAAAAGTTGAAGAGCGAAATAAATATTGCAAGCTTTATGACGATATAAAACCATTTTCATACAGAATTGATGGTTAAAATAGCAGTTTGATCTCCGTTACATAGACACATGATTGGTTTCCTTTTTTGAACCCCATATGAAAACCCTTGATTTATCAAGGGTTTTTTAGTTTTTTATAAGCATTTTTGAGACCCAAACTCTTTTACGACTAACAGGACTCGAACCTATGATAATTTTAATTATTCATTAAATTTAGACCGATATTCTGTTTATTTAGTTTATCGGTCTTTCTTTATGCCCGGATTTCATTACATAATTTTGTGGGTTGACAGTAATAAAAATATATGATACTATATACATAGAACACCGAGGCATAGAAGCTCTATGTATTATTTTAAAGGAGGGATTTCCATGAATATCAAAAAAGAACTTACAAAAGGCAGCAGTGCAATGCTGGTGTTATCGGTGCTTGAAAAGGAAGACTTGTACGGTTATCTTATTATCAAGCGTATAGCCGAAAAAAGCGATAATACCTTTATGTTTAAGGAGGGCACGCTCTATCCGCTTCTTCATAATTTTGAGGTAAGCGGATATGTAAAATCCTATATGGTTGATGCTGACGGACGAAAAAGGAAGTATTATCGGATTACAAAAAAAGGACTCAATCAGCTTCAGGAGGTAAAAGAGGAGTGGAATTCTTACTCCGAGGCGGTCAGAAAGGTGATTGAGGTCACTCCTTGTGTAAATCCCGTTTAATCGGGAGGTGAGAGTATGAACAGAATAACAGAATTTTTAGATTCCTTAATTCCGCGAAATATTCCGCAGAAAAAAGCGCAAGCTCTCAGATGCGAGCTTACGGAACATCTCTCGGATAAGGTGGATTTTTACAGGAACATCGGATATGATGAAACCGTAAGTATCGATAAGGCGATAAAGGATTTCGGTACGGACGAAAGCATGAAAAAAGAAATCTTCAAAGAATTTGAGGAGCTGTATGCGGAGAAAACGATTTATGCCGTTCTGAGCTTTCTTTTCATTTGTTTTATGAATCTGCTCTGCTTTTTCACAGGAATGTTTGTTATAACTGCAGATTTCAACAGACATCCCGATGCTTTGAGCGGTTTTATAAGCTTCTGTATGATTTTTGCAAATATGCTGATAATCAGTATTGCAAGCATAAAAAAATACAGAAAAACTCTTATTGCCTCCGGTGTAGCGAATTTGCTGATTTTAGCAAGTTTGATTATGAGCTTTTATCCTCAGATGGCATCATATGTCATAAGCACAAATCTCGTGATGCTTACGGATTATCTTACACCATTCAGCGCACGGAATATGAATTCTGACTTGATAGGACAAATTATCTGGACGGCACTTTTGCTTATTTCGTCGGTATATTGCTTTATCCGTGCGGCAAGAATTAAATCCGGTAAGGGCAGGGTATGTAAAAATTACAAAAGGAAGCTTACAATCACAACAGCCGTCTTTTTCGTAATTGCAGTTTTCTCCTGCTTGATTTATCCTGCAAGCTATGAATATGCCCGTGAATATCCGACTTGGTTTAGGGTTTATAACAATTTCATTTCCGAGGAGTCCGAACAGATTTTCAATGAAATATATCTGAACGAGCCGTATGAGAATGTGAGTAAATTGCTTGAAAACGAGGGATATGTTACAACAGAGGATTACAGAAACAGCCTTGATCGTATAACGGCGAAACAGTTCGACAGCAATCTCAGAGATTTCGATTTTGTTGAGGGATACGAAATATGGTTTTGTCCCGAAAAAGAAATCAGTGGAAACGGCTTTGTCGGAATACGGCACGACGGCAATACGGTAACCGGAATTGCAATAGGAAATACCGTAAAGGATATGTATAGCAAAAAATACCGTTACAGCTATTTCGGTTACAGCGATATGGGGAAAATCGAGAACGAGACAGAGCTGATAGATTATTTCGACTCTCTTGAAAAAGGTGATTTTGAAGCAGAACTTGTAAACAAATTTTCCGAAGACTACGGAACCGTATATGCAAAGCATGTATATCTTGAGGACGGCAAAACAAAAAGCTATTACAGGATATACTGCGGTATCAGCGACGAAAACGAAGGAGCTTACCGGCCGAAGACAAACTACGCGACAGAACTGCTGTTTGCTGACGGAGAGCTGGAATACGGAGCGTTATATAAGGAGGAAAAGCCGGCAGGAGTGCCTGAAAAAGTTATAAAATAAAAAAGTCACCGCAATGCTGACAACCGATAGAGAATTATTTCTATAAACAATCGGATTTTATCGAACAGTTTTTCCGCTTGTCACCGTATAAGACAAAAGCACCCGAAGAAGAACGAAAAATTCTTTTTCGGGTGGAAATTTTTTTGTGAAGCTTTAAGTTGCAAGGGCAAACTTAATTTCGGTAAAATCAATCGCACAGAGCGTTGACGGATACCGAGAATATGTGCGGGGCAGACGTGCTTTTGCCGTTGAAACGGACAGAACCGTCGTTTGAAAGAGAAATTCTGTTCTCGCCCTGTTGCAGTCGGATATTCATTGTAGCGGTTTTTACCGTGTCCCAGCTGTAAGTGTTTCTGCACCAGAGATTTTGATGCTCGGAGTTTACGTCTACCGTGATATATCGCTCAATCAGATCCACATTATAGCTGTGAACTCCGCCCTCGTCGTTGTTGGAATATGCAACCGTAAGACGATAATTTGCCGTTTCGGGTGCAACAACCGTGAAATATGCCTCGCCGCCGTTATCGGATATACCCTCAATGTGACCGTTTTTAAAAATTGCACCGTCGGAGAGAGTCAGCTCATCAGCGGAAAGAGTGACGCTGAAATTACTGTTATCCGTAGCTCTCACGGTACACTCAACAGGCTTTTCTGAGTCAAAATCGATGTAATTCAGCCCTTTTCTGAGATATACCGTGGCATTTCCGTCGGTATAATTTCCGCCTGCCGAGTCAACGGCAAAGGTGGTTGCGGTATCTGTGACCATTTCATAAAAATCGTCACGGGGGGCAACCGCAAGGAAGGATTTTACTGTGTCGGTCGTTCTGTCCGAATCCGGCAAAAGTGCTATTTCGTCCGCATCTTCATGAACGCGTACAAGCAGACTGTCAAGCACAAAGGTGCCGTCACCGTGGGCAAATATAAGACTGTGTTCACCTTTTTTGAGATAGCGTGTAAAGGTCATTTTGTCGGTATATTCACTCTTGATTGTGTTCGGGAAGAAAACATCCTCAGCAACACCGTCAAGCGTCATTATCGCTCTCGTATCAACTCTGTCATCGGGCTTGTTTCCGTCATTGGAATTGCCGAAAATAACCGATAAGTCATAATATCCGTCGTTTTCAACCGTGAAATTCAGAGTGACGCTGTCTCCCGGATTTTCAAGACCTCCTACCATACCCTGAATATCGCCTGTGGTTGCATATGCGCTGTCATAGGTGTATGTTCCGCCGAGACGGGTGCCGTGTTCAAATTCATATCTCACGGGGAGATTATCGTTGAAAAAGTCCTCCTTGCCCGATTCTGCAGGAGAGAGCGTAATGCGATAAACAGCCGTAGGATCGGGATTCTTAAGGTCAACGCGAAGCTTACCTGCAAAGGCTCTGTCGGTGTATTCCGCAACGAGTGTGGGCTCGTTCACAATTCCGCTCAGTCCCTCAAAGCAGACACTCTCTATTCTGACATTGATTTTCTTTCCGAGATTTGTCTTGCCGAGATGCTTGAAGCTTATAAAGCTGTTATAATCAGAGCCGCCGCAGATAACGGTGATTTCGTCTTTTCCCTCCGTCATTGAGGAGAATCCGTTGAAATATTTATAATGAAATCTGTCGTATCCGTATTTTACCACATTTGCAAAGTCGGAATGCTTGATATCAATTATTTTCGATTCGAGAAGATGACCCTCCATATCGGCATACCAGCGGAAAAGCCACCAGTTAGAGTTGGGACTGTTGTTGTCGGCAACGGTGTCGTTGAGGTTATTTGCAAGTCGCCAGTATGCAGCATTGGCATAAGCTCCCGATTTTTCAATGGCAGAGATATACTTAACCATATCGGCGGGAGCACCGCACTCATACATCGTACCGTATTCCGTGACGATTACGGGCATTTCATCAATACCCATTTCTTTTTCAAGCTCGCGGTACTCGTCAACGTGATCCTCCCAGAAAAGAGCTGATTTGTCGCCCAGCTCGTGATAGATCATAACGTCGGGCATACAGCTGTTCTCCTGACAGTAATCAAGGAAATGCTCAAGCTCATAGAGGTCGAAGTCGCAATATCCGGGACCGCCGATTACAGCATCGGGATCTATTGAACGGACAAGGTCATAAGTCTCTTTCCAGGCTTTATAAAAACGAAGCTTGGCATCGTCATCGTACATAAGCCATGTGCCGTCGGGAGACGGAGTGCCGAACCACACCGCATTGTCGGTTTCGTTATACAGGCAGTAAACAAGTCTGTCGGCATAGTCCTTCTGAGCAAGCTTTTTCACAGCCTCCTCAACCTGAGGCAAAAATCTTTCGCGTACAAAAGCTTCACAGTCATAAACCCCCTGTGCTCTGAGCTCGGAAATCTCCCCGTGGCAGTAATACCAGGTGTCAAAGCAGTCCTGCAGATAAACGGTTATGTATTCGCAGCTGTCAAGCACGGGGGCAACGTGGTCAACATCGCCTATGGGGTGCTGAAGACCGTCAAGGACCTTTTGCGAAATGCTTGCAACATCAAGACTCTCAACCACGGCGGAATCGGGTACTCCGTTTTCGGCAACTCCGTAGAGATACCCCGAAGCCCTGCTTGAAACCTCGGACTGAACCGAACCTGCATCAACGGCAAGGGTAGGACGGAAAAAGTACGGCATTCCTTCAACGGTGAGGGACAATACCGTGACGATACTTAAGATAAAGCTTATAATACTCTGCATAAACTCACCAACCTTGTAAATATAATCAAATGATATCAAAAATTACGGTACATTGCAATATTTACTGGGTATCCGATTATGATTTTTCTTTACATAATAAAAAATTTGTGATATAATAACCGTGACCTGACATGAAGATGCTTTTGCTTCCGGATGAAAGGTGTAATGTATAATTTTAATACTGCACTTAAATTTATCGGTACAATATCTTCGGGGTATTGTGCCTTTTTTGTTTGATAAAAGACGAGAGGTGATTTGAATGGAAACGAGAATTGCCGTTATGGGTATAATCGTTGAGAATATGGAGTCGGTTGAGCTCCTCAATGCAATTCTTCACGATTACGGTGAATATATTATCGGCAGAATGGGTATTCCCTACAGAAAGAAAAACGTAAATATTGTCAGTATTGCCGTTGACGCACCGCAGGATATAATCTCTGCTCTTTCCGGAAAAATCGGTAAGATTAACGGTGTCAGCGTCAAAACTGCATATTCAAATGTGATTACAAATGAACAGTAAATTATATGAAACAGCGCAAAAGCTTGTCAGGACAGGAAAACTGAATACGGACGAATACGAATACCTTATTGATAACCGTAACAAAGAAATTTCCGAGCTTTTAAAAAATGAGGCAGTAAAAAAGCGTAAGGAGATTTACGGAAACACAGTTTTCATACGAGGTCTTATCGAAATCAGCAATATCTGTAAAAACGACTGTCTTTATTGCGGTATCAGAGGCTCAAATACCTCCTGCGACAGATACAGACTGACAGAGGATGAAATACTTTACTGCTGTGATGAGGGTTATTCTCTCGGTTTTCGTACCTTCGTGATGCAGGGCGGTGAGGATATGCACTTCACCGATGAGGTGCTGACGGATATTATAAGCGGAATAAAAAGCAAATATCCCGATTGTGCGGTAACGCTCTCTCTGGGTGAGAGGAGTTTTGAAAGCTATCAGAAGCTTTATCGGGCAGGTGCCGACCGTTACCTTCTCCGTCACGAAACCGCCGACAAAACGCATTACAACAAGCTTCATCCCGAAAAAATGAGCTTCGAAACGAGAATGGAGTGCCTCAGAAACCTTAAAAAAATCGGGTATCAGACAGGCTGCGGCTTTATGGTCGGTTCTCCCTATCAGACTACCGCAAATATTGCAAAGGATTTGAAATTTATCGAGGAGTTTTCCCCCGAGATGTGCGGAATAGGGCCGTTTATACCTCACAGGGAAACCGAGTTCCGTGATTTTCCGTCGGGTGATGCGGATTTAACCTGCTTTCTGCTGTCTGTAATAAGACTTATAAAGCCCTCAATACTGCTCCCCGCAACAACTGCATTGGGTACAGCGGAGCAGGGTGGCAGAGAAAAAGGTATTTTGTGCGGTGCAAATGTCATTATGCCCAACCTTTCGCCCCACAGAGTCAGAAAAAAATATGAGCTTTATAACAACAAGCTCATCAGCGGCAACGAGTCCGCACAGGAAATCGAAAATCTTAAAAATGATATGAAAAAAATCGGCTATGAAATCGTAACCGATAAAGGTGATATAAAGGAGATATAATTATGGCTTACAATCCCAAATCGTTAAAGGCTGAGGAATTTATCAGCGACGAAGAAATTCTTGCAACTCTGCAATATGCCGAGGAAAATAAGCACAACGCAGAGCTTATTGACGAAATATTAGAAAAAGCAAGACCCAAAAAGACAGAAAACGGCACCGTTTGTGCAGGTCTTTCCCACCGTGATGCAGCAGTTCTTCTGCTCTGCGACATCCCCGAAAAGAACGAGGAGATGTTTAAGCTTGCCGAGGAGATCAAGCTTGCATTTTACGGCAACCGTATCGTAATGTTTGCACCTCTTTATCTTTCAAACTACTGTGTAAACGGCTGTGTTTACTGTCCGTATCATTATCAGAACAAGCACATCTGCCGCAAGAAGCTCACTCAGGAGGAGGTTCGCAAGGAGGTTATTGCTCTTCAGGATATGGGACACAAACGCCTTGCCATCGAAGCAGGTGAGGACCCCGTGAACAACCCGATTGAGTATATTCTCGAATGTATTGATACAATTTACAGCATTAAGCATAAAAACGGAGCAATACGCCGTGTTAACGTAAATATTGCCGCAACCACGGTTGAAAATTACAGAAAGCTCAAAGAAGCCGGAATAGGTACATACATTCTCTTCCAGGAGACTTATCATAAGGAAAGCTATGAAAAGCTTCATCCCACAGGACCGAAGCACAATTACGCATATCATACCGAAGCTATGGACAGAGCAATGGAGGGCGGTATTGACGACGTGGGACTCGGTGTTCTGTTCGGACTTGAGCTCTATAAATATGAGTTTGTCGGACTTATGATGCACGCCGAACATCTTGAGGCAGTTCACGGTGTCGGACCGCACACTATCAGCGTTCCTCGAATCAAAAAAGCTGATGACATTGACCCCAATGTGTTTGATAATTCAATTTCTGACGAAATGTTTGAAAAGATTATAGCCTGCATCCGTATCGCAGTTCCTTATACAGGTATGATTATCTCAACAAGAGAGTCAGAAAAAGTCCGCGGCGAAGTGCTCAGACTCGGAATTTCTCAGATCAGCGGTGCTTCGCGTACCTCTGTCGGCGGTTATACTGAGGAAGAACGTCCCCACGACTCCGAGCAGTTCGACGTTTCCGACCAGAGAACTCTTGACGAGGTTGTTCGCTGGCTTATGGAAAAAGGCCATATTCCGTCATTCTGCACGGCTTGTTACCGTGAGGGCAGAACGGGTGACCGCTTTATGAGTCTTTGCAAATCAGGACAGATTCTCAACTGCTGCCATCCCAATGCACTTATGACTCTTACGGAATATCTCGTTGACTACGCAAGCGAGGAAACAAAGAAAATCGGCTTTGAGCTTATCGAAAAAGAACTTGAAAAAGTTCCGAATCCCAAGGCAAGAGCAATTGCAAAGCAGAATGTTGAGGACATCAAGGCATCTAACAGACGAGATTTCAGATTTTAAGGTGATTTTATGAGTTTGAATGATGTTGTATCAGCCGAAAGACTGCATATCGGATTTTTCGGGCTGAGAAATGCCGGCAAATCAAGTGTCGTGAATGCTGTTACGGGGCAGGAGCTGTCTTTGGTATCGTCCGTCAAGGGCACCACGACCGACCCGGTCAGAAAGGCGATGGAGTTATTGCCGCTGGGACCCGTTGTAATCATTGATACTCCCGGTATTGATGACGAGGGTGAGCTCGGCAGAATGCGTGTGAAAAAGACGAAGCAGGTGCTCAATTACATTGATATTGCCGTTCTGGTGGTTGATTCCACTGTCGGTCTGCAATCCTTCGACCGCGAAATGCTGGCGCTTTTTGATAAAAAGAAAATTCCCTTTGTGGTTGCTTACAATAAGTCGGATATCCTCTCCGATAATGTCATTGCAGACGACAATACCATTCTCGTAAGTGCAAAAAACGGTACCAATATCAACGAATTAAAGGAGAAAATTGCACACGCCGTAAAACAGCAGGGGGAGAAAAAACAGGTCGTCGGGGATTTACTGAAAAAAGGAGATATGGTTGTCCTTGTAACACCCATTGATTCTGCCGCCCCCAAGGGCAGACTTATTCTTCCTCAGCAAATGACAATCCGCGACATTCTCGATGCAGGTGCCGTTCCCGTTGTCACAAGGGAAACCGAACTCGAAACAGCTCTCGGTGCGATGAGGGAAAAGCCGAGGATGGTTATAACCGATTCTCAGGCATTCGGCTTCGTTTCAAAAACTGTCGGGGAGGATATTCCTCTCACATCCTTTTCTATCCTCATGGCTCGTTATAAGGGCAGTCTTGAAAGTGCCGTAAAGGGTGCGGAAAAGATGAAAAATCTCAACGACGGCGACACAATTCTCATTTCAGAGGGCTGTACTCATCACCGTCAGTGCGGAGATATCGGCACACAAAAACTGCCTGAATGGCTGAAAAAGTATTCGGGAAAGAAGCTGAATTTCAGGTTCACGTCGGGTAAGGATTTCCCCGAGGATTTAAGTGATGTTGCACTTGTAATCCATTGCGGCGGCTGTATGCTGACAGAGCGTGAAATGCAATACCGTCGTCGCTTCTGCGAGGAAAACAACGTGCCCATAACAAATTACGGCACGGCAATCGCACAGATGAACGGAATATTGGAACGCAGTCTGCAGCCGATAAAATGATTTAAGCAAAAAAATTATACAGGAATTCCAAGCGTCAGTAAAGACGCTCGGAAACACAAAAAACAAACGACGGTGGTTGAAATTATCTTCCATCGTCGTTTTTGCTGTTTAATTATTTGTCCGCTGTTTTGTGTGCTTTTTTCAGAGTATTTGACAGCGGGACAATGAGAAATCCAAGTGCAAAATTGCCTATTCCGTGGAGTAAGTCGAAATAGAGTCCTGCGCCTATCCATGCCAACATTCCCTTGAAATCAAGTCCGTATAAAACGGCCTGCGAGGGAGCATACAGAATTCCGTAGCAGAAGCCGTGCAGGGCACATACAACGGCATAAACGGGAACGGCGAGCTTTACGGACATTTTTTTCGGCAAAAGCATTGTCATTCCCCACAAAACCGTCCAGATGTAAAGATACGGAATCCACCAGGTTGAAAATCCGTTGAAGAGTCCTGTCAAAAAAACGAAAACATAAATGGGAATGAGTGCTTTTTTGCGATAAGTTACGGTATATGTCATCGTGAGCATTCCCAGAAGATGAATATTGGGGAGCATTTCCGTGATGTATTTGGAGATGAACATTATACCGCCCAACAGAGCAAAGACGGTAAGCTCTGTAAGCTTTTGATATTTAGGATTTTTCATTATGCATTTTCAGCCCTGAAGCAGTAGATTTTTCCGTCTTCAATCGGGGTTGTGTCTACTCCGGTCACGGCATATTCACCGTCAATATAAAATGCCCAATACACCTTGTCATCATCATAGGTGTATTTTTGACCGTCAACGGTATCAACCATAAGTCCGAACTGACCGTTTTTGCCCGAGATAAGACCCTCGTTAACAAGAGCTTCGCCGACATACTTTTCACTGCCGAAGTTTACGGTGAATTCCTTTTTTGTGCCGTCAAGGGCAACAACCTCAAAGGCAAATGTTTTTTCCCGGACTTCCTGCTGATTCTGCGGAGCTTCCGGCTCCTGCTGGGTTTGTCCGCACGCTGCAAGCATAAGTACCATAGCCGCAATAAGCACCGATGAAAGAACGGAACGGAAAAGCTTTTTAAAATTTTCTTTCATACCTGTTCTCTCCTTATGAGAAATTTTTGATAAAGGCAATTTCATATATCAGTGACCGTGACAAGAAAAATTTCAGTACCGGGTATTCCGACTTGCAAAATCAACGGAATTTTCACCTTCTCAAGCGTTGCTCAATGGTTTTCTCTCTTGCGGCAGAGAGCGAAATTTTCCGACCCATGCTTACGGCGACGGACTCGTTCGGGATTTTCACCCGATTCCCCGACATACCGGACCTTTACGGAGAGAATTTTATCATAAAAAAAGGATAAAATCAACTTGATTTACTGCCGGAATCATATTACAATAAATTTATAATACTGTATGAAAGTGAAGAGGGAGCTTTTGATGACAAAAAAGAAAGTGATAACTGCCGTTTCGGTAACGGTTGCCGCGGCTGTTCTGGTAACTGCGGTGTTTTTTGGGGTGAGAGGTATGAAAATAAGAAAATTCAGGTCAGCGGATATTATACTGCCGGATAATTTTACCGTAACAGCACATACCGGTTGTGCCGATACTGAGGAAAATTCCCTCGATTCAATCCTTAAGGGTGTTGAGGACGGTGCCGAAATCGTGGAGTTCGACCTTTATTTCACCGAGAATGGTGACCCCGTGCTCGCCCACGATGAGCCTGTCGGAAACGAGGTTACTCTTGACGAAGCCTTTGAATACATTTCAGAATTTGAAGATATAAGAGTGAATGTGGATGTGAAAACCTGTGATTTTCTCGAAAAAGTGTATCCGACCGCAAAAAAATACGGCATTGAAAAAAGAATTTTCTACACGGGTATAGGTGAGGAAGATGTTGAAACGGTAAAAAAGGACAGTCCCGAGGTGATGTATTATCTGAATGTGGACGTGGACAAGTCAAAAAATACGGACGAAAAATATTTGCTTTCCCTTGTTGAAACAGTGAAAAATGCAGGTGCTGTCGGCATAAACTTTAATTATAAAAGTGCGTCGGAGGAGCTGGTTGAGATCTTTCACGAAAATGGCCTGGAGGTATCGATCTGGACCGTAAACAGCGAGTATGATATGTATAAAATTCTGTCCTTTGAGCCTGATAACATCACAACGAGAAATCCGCGTGAGCTTAATGCTGTCGTAAGGGAATTCAGGTAAAAAATTTAATCAAAATTTGTAAAAATTATTGACTTTTTGTTAATTTAAGATTATATTTAACTCATACCAAATAGGGACGGCTTTTAACGGCCGTCCCAACTATACCTATCGGTTGGAAAGGGGCTGCATAATTGAAAAACAAGCCGATTATCATAGATCTCAGAAATATCAGCGTCAGCTTTGACGATCATAAAATTCTTGATAACATCAATCTGTATATCCGTGACGGTGAGTTTGTCACCCTGCTCGGTCCTTCGGGATGCGGTAAAACCACAACCCTGCGTATTATTGCGGGCTTTTTGCAACAGGACAGCGGCGATGTTATTTTTGAAGGAAAAAATATCAATGGTGTTCCTGCTTATAAACGACAGGTTAACACCATTTTTCAGCGTTATGCTCTTTTTCCGCATCTGAATGTGTATGAGAACATCGCATTCGGACTCCGCCTTAAAAAGTGGAAGGAAAAGGATATAAAGGAAAAAGTCAGCGAGATGCTCACCCTTGTAAACCTAAAGGGCTTCGGGCCGCGTAAAATCGACTCTCTTTCGGGCGGTCAGCAGCAGCGAGTTGCCATTGCACGTGCCCTTGCGGTCAATCCGAGAGTAGTTCTCCTTGACGAGCCTTTGGGGGCATTGGACCTCAAACTGCGTAAGGATATGCAGATAGAGCTTAAAAATATACAGCAGAAGCTCGGCATCACGTTTATCTATGTTACTCACGACCAGGAAGAAGCTCTTTCAATGTCTGATACGGTCGTTGTCATGAACGGCGGTGTTATTCAGCAGATAGGTACACCTACGGATATCTATAACGAGCCGAAAAATGCTTTTGTGGCGGATTTCATCGGTGAAAGTAATATTCTTGACGGAATTATGAAGGAGGACTTCACCGTTGAGTTCAACGGAATTAAGTTCCGCTGTGTTGATAAGGGCTTTAAGCATAACGAGCCCGTTGACGTGGTTATCCGTCCCGAAGATATCGACGTTGTCGAACCCGGCAAGGGTATGCTTCAGGGAACGGTCACCTCAGTAACCTTCAAGGGTGTCCATTATGAAATTATCGTTGATATTGACAATTTCAAGTGGATGATTCAGACAACCGAAAAAAGTGAGGTCGGCGACGTAATCGGCATTTCAATCAAGCCGGATGAAATGCATATAATGAAGAAATCACAGTATTCCGGACTTTACGGTGATTACAGCTCTTTCAGTGACGAATTTGACGAGCTCTCCCAGGTAGGTGAGGAATAATGAAAAAATCCTCACTTTTACAAAGGGTACTCAATGCACCCTATATGCTCTGGTCGGTGTTATTTATAGTAGCACCGCTCATAATGGTTGCTTATTATGCTTTTACCGATGCTGACGGCAGCTTCACTCTTGAAAATATCAGACAGATCGGTGATTACACCACAACCTTTGTGCTTTCGATAAGCTACGGTGCGGTTGCAACAGCAATATGCCTGCTTATCGCTTATCCTTTTGCCTATGCGCTTGCACAGACTAAGGCTTCTTTTCAGCGCGTTGCAACAATGCTGGTAATGCTGCCGATGTGGATGAGCTTCCTTATCCGTACATATTCCTGGATAACCATTCTCGGTGAGTCGGGTGTAATAAACAGGATACTCGGACTTGTCGGCATAGGACCCGTTCAGATGCTTAATACGGGTGGTGCTGTTATACTCGGTATGGTGTATAATTTTCTTCCGTTTATGATTTTGCCGTTATATACGGCGCTGTCAAAAATGGATAATTCGCTTGTGGAGGCGGCACAGGATCTGGGCTGTAATAAATTTTACTGCTTGCGCAAAGTGATTTTTCCCCTGTCCGTTCCCGGAATTGCCAGCGGTGTAACAATGGTGTTTGTGCCCTGCGTGAGCACCTTCTATATCACTCAGAAGCTCGGCGGAGGTCAGATCACGCTTATCGGTGACGTTATCGAAGGTCAGTTCCAGACCGCTTATAACTATAATCTCGGTGCGGCATTGTCGTTGGTGCTTATGGTTATGATTCTGATATGTCTCGGTGTGCTCAATTATTTTACCGACGGTGACGATGACGGAGGTGTGCTTATATGACAAAAACATCTCCCTTATCAAAAATCTATCTTGCTCTTGTTTTCACTTTCCTGTATGCGCCTATGGTTGTTATGATGGTGTTCTCATTTAACGGAAGTGAAAGCACATATATTTTTGACGGATTTTCACTGCAATGGTATGAAAAGCTATTTCACGACAAGGTGACGATGGATGCACTTAAAAACACTGTCGTTCTTGCGGTCATTTCCGCAATTATTTCGACCGTTCTCGGAACTCTTGCCGCAGTCGGAATAAACTCAATGCGGAATAAATATGTGAAATCCTCTGTAATGACAGTCACAAATATTCCTATGATGAATCCCGAAATTGTCACCGGTATCTCTATGATGCTCCTTTTCGTTTTTGCGGGAACAATGTTCAATAAGCGCGATGTGCTCGGATTCTGGACAATTCTGATTGCTCATATCACATTCCAGCTGCCCTATGTCATCCTTTCCGTTCTGCCGAAGCTGCGTCAGACGGATAACAGAATTTATGAGGCGGCGCAGGATTTGGGCTGTCCTCCCGTGCAGGCATTTTTTAAGGTGGTTTTTCCTGCAATTCTTCCGGGAATTATCTCGGGTGCAATAATGGCATTTACACTGTCTCTTGATGATTTCATAATCAGTTATTTTACCAACGGACCCGATTTTCAGACATTGCCCATTCATATTTTCTCAATGACAAAGAAAAGGGTAAAGCCGGATATGTATGCGCTTTCAACCCTCATTTTCGGAGCGATGTTCGTTTTGCTGTTGCTTATGAACGTGGCTCAGTCGCGCTCTGACAAGAGACAGAGAAAAAAGCAGAAGGAGGAGACAAAATGAAAAGATTCTTCTCCGCACTTCTCTCCGTAACGGCGATTTTGTCACTGCTTACGGTCCCTGCTTTTGCAAATGATGAAATTTTCCCTGACGAAACCGTTGAATATTATAAAAATCTCGGTCTGCAGGGAACGGTCCTGAATGTGTATAACTGGGGCGAATACATTGACGATGAAGAAGTTGACGTCCTAACCGAGTTTGAGCGCCTTACGGGGTGCGAGGTTAATTATACAACTTTTGAGTCCAATGAAAATATGTATTCCAAGCTTTCCGGCGGAGGTGTGAGCTACGATATCGTAATTCCGTCAGATTATATGGTTGAGCGTCTTTTGTCAGAGGAAATGCTTCTTCCTCTTGATTACGGGAATATTCCGAATTACGACAGATATTTTGACAGCGAAAAATACGGTCATCTCGTCGCAAACGGAATAAGCGATTATGCAGTAATCTATAATGTGGGAACAACCATACTGATTTACAATAAAAATTTTGTCAAGGAAGAGCCGACCAGCTGGAAGGTGCTGTGGGATGAGCAGTATAACGGCAAGGTTCTGATGTTTAATAACCCGCGTGATGCTTTTGCCGTGGCACAGTTTGCTCTCGGACAGGATATTAATACAACCGATATGGCGGATTGGGATGCGGCGGCAGATTATCTTCTTGAACAGCGCCGTGCCGTCAGACCCGAATATGTAATGGATGAGGTATTCATCAAGATGGAAAGCGGTGAATACGCTTTTGCCACTTATTATGCCGGCGATTATGAGTTGATGGTTGAGAATAATTCCGACCTCGGCTATGTGTTCCCGCAGGAAGGTGTCAACACCTTCTATGACGCAATGTGTATTCCGAGTGCCGCTCAGAACAAAAAGGGTGCTGAAGCCTTTATTAATTTTATGCTTGAGCCCGAAATAGCCCTTGCAAATGCGGAATATATTTATTATGCCACACCGAATAAGGCAGTGCTTGAAAATCCCGATTATTCTCTTGCGGACAGCAAGGCGGTTTATCCAGAGGATTTGCAGAATACTCAGGAGTTTCACAATCTTCCGACCGATACTTTACAGTATATGAATTCATTATGGATGAAGGTCAAGGGCGATAATGATGCCCAGGGACTCTATATCGGCTTTTTCTCTGTAATTGCAGCTGTGGCGATAATCATAATTATAAACATAGTCAAGAAAAACAAAATGAAAAAGTTTTATGACGTTTAATTGCCGTAACATCAGGGCGGGGTCTTGACCCTGCCCTTGTTTTTATAATATAATAACAGCGGTGACAGTGATGACAGAAAAACAAAAACGATTTGAAGAATTGGCAACTCGTTCGGATGAGCGCAGTTATGCCGTATTTTCCGATTTTCTGGGACTTTCCGAGATATCGGAGCTTTCTGCTATGCGTTTTTCTGTACCTGTAACACTTTGGGGCGGCTATGAAAATGCCGAAAGATGTGTCGCCTGCTTCGGATACAGAGAATATTTTACCGATAATACCGATTATCCGATAAAATGTATTCTCATAAAACCCGTTAATCAAAAATTTGCAGATAATCTTACTCACCGCGATTTTTTAGGCTCTCTTATGGGACTCGGTATTCGCCGTGAGGTACTGGGCGATATAATCATCAATGAAAATTGCGGTTATCTTTTCTGTCTTGATACAATTTCCGATTATGTAATTGAAAATCTTACTCAGGTACGGCATACAACCGTCAGATGCGAGCTGACCTGCAAAATTCCCGAGGATGCTTTGCCCGAGACTAAATACCGTGAGATAATCGTATCTTCGGAAAGACTTGATGTTATTGTTGCGGCAATTTATAAGATGTCACGAAGTCAGGTTTTACCTCTTTTTAATACGGAAAAAATATTTGTGAACGGTGCCGTGAAAGCAAGTCCGTCAGCAACCGTCAGCGTCAACGATAAGATTTCGGTGCGCGGATTCGGCAGATTTATTTATAAGGGCGTTCTTCGAAGTACAAAGAAGAATCGGCTTGTAATCGGTGCGGAGGTGTTTTAATATGATTACTATGGAGCAGAAGCTTCGGGATGTAAGACGTGATAAAAAAGCAAATTTTTGGTTGCAGAGCTATTCTTCCGTGCCGGAAATAAACAGAATATTAAGACTTATCGAGCCGTTTAAGTTCAGCACACTTGAAAAGCTTGCGCCCAAAGGATTAAAAGGCTTTACGACGGATTTGGTCGGCTTCTTCAACGGTCAGGATAATGTAATTCCCGTATCCGACCCGAGAAGCCTTCTCCTGTGGGAAGAAAAGGACATTCCGCTGTATGACGGCGAGAGAAAGCCGTATATGGTGCCCTTTCTGCTGGAAAATAAAAAAGCACCTGCCGTAGTGATTGCTCCCGGCGGAGCATATCTTCATGTCTGTATGGGGCACGAGGGTGTCGAGATTGCAAAAAAATTCAATTCTCTCGGCTTTCATGCCTTTATTGTATGCTACAGAACCTCTCCCGATCGCTATCCTGCACCTCAGCTCGATTTTATCCGCGCGATACAGCTTGTGCGCAGTAATGCGGAGAAATGGGGAGTAATCGAAAATGAGATTGTCGCCGTGGGCTTTTCGGCAGGAGGACATCTTGTAACAAGTGTCAGCGGTGTTCACGACGAGCTCAGAGCAATGACGGGGGATTTGTCGCATATCAGCGGAAAGCCCGATGCCGTTATCGGAGGATACCCTATGATCGACCTGAAATGTAAGGATTTCGGTATCACCTGCGATAAGATTTTTCTCGGTAAAAATTACAGCGAAGAATTATCACGCAAATTGAGTGTGCAAAATCTTATCAGTGCCGATTATCCGCCGATGTTCCTTTTTTCCATGAAAAACGATCCTACCGTGCCGCCTGAGACAAATTGCCTTGTTGCCCAAAGGGTGCTGAACGAAAATAATGTGCCCAATGAGCTTCATATCTATCCAGGAAATGTCCATGGCTTTGCATTGGCTGAGGGGCAGGAGGCAGGTAAATGGGTGAATCAGTCAATCGAATTTCTCAAAAAGAACAATGTGATATAAAAAGAAAGAACCGCTTGATTTTTTAAGATCAGGCGGTTATGTTTTATCTGAATTTTTTAACGGCTTTTTCAACTGTCATGGCAACGGGCGGTGAAATCAGAGTTGTCGCAATAATTTCCAATATGCCGTTGAACCCGACAAATGCTATGAGAAAAGCAAAAAGATTTGCTCCTGCACGCATTTCCGTAATAAAATCCGTTCTGCCGAAGAGGATTATCAGAAGTCCTACGAAAAGGAGTGTGTTCAGAACCGGCGCAGAGAGACTTGCAATGAAAATCGCCACACCTCTCTTTACCTTTTTCAGAGCCTTGTAAATCACACCGCAAAGGTATCCCATAAGAATACGCGGGACAAGACACATAATAAATGTGAAAATCGGATTGATCTGAAGAAGTGCAGCTCCGAATGCGGACATACCAAAGCACTGTATAAAGCTTGATATACCGAATACAAGTCCGAGAAAAGCTCCCGACTTTTCACCGAGAGTAATTGCTCCGACGGCAACGGGTATCATTATAAATGTGATCTCAATTCCCGTTCCCGTTCTGAGATACCCCAGAGGCGTGAAAGCCATAAGCACAACGATTGCCGCAAGAACGGCATTCTGAGTAAGAAAAAGTGTTTTCTCCTTTCTCAGCTGTGAGTTTGTTTTCATATATATTCCTCCTTGCTGCTGCTCACTGCGGATGCAACGCAAAATATTGATGAATAATTTTCAAAACATAATATTTATTTGTTTTTTTCGTAAATTGCTTTGAGTCCCTTTAAAATCAGATGACGGTCATAGATTATCTCTCTTTTGCAAACAGGGGATATAAAATAAGAAAGTCCTCCCGTTGCGATAATTGAGGCAGGTTCACCGAGTTCACTGCTGAATCTGTCAAGAATACCGTCAATCATGGCGGCTGTGCCGAGAACGATACCGCTCTGCATACTTTCAACCGTGTTTGTACCGCAGGCCTTTTTGGGCGGATCAAGACTTATGGTGGGGAGCAATGAGCTTGTGTCCGTCAGTGCTTTAAGAGAGATCTGAACACCGGGAGCGATCATACATCCTCTGAAGCCTTTGTTTTTGTCAACGGCACAGATTTTTGTGGCTGTTCCCAAATCGATTATGAATGCAGGCAACGGATATTCCGCTACCGCACCGACTGCACCTGCCGCCAGGTCAGCACCGAGCTGAGCAGGATTGTCAATTAGAATGTTGAGTCCCGTTTTAACTCCGGGAGAAAGAATAAGAGCATCTTTGCCCGTCACCTTTTTGACGGCACTCATTACAGACTCTGTGATTTCGGGAACAACGGAGGATATCACGACACCCGATATCTCTCCCGAATCGATTTTGTGCATTACAAAAATATTAGTGAAATCCATAGCGTATTGGTCATCGGTTTTTTGTCTTTCAGTGGCAAGCCTCAGGCTCAGAGTGAGCTCGTCTTTCTCAAAAACTCCGATATTGATATTGGTATTTCCTATATCCATTGTAAGAAGCATTAAATTCACCTCGCAAAATGTATATAGATAAGTATATATCATTTTTTGTTGTTTATCAAGTGATAATGTGTTATAATCCTCACAGATAAAAAGGTGGTGAAGGTATGCTGTGTAATATTTGCCCGAGGCGGTGCAATGCCGAAAGAGACGAATGCGTCGGCAACGGTTTTTGCAAAATGCCCGAAAATCCCGTTCTTGCCCGTGCCGATATTCATAAGTGGGAGGAGCCGTGCATCAGCGGAACCGTCGGGACAGGTGCAGTTTTCTTTTCGGGGTGCTCGCTGAAATGCTGTTTCTGTCAGAATTATCCCATAAGCCACGAAAACGTCGGTCAGATAATCACCGTTGACAGATTGACCGATATTCTCAAGGAGCTTGAGCAAAAAGGTGTGCATACCGTTGATCTTGTCAATCCGACTCATTTCTCGCACGTGGTGATTGAGGCACTCAGCAGATATAAGCCTTCAGTCCCCGTGGTTTACAACAGCTCGGGGTATGACAGCGTTGAAACACTCAAACAGCTCGAGGGACTTGTGGATGTTTATCTGCCCGATTTCAAATATTTCAGCAGCGAGCAGTCAAAAAAATATGCTTCCTGCCCCGATTATTTTGAGAAAACGAGCCGTGCTGTGCTTGAGATGTTCCGTCAGCAACCAGTGAACGAATATAAAAACGGTATTATACAAAAAGGACTCATTATCCGTCATCTTGTTCTTCCGGGAAATGTTGAAGAAAGCAAAAATATTTTGATGTGGATAAAAAACAACCTTCCGGATGATGTCTGCGTGAGTCTGATGAGCCAGTACACTCCCTACGGAAATACGGACGGCTTCAAGGAACTGAAAAGACGTTTGACAACAGCGGAATACGATAAGGTTCTGAACTATTTCCTCGATATAGGCCTTTCAAACGGATATATGCAGGAAAAAAACTCCGCAAAAACAGATTTTATACCTGATTTTGACATGACAGGAGTAAAATGATATTGAAAAACAAGGAAAATCGTGATAAAATAAAAATCAAATTAAAAGAAAGAGGGATCTCAAAATGAAAGGTTTCTTAAAAGAATTTAAAGAATTTGCAATGCGCGGAAACGTTATTGACCTTGCAGTCGGTGTTATTATCGGCGGTGCGTTTCAGAAAATCGTAACATCTCTTGTAAACGATATCATTATGCCGTTGATCAGCCTTCTTATGAAGGGCGCTGATTTTGCTTCAAAGTTTATTGCCCTTGACGGCGGAAATTATGCATCAGTTGAAGAGGCAACCGAGGCAGGCGCGGCAATACTTACATACGGTAACTTTATCGCCGTTATAATTGACTTCATCATTATGGCATTTGTTATTTTCCTTCTTGTTAAAGGACTTAACAAGCTGTCTTCTCTCGGCAAGAAAAAGGAAGAGGTTGTTGAAGCAGCACCCACAACAAAGATTTGTCCTTATTGCAAGAGCGAGATTGCAATTGACGCTACAAAGTGCTGTCATTGCACATCCGATGTGGAATGATTTATGAATAAGCTCGGATTTATAGGCTGCGGAAATATGGCAAGTGCCATCATCGGAGGCGCAGTATCC
The DNA here is from genome assembly GCA_937920235.1 of uncultured Clostridia bacterium. Classification (GTDB taxonomy): domain Bacteria; phylum Bacillota; class Clostridia; order Oscillospirales; family Acutalibacteraceae; genus Fimenecus. The sequence goes on along the minus strand of CALGUK010000002.1, from coordinate 73,392 downwards.
TCCGATTTTCTTAAGGGCGAGGATATCTGTGTGTTTGATATTGATACCGAAAAAGCCGATTTGTTCAGTAAAAAATACGGTGTAAGCTGCTGTGCTTCAGCAGAGGAGACGGCAAAAAACAGCGAATTTGTCGTTCTTGCCGTTAAACCGCAGGTTTTCCCCACAGTTTTGCCGACGATTAAAGACTGTCTCGGGGATACTGTTCTCGTCTCAATCGGTGCAGGTAAAACTCTCGGATATATCGGAGGATTTCTCCCGGACTCAGCACATATTGTCCGCGTAATGCCGAATATCAATGCAAAAGTCGGCGCCTCAATGAGTGCCGTCTGCAAAAACAGCAATACTTCCGACAAGGAGCTGGGATTTGTAAAGGCTCTCTGTTGCTCTTTCGGAGAGGTGACTGAGCTGGATGAAAGTCAGTTTGCCCTTTTCGGTGTAATTGCAGGCTGTTCACCCGCTTATTCTTATATGTTTATCGATTCTATGGCGCGTGAAGCCGTAAAATGCGGTATGAAAAAGGACGAAGCGTTAAAGATCTGTGCTCAAGCCGTGCTCGGAAGTGCAAAAATGATTCTCGAAGACAAAGAGCATAATCCCTGGGCACTCATCAACAGCGTATGTTCCCCGGGGGGTACAACGATTGAGGGCGTGGCAAAGCTTCAGGAAAAGGGATTTGACACCGCTGTTATGGATGCCGTCAGAGCATCTCTCGAAAAAGATAAAAAGCTGTAAAAAGCAAAAAAATAAAGGTCATTCTTTGCGGTGCTCGGAATGGCCTTTTTAATTTAAAATAATTCAGTTGACAGATATCTGTCACCCGTGTCCGGCAGGAGAACGACTATCGTTTTTCCTGCATTTTCTTTTTTCTCGGCAAGCTTTATTGCCGCGTGAAGTGCCGCACCCGAGGAAATTCCCACAAGCAAGCCTTCGTTTTTTGCAAGAAACCGTGAGGCTGAATATGCTTCGTCGCCTGATACCGTCATAATCTCGTCAATTATAGCGCGGTTGAGTATTTCCGGTACGAATCCTGCTCCGATTCCCTGCAACGGATGAGGTCCGGCCTTTCCGCCTGAAAGAACGGGGGAGTCGCACGGCTCAATGCCGATAATTTTTATATCGGGATTTTTAGATTTGAGAAATTCTCCCGTACCTGTGATGGTACCGCCTGTTCCGACTCCGGCAACAAAAATATCTATATTGCCGTCGGTGTCGTTCCATATTTCAGGCCCGGTCGTCTCACGGTGCGCATCGGGATTAGACGGATTTACAAACTGTCCCGCAACAATGCTGTCGGGTATTTCCCTTGACAATTCTTCCGCTTTTTCGATTGCACCGCTCATACCCTTTGAGCCGTCAGTCAGCACAAGCTCGGCACCGTAAGCGGCAATAAGCTTTCTGCGCTCTTCCGACATGGTTTCGGGCATGGTGATAATAAGTCTGTATCCTCTTGCGGCGGCAACGGCGGCAAGACCGATTCCCGTGTTACCGCTTGTGGGCTCAATAATTACCGAGCCCTTCTTTAAAAGACCTTTTGCCTCTGCATCGTCAATCATTTTAAGCGCAACCCTGTCTTTAACACTGCCTGCAGGGTTCAGATATTCCGTTTTTGCAATAAGACGCGCACAAAGACCGAGAGATTTTTCTGTATTTTTAAGTTCAATAAGAGGTGTTTTGCCGATAAGCTCGGTCACACATTCGAAAATTCTCATAAAAATCTGCCTCCAATATATTTATATTATATATCAATCACGGAGTTAATTCAATATTGAGACAAAGAAAAAGCCTGTAAGATTTTTCCTTACAGGCTCAAAGCGTTTAAAATATTTTATTTTGCTTTTTTCTTCGGATTCATAACGAGAAGTCCGATACCCATAATCACGGCAAATACAATAAGATAGAAGAGCACGGGACAGGAGAAGCCTGCACCTGCTTCCTTTGCAGTGATATAGGGGAGATAACCGTGAGAATAGATTGCGGCGATTACCATAAATGCCGAGCCGATAATTCCGAGGCTCGGAAGAACAAATCTCTTGATGACGGAGAGACCCTTTTCCTTTCTCATGAACTGAATAAACATCGGAATATAAAGAGCATAAATGGTGATAATCGGAAGCTCTGACGAGTCAAAGCTGAATATACCGAACCAGGGTTTTGCGGCGAGATTTGCACCGTAGAAATAAACAAGCCATACGGCAACAACCACAAGACCGACGATGCAGGAGTTTGAAGGCATTTCAGAAGCCGGGTCAATCTGCTTCATAAGATTTACCTTAGGTCCGTAGCCGCGAACAGAAATTGAGTACATACCGCGGATGCATCCGATAAGAAGACCGTTGAGTGTTCCGAGGCAGGATACTGCAACAAAGAGATTGAGAATATTGCCGAACACGTTTCCGAAAACGGTTGTGAACGCTGTTGTGGCACCGTCATTCATAAGTGTCTCAACACTTGCACCGCCTGCAACACCGATATAATAGAAGATGTAAACAACGATGATTATGATACCGCCTGCAATGAGCGCGATAGGAAGATTTTTCTTTGAATTCTTAATCTCAGAGTTGATTGATGTTGCAAGAATCCATCCCTCATAGGCAAAAGCCGTGGCAACAACTGCACCGAAGAGAGTGGAGATATTACCCGTACCCGTTGCAAAGTTGCCCTGAAGAATAGAAACCGGTTCGCCTGCAAGATTGTGGCTGAAGCCGTAAACAGTACCCACAACAGCCATAAGAAGAAGCGGAATAAGCTTGATGAAGGTTGCGCTTATCTGGAGCTTGCCTGCAAGCTTTGAAGAAAGGGTGTTGACCGCGAAAACAAGAATAAGAATAAATCCTGCAAGGAGGAATGTCTCAGAGCTTGTAACCGGGTCGCCCGTAAGCTGTAAATCGGGATTTACCGAAACCAAAAAAGTAAGGAAATATCTTGCTGTGAGCCATGCGAGAACAGATGTCATTGCAGGAGCATAAATTGTGGTTGAGAACCAACCCATAAGATATGCATATTTATTGCCGACAGTTGCCTCGGCATAGTCAACAAGACCGTTTACCTTTTCGTATTGCTGTGCCATAACGCAGAACGCAAGCACGCAGAAGATCATGACGATACCGCCGATGATCCAAGCGATAATGCCCATTGGCATATCGCCGTTGGTTTTTTGGAGAATTGCCTGTGCTTTGAAGAAAACACCGGAACCTATAACAGTACCGACTACCATACATATTGCCATAAGAAGACCGTACTGCTTTTTAAGACCGTTTCCCATTTCAAAACCCATCCTTTCACTTTTAATATCATAATTATATGTTATTTTTAATAAATTGTAAATATTATTTTTAAAGATTGTAGTATAAAAGGTGAAAAATAATTGAATTTGTTTGCGGAATATTATATCATAATATAAAAAGGTAAAAGGAGTGAGGCATATTTGACGGAGCGAAAATATCTCTGTATTGATTTAAAATCCTTTTATGCCTCAGTGGAATGTGTGGAAAGAGGCATAAATCCTCTCACTGCAAATCTCGTTGTAGCCGATAAATCCCGCACGGAAAAAACGATTTGTCTTGCGGTAACTCCGTCTCTCAAGGCTTACGGTATTCCCGGCAGAGCAAGGCTGTTTGAGGTGGTACAGAAGGTGCGCGAGATAAACGCACAGAGATGCCGTCTTGCACCCGGCAGAAAATTCCGAGCAAAATCCTGTGACAGCACCCAGCTTGCCGCGGATAAATCTCTCGAGCTCGATTATATCGTTGCACCTCCGAGAATGGCATATTATATGGAGTACAGCACGCGGATATATAATGTGTATCTTAAATATGTTGCTCCTGAGGATATCCATGTCTATTCCGTTGACGAGGTTTTTATTGATATAACTCACTATCTTGACACATATAAGAAGACTCCTCACGATTTTGCCCGAATGTTGATACAGGATGTGCTCAGAACCACGGGAATAACCGCTACGGCAGGGATAGGCACCAACATGTATCTCGCAAAGGTAGCTATGGATATTGAGGCAAAGCATATTCCTGCGGACAGCGACGGTGTTCGTATAGCTGAGCTCGACGAACGCTCTTACCGTGAAAAACTGTGGTCCCACCGGCCTCTGACGGATTTCTGGAGAGTCGGACGGGGATATGCCGAAAAACTCGGCAGATACGGGCTGTTTACCATGGGAGATGTGGCGCGTTGCTCATTGGTTGATGAGGATTTGCTCTATCGCCTTTTCGGTGTCAATGCGGAACTGCTCATAGATCACGCTTGGGGCTGGGAACCGTGTACGATAGCTGATGTCAAGGCATATAAGCCGTCAACCAATTCGCTCAGCTCCGGACAGGTGCTTCAGTCACCTTACCCGTTTCATAAGGCTAAGCTCATAACAAGAGAGATGACAGAACTTCTCGTACTCGAGCTGGTGGAAAAAAAGCTTGTCACCGATCAGATGGTGCTTACCGTAGGCTATGACATCGAAAATCTTACAGATAAAACAATAAGTGAAAGCTACACGGGTGAAATAATTACGGATCATTACGGCAGAAAAGTGCCGAAATACGCACACGGTACAATAAATATTCCCAAAAAGACCTCCTCGGGCAAGATTATTGTTGATGCCGTGATGAAGCTGTATGATAAAATAATAAACGAAGATTTGCTGGTGCGTCGTATTACAATTGCCGCCTGTAAGCTTGAGCGTGAGTCGGATGAGGAAGAGCCCGTCCCTGAGCAGCTCGACTTTTTCACGGATTATGAGGAGCAGGAAAAACAGCGCAGAGCAGAGGAAAAACTGCTTCAGAAGGAAAAGAAAATGCAGGAGGCAGTTCTGGAAATCAAGAAGAAGTTCGGAAAAAATGCAATTCTTAAGGGTATGAATCTTGAAGAGGGCGCAACCGCCAAGGACAGAAACAGTCAGATAGGCGGACACAAGGCATAGGAAGTGAAAAAATGTACGAGGATATTATAGATTTGCCCCATTTCACGTCGTCAAAACGGCAGAGAATGTCAAGAGAAGCAAGAGCGGCACAGTTTTCGCCGTTTGCGGCTCTCACGGGACACGACGAAGCCATAAGGGAGACGGCAAGACTTACCGATAAAAAAATTGAACTTGATGATGAGACAAAAATGATTCTCAACGATAAAATGAACTATCTGCTCAATCATATAGCCTCACATCCCGAAATTACGGTTATGAGGTTTGTGAAGGACTCGTATAAGTCGGGCGGCAGATATGAGGAGCTTGTCGGTGAGGTCAGAAGATACGATTATGTCACAAGAACGCTGAAATTTGCCGATATGACGGAGATTTCGGTTGATGATATAATAGATATAAAGGGAGAGTGTTTCCCGGGGTACACAGATATCTATGACGGTGAATGATTTTATTCTGAAGAGGTGATTTTATGAAGAAAATTGTCGGAGTTGTCTGTCTTTTGGCAGTGATGCTGACGGCATTTGCAGCCTGCGGCAAAAACGGATATGAAATTGAGGATTACGAGTGGAAGCTCAGAACGGCACTCAGGACAGAGAATAGCGGCACCGTTGTCGCGGTCGGAGAAGAGGCTGCCGCATATCCTGATGCCGAGGTGGTCGATGTGGTGCTTAAGGCTGACGACGGAGAGATTGCCATAATCGATAAAACCAACAACGAGACCCATAACGGTGCTTATGAGGATATGTATGTGACCGAGGTTACGAATGATTACAAGGTGATATTTAAGGGAACGGAAGGGTATGTCAATGTTTCGGAAACCGAATATGCCGATAACAGCCGTGTGCCCACATTGGTTATGGCACTGGGAGATTACGACCTGTATTTTTATGCTGATATTGCGGAATAAGGAGGAAAAACTGTGGCAAAGTTTGAAAAGAAATTGTCGGGAAATTTTGATGAGATTATTGCAACTGTTGAGCGTGGAATACTGAACGGAAGTGCTTCTGCCTCATTGGAGGAAAAAAGCGATTTCCGCGGAGAAACAGCCCGTTGCAGTGTGCGTGTCTTTGAGCGGTTCAGCAGTATGGGCGGAAACCGTGTCAGCCTAAGCGTAACGCTTTTTCAGAACGGAAACGAGCCGATTTATCTTTCGGCAATCGCTACGGGAGGCAGTCAGGCAATGTTTTTTAAGATGAATACGTTTGGCGAAAAGGCTTTTCTTAATAAATTGGAAGAAATATTGTGATTTTTTTCACATAAATTATTGCAAATGGAAAAACAAATGAGTATAATATTTTCATTGGGAAAAAATTTTTAGGAGAGATGAATTTGGAAAGAACCTATGTTCCCTTCTGGGATTGGAAGGAAAAATCGAAACAGACAGAATATACCGAGAGCACACCGCTTCTTAACCCCGACGGTACTCTTAATGCAAAGGGTTGGGCAAGACATAATGTTTTCGAGTATGACAGAACTCTTGTAAAGTCGGGTATCATGAGCCGTAAGGAATGGGACTTCTATCAGGTTTCAGACGGTAAATATATGGTTCAGCTCAGCTTTGCAAATATCAAAATCGGCGGTTATGTCTCCGCAAAGCTTATTGATTTGGTGAACGGAAAACAGATTATCGACTGCTCACAGTTCTTTTTAGGCGGCGAAAAACACGTTCCGCCTGCAAAGGGTGACGCTCCCAACCGTTACAGAGATAAAGTCGGAAAGGCAGATTTCGATTTTGACACAAAAGAGACCGAGAGAACACTTTGGTTCAGATGTCCCACAAAGGACAGAGGTATGGTGGAGTGCAATTTCAAAATGGATATTGCTCCCGACCTTGAAAATATAACTACCGTTCTTCCTTTTGACGAGGATCCCACAAGATACTTTATGACAACAAAGCAGAACTGTATGCCTTGTGAGGGTACTATGAGAATCGGCAACGATATTTACAGCTTCTCTAAGGAAAATTCATTTGCCTGTCTTGACTGGGGCAGAGTAAATACAATTCATGAGATGGTCTGGTATTGGGGTAACGGTTCTACATATCTCTATGACGAAAAGGGTGAAAAGCATACCTTCGGCTTTGAAATTACCTGGGCAATAGGTAATGAGAGTAATGCAACCGAAACCTGCATTTTCTATGACGGTAAGGCACACAAATTCGGTGCGGTTGATGTTGAGACCTTCCCGAAGGACGATAAATATATGGAGCCTTGGAAGATTATCTCCGAGGACGGCAGATTCAATCTCACAATGACGCCCACATTCGATTATCATTCTGACCTTGACCTTAAAATCGGCAGAATGCACTCACATCAGGTTCACGGACTCTGGAACGGTGACGTTACTCTTGACGACGGTACAAAGCTTGAGATCAAGGATATGTATGCTTTCTGTGAGTATGTAGAAAACAGATGGTAAAATCTTTAACGGAGAAGAAATGAACAAGCTTCTCCGTTTTTTGTTGTCTATTATGTATAATTGCCAAGTCGTCGGACTTATGATACAATATCGCTGAGGGTTAATCTGATGAAAAGAGGTACGGACATGGCAAAAAAAGAACTTACCCCTGCTCAATATAAGGAACTGCAGGAGAAAAAAGAGATTAAACAAAAGGCGTTTGCTTCATCGTTTATGTCTGCACTTGCAATTTTGCTGGCGGTCGTAATCACATTCGGTATGGTTGCAACGGCATATACCTATTCCGGTAAGCTGACAGCGTCTGCAGGCGCTTCGGCTCAGATACAGCAGCCCGCGGAGAATTCCGACGGCATTCAGCAAACTCCGTCAACTCCGGGCGACAGCTCTGTTTCCGGGTTCGGCGGTGCCGAGTCTCCCGAAGGTGATAGCGACGTTGTTGAGGGTGATACCGATTTATCTGACGGCGATGCATCAAAAGGAGAAAATGCTCCCGAAACAGCAGAAATCGTTGCGTATTTCAATGAGAGCGCAAACAGAGTAAAGACTGAGGCAACCAAGGTTGTGAAGAATTATGAGAAGAGAATTGTCGGAAAGCTTGTTGTTCCCGACATTCTTCAGTCAATGGCAGAGGATTTGCTGAAAACGGCAATGAAGGATGATACCGAGCCGATTGTGTATGATACAAAGGAAGAGATAAGAGAAAACTTCCTGGTTCCAAATCAGGATTATGTAAGCCGTCTTACCGCCGCAGATGTTCTTAAGGCAACTCGTACCGATAAGGGCGAAAACTATGAAATTTATTTCAAGCTCAAGGATGAGAAAAATCCCACCGCCGGAAAGGGCGTAGCTTCCGTCTGCGATGTTATAGAGGCTGTTGAGGTTGCCGAGAAGGCTCCGCCGTTTGTCAAGGATTTTTCTACAAATTACTACAACTGTGAGGTAACGGCAACTATCAATAAGTCAACGGGTAAAATGACTCACGTTATCTATTCAACTCCACTGACACTTAATATCACGGTCAACATGTTCGGAACACACAATGCAAATGTTGAATTTACATTCGTAAAGGATTTCTCAATAACCTATTGATATTTTCCGGGACGGAGCGTGCTCTCCGCCTCGGATTTTTTTGCGTTTATGTGCTTTTTTCCGTTGGTTTTACTTTACAAAGCAGGTTTTGTGTGATACAATTTTTTTATAATATTGTTTACTTTCGGGGTGAATAAAATGAACATAAAAGAAACAAGAAGCTGGGTTCAGGCACAGCTTAAAGATGTTGCTCAGTTCTGGCTTGACAACGGTATGGATGATGTCCACGGCGGTGTTTATACCTGTATTGATAAAGACGGTAAGGTTTTCTCAACCGATAAAAGCGTCTGGATGCAGGGCCGTTGCGGATGGATTTTCTCATATCTCTGCCACGCATACGGAGTGAAAAAAGAGTGGCTTGAGGCAAGTAAAAGCTGTATTGATTTCCTTGAGAAATACTGTGTGAACAAAAACGCTGAGGGCAGACTTTATTTTACGGTTACTGAAGACGGCAAGCCCCTCCGCCAGCGCAGATATTGTTATTCCGAGGCTTTTTATTGCATAGCAAATGCTGAATATTACGGTATTACAGGAGAAAAAGAACATCTTGAGCGAGCAAGAAGAGCTTATGATATGTATTGGAATCTCAACCACGGTATGCCCGACCCGACGGGTCTCGGTGCAAAAACAGAGCCGGAAACACGCTCGGGCAGAGCATTGGGCATTCCGATGATTTTGTTGAATGTAACCTCTGTTCTTCTCCGTGTTGACCCGGAAAATGCAGAACTTTACAACAAGCGTGCAGACGAGTGCGTGAATGACATCTTTAAGTATCACGTTAAAAAAGACCTCGGATGCACTCTTGAATCGGTTGCTCCCGACGGAACACCGCGACTTGACATCACAGAGGGCAGAGTGGTTAATCCCGGTCACGATATCGAGTGCAGCTGGTTCCTTATGGAAAGAGCAAATCAGACGGGCGATAAGGAACTCCACGCAAAAGCAATTGAAATATTTGATATGGCATTTGCAAAAGGCTGGGACAAGGAGTTCGGCGGAATTCTTTACTTCTTTGACTGTCTCGGCAATCCGCCCGAGGCCTATGAACACGATATGAAGCTGTGGTGGCCTCATAACGAAGCACTTATTGCATCTCTTATGATTTACAGAGATACAAAAGATGAAAAATATTTTGATATTTTCAATCAGATTCTTGACTATGCAAAGGATAAGTTTGCATCTGCACCCTGCGGTGAGTGGTACGGATATCTTCGCCGTGACGGTAATCCCACACTTCCCGCTTGTATCGGTTCAACCTTCAAGGGACCGTTCCACGTGCCGAGATGCCTTATTATGCTTGACAAGATGCTTGAAGAAATTGAGGAAAGAGGTTGATTTGAAATGAGTCTTGAAAAATATAAGGGTATAATCCCCGCGTTTTATGCTTGCTATGATGAGAACGGTGATATTTCTGTTGAGGGTACAAAAGCATTGGTTAATTTCCTTGCTGAAAAGGGCGTAAAGGGCCTTTATGTAGGCGGTTCATCAGGCGAATGTATTTATCACAGCGTTGAGGACAGAAAAAAGACACTTGAGGCTGTTATGGAGGCAAACCGCGGCAGACTTACAATTATCGCGCATGTTGCCTGCAACAATACAAAGGACAGCTGTGAGCTTGCTCGTCACGCAGAAGCTTTGGGAGTTGATGCAATCGCAACAATTCCGCCCATTTACTTCAGACTTCCTGAAAAGGCAATCGCAAAATACTGGAACGATATCTCAGCGGCTGCTCCCAACACGGATTACGTTATCTATAACATTCCTCAGCTTGCAGGAGTTGCGCTTACAATGTCACTTTTCGACGAGATGCTTAAAAACCCCAAGGTAATCGGTGTCAAGAACTCATCAATGCCGATTCAGGACATTCAGATGTTCAAGCGTCAGGCAAAGCTCAATAACAGAGAAGTCGTTGTGTTTAACGGTCCCGATGAGCAGTTTGTAGGCGGCAGACTTATCGGTGCTGACGGTGGTATCGGCGGTACTTACGGTGTTATGCCGGAACTTTTTGTTAAGCTTAACGAAATGCTCGGATCAGGCGATTTTGAAAACGCAGGCAAGCTCCAGGATGAGATCAATGAAGTAATTTACACAATGTGCTCAACCAAGGGCAATATGTATGCTACTGCAAAGGCGGCTCTCAAAAAGAGAGCAGGCCTTGAGCTCGGCGGTGTCAGAGAGCCGCTCCTCAATCTTCAGGACGGTGACGAGGTCATTGTTGATAAGGTAGTTGAGCTTATTGAAAATGCCGTAAATACCTGGATTAAATAATATTCAGACATAAAAAATCCCCGACGGAAACTTGAAGTGCCGGGGATTTTTTTTTATTCTTTTTCTTTTCGCGCCTTGATAACCTTGAGCCTTGTGAAATCCTCACGCTCTTTTTCATCAAGGGATTCGCTGATGAATTTGATTGTCTGTCTGAACCTCGGAATCATAATGTTGTTAAGCGCATTTGCACGCTTACGGGTTTTCTTGACTGCATCGGCAAGCCTGTAAACTCCCGATTCAATCTCTGCCAGCTTCAGCGTTTTCTCCTTTGCTTTGTTAAAGCAGATGTATGCGCGATCAAGATAGCCGTTGGTGGAAGCAAGACCGAAATACGGCGCCGAGGGAGTGGGATTGTTTGAGATTATGGGAATTTCCACACCCATAACGCTCTTAAAATCAATTTCAAGACCTTCATCAATCGGAACGGTCCTCGAAAAACTTCCGCATACACCTAAGGTCGTGTTGGCAAGACGCAGATATCTGTACGCTTCTTCATAACACTCGTTTATCTCCTTGCGGACTGTTTTTGCGTCGTCAACGAGCGTCATCATTTCGCGGACGAGAATATTCTTTTTTCTGTCCATAAGCTCGTATCCCAGTAACGCAAGCTCAAGGGATTTCTGAGTGGCCATAAGATTGCTTTTGGTAGGAAAAATATCAGCCATTGTTCACACTCCTTCCGTGGCTTTTAAAATTACGGGGTTTCAGCTCTGCGGTTTGTAGAATTTATCAAGAATTGCATCGTCAACACGGTCAAGCTCGCTTCTCGGGAGAATTGAGAGAAGCTCCCAACCGAGATCAAGAGTCTGTTCAATTGTTCTGTTCTCGGTAAATGCCTGATTGAGAAATCTGTTTTCAAAGGCTTTTCCGAATTCGAGCAGCTTTTTATCCGACGGAGACAGCTCATCTTCACCTATAACCGAGGCGAGAGCCTTGGCATCCTGAACCTTAGCATAGGTTGCAAGCAACTGATTGGCGAGAGGCTGGTGGTCGGCTCTTGTATAGCCATCACCGATACCGTCCTTCATTAGTCGTGAAAGCGACGGCAGAACATTTACCGGAGGATAAATTCCGGCAGAACCAAGCTCACGGCTGAGAACAATCTGTCCCTCCGTGATGTAACCGGTCAGATCGGGAACCGGATGTGTGATGTCGTCATTTGGCATAGTGAGGATGGGAAGCTGTGTAACCGAGCCCTTTTTACCCTCAATCATACCTGCTCGCTCATAAAGTGCCGCCAGGTCGGAATAGAGGTATCCCGGGAAGCCTTTTCTTGATGGGATTTCACCTCTTGACGAGCTGTATTCTCGTACCGCTTCCGCATAAGCCGTCATATCCGTCATAACAACAAGAACGTGCTTTCCGAGTTCAAAGGCGAGATATTCAGCGGCGGTAAGCGCACACTTTGGGGTCATAATTCTCTCTATAATCGGGTCGTTTGCAAGGTTCAGGAACATAACAACCCTGTTCATAACATTGGCTGAAATGAAAGAGGAACGGAAATACTGCGCAACGTCGTTTTTTACACCCATAGCCGCAAAAACAACGGCAAAATCATCGCTGTCGGCAATGGTTGACTGACGCACAATCTGAACCGCAAGCTCGTTATGCTTCATACCCGAACCGGAAAAAATCGGAAGCTTCTGACCGCGGATAAGCGTTGCAAGTGCATCAATCGAAGAAATTCCGGTCTGAATAAAGTTTCTGGGATACTCACGGGAAACGGGATTTATGGGAGCACCGTTTACATCTTTTCTTTCGAGGGCAAAAACCTCTCCGAGTCCGTCTGCAGGTCTGCCGAGACCGTCAAAAACTCTGCCGAGAATTTCGGGAGAGAGAGAAAGCTTCATTCCCTCTCCTGCAAGAGACGTTTTTGTGTTGTTCATTGAAATTCCGCGTGTTCCTTCAAAAATCTGAAGCGTTACGCGTTCACCTTCAATTTTTACGACTCTGCCCGTGCGCGTTGTTCCGTCTTCGAGGTGAAGTGTTGCCATCTCCTCGTATGAGGCATTTTTAACTCCGTCAATAACGGCAAGAGAACCGTTTATTTCAGATAATTTTAAATGTTGAACTATCATTCTCTCACCGCCTTAGTATAGAATCTTTTTAATCTCATCGTCAATATCCTTTTTAAGCGAGTCAAAAAGGCTGATATTGTCGTTGGGAATGTCGTATTTCATTTTGATAAGTCTGTCAAAAAGTTCTGTGGACATAAGCTTGGAAATGGGAATCTGCTTTGCGACTACCTCACGGCAACGGTGATAGAAATACAGTATAATTTCCATCATTCTGAACTGCTTTTCTATCGGTACAAAGGTGTCGTCCTTATGGAATGCATTCTGCTGTAAAAATCCGACTCGGATAACTCTTGCAATTTCGATAATGAGCTTCTGGTCGTCGGGCAGAACATCGGCACCGATAAGTTTGACAATTTCCATAAGATTGTTTTCTTCGGCAAGAATACCGCAGAGTTCTTCACGACAGGACATAAACTCCTTATTCACGTTGTCGCGGTACCAGTCGGAAAGGTCGTTAAGGTATTCGCTGTAGGAGTTATTCCAGTTTATTGCCGGGTAATGTCTTGCATAAGCCAGACTCTTATCCAATGCCCAGAAGCAACGAGTAAAACGCTTGGTATTTTGCGTTACCGGTTCCGAAAAGTCAGAACCCTGCGGAGAAACCGCACCGATAAGCGTTACCGAGCCCTCTGTTCCGTTGAGGTTTTCAAAATAACCGCTTCTCTCATAGAATTCCGAGAGACGGGAGGGAAGATATGCAGGGAAACCCTCATCGGCAGGCATTTCTTCGAGTCGTCCCGAAATTTCACGCAAGGCCTCTGCCCAACGGGATGTCGAGTCAGCCATAAGTGCCGTGTGATAACCCATATCACGATAATACTCGGCAAGCGTAATTCCTGTATAAATTGAGGCTTCACGAGCCGCAACGGGCATGTTAGAGGTATTTGCAATAAGAACCGTTCTGTCAAGCAGGGGAGTGTTGTTTTTCGGGTCAATGATTTCGGAAAATTCGGTAAGAACCTGAGTCATCTCGTTACCACGCTCACCGCAGCCGACATAGATGATAATATCTGCGTCACACCATTTTGCAAGCTGATGCTGAGTCATGGTTTTACCTGTACCGAAGCCTCCGGGAATTGCGGCGGCACCGCCCTTTACAATCGGGAAAACCGTGTCGATAATTCTCTGACCCGTAATAAGCGGTCTTGTTGACGTGCTTCTGCTTCGGACGGGACGCGAAGTTCTGATGGGCCAACGCTGAGCAAGTGTTATCTTGTGAACAACACCTTTTTCGTCGGTAACTTCAATAATCGTGTCGTTAACAGTGTATTCACCGTCGGGAACACAGCTTGTAACTGTACCGCAGATATCTGTCGGTATCATTGCTCTGTGAACGATTACTCGTGTTTCGGGACATTCGGCAAACACCGTGCCTCCCGAAACGCTGTCCCCGATATTTACCTTTACGGTAACAGACCATTTTTTGTCGGGAGAAATTGCGGGAACATCAATGCCTCTTCCGATAAATGCACCGGATATACTCTCAATATCCTTGAGAGGACGCTGAATTCCGTCAAAAATATTGGAAAGTATTCCCGGACCCAATGTTACACACATCGGAGAGCCTGTTGAGAAAACCGGTTCTCCCGGTCGCAGTCCGCCCGTCTCCTCATATACCTGTATGGTGGTGAAGTCGTTATTGATGCCGATAACCTCGCCTACGAGTCTGGCATCGCCCACATATACCATTTCCATCATTTCCAGGTCGGTTTTACCTTTAATGGTTACAACGGGGCCGTTTATGCCAAATATTATATTTTCAGACATTACAAAGCCCCCTTAAAATATTTTAAGATTTGATTTCTTAATGAAATCCTTACATTCCGCGTCAAGACGGAATTCAAGTGTATCATCCGTAATAACGGTTTCGTCAGAGCTGATTGCTCGCAGACCGCCCAACTCAATGTCGCAGTCCTCACGCACATCAAGACCTGTAAGCTCAGTAAGCTGTGATGCGAACTTCATATCACATCCTCTGAGAAGAAGAGTTGCGTTTTCACCGACGGCATCCTTTAAAGCAAGTGCACTGCGCTTGAGAAAATCCGCATAATCATCAGACTCGGTAAAAAACACGATTTTTTCTCTTACCTTCGCAAAAACATCGTTTCCGATAGCGGCACGAAGGCTTATCAACGCGGATTTCTTTTCTGCTTCATAGTCGGATATTGTCTTGTTGACAGCAGTAAGCTCTCTGCCCGTTTCATAAGCTATATATTCCTCGGCTTTCTGCTCAGCACTTTTTCTGTATGAAATAATGTTCTCATCCTTAAAGCTTTGAGCCTTGTATTCAAGGTCAGAGCACTGTGCATCTGCGAAATCCGTAACGGTTTTAAGAAAAACTGTAAGGCGTTCAGACAAATTTGTCGCCTCCTGAAATCAGATTTTTATGCCGACTGCATCGCGGATATAATCCGAAACGGAATCGGCGGGGTTGTTGTTCGGGTTACTGTCGGGAATTTCAACAATCAAAGGCTTGTTGAGCTTTTTTAATTCCGTGAGTTCACTGCGACAGAGAGATGCCGCGCCCGGAGTTATGAGAACCATTCCGACATCATCCTTTTCAGCAGATTTTATCTGCGAAAGGACCTCTTCCTTGGTGTGAACAATATTCCCGACAATACCTGCAAGGCGCATACCGACAAGGGAGTCGGCATCGTCCGTCAATAAGTAAAATTTCATCTTTATACCTTTTGAAGAATAAGAATTGAAATAACAACACCGTAAAGGGCGATGGATTCGCCGAGAGCAACGAAGATGATTGATTTACCGAAGGATTTCGGGTCTTCTGCTGTGGCGGCTATAGCGGCAGGAGCACCTGCGGCAACGGCAATACCGCCACCGATACCTGCAAGACCGGTAACAAGACCTGCTGCGAGAAGTCCGAGTCCCTTGGAGTTGTCAACTGATACTTCCTCTGTTGCCTGTGCAGGCTCTGCGGCAGGTGCGGCTTCACCGTTATCGGCAAAAACAGAAAAGGACATTGTGGAAATGAGAACAATAAGAACTGCAAATACAAGAAGATTGTTGCGGACGGACTTTTTCACCGGTTTACCTTCACTGCGTGATTTTATAACCGAGAAAGCAGAAACGATGAGTGCGATAGGTGCAAGAATTAAAAGAACGTAAAAAATTGTTGTCATTTTTGTTTACCTCCAAGAGAGAATTTTTTATTTGAGAAGGGTGTGAACGGCTTTCCGTCACCCTCATAGAAGCGTGAGAACATCTCGTAGTATTCAAGACGGAGTGCCTGAATTCCCGTAAGCAAGCCTTCGAGTGCTATAACGAGAATATTACCGAGAATGATTACAAACAGATTTTGGTTTTCTCCTGCCAACGAGAAAACAACCATCATCATACCGGAATGTACAAGCACGAATGCGCCGACACGGAGGAATGAAACCGTGTTGCTCAGATATGAAAGGACATATTCCAACAGCTCAAAAATGTTCTGAAGAACAAAGTCCATTATGCTGTCGGGCTTCCAATCGGGATGCTTATCGATAATGCCTATCGGAATTTCCTTAATCAGCAGAAGTGTTGCTCCCACGCCGATCATTATTCCGCAAACGGAAGTCGGTATGGGTGCAGGGCCATTCATAAAGCCTGATGCCAGGTTGCAGCCTGCAAGATATGTCAGCAGTCCCACAATTCCGTTCTGGCTGAATACGGCTTCTCCGAAATGCTTGCGTCGGATACAGGCATATATGTTGATGATGATGGAGAGCGAGGTGAGGGCTATACCGATGGCGATTGCCATAAGGAGCACCGTGTTTACACTTTCCATGACGTGAAGCGGTTTTCCCGCCCAGCCAAGCGCGTGGTAAACGGGGTCGAGCAGCTCTTCAAATCCGAAGACACTTCCGAAGATAAAGCCGAATATCATTGACGAAATGCCGCAGGGGATGAGGATTTTGCCGAGCCCCATATTTTTAAGCTTATACATAAGGAAGCCGACTATTGAAAGAACCAGTCCCTGACCCATATCACCGAACATAATGCCGAAGAGAACGGTATATGTTATCGAGACAAAGGATGTTACGTCAATATCGGAATATGATGGTGTTCCGTACATATCGATATAAAACTTATACGGGTCAATAAGGTATTTGAGAGGACCTCTGCGTTTTTTGAGCTTTACGGGCGGTGAGTCGTGGTGAGAATCAGGCTCCGTACTTTCTGTCTCGACGGTATCAATTGCTTCAACGCGTTTGACAAAGTCTTTTTCCTCACTTTTGGGAACCCAACCTGCCATCATAAAGTAGTGACCGTTGTGAACCGTGTAGCTCTTCAGCTGCTGTGCCTCGTCAAGAGAGACAAGCTTGGAATAAATCGAATCACAGAAGTCCTTAAGCTCCTCAATTTCGTCTGCGTTTCCGCTTTCAAGCTCCTTAAGCTGTGACGAGATGATTTCAATATTGTTATTTAGCTCTTCGGTTATGTGGTCAATTGAGCCTGCGGCACCGGGAATTTCAAAGGGCTGAAAAAGAAGCATTGCAAAAATCTTGTCAACCTCGTCAATTCTGTTTGCCGGGGCAAAATATACACCCCACGAATCAGTTTTGTCCGCAGAACACGGAACAAAATAGAAGTACGGACACTCCTTGAAAAGTGAATCAAGCTTTGCAAGACTTTCCTTGGGAAGATGACCGAATCTGGCTTTTACAAACTCAAGCTCAAGAATACGGTCAAGGTCAACGCTGAGTCCGGTGAAATGTGAAAACTTTACAAGTCCTTCTTCACATTTTTGCTTTTGCTCAAGCAAAATATTGTATTGCTTTGAAAAATCAACCGAAATTCCGTGCAATCGATCTGCCTTATAAAGCTCGTCCTCTGTAAGCGGTTCGGCAGCCTTGCTTTCATCGAATACAGGAGTATAGTTTATCTGATTTGTGAAGGTCAGCAGTCCCGAAAGCTTTGCGGCATACTGGTTTTCCTCAGTGTACGGCAAAAGTCCCATGGACGAAGAAAAGAACTTGTTGGCTGAGTCCGGCTGGAAGCAACCGCAGTCCATAATGACACGCACAAGGTCATCAAGCTTTTCGTTTTCGCCGCTGATTTTCACAAGTCTCATTTTTTCAACAGACATTTATCTTCTCCTTTCACAATTATTCGGGATATTTCTTCGGGAGATAATTTGTATTTTATTCCCTCGATAATATGCGTAATATTTTTAATCTCGTTTTCCGCAAGCGTGCTGTAGCAGAACATACACACAAGAGGATTCTGAGAATATCTGAGCATTTTTGTGCATTGGCTTATCACCGCTTCACGTGTTCTGTGCTCTATCGGGCGGTCGTCACCGTCACGGAAATATTTTCTGTATCCGCTTGATGAAATTATCCTCATAACGTCGTCAACGGTGGTGCTGTCAATAAATGACTGGATCTGATTTTTGTCGAAATTACTCACGGGAGAGACAAAAAGATTTGCTTTTGCTCCCGGCAGATCGGGATAAAACTCATTGAGTCTTACTGCCGATTCAACCATAATCATATCGGAAACGAGTCGGAAATAACCGAGAATTTCATCGGCGGCCTTTCCTTTGAAGGATTTTTTTATCTGTGACGCAGTCTCGGTATAGAGGTAACCGTAAAGTGCATTCTCAAGCGTTGCAAGGTTAAGGTCTCCAACGGTGTCCATAACCGCCTTTACAACCTTTTCATAGGGCGATCCCTTAAGATATTCAACCAGCTCATCAAAGGATCGGGCTTTCTGCATATCCTCACCGAAAACGTTCTGTTCCTTTTTATAAAAATCCGGAATGATGAACAAATCAGTAATTTCTGTTATGTCAAGATGACGCGAACAGTATATGATGGTCTCAATCTCGTTTTTCGTAATAAAATATCTGTAAAGACTTTCTCCGATCATCTTTTCAAATCGGCAGAGTGAAGATACTCGGTCAAGAAGACTCTGCTTCATTGCGTTTTCAAATCGCGCTCTCGATAACTTTACGGTAGGATATTTTTGAAGATATTCTCCGTAGGAGGTGTTCGATTTGAGATAGGAGAACAGCTCGTTGTTCGAGTGACATTCGAGCATTGCGGTATAGTCCTCTTCGCTGAGCCTTTTTGCATATAAAGCGTGAGCCTTGGCAAGCAGGGCGTTTTCGGCTTTGTTCATAAATGTCACTCCTTTCTTTAGTTACGGCCGCAAGTGTGATTATTTCGTTACGGCTTCAAGAATATCGTTTACCCATTTTTCACTGTTTTCACGCTGAGCAGAGGTGAGAGCCTCTTCGGTTTTACTGAAATTTTCATCAATGCGTTTTATCTCGTTTTCAAGTCTTTGCTTTTGCTTCAGCTTTGCCTTTTCAATCTTATCCTCGGCATCACTCTGAAGATAATTGTCAATGCCGATTTTTTCCGAAGCAATCTCTTCTTCAATCGTTGCAAGACGCTCCTTCTGAACGGCAACCTTATCTCTTGCGCTTTTATCAGCTTCGATTATCTTTTGCAGAATTTCTTTCATAAGACTTGTACCTCCGTAAAACTGAAAGGTTTATTATCAAAAAAATTATACTCCTAATTTCAGCAATTCACAATGGCAAAATACATAAATTTATGATATATTTTTTATCATAAATTATATAAAAAGATTTATATGACAATTGTTTTTCTTCAAATATTGTGATATACTTACATTTGTATATTATTTCAATAACATAAGGGGTGTTATTTTTATGAACAAAGCATGGTATAAGGAAATGGTTGTTTACCAGATCTGGCCGCGAAGCTTTAAGGACTCCAACGGTGACGGTATCGGTGATCTTGAGGGTATTTACGAAAAGCTCGACTATGTTAAAAGCATAGGAGTTGACGCTATCTGGTTCTCACCGCTTTTCAAATCGCCTAATGCTGACTACGGATATGATATTGCCGATTATACGGACATAAATCCCGAATACGGCGATATGGAAACCTTCAAAAAGGTTCTCAACGGATGTCATGAGCGCGGTATGAAGGTGTTTATGGACCTTGTTGTCAACCATACCTCAACCGAACATCATTGGTTTAAAGAGGCCTGTAAGAGTGTTGACAATCCTTACCACGATTATTATATCTGGAGAAGGGGTAAGGGTAAAAACGGCAAAAAACCGCCGAACAACTGGCTTTCCACATTTGAAGGCGGCGCATGGGAATATGTTCCTGAGGTGGACGAATATTACCTTCACGTTTTCACCAAGGGACAGCCCGATCTTAATATGGACAATCCCAAGGTAAGAGAAGAAGTCAAGAATATTATGAAATTCTGGCTCGATATGGGTGTTGACGGCTTCCGCGAGGACGTTATTACATATATTTCCAAGAGAGAGGGACTTCCCAACGCTATTCCGATTCCGGTAGCGGCAGGTATGGAGCATTATAACTGCGGACCTCATCTTTTTGAATATCTCAAAGAGTTCCATGACGACGTTCTTTCAAAATACGATTGCTTTACAGTCGGTGAAGGTCCTCTTATCACTCCCGAAAAGGTACTCCGTTTTGTAACAGAGGGCGAAAATCAGGTGCTTAAAACAATGTTCAGCTTTGACCACCTTGAAGCTGACTGCTTTATGACTGACTGGATCAAGACTCCGTTCAGCCTTAAAAAGATGAAAAAGTGCTATCAGAAATGGTATGACGCTATGAACGGCAAAGGCTGGCACACACTTTATCTTGAAAATCACGACCATCCCCGAATTGTTGACCGTTACGGTTCACTTAAATACAGAGTTGAAAGTGCAAAAATGCTTGCAACTATGTGCTATCTGCAGAAGGGTACTCCGTTTATTTATCAGGGTCAGGAAATTGGTATGACGAATATCGAGCTGAAATCCATAGATGAGTTCAAGGATATGATGACCTTCAACAATGAGAAGACCTTTGCAAAGCTCGGCATCAAGGGTGATAAGTTCCTCAAGATGGCAAATGCAGGCTCTCGCGAAAACTCAAGAACTCCTGTTCAGTGGGACGACAGCGCTTATGCAGGATTCTCAACCGTTGAGCCATGGTTTAATCTTAACGAAAATTATAAGGAAATCAATGTGGCTGCGGCTGAGGCAGACGAAAACTCCATTCTTAACTATTACCGTAAGCTTCTTAAATTCCGTAAGGAACATGAGGTTGCTATCTACGGTGATTATAAGGAGCATTATAAGAACAGCGACAAGCTTTATGTTTATGAGAGAAATCTTGACGGAGAAAAAATTCTCGTTGTTTGTTCATTCTCTGAAAAGTGCGTAAACTTTGAGGCTCCCGAAGGTATTGATCTCTCCAAGGGCGAGCTTGTGCTTTCAAACTACAAGCTTAATCCCGTTACTCATAATTCTTTTGTAACAAGACCTTATGAGGCAAGAGTGTATTATTTTAAATAAGAGGTATAGAAATGAGCAATGGTAAAAACAAACTCGGTCGCGGACTGTGGTTCAACATTTTGCTGTTTAACCTTATGGGCGCAATTGCCTGGAATGTTGAGAATATGTATTTCAACACATTCCTCTATAATTCGGTTTATGCAGGCGCATCAGCCGAGGCTATGGCAGGAACAATGGCTCCCACAACGGCTATCAGCCGAATGGTTGCACTTTCAGCTATAACCGCTGTTGTAACCACCTTCCTTATGGGTACACTCAGCGACCGTCTCAAAAACAGAAAATATTTCATCTCATTCGGTTACATTGCCTGGGGTATTGTAACGGGCTTGTTCGGATTTATCACCAGAGATAATGTTGCAGCTATCTTCAATCTCTCTGATGACGTTAAAATTCTCACCACAACGGTATGGGCAGTAATCTTTATGGATATGCTTATGACCTTTATGGGCTCAACAAGTAATGACTCCGCATTCAACGCCTGGGTAACTGATGTTACCACAACCGAGACAAGACCTAAGGTTGAATTTTCATTCACCGTAAACGGTGTTCTTGCAATGGGAATTGTTATGGGTATCGGCTCATTGGCACAGGCAGGAACAATCCCATACAGCGTGTTCTTTATGGGACTCGGTGCAGTCGTTATAGTTTGCGGTATCATAGGACTTTTCCTCATCAAAGAACCCGAGCATAAGGAAGTTCCCGAAACGGCAAATTCAAATTACTGGGCAGACCTTTTCTACGGCTTCCGTCCTTCAGTAATCAAAAAGAATTCCGTTCTTTATCTCGTTCTTGCTGCAGTAGGTCTTTATAACATCGCAATCCAGATATTCTTCCCTTATCTTTTCGTTTATCTGCAGTACGTTGTTCTTCCCGTGAATCCCGACATTCTCTCACCTGCAGTTATCGTTTCGGCAGTTATTGCCGTTGCGGTTGCTCTTGCCGGAATCATCATCCTTATGAAAGTTGCGGATAAGAACAAGGCCCTTGCCTTTGTTCCGGGAATTATCTGTCTTGTAGTGGGACTTCTCGTACTCTCTCTGGGTACAAAGCTCCCTGTTATGCTTCTCGGAATAGGACCTACGCTTATCGGATATGTAGTTCTTGCAATTCAGCTCAACGCATCAATCCGTGACTTCATTCCTGAGGGCATGGCAGGTCGTTTCCAGGGAATCAGAATGATATTTGTGGTTCTTCTTCCCATGGTAATCGGACCTTGGCTCGGTGATATTGCTTGCCGTAATTCCAATATTACATATATGAATGAATACGGTGTTGAAACGATTGTTCCGTCTGCATCAATGTTCCTTTATGCAGCAATCGTATCCGTGGCAGCACTCATTCCGATAGCAGTGCTTATCAAGAAAAAGGTCTTTAAAAAGGCGGACTGATCTTAAAATCGGATAAAAATTAAGAGGTAATGCGGATTTTTTCCGTATTACCTCTTTTTGTGTTTTCTTATAATCTTGAAGAAGCAGCTTTGTCGATGAAAATATGAACATCGGGGTGAAGCTGTAAAACCGAAGCGGGGCAGGCGGGAGTAATGTCGCCGTTAACAAGTCCCCAGATAGCATCTGATTTTCCTCTGCCCGTTGCAATAAGAATTATACGCTTTGACTTCATAATCGAAACAGTTCCCATTGTGAGTGCGTAATGAGGCATTGCATCCTCATCAAAATAAACAGAGTTGGCATCAATCGTGCTCTGTGTGAGTCTTACCTTGAACGTACCCTTTGTGAATTTGTTTGAGGGCTCATTAAAACCAATATGTCCGTTTCTGCCGACACCCAAAAGCTGAATGTCAATCTTCTTATCGGTGATAAGGTCGTCATATCTCAGACACTCCGCGTCGGTATCCTCTGCATTTCCGTTAAGGAAGTTTACATTTTCCTCTTTGACGTCAATGTGATCAAAAAGATTTTCATGCATAAAGGTATAATAGCTGTTTTTGTCAGTTTTCGGCAGATCACAGTATTCATCAAGATTAAAGGTTGTGATATCCTTGAAGCTTACTCTGCCGCTTTTGTATGCTTTTATAAGGTTGTTGTATGTAGGAACAGGCGAAGCACCCGTTGCAAAGCCCAAAACAGAATCGGGCTTTTCTGCCACCTGGTCACAAATCATATTGGCAACTGCCGCACCGATCTGTTCCGCATTTTCAAAAATATGAATAATCATTTTTTACACCTCTTAATCCGGAATGAGTTTTATTTTACCACAATGTTATAAAAATGCAACACAAAATTTAAAAAATCACATTTTTTAAACATTATTCTTCTGAATTGAGCTTTTTATCAACGGCATTATGTAACAAAGCTGTTATCATATAAACTATAACTACTGCAAAACAGCCCGATGATATTGATGCACCGTTAACACAGGATAAGATGATACAGACGACAAATACAAGTCGGTTTATTATGGCAAATATGCGAATTTTTCCTATTGCCTTTTTGCCGTTTGAAAAAAGTGAAGCAATAATCTCAGATAATGAGAAGAGTATGATGCAGACCATTGTAATAAACGGGAACAGCCGTGACGGTGCGGAAAAGTCAAGATTACCTTTTATAATTCCGATAATTACGTTTATGAGTGTAATACCGTCACCGTTATCGGCTCTGAACATCGGCAGACACATACACAAAAGCGGCGAAAACATCAGGACAAATCTCACTATCTGTAATCCACCGCCGAAGGCAGAGGATTTCATGTTATTAAGCACTCTGTCAACCGCTTCCTGCTCCTTCATTGCTTTTTCGTGGTCCGCCTGCAGTCTGTTGTCAAGGTCATAATATACGAGATTGGTGTTGCATTTCGGACAGCTCTGCTTCATATAAAGGGGCGAGAGCTTTTCGTTGCATTTAGGACATCTGTTATTCATTGCCTGCACCTCCCGAAACTTCTGCTGAAAGCTTTGCTCTGCGTTCAGCCATTTCATTACGCACCGTTTTGAGCTTGTCGCCCGTAAGGTCATACCAGATATACGGAATAAGCTGGAGAAGACCGAGTACGGCGGGGGCAAGAGTGAACATTGCCCAGATATAGAAATCTGTTTGCGGATATGCCTTTACTGTCATCGTTTCGGTTGCGCTTATCGGCACAAAGGTAAGACCGATAACGGGGAGCAACCAACCGCCCAGCGCACCTGAGAGCGAGCCTGTGAGCTTACCTACAAAGGTGAGAACAGAGAACGAAACGCCTTCGTTTCTCTCTCCCGTTTTCCATTCCATATAGTCAATTGTGTCGCCGATCATTTCTGTCGGAATAACCATATTGATTGTGTTGAAAAAGCTGAAAAGAAGATTCTGTACCATCAGAAGCGGAACAACAACCCAGAGATTTGTGAAGCATTTCATACCGATAAGGAATACGAGAGTTCCCATAATGAGTCTTACAAATCCGTTAAGGAAGATTATCTGTCTGTTGTCAAAACGCTTTTTGATTTTCGGAATGAGCAGATATGTCACAAAGCCTAAAATAGTGCCCGGAAGTGAAATGATAATCGTAAGTGAATTCATTTGAACTACTTCCGAATAGTAATATGCCTGGAAGAAGCCGCCGAGACCGCTTACTGCCGCCAACACATTGCCGATAACAATGAGGAGCAGAGGCTTGTTTCTGATAAGAGCCTTAAATCCGTCAAGAACACTCGGTTCTTTGACGGTCTGCACAACTCTTTCTTTAGTACAGATGCCTGAAAGCGAGAAAAGAGCCATACCGAATGTGCCCGAAATCACGGCCATAAGCAGAAATACCTGTGACAGTGAAAGGGGAATAACACCGTTGTTACTCAAATCCATAAGCACGGTGAGAATCGGTGTGGAAATACCGCCGAGCAGACCCGAAACAAAACGGGCTGCAGAAATTACTCTTGTGCGGTCAGAGGGAGACGGGCTGATTGCGGCACTCAATCCCCAGAACGGCACGTCGCCGAGCGTGTAGAAAAGCTCCCAGATAAAGTATGTGATGAACATATATATAACCTTAGCGGTGAGCTCTGCGTTGTTGCCGAGAATTTCAGGTCCTGCAAAAAGCATAATCGTCGCGAGACCCAAGGGTATCGGAACGATAAAAAGGAACGGACGAAGCTTGCCGTAGCGCGTTCTCGTTCTGTCAATTAGCGAACCCATAAGAGGATCGTTAACGGTATCCCACAGCCCGAGAATGAGCATCATTGTTCCGACTATTTCTGACGGAATACCAAAAACCTTTACGAAGAAAAGTGAAAGATAACTGCCTGCAATAATGTTGTAACCGAAGCATTGACCTGCGTTTGCAATGCCGTAAGCTACGGTTTCTTTTACGCCTACATAACGGATGTCTTCTTTGTTTTCAGCCATTATGATTTTCTCCTTCCCTTGTTTCTGTGGCGGATTGCTCCGCCCTTATCGTTGAGCAGATAGGAATTTTTACCGTTTAAATAAATCAGTCTTTCCGCAATGCTTTCTCTGTAATCAAATCTGCGGCCTTCAATTTTGTCAAAGAGCTCACAGCAGAGTGAGCATTCCGTGCCGTCATAGTCAGCGGTTACCGAGAGAACAATAATATCACGGTCAACGGGAAAACTCACTGTTCCCGTTTCGCTGACCGGGACGGTTATGTGCCAGAAAAACAACTGTTCACATATCGCATCGCCGTTTTCGGTGTGAGAATGGGTGAATTCATAACCCAATTTACCCGGCTTTGTAAAGGCAACCTCTTTAAAATCATAGAGATCCCAACCGGCATAATATCCGCAGATATCGTTTACCTTATATGCGTAATCGTTAATTTTTATAGCCTTGTCACCGTTGAGAGATGCCATAAGAATATGCACTCTTTTCGTTCCCGTGGGCAATGTGAGACTCTGTCCGCCGCAAAGCATGGCGTTACCCGAAAGCTTAAACGGAATGCCGTTTGAAATAAGTCTGTCGGGAGTGATTTCCTCGGGAATGGTCTTGTTGATAACAGGAATTTCTCCGGAGGGATTGCCGTTTGAGGAAAAAGCATCTATGTTCTTTACGATATCAACTTCCGATGTCAGAGCCTTTCCCGTAACTTTTTCAAGTCTGAGAGCAAATGATCTGATTTCATAGGGCTTCAGATCAAAAACCAGCTTGCCGTCGGTAAGGTCAAAATCGGAAATATGCTCTTCGGAGGCATAAATTTCTCTTGCAGCTTCAATGGGGATGTTCAGCGTCAGCGTAACATTTTTTTGAGACTTTTTCTCGCTTTCACCGATACGGACAACTATTTCATCACTGTTTTCCGCCTTTTTCACTGCCCTGAGAATTGCATTCCCCGAAAGAGAGCCGAAGGATAATTCCGAATTGCTGCCGCCGTGCTCCGATACGGTGAAGGAAGCCATCGGCATAACGAAATTCCTTGCGGCACATTGTGTCGGGTGACCAACATCGCCGCTGTGTGAAAAGATTGCGTATGAATATCTGTTAAGACCCAGGTCCATCATTGATTGCATACTGTCAACGCGGTAGTTCTTTAACGGTGTGTGCATAAGCGTAAGACGCAGTGTGTTGTCATCAAATTTATCCCAGCCGTATTTACATTCACTTATAACCGAAACACCGAAGTCCTCATTCTTATCGCTGATATCCGCCCATTTCTGTGCAGGCACTTCAAACAGCTTTTCGTTCATATTGCCGCGCTTTATTGCTCCGAGACCGAGATCGTAGGTGGCTACGGGGCTTTTCGCTGTGAAGGAGAAAATTTCCTTTGCGAGATGACGCTTGCTTCTCCATTCCGCCTCGGTGTAAATCTCAACAACTTTTCCGCCGCGACTGAGAGCCACCACGGAGGTGAATGTGCTTTCACCGAAGACTTTCACCGTTTCAAGTGCAACCCGGCAAGGACCGTTTTCAATAACTCTTACCGATTTGATTTTTGCCGTATTCTGAGGCTCACGGTTGACCTCGTCAAAATTCAGCTCCCAGGCAGGCCAATGCTTACTGCCGTTATAATCGAATATTCCGGTCACAACGGGCTTTTCGAGTATCTCTTTTTTCAGTTCCTTGTCAAATACGGAGGAGATGTCTCCGTTACTGTTGAAGCCGACTCTGTATTTTTCATTTTCGAGCATCACAACAGAGGCATAAAGCTTTGATTTAACACCGCATTTTCTGTTGCGTACATCAAAAACCTTATATCCCATTGCAGGAACGGTAACGCAGGCGAGCAGGGTGGCGAAACCGTTTTTGACTTCCTTTATCTGTGCCGCATATTCTTTTCCGTCGGCATCAAAAACCGCAGCATTTCTGTTGAGACGGCTTGCAGGTACTCTGATTGTGACAACATCTGTTCGCTCATATTCCATCGGATTGTTGACCACAATCGCAACTCCTTTTACAAAGGAGGTATCAAGAAGTGAGGAAACGCTCTTTACCGCACCCTCGTATTCGCTTTCAAACTGATTGAGCGACATTGCGTAATCATTCCAGCTTCTGCGGTATGCACGCTGCACCGAGGTTCCGGGGAGATCGTCGTGGAACTGGTGCGCGATAACACGTTTCCAGGCTCTTGTGAGTGTTTCAGCCGGATATTCGTATCCGTTCATTGCTGTTGCGGTAACACAGGCACGCTCCGCCATATCGGCAAGCTCCTCATTGCGTCTGTTCCAACGCTTTCCTATAGCACGGGAGGTATATCCGCCGACAGCGTGATTTGTCATAACAAGCTCGTTGTTCCATACGGGGAGCTTCTGCTTTATTTCGTCCGCAATTGAGTCAATGTCACGGAATATCTTATCGGCAGGGGCAGATAATACCTCTGTATCGCTTTCACCGTTGAGGGCAATTTCGTTGCAGACGGTTTTCACCGACGGTTCCTTTGGCGCACCGCCGCGGTCACCAACACCGTGGAAAACAGCGGTCAGAGGCAATGAATACCTCTCGTTTTCCTTCAGTTTTTTTTCAACGAACTCGTTTTCTCTTACCTGTGTCAAGGTCTTATCATACGGTCCGGGGTTGGTACAGCCGTATACGAAATTTCCGTCAACTCCGTACCATTTGCCGATATCAAAGGGTATGCCGTAGGCTGAGCCCCAGCTGAGTTTCTGTGTTGTAAAGCCCTTGAGATTTGCATGCTTCATAACTGACGGTAAAGCGTAGCCGAAGCCGAAGCAGTCGGGCAGGAATATATCACAGCTCCGTTTTCCGAAATTTTTGTCAAAATATTCGTTACCGAGAAGAATGTTTCTGAAAAGTGCCTCGGGTGAGGGAACATTTACATCACCGTTTTCAAATGCACTTCCGCAGACATTCCATTTGCCCTGTGCAATGTAAGACTTCATTTTATCCCACATTTCAGGATAATACTCCTTCATAAGCTCGTATCTGTATGCGCCTTCAAAATTAAATCTGTATTCGGGATATTTTTCAAAACGGCTGAAATTGTCGTTGAGAGTGTTATATATGTATTTACTTACCGTTGTTTCAAAGTCCCAGCTCCATATTGTGTCCAGATGGGCATTTGCAATGGTGTAAACCTTCTTTTTTTTCATAATAATCCCCTTTGATATACCTTGTTACAAAAATTATATATTCTGTTACGGAAAAAATCAATAAACTGAGGCAAAAAAATGAAAAAAATACTCGACATATCTGACAAAAATTGTTAAAATATAATATAGTATATAATTCAGGAAGGTGATGCGAAATGAAAAAGATAATCTCGCTTGTTACGGCTGTTGTTATGACGGCGGTTGCAGTTGTTTCGTTTACGGGAAGCAGTGTAACCGATAAGATTATACCTTCTCTTGACATATCTTCCGATAATATTTCCTATGAAATCAGCGATAAACTTTACGGCATTACACTCGAAAACGGGTTTGGTGCAGTTGACGGTGGTATCGTGTCCAATCTTGTAAACAACAATTCTTTTGAATATGTTGACGATCTTGCGGCCGCCTGGCAAATTACCGCACAGAATTATTCCTTTGAAACCGAGAAGCCTGTGAATGAGATTAACGGAAATTATCTCACCGTTACCGTTGACGGCTCGGGGTCGCTCAGAAACACGGGATATTCCGAGTTCTATAATTACAAAACCTATCAGGTCAATTCAAAAAAATCATCTGCGGCAGATATGGGTTTTGTGAAAAATGAGATTTATCAGATGACGGCATATTTCAGAAATATTGATTTTACAGGAACAATCACCGCATCTCTTGAGGCTGAGGGAAACAAGGAAAAATACCAGTTCAATATTGATCATTGCAGTGAATGGATGCCGATAACACTTGAAATCAGATCCGATGTTTCTGCTGACGGAGCTCTGCTGTTGTCGTTTGAGGGAACGGGAAGCTTCTGCATTGACCAGGTAACGCTTGTTCCCATGAGCAGCTACGGTTTCGGTAACAGCGAGTGGCAATATACTTCTTTGCGCAGTGACCTTATGCAGATTTTGTATGATTTGTCGCCCTCGTTTATCAGATTTTCGGCAGGTGAGCTTGATTATGGAAATTCCCTTGAAAAGCTCGGCAGTTGGAAAAACACCGTCGGTCCTCTTGAAACAAGAAAACAGAGCAGTACGCATATAAACAAGAGTGTATTTCATGTAAACTCAAATTCTATGGGTATGTATGAATATATGCTTCTTTGTGACGACCTTGACTGTCTTGCCGTTCCCGTAATCAACGGCGGAATACTGAATGACCGTGCCGATGAATATACGAAAAAGCGTGCCGAATATGATAACGGGGAGATTACGGAAGAGGATTGGCAGAAATATCTTGATGAAATTGCTCTGCGTCCCGAAACAGAGGAGTTTGCCGGATATATTCAGAACATTTACGACCTTATTGAATATGCAAACGGTGACGAAACTTCTCTCTGGGGTGCAAAGCGAATTGAAGACGGTCACCGTGACAGCTTCGGACTTCAGTACATTGTGATAGGCAACGGCGAATACGGTGAGCTATATTGGCGGAATTTCGATGCGATTTATAAGGCTGTTCAGGAAAAATATCCCGAAATACAGATTATTACCGGCGTTTCGGATTCGGATGCAGATAATGCTGAAATCCGTGCAAAAGTCAATTCACTTTATAAAAATGCCGTGATTGACGAGCAATGCTGTGTTGACGGCGGGGAGCTTTTTGAACTTCTCGACCGTTATGACGGATATGAGAGGAGCGGTTCTCGGGTATCTGTCAGCAGATTTTCAGTTGATACGGACGTTGGCGATACGCTTACGAAAAATAATATATGGTCTGCGGTTGAAAACAGCGCATTTATAACGCGGATGGAAAAAAATGCCGACCTTGTGGAAATGATTTCGTACGAAACTCCTCTTGCAAAAATCAACGCGCAGCAAAAGGATACCGGTCTTATATGGTTCTCGTCAGATGAGATTGTTCTGACACCTGATTATTACGCACAGATGTTGTTTGCAAATAACATCGGTACAAATTACGTTTCTACCGAGTCCGAGCTTGAGGAAAACGGACTTTACGAGTCCGTCACTGTAGATACGGCCGAAAAAGTGATTTATGTCAAGCTTGTCAACAGCGAAAAAACACCGATGAAGATCAACATAAATCTTGACGGCTTTAAAAATGTCAACAATCCTACCGCACAGTATATGACGGAGAATTTCAAGTCGGCCTGTAACGAGCCCGGTGAGGAGCTGCACGTCGCCCCGGTTCAGTCAGAGCTTGAGGTCACTGAAAATACGATTTCATATGATGTTGGAGGCTATTCCGTCAATGTGATACGTATTCCATATGACACAAACGACGGTTCGTCGTTGTTTGAACTTCCCGAAACAGAAATTATCGTTCCCTTTATTCCTGCTGCGGTTAATGTGGTAATTTCTTTCGCACTCGTTGCAGCGGTTCTCGGAACCGGCATAGTCATTCTCCTTGTAAGGCTCAGACATCATAAAAAGGTAAAAGAAAAACAGAGTGATAAATAATAAGTAAAACCGTAAAGCTTGCCCGGGTGTTTTTAAGGACACTCGGGCAATTTTTCTTTGCCGTCTTTTTTAAGAATTTATAAAGAATCATTAAATTTGCAAAAAAAATGTTGACAAGAGGAAAAATATACTGTATGATAAAACTGTACTAATTGAAATAGCACAGTTAGTACAGTTGACAGGAGGTGAAACACCGTGAATATTTTTCTTGATTATCATTCCAGAACCCCGATATATGAACAGATAAAAGAGCAGATTGTTCTTGATATCAGCAGGGGGGTGCTGAAAAAAGACGACCAGCTACCGTCTTTAAGACAACTCTCAGCGCAACTGGGTCTGAATATCAACACCGTCAAGCGCGCACTGTCGGAGTTGGAGGCTCAGGGAGTTATCTATACAATAGCAGGAAAAGGTGTATTCGTAAGCGGTGATAAGAATTCACAGAATATTTACCTTCAGCAGTCACTTGACGCCGTGAAAACTTCTATGGTGAACGCCAGGGCTATGGGCGCTGACCGCAAACAGCTCGAGGGACTCATAAACGAAATTTTTAAGGGAGATGAAGACTGAAATGATTGAATTTGTAAATGTAACAAAGAGATTCGGCAGTTTTACTGCTGTTGAAGAAATATCATTCAAGGTTGAAGCATCATCTATTTACGGACTTATCGGGTATAACGGTGCCGGTAAAACCACTCTTTTAAAAACGGCAGCAGGCATTTACAGAGCTGACGGAGGCAGGGTTCTTCTTGACGGAACCGAAACCTATGATAACGACAGTGCCCGCAGGGATTTGTTTTATATTCCTGATGACCTGTATTTTCCGATGAACGCATCAATAAACTCAATGGCAAAATTTTATGCTGACTATCATCCGAATTTCAGCTACAAAACACTCGAAAATCTGCTGGAGGTCTTTTCGCTTGACGGCAAAAAGAAGATCCGGGGCTTTTCAAAGGGTATGCAGAGGCAGGCGGAAATTGTTTTAGCGCTTGCATCAAGACCGAAGTATATGCTTCTTGATGAAACCTTTGACGGACTTGATCCGCAGAAAAAGGAGATAACGAAAAAACTCTTTATGGAGTATATGGCAGAAACAGAGGCTTCGCTCATTATCTCTTCGCACAATCTGTCTGAGCTTTCGGACCTTTGTGACAATGTGGGACTTATCAACGGCAAGCGTCTGACACTCGACTGCTCCGTTTACGATATTTCCAAGAATTACAGCAAGTTCAGACTTATTTTTGACAGAGACATCAGTGAGAACGATTTCAAAGATATCAGCTACAAGTCTCTTGAGCTTGACGGCAGAGTTGCAATGATTATATTTGATCAGAACACCGCCGAACAAAAGCAAAAGCTCAACGCACTTCTTCCTATGGCGATTGATGAGTACAAGCTCACAATGGAAGAGGTATTCTTAAACGAAATGGAGGAAAAGAAATATGACATCACAAAAATCTTTGAAAAATAATGTGATAAGTAATGACTTTAAACGCAGTCTTACAGGCTCGGTTATCTTCCCCGCGATAGCGTTTATTGTACTTTTTGTTTTCCTCACCATACCGGTTATACAGTATGTTACCCGCGACGAATTCGTACAGGCACGGGTGCATACCGAGATTTCAATGTTCCTGGCTCCGAGCTCAACATTTCAGTATATGTTCTATCTTCTTCCCGTCGGAATGGTTCTTTGCGGAATGTTAACGGCAATCAAATCCTTCAGCTTTCTGATGTTGAAGAAGCAGGTTAACGTATTTTTGAGCCTGGGTGTAACAAGAAATACTCTGCTTACAAACAGAACGCTTTCTGCTGTAATTATGCTTTTTGCCGCAACCTTTATTCCGATATTTACAATATATGTTATAAATATCGTTTCTTTCGGCATCAGCGTTCATCTGACAGAGCTTTTCCTTTTCTTATTATCCCTGCTTTTTGTCTGCGGCATTACCGGTTATGCCATAGCAACTGCCGCGATTATGATTACCGGAAATCTGTTTGAAACAGCACTCACGACATTTTCCTTCACCGTTTTTCCGCTGATTGTAAACTATACGGTTATGGCTTTTTCATCATCCTTCCTCAAGGGATATGTAACAAAGGTTGAGAGCGGTATTGTTTTCCTCTTTACACCGTGGACAATAGGACAGAACATCTTTGGCCGTACGGTAAATAACGGCTATGTGGAACATATAGGACCTGAAAATCTTCTTTATGTGCTTCAAAGAGACACAGTACCGGAAAAATATAAAATTCCCGAAGAACTGTGTGTAAATTTGGGATTTACGCTTCCGATTATTCTGTGGGCTGTTTTATCGGTAGTCTTTATCGGTTTGGCATATTATCTCTTTAACAAGAGAAAGGCTGAGCATGCAAACTCTCTCGGCAAGTTCCCGTTTTCAAGAGCAATCGTATCAACTTTGGCATTTACCGTGATTTCGTGGTTTGTTTGCGAAATGCTTTACAACGTTCATCCTGCAATCGTGATAATTGCTATGCTTGCTGCGGCCTTTACGGGATATTGCCTGGTTCAGCTCATTCTTTCAAGAAATCTCAAGAGTGTTGCTCATTCGCTTAAATGGTTTGCTGCTCTCGCAACGGTTCTTGTAATAACCTTTGTCGCATTCGTAACGGGATTTTTCGGAACATATAATAAAATTCCCGATAAGGCAGATGTCAAGAGCGTGTCAATTGAAATGTCCGCACTGTCCGGATACTCTCACTACATTTATCCCTGGGATTCGTCAGAGAATTTCGTTGAGGGCACAAGTGACGAAAGCAAAGAGGCAGTCCTTAAGGCATATAAACTGCTCGCCGACGAAAAGACGGAATACGGCAAAGATTGTATTGATCATATAAGACTTGCAATAAGGGATAAAGACGGCAAGGTAACTTATCGTGGCTTTGACATATTTAAGGAAGAAACCTATATGCAATATCTCAACCTGATTTACGGCTCTGATTTTCACGATAAGATTCTTGAGAACTATCTTATAGAAGAAATATCCGAATATCCGGATCGTGATTCCACAGGTTTCCTTCGTCAGTTTATATGGGCTTATGTTGATGAGAGTATGATTTTCGACACCTCTGCCGGAGATTTGAATTATATTACCGACACTACGGATTTGTGTAAAGCGCTTTATGAGGACTTGTCCGCAATGAGCGTTGAAGAACTTTTACGCAATCCCGAAGCACCGATCGGTTATCTCGGCTATATGTATCCCGATTCGGACTTCCTCGGACTTGCGGCAGCAAATGTGAATACAATATATCCGCCAATAGATGAAAACTATGACGGGGTATATTATGAGGAAGTATATATTATAAATGAAATGGGCGAAAAGATTGAACCTGAATACAAATATGCTCTGGCAAGCGATGCAATACCGGTATACTCATCAATGAAAAATACCGTAAAATATCTTACGGATAACGGATATATGACTGATCTTCAGCTGACCGTTAAAGAGGTTCTTTATTCGGACGGACCGCTTTCCATCCAGAATGCAAAGGCTCAATATGCAACAGTAAACGAGAAAAATTATAAAGGCTGGGGAACAGCGGAAAATATGTTCTTTGAAACATCTGAATTGTTCTTTGACGACACCGCAATTTACCGTAATTCCAATGAAATGATGGGTTATTTCCTCACCGAAAAGATGACTGAGCGTGATCTCATTCTGGAAATTTATAAGGTAGCAGGTCATCCGTTGACATCGGTAACGGATTCCGCAGAGGCGAAAAAAATCGCAGATAAAACCGTAACCGATTTTCTCGTTTTAGGAGATGAAGGCAGATATGTATATATCATTTACGAGGAAGGACCTGTTGTGTGCAGATATCTTCCTGCCGTGAATACTTCAGTTATCAAATAACAGCAAAATAAATGCCGTTAAAAACGGATATGTTCTTAACGGCATACACACCTGAAAAAAAGAGAAGATTCGTTTTATAACGGGTCTTCTCTTTTGCTTTGTATTCTGTTTTGTTTTCTTATGAAAGCTTGTGGATGAACAATCCGGAGAGGAGCTTAGGCTCAAACCAAGTGGATTTGGGCGGCATTACCTTGCCTGCATCCGCAATGTCCATAAGCTCGCCGAGTGATGTGGGGTACATTGCAAAAGCAAGTCGCATACCGTCGGCAACGCGTCTTTCAAGCTCGCCCAGACCTCTTATTCCGCCAACAAAATCAATTCGCTTGTCTGTTCTCGGGTCTGTGATGTTAAGCACGGGTGTTATGAGATTGTTCTGCAGAATGGACACATCAAGACATTCAACCGGGTCGCCCTCATTTATAAATTCCGCTTTTGCAGTAAGCTTGTACCATTTATTGTCCAGATACATTCCGAAGGTGTGTCTTTCCTTTGGTGCAAAGGGTGCTTCAGCGGCGGCTTCAACGGTGAATTTTTCGCTGATTTTTTCAATAAACTGCTCACTTGTGTATCCGTTAAGATCTGCAATCACACGGTTGTAGTCCATAATTTTGAGCTGATCGCAGGGGAATACTACAGAAAGGAAGAAATTGAACTCAGCATCCTTGTCGTATTCTCCGTCACCTCTGCGCTTCTGACCCACTCGGACCGCAGAAGCACATCTGTGATGTCCGTCGGCAATATAAAGATAGGGAATTTTCTCAAATTCGCTGACAAGTGTGTTGATAACCTCATCGTCGTCAATAACCCATACCGTCTGAGATACACCGTCGTCGCTTACAAAATCGTAAGCGGGGGAATGGCTGCTTTTCCAGCTTTCCGTAATGTCCGAAACAGTTTTGTTCTCACGGTGTGTAAGGAAGATGGGACCCGTGTTGGCATCGAGGGTATCAACATGGCGGATTCTGTCTGCCTCCTTGTCGGCACGGGTAAACTCGTGCTTTTTGATGATATTATTAAGATAATCGTCAACTGCAGCACAGCCTACAATACCCGTCTGCTCTCTGCCGTTCATAATCTGTCGGTATATATAGAGCATCGGCTTTTCATCCTGCTCACAGATGCCGTTTTCAGAGAGGGCATCAAGATTTTCCTTAGCTTTGGCATAGACCTCGGCAGAATATATGTCTGTGTCGGCAGGCAGGTCAACCTCCGCCTTGTCAACGTGAAGAAAAGAATAAGGTTTATCCTTTACCATTTCTCTTGCTTCTTCAGAGTTCATAACATCATACGGCAAAGCACCTACGGCACTTGCATATTCGTTCTTGGGTCGTATTGCCTTAAACGGTTTGAGAATTGCCATTTTTATTTCCTCTTTCCTTAATGATTTGATAGATTTTATATAATATCAGATAAGCGGTAATACCGATTACCGCACCGATACTGTCAATTAAAATATCACTGAGCTGAAAAGCTCTTCCGGGAACAAATATCTGATGTATTTCATCACCGACGGCACATATAACGGTGACAAAAAGGGATATAACTGCTGAAAAGCGGTATTCCCATGTGGTGTATACCGCATTTCCGAGACAAGCCGCCAATGCCGTGAATTCAAGCATATGTGCGAATTTTCTGAGCACTTCCCCCGGAATATCCAGATGCAGCCACTCAAGTATTTTACGAACAAACGAATCGCTCAGTTCTTTTGAATCATCAGCATTCTGGGCAGACAGACTGAAAATACATAACAGTATTATCGCCGTGACAATCCAGGAGAGAATGGTGTAAATTATTTTTCCTTTTTTCATACTTTCTGTCCCTTGTAAAAGAAGATCCCCGAGCTGTCACCTGCAAAATAAACACCTGAGCTGTCCTTTGCCGTTGCAACTACCGTTGAATCATAATATAAAGGTAAAATCACAGCATTTTTGAGCAGATAACTTTCACAGTATGCTGTTTTTTCTTTTGTCGGATTTATTCTCAGCTTACTGAGAAGTCTGTCAAATTCCTCCGAGGCAAACGAGCATATATTTCCGTCGTTTTCGCTTAAAAAGAGTGAAAGAAAATCCGTACTCACTGCTGAGTCGACAGTAAGACCGTATATGGCGGTGTCAAATTCACCGCTTCGGATTTTTTTATCATACTCATCCTTTTCTGCAACGGTGATGGTGCCGTTAAGCTCAACCCCGATATTTGCCTGCCAGCAGTTTACTATTTTTTTTGCCGTGTCCTCATCCTCGGGGGTACAAAGAATGTTGACGGTAAGATTCTTCTTCTCCAGTTCATCAAATGCCGCAACCATATTGTTTCTTGCGACTTCAATATCATATGATATGCTCTCGACATTACCTCCGGAATATCGGAAATATGACGGAATGAGGTTCATAGCCGCAGATTCCGTTACAGCCTGCTTGTCAACAGCAGCAAAAAGACCGGTTCTCAGCTTTACATTTTTAAAGATTTCCTTATCCGTGTTGAATATCAGAGCCTCGGTTATGTTTTCAAGCTCGGTCTTTCCGACTTTTCTGCCGAGCTCGTCAATTGCCTCTTCCGAGGTAAAAAAGCCGAAATCGTATGTTCCGTCATCAACCTTCTGAGCAATGCTTATTTCATTCGTGTTTACATAAAGTCTTACGGATGTGGGATTCGCCTTGAAATCACCCGTGTATTCGGGATTTTTTGAGAAACGGACAGATTCACCGTCTTTTATGTCTGAGAGATAAAAACCGCCGTTTGAAATAATATATTGCTCGTCAAGCCCGTATCTGCCGTCTGTCAGATTGAAAAATTCCTCGTCACAGGGGAATGTGACAGGCTGTGTAAGAACATAAAGAAAATCATTCTGCTTCTGCTTCAATCTGATTTCAAGTGTGTATCTGTCAACAGCACGCACACCGAGAGCTTCGGCAGACATTTTTGCGCCGTGAATTTCTTCGGCATTGACAATATTCGAGAGCAGGGGAAAGGCGACTGCTTCGGTTTCGGGACTGACGGCTCTGCGTAATGCAAACACAAAATCCTCTGCCGTAACAAGTCCTTCAACAGCGGCCTTTTTCTCCTCAAGAAAATCCTTTACCTCGTCGGAGATGTAATATTTCATATCCGTGCGAAGATAAAATGTATATGTAAGACCGTCTGCGGAGATTTTGTAGTCAGTGACCGCACATTTCTGCGGAGTGTTGTTTTCATCCTGCTTGAACAGACCGTCAAATGTGTTAAAGGCAACAATTCTTTCACCGTCAGAGCTTGCCGACTGCGGATCGTAATATCTCGGCATTTCACCCACGGCACATGAAAAGTATGTTTCGGCATCGTTGTTGTTACAGCCTGCAAAACAGGTTGTAAGCATAACCGCACCGATAAAAATGCATAAAAGTTTTTTAATCATTTTATTCACCGTATAAGAGTATATCAAAAAAAATAAATTATGGCTACAATTTGATAAAAAATTTTATAAAAATCTATCTTTTATTATATATTTTTGGTATAATCAGTTATATATTTATGCACAAGGAGAAAAAATATGGATTCGGTTCTTGAAATTTTAAAATGGTGCGCGTTTATATTGATGGCTGTAAGTATTTTTGTGTTTGCATTTTATATCGGCAAGCTGTCAAAAGCAATCAGAGATAGCAAAAATGACGAAAATAATGAAATAAAAGCACTTGACGGTAAGATTGAATATATCAATAAAAATATCGGTGACGAGTTTCACAGAATTCGTGTTGAAACACGGGATTCCAATAAGGAAATACGCGAGGATGTGAAGAAAAGCCTTGATGAGATGTCACTTCGAATCGACAGTATGAACAAGGGCAATTTTGAACACCGCGAGAAAATGAACGAGATTCTTGTGAATATGAGTGAAAAGAATGCTCAGCAAAGCGATAAACAGAATAAGCTTCTTGAGTCGTCAATTACGAAAATGCAGGAGTCAAATGAGAAAAAACTTGAGGAAATGAGAATTACGGTCGATGAAAAGCTTACTTCAACGCTGACAACAAGGCTTAACTCCTCTTTCAAGACCGTTTCGGATCAGCTTGAAAATCTCTACAAATCTCTGGGAGAAATGCAGAAGCTTTCTACGGGCGTTACGGAAAACGTAACTGCACTCAACCGCGTACTCACCAATGTCAAGGCAAGGGGAACGTGGGCAGAGGTACAGCTTGAGGGAATTCTCAACCAGACAATTCCAAATATGTTTGAAAAAAATGTGGCAACTGTTCCCGGCTCTCTTGACAGAGTTGAATTTGCCATCCGTATTCCGTCAAGTGAAAAAGACGGAAATGATATTCTGCTCCCTGTTGACTCCAAATTCCCTATGGAAGATTATGTCCGTCTGTGTGATGCTGCCGACAGAGCAGACGGTGAGGCTGTCAAGCAGGCCAGAAAGGAGCTTGAAAGCAGAATTCTGTCCGAGGCAAAATCCGTTGCCAAGTACATACACGTTCCCGACACAACTCCGTTTGCGATTATGTATCTGGCAACTGAGGGACTTTATGCCGAGGTTGCGTCGTCTCGCTCCGGGCTTCCGGAAAAGCTTCAGAGTGAATATAACATTATGATTGCAGGTCCCACAACCGTAACCGCACTTCTCAATTCGCTTTCAATGGGCTTTAAAACGGTGGCTATCAATGAAAAAGCCAATGAGGTCCGACAACTTCTCGGTGCAGCAAAGGTGCAGTATGAAAAATTCGGAGATTTACTTGCAAAAGCCAAAAAGAAGGTTGACGAAGCAGGCAAAACTCTTGAGGATGCAGAACGTAAAAATATGTATATCCGCAGAAAACTGAAAAATGTTGAGGAACTAGACACCGCAACAGCCGATAAATTGCTTTTTGACGGAATAACGGCGGAAACAGATGAATAAATACTTGCAAGTGAGATTTATTTATTGTATCATATATTGGTAATAAAATATTTATCATATACTTTATAAGAAGGAGAATAATTATGGCTCTTAAACACGCTGACCTTATCGCCAAGATGACTCTTGAAGAAAAGGCAAGTCTTTGCGACGGTCTTGATTACTGGCACTCACAACCCGTAGAGAGAGTCGGTATTAAATCAATCAGCCTTAATGACGGCCCTCACGGAATCCGTAAAAAAGGCGATCCGGGTGATACTCCCAAGGGGGAAACAAATCTTCTGAAAGGTGTTCCGGCTATCTGTTTCCCGACAGCTTCCGCAACTGCTTGCTCATGGGATACGGACCTTCTTTACAGAATGGGTGTTGCTCTCGGTGAGGAATGTCTCAAGGAAAAGGTTTCGGTTCTTCTCGGACCAGGAACAAACATCAAGCGTTCACCTCTTTGCGGAAGAAACTTTGAGTATTTCTCAGAAGACGGTGTTCTTGCAGGTGAAATGGCGGCATCGTTTATCAACGGTGTTCAGAGCAAGGGCATCGGAACATCTCTCAAGCATTATGCTGCCAACAACCAGGAAACACGCAGAATGACCGTTAATGCCGTTGTTGACGAGAGAACACTCCGTGAAACATATCTTCTTCCCTTTGAAATTGCAGTTAAAAAGGCACAGCCCTGGACTATAATGAACTCATACAACAGAGTCAACGGTACTTATGCTGCAGAAAACAAATGGCTTCTAACCGACGTCCTCCGTGACGATTTCGGATTTGAAGGTCTTGTTGTAACTGACTGGGGTGCAGAGAACGAGAGAGTTCCCGGACTTATTGCAGGTCAGGAGCTTGAAATGCCCACCTCCTCAGGAGCAGGAACAAAGCTTATCTGTGACGCAGTTAAAAACGGTACTCTTGATGAGGCTGTTCTGGATGCTGCCTGCGACAAGCTTATCGAGCTTTCAAAGAAGGCAGAAAAGGTTCTCGGCGATTATACATACGACAGCGATGCTCATCATAAGCTTGCCCGTGAAATTGCAAGTCAGTGTATGGTTCTTATGAAGAATGACAACAATATTCTTCCTCTTAAAAAGGATGCTAAGATTGCCGTTATCGGTGAAATGGCTCATACTCCGCGCTATCAGGGTGCTGGTTCTTCACTCATCAATCCCATCAAGCTTGATTCAGCTTATGACACAATGAAGGAGATGGGAATTGATTTCTCGTATGCACCGGGATATACACTCAAGAGCAAGAATAAGAAAGCAATGGAAATGATTCTTGAGGCAAAGGAAAAGGCAAAAAATGCAGATATTGCTCTCGTATTTATCGGACTTACCGATGAATATGAAACAGAGGGTAATGACAGAAGCCACATCAATCTTCCTCCTGCTCACAATACACTTGTTGAGGAAGTTCTCAAGGTAAACCCGAATACAGTAGTAGTTCTTTCGGGCGGTGCTTCGGTTTGTATGCCTTGGGCTGACAAGGTTCCCGCAATCCTTAATATGTTCCTTACAGGTCAGGCAGGCGGCAGTGCGGTATGCGATATTATCTTCGGTGACGTTAACCCCAGCGGTAAGCTCAGTGAGACATATCCCTGCGCTCTTGAGGATAACTCAAGCTACAATTTCTTCCCCGGTACATCCGTTTCCGTTGAATACAGAGAGGGCGTTTATGTCGGATACAAGTATTACGACACAGCGAAGAAAGAGGTTGCATTCCCGTTCGGTCACGGTCTTTCATATACCACATTTGAGTACAGTGACATAAAGCTTTCGGCAGATAAAATCAAGGATACAGATAAGGTTACCGTATCCTTCAAAATCAAGAATACGGGTGATGTTGACGGTGCGGAGGTTGCTCAGATTTATGTGAGCGACGTAGAAAGCACAATTTACCGTCCCGTCAAGGAACTTCGCGGATTCAGAAAGGTATTTCTGAAGGCAGGCGAGGAAAAAGAGGTATCTGTTGAGCTTGATAAGCGCGCATTTGCATATTATAACGTAAAACTCGGCGACTGGCATGTTGAAAGCGGTGACTTCAAGATTCTTGTGGGTGCATCAAGCCGCGATATCAGACTTGAGGCTGATGTTTTTGTTGAATCAACAGTTGAGGCTGAGGTTCCTGATTATAAAGCAACTGCTCCGTCATATTACGGCGCAAATATTATGAATGTTTCTGCTGATGAATTTGAAGCAGTTTACGGTAAAGAGCTTCCTCCGTCACAGAGAGACAAGGATGCACCGTTTACGGTTCTCAACACAATTGAGGATGCTAAGGACGGCAAATGGGGCGGTAGAATTTACAGACTTCTCATCAAGATTCTCGGTGAAGGCACAATGATGGCGGGTGTTGCTACACAGCTTCCAATCAAGAACTTTATCTCAA
The DNA here is from genome assembly GCA_937920235.1 of uncultured Clostridia bacterium. Taxonomy (GTDB): domain Bacteria; phylum Bacillota; class Clostridia; order Oscillospirales; family Acutalibacteraceae; genus Fimenecus. The sequence goes on along the minus strand of CALGUK010000002.1, from coordinate 31,226 downwards.
TGAGCTTTGGTCTGTTCAGTCCTGAAATGGCAGAGGGACTTATTCTCATTCTCCACGAAGACAAGATGGGCAAGGGTCTTAAGATTATTTTCAAAGGAATACCAAACCTCATCAAGAATCTCGGAAAATTAAAGCAGATATAATTTATTTAAGGCATAAAATCGGGCGACACTCTCAAAAGGAGTGTCGCCTTAAATTTTGGTGTTGTATTCTGTTTGCATATATGTTATAATTATCAAAATAAAATGTTGTTTTTTGTAAAATAATAAAACAAAATGTCAGGAAAATAAAGATGAATGAAATTATTTTAAATCTTGCTCCTTATTATGATGAGTCTCTGCCGCTTAATATCAGGATGGCGGGTGAAACAATATGTGATGACACAATCGATGTGGTCAGAACAAAATCGGAGCTGACAGCGCTCGAGTTTATCGACAGCGGAAACGGTATTCTTGAAATCAACGGAAAAAGATATGAGATCAAGCAGAATGATGTTTTCTTTTTGAAAAAGGGAACAAATCATCATTATTACAGTTCAAAGGAAAATCCGTGGCATAAATACTGGATGATTTTTGAAGGACCTCTTGCCGAAATGCTTATCGATACCTTTTTGCCGGAGGATACTTATGTTTTTACGGAATGTGAATGTAAGAAAATTATCAACAGTATGATAAAAATATTTGAGGAGTTCTCAAAGGACTACAACAGATTGGTTGATGAAATTACCGTTGAACTCACCAGACTTTTTGTTTATCTGAAACATAGACGCGGCACAAAATCTGCAGGGCTTTCCGACGAAATCCGCAAGCGTCTGGATTCGGGGGTGGAGCAGGACTTTTCCCTTGATGAGATATGTGATGATCTCGGATACTCCAAAAATTACATCATTCAGGTTTTTGAAAAAAATTACGGTACCACCCCGTATCAATATTATATACAGCAGAAAATCGCCGTTGCAAAAACCTATCTGCAGAACACGGTCTTGCCGATAAATGAAGTGGCAGAGCGCTTGTCTTTCCGTGACCAGAGATACTTTTCCGCATGGTTTAAAAACTATGCCGGCACAACACCCACAGAATACCGTAACAAAACACATCAATAAAAAATCCCGTAATACCATCAAGGTGTTACGGGATTTATGCTGTTAAAGAATTATTTGCCTGCCTGTTTAGAATATTTAAGTCTGTAAATGATGTTCATAAGTCTCGTCTCAACAGGATTGATAGGCTCAACCTTATCAAACATCTTGGCGCTGATCTGAATCTTAGCACCCTTGTTTGTGATAAACTCAATTGCACCTGCATCATATTCGCTGCCGGCAACACAGAGAGCACCGTTGTTCTCAAGAAGAACGGCATTTCTGCCCTTGAGCTTCTTAACAACCTTCTTTGCTGTTGCAAGAGAGTTGTTGGGGTTATATTTTGCACTCTTGACGCTTACACCCACAATCTGAGCAAAGTCATCAATCAAAGGACGCATTGTTTTGCCCAGCTTAGAGCAGGCAACTGTGTACGGATCCTTTGTGTGATAGATGTAGTTAACATCCTTGCGCTTCTTATAAACTGCACGGTGAAGCTCAATTGAGCTGTTGTTTATGTCACCTGCAATGATATCGCCTGAATCAATGTCAATTCTTGTGATTGTGCCGTCACCGTCAATTACCGAGATATTGAACACCGGACCGTCACGCTCACTCTTGCAAGCGGGAAACTCAGGAGCATCTGATGGCTTTTTGACAAATTTATCAACAACATAGTCATTGATAGCGGTAAGACTGCTTGCGACAGTTCCCGTAAGGGAGGTGTATTTGTCAAGAATGTACTGCTCACAGATGTTTTCAAGACATTTTGCAACATTGAATGCATCATCATAATCGGTACCCATACAAACAGCACCGTGATGAGCCATAATTGCAGCCTTTGAGTCCGAGCGTGTAATTGCGTCGATAACACCCTTGCGAAGCTTTTTTGTTCCGGGAAGACCGTATGAAGCGATCGGTACATTATTTCCGACAACTGAGGCATTTTCACCCTCAACCGTGTTTATGTCCATACCGAGAGCCGAAACAATTGAAGCGTTAACCTGGTGAGTATGTATAACAAAATTAACCTCGGGACGAAGCTTATAGCAAGCAGCGTGAATACCCTTTTCACTTGACGGCTTGATTTCACCTTCATATTCAAGGTCAGCAATGTTAACGATAACGATTTCTTCAGGAGTGAGAGTTTCATAAGCGCGGCCGCTTGGAGTGATAACAAACTGTGTATCACTGATTCTGCAGGAGATGTTGCCCCAAGTACGGGCAATAAGACCTGTTTCAACAAGCTCTTTACCTGCTTTGATTACGAGCTCTTTTGCCTGCATTATTTCCATAACTTTCACCTCATATTCTGGAATGAACGGCGGACGTTTTACCGTCCGCCGACTGTTGATTATTTTTCTGAAGGCTTAACTGCAACATTTGCAAAAACCTTGTCGAAGCACTGAAGAGCCTGGTCGATCATCTTCGGTGTATAAGCAGCAGATGTATACAGACGGCTGCCTGCAAGAGTAACAAGTCCTTCTGCCATATAAGCAGCACCCATATACTGCATTTCTTTCTTTCTCTCGCTTGTTGCTGAAAGAACTCCCGGAATCTTCCAGGGCTTGCACCAGTCAATTGAGTAGTGCATTGTACCAACAGTTTCAAGGTGGCAAACAGAACCTTCGTTCCAGCAAACGAACGGAAGACCGTGTTTAGCAACGAGTTCCTGAAGACCTGTTGTGAGTCTGTCACCCATTTCGCCGGCTTTCTGACATGCATTTTGCTTATCAATTTCTTCAAGAGTGAAGTAACCTGCACAGCATGAAAGCGGGTTAGCTGTCATTGTACCGCCTGTAAATGCTTTCTTAACCTTCATACCTGAATCGTCAAGACCTGCACCGAGATGCTTCATATACTGCTTCTTACCGCCGACACCGCCTGCACCGGGATATCCGCCTGCGATTACTTTACCGAAGATTGTAAGGTCAGGAGAAACTCCGAAGAAGCCCTGAGCACCTGCCATGCCGATACGGAAGCCTGTAACAACTTCATCAAATACAAGAAGAGCACCGTATTTACGGCAAAGTCTTTCAACACCCTTGTTGAAGTCATAATCAAGAGGAGTTGTACCGCTCTCGGGGCCGATAGGCTCAATAAATACAGCAGCAGTACCGCCGGTGAACTGGTTGAGCCAGAGCTTTCTCTCAAGATCCTCAAGGTCACCCGGGAAGAATTCCTGTGTGTGCTTGAAGAGGTAAAGCGGAACACCGCTTGCCTGTGTGAATTTAGAGCCGGGAACACGGATACCGTAACCGAGCTGATCTGACCAGCCGTGGTATGCACCGCCCATTTTAAGAATGTTCTTTTTGCCTGTTGCAAGACGTGCAACACGAACTGCTGTCATACAAGCTTCAGTACCTGAACCCTGCATACGGAACATATCAACAGATTCAACTGAATCGGAAATCTTTTTTGCAAGCTTGTATTCAAACTCGTGGAAAAGACCTGTTGAAGGACCGCAGGTGTTAAGAAGGTCGATAACCTGGTCGCGAACTACCTTCGGATTTGAGCCGAGAACTGTAGGTCCGCCTGCCTGAAGAAAGTCAAAATACTTGTTTCCGTCAATGTCATAAAGGTATGCACCTTCAGCCTTTGTGAAAACAAGAGGGAAGGGATGGTTGAAAGCAAGGTTATGCTGAACACCGCCGGGGATGATAGCCTTAGCCTCAGTAATCATTTCCTTTGATTTTGCACATTTCTTTTCATAATACTCTTCTTCATACTCTTTCAGCTTTTCGGGCTTGATTGAATAAATCGGTTTCTCAATAAGCTCATCAAGCTGTCTGTTAATCTGAGCAGCATCATGATAATGTGTGATTGCGAATCTTGTGTCTGCCATAATTTTTCTCCTCCATTGTTTAAGAAGTGTTTTAATTCTGTTGCGGATATGTCCGGTAACAGATAAGTTTACAAATACAATTATATCACTTATTTCCTCACTGTCAACAAGTTTTCAAAAATATGTATCCGCACAATAGTTAAAAAACAGCTAAACAACTGTTTCAGCTGCTTTTGTAGTTAAAAATAATCTATTTGACTTGGCCTGATAAAAAAACAACTGCAAAATCTGTCATTTTTTGACAAATAAATTTGCAGCTGTATAAGGAAATCAACGGTTATCTCTGATTCAAATAAAATAGATTAAAATTAACTATAATTGCCCGAAAAGCGTTTTCATAAGCTCCCCGGCATCCTGATTGTCAAAGTCAGAGGGAGAGTTTTTAAAGTTTTTAAGCGTTTTCCACCGTTCAACATACTCCTCAATCTTTGTGCCGGGGATTGAGATATGCAGGTCACATAACTGCGAAATAAGATTTTTTACTCCTTCGGCGTCACAGCCTGTTGCCTCAAGCACCTTTTCAAAAAGCGACGGATTCGTTGAGCCTGCCTCGTCGAGATATCGGGGAAGAAACACCGCACAGGCAATTCCGTGTGGTACATTGTAGTCCTCTGTGAGCGCATATCCCATTCCGTGAGGGAATCCCGTACCGCCCTTGTTAAGAGCAAATCCGGCATACAGCGAGGCAAAATACAGAGTTTCTCTGTCGTCTTCGGACGGTAATTCGCAGGAGATACTGAATTTTTTCAGACACGGATATATCATTTTTATCGCTATGAGTGCAAATTGTTGACTCAGAAAGTCCGCACGGGGCGAAAACATTGATTCCACAGCGTGAGCCAGAGCGTCGAGAACCGTTGAAACGGTTGTTCTGTACGGAACAGAGTAAGTGTATTTTGCATCGGCAATAACCGCTTTTGCATAATAATTTTTACCGCTTATGCTTTGTTTTCTTCCGTTTTCGCGTGTCAGTACGGAAACACCCGATACCTCACTTCCCGTTCCTGCCGTCGTACCGATTAAAATAAGAGGCAGAGGAGCAGAGGTAACTTTTTCGGTGTAAATTCCGTCGTTTATAATGTGGGGATTGGTCGCGTAAACACAAATCGCCTTTGATGCGTCAAGAGGTGAACCGCCACCGATGCCGATCACAAAATCTGCCTGCATTTCTCTTGCGACACGACCGCCTTTGCAACAGGCTGAGGTGTGCGGATTTTCGGTGATTTCATCAAAAATACCGTATTCAATTTCCGATTCTGTCAGTATTGAAACAAGCTCATCGAGAGCACCTGATTTTTTTGCAGATGATGAGCCGGTCACAATAAGACATCTGTTGCCTGTGTCCGAAAATATATTTTTGTTTCGTTGCAAAGCATTCTTTCCGCCGAAAATATTTACGGGCATATAAAAGCTGAAATCGTAATTCATAAAACCGTTCCTTTTTTACGGGCAGATTACACAACCCGAGAGAGTCTATAATTTATTTTAACATTATTGCAGGAAAAATCAACAGCTATTTGTTCCGTTCCGGCTTGTCAGTCTGACAAAGTATATAGTCAATAGAGACATTGTAATAATCGGATAGAGTTATTAAAACCTGAGTGGGAATGTCACGCATACCGTTCTCATAGTAGGAGTAACAAACCTGGGAACAGTTCAGTAAATCAGCAATATTTTTTTGAAAAAGATCGGAATCTTCTCTTAAATCTCGTAATCTGTTGTGTAACATAAAAACACCTCAAAATATTATGTCACATAACAAAATGATATATTGACTCACATAACAAATTGTTATACAATTCTCCTATAACAAAATGTTATAGGAAACTATTGATGTTAATCGAGAAAGGAGATGAAATTTGTTCTTCGATTAACACTAATTTACAAAAGAAGGAGCAATAAAAATGAAAAGATTAAAAGCAGTTTTTAGTGTGTTACTTTCCTTAATATTAGCTTTGTCATCTATACCACTTATTCAAGCTGGATCCTCTGAACTGTCGGAAAGTCCGTTGAAAATAAGTATTTCATCAAACAAGGACACTTATGGTGCAACTAATACAATGAGCTTTGTTGCAACAATCACAAATACCAGTGATACAACTGTATTTAACATAAGCGCTGAAACCTTATTGGATTCGTTATCACCTATAGGCCGAAAAAGTGAAATAAATAAAAGTATATCTGCATTATCTGCAGGGGAAAGTATAACTTTGAAGTTTAAAACAGTTGTAGATCCAGATTCTTCAGATTTGAATTTCTTTCAAAAAATTCTCGTAAAAATTACACAGTTTTTTAACGGTAAACCCAAATCTTCGGGCTCAAGTTCTGAAGACAATCGCATATGTAGTGAGGCGACAAAGATAATACGAGCAGGTAAAAAGGACTATACTGTTGGCATAAAAGTGTGGTACACAGATCCGTTCGAGTCTTTTGAGGTTACTCGAGGTGAATGGATTCAGTACCTTGCAGAAAAAATGCAGATGAACCTTTCTGTCTCATTGGGAGATATTGACCATTATTTTGCAGACTCCTATGGATCTCCATATGAGGTTGCAATAGAGGTTGCGAATGCATATGGCATTCTTCCCCCGCCCGATATAGAAGATTTGGAACAGGATGTTCCTATGTTTTATCCTGATAACTATGCAACCCGAGAGTTTGCTGTATATACAGCGGTGAAAGCATTAGGATTTGACGGAACACACAATTTTGACATCTCTCATTTAGATGATTACTCTGATATCTCATATATTGATGAGGTTGCAATAGCAATGGGATACAATTTTGTGTCAGTTGTAAACAATCGATTTAATGTAAATAGTCCGTTGACGGTTGGTGAAATACGGACAATTTTTAAAGCGATTGACGAAATCAATAATTCAACGATCGTTTCACCGCAAGAAGAACATGATTCGAGTGTATTAAAATCAGATATAATAAAGGACGAATTATCTTCAATAACAAATTATACAGTAAGTGAAACAGATAATAGCTATACTGTGAATTTACCGCGTAATGCTGTAACTTCAACACTGACAAGGGGACAGATTATTGTTTTACCTGCTAATGAGTATTTTGTTGCAGGTGTTGCATTTAAAATAACAAATATAAGTGTTTCTGAATCATTTGTGATTTTAAAATGTACAAAACCTGAGCTGGAAGAAGTATATGAATCAATTGACATAGCAGAAAACGGAACCGCCCTTGTAAATGAGATAACAACCAGCGAAAATGTCACAGTCAAATATAATGAAAATCTCAGATCTGGTGTAAATAGAGGGGTGAATTCTGCCAGAGATATTGATGTAAGCGGATCAGTTCCTTTTCCCGGATCATTAACCTTTGAACTTGCAAATAAACAAATATCAGAAAACTTAAAAGCATCCGGTGAAATTAAAGTTGAAATTCCAAAAATTTCTTGTGTGTTTAAGGCGGATACCGGTTTCTTAAAATTGAAAATTAAAGAATTCACATTTACAATCAGTGAAAAGGTAAATATTGATACCTCTCTGAAATATACTATAGCAGAAAGCGGATATGAACTTACAAACGATCTCGGCAATACTCGTTGGGAAGCTGGAAGAATTGAAATCGGACGTATTCCTATTGCGATAGGAACAACAGGACTGTCTTTTGATTTTGTATTGTTCTTTAATGTTGAAGCAAAAGGAACTGTAAGTATTTCGTATGAAATAAATTCGACACAGGGTTGTCAATATAAAAACGGAACATTTCGTTTTATCTTCGATTATGATGATGACTTAGGATTTCTTGAGCTTAAAGGAAGCGCAAAAGCCGGTATTGGTTTGTCAGGTCTGCTCAATGCATTTTCTCTTATGGATATTATAGGTTATGCAGCGGAAGGAGGGGTCGCATTTAATGCATCTTTCACACCACATGTTTTAGCAACAGACACTTTGCTTTGTTGTGATACTACCTTGTATCCGTACTTTTCTTCGGGTATTGATCAAGAGACGGCTGTTGGCTTGTTCTTGAAAGAAGTATGTAAATATACATTAGAATTTGAACATTTAAAAAATGATGATAAGAATCCATTTAAGTTAAAGCTCCATATAGAAAACGGAAAAAGAGTGCCCGAATGTACTTTCGGAACGGGAACAATTTCTGGCGGAGTATCTTGTTTTGAAACCAGAGAGCCGGTAGGTAATGCACGAGTAGCGATTTACAACTCGGAAACACCATCGGACCGCAACTTGGTGCGTATGCTATATACGAATTCTCAGGGTGAATATAACGTAGATAATCTTGGTGAAGGAAAATATACAATTGTTGTTTCTGCAACTGGCTATTTTACATATACTATATCTGTTGATGTGAAAAAGAATGAAACAACATATGTGGAAAATCTTCTTATGATTGACAGGAATAATTCGTTACTATCTGTTAACGGAACTATTGTTGATGCTGTAACAGGTTATGAGGTTGACGGAGTTTCTTATGTTGTTAGGAAGGGTTGGAACAATCTAACCGGTGAGATAATAGCTTCCGGTGAATTTGCATATGGATATTATACTTTAAATCTTAATTCAGGTAATTATACTATTCAGGTAAGCAAAAACGGATATATAACGACACACTCTAATATCGCAGTTAGCGAAAACGGTGCAACCGGTATGAATATTGCCATTTCGCCAATAGGATATAATACCGATGGGGACTCATTACGAATCGTTTTAACATGGGGAGAATACCCATATGATTTAGATTCTCATTTGTTTGGACCAACCGAGACGAATGAAATTTTTCATACCGCTTATTTTGATAAAAACTATTATGATCAGCAGGGTAATCTTATAGCAGATTTGGATTTGGATGATACCGATAGTTATGGTCCGGAAACAACGACAATTCATAACTTAAAGTCAGCGGGAGTGTATAGTTTCTATGTTCAGGATTATACAAACCTTTATGAAAAGGACTCTAAGGATATGTCATATTCCGGAGCAAGGGTTCAGGTGTATTCAGGAAGCAACAGAATTGCAACATTTAATGTGCCCACGAATAAAATCGGTAATGTTTGGCACGTGTTTGATTATGATGCAGGAACTAACAGTATCATTCCGGTTAATACATTTTCCGGTACAAATGACACGGATACATTGCGTGGAACATTAAAGCCGAATATAAACAACTACCGCGAGGAAATGGCTATCCAAACCATAATACAGGGCATAAGAGATAATGCGAAGTAAGCAAACTCAGTAGTTATAAAAAACTAAAAGTCAATAATCAAATCAAGGCGGGGGTAAGACCCTGCCTTTTGTTGTGTTGGTTATTTTGCAGTATTATTGTGAGATTATTTCAATATATTTACCAATTGAATAAATTCTCAAAATATTGTATTATATAATAGTATATATATGTCGGCGGTGAGAGTGTGAAAATCGGTCAGAGAATTTTAATGATAACAGCGGTTGTTCTTGTGGCGGTTGTGTTTGCGGTCTCACTGTTTTGCGGCGAAAAAGATGCGTCTGTCAGCGGATATGTAATGGGAAGTCCCGTAAGCATTACGGTTTACGGTGCGAGGGATGGCAAGCAGATATGCGAGGACGCAATTACGAGAATAAATTTTATTGACAGCAGTTATCTGTCACATACAGCAGAAGCTTCAGCAATCGGCACGCTTAACCGAGAAAAAAGTATTGTTCCGGACAAGTGGTTTTCGGATTATATGAAAAAATGTGTTGAGTTGAGTGAAAAAAGCGATTCGTTTTCGCTTTTCTGCGGTGAAATGAAGGACGTCTGGCAGATTGAAAACGGCGGTTATGTCCCCACGGAAGATGAAATCGGTAAAATTCTCGAAAATCTTCGAACATCCTCCCTGACAATTGACGACAATCGAATAAGCCTTGAAAACGGCAGACTTGATTTAGGTGCTTTGGGTAAGGGTACAGCCTGTGATGAGGCGATGGAACTCATAAAAAGGAGTAAGGTCGGTAATGCGCTGATAACTGTCGGCGGCACGGTGGGAATGATCGGCTCCCCTGACGGAGAAAACAGCTTCAGTATAGGAGTGAGAGATCCGTTCGGCACTCAGAACGATTATTTTGCCGTTCTGGAGGTTACCGATTGCTTTATCTCAACCTCGGGGGACTATGAAAAATATTTTGAAAATAACGGAGTCAGATATTCCCATATTTTTGATGCGACAACGGGTAAGCCGGTTCATAATGACATTTCATCGGTGACGGTAATTGCCGAAAGCGGAATGTTGAGCGATTTTCTTTCAACTCTTACATATATAGAGGGCATAGAGAAGGGTGTTGAAACGGCACAGGATTTTGATGCACACTTAATTATAGTTAAAAAGGACAAATCTGTACTCGTTTCTAAGAGCTTGCAGGATGATTTCACACTTAAGGATAACAGCTTCACAGTTTCGGTGATTTAATGAAAAAGCTTATTACAAAAAAAGATATAATATTGATTTTGATTCTTCTTGTTGCAGGTGTTACGGGTCTTATCGCAGTCAATTCGGCTGACAGGGGAAAAACAGCCACGGTAAAAGCAGACGGAAAAACCGTTGAGGTAATATCGCTTGAGGATGAAAACGGAAGTGTCAAATATAACGGTGTTGTAATATGTCTCGAAAACGGTGAGATATATGTAAAGGACTCCGACTGTGCGGATAAGATTTGTGTCAGAAGCGGCAGAATTTCAAAATCGGGAGAAACTGTAATATGTGCGCCGAACAGAGTTTCGGTTGAGATAAACGGTGATAAATCTGACTCACCCGATGCTTTGACGGGGTGAGTGTATGAGAGACAAAAAGATCAAAAAAATTACTCTGACAGCTCTTATGACCGCACTTGCCGTGGTGCTGTCATTTGTTGAAAGTTTGTTTCCGACAGCATACTTTATGCCGCCCGGCAGTAAGCTCGGACTTTCAAATATTCCGGTTATGTTTTCGGCTTCATCGCTCAGCATAGGAGAAACACTACTGATTGTGGTTGCTAAATCGGTTTTTGTATTTATCACAAGAGGTTTTACCGCGTTTTGTATGAGCCTTGCGGGAGGACTTCTCAGTGCGCTGTGTATGATTGTTGTTTTCAGAACAACACGAAGCTTTGGCTTTGCAGGTCTGGGAATACTTTCAGCACTGTGTCACAATATCGGTCAGTTGGCGGTGTCGTTTCTTCTTGTGCAAACATCTGCCGTGATCGGATACGCTCCCGTGATGCTGATTACATCGGTTGTAACGGGCATATTAACAGGTACTTTATTGCGTTCGGCAATGCCTTATTTTTCTAAATTGACTACACTTAAGGAGATGGAAAAGTGAATCGGATAAAGGTGAAAGGACTGCTTAAGGCGGTCAAAAAGGGTCGGGGCGGAGTAAATATCGCCCATAACAAAAACACCGCGGAAATGAGGGTTGTCCGAATCCCAACACCGCCGTCGGTCACAATTGCAATGACTCAGGGTATCGGTGCTCCGTGTACCCCCGTCGTCAAGGTGGGCGATTATGTGAAATTAGGACAGCTTATCGGTGACAGCGATGCGTATATCAGCGCACCGATTTATGCCTCAGTTTCGGGCACGGTATCCGAAATCAAGGATGTGAAGCTTTCAACGGGTGTCATATCAAAGGCCGTTATCATTGAAAGTGACGGACTTATGGCTCCGGATGATTTTACTCCTCCCGTTGTTACAGATGCCAAGAGTCTTGTTGCGGCAGTCCGCAAATCAGGTCTTGTCGGACTCGGAGGAGCGGGCTTTCCGGCTCATGTCAAGCTTAATTTGCCTCAGGAGGCAGAGATTGATACCTTGATTATCAATGCCGCGGAGTGTGAACCGTATATAACGGTTGACTACCGTGAGTGTGTGGAAAACAGTGTGAATATAATGCGCGGAGTCAATGCGGTGAGTAAATATCTTAATATTGATAACGTCATTATCGCTGTTGAGGATAATAAGCCGATAGCACTTCAGATTCTCAAGGAGATTGCGAACAGTGCCGTGGAATGTGACAAGGTTCAGGTTATGGCTCTTAAATCACGGTATCCACAGGGCGCGGAAAAGATGATTATTCAGTCCGCAACGGGAAGAAAAATGCCTCCGGGAAAGCTTCCGTCAGATGTGGGATGCGTTGTTATGAATGTGGCAAGTATCGCGTTTGTAGGACGATATGTTGCAACGGGTAAACCGTTGGTAAGCAGAAGTATGACTGTTGACGGCTCTGCAATCCGAAATCCCAAAAACATCCGTGTTCCCGTGGGAACAATGATGGATTACATAATTGATTATTGCGGCGGATTTGTTGAGGAGCCCGAAAAAATCGTGTGCGGCGGACCTATGATGGGCGCGGCGATTACTGATATCAATTATCCTGTACTCAAAGGAAATAATGCTCTTCTTGCCTTCAAAAAAGGTGATCTGAGCATTAAAAAAGAAACGGATTGTATTCGATGCGGCAGATGTGCAGCGGCTTGTCCTCTCAATCTTGTTCCGACAAATATTGAGAAATTCACAAAAACAGGCGATATCGAAAAGCTTAAACATTCCGGTGCAATGGTTTGTATGGAATGTGGCTCTTGTGCTTACAGCTGCCCTGCAGGTAAGCCCCTGGTACAGCATATGCGACTTGCAAAGGCAACAATAAGAGAAAAGGAGGCAAAAAAATGAGCGAAGTAAAGAAAAATCTCGTGGTAAGCGCTTCACCGCATTTTCGTTCAAAAGCAACCACAACGTCGATAATGCTCGATGTGATTATTGCAATGATTCCGGCACTCATAGCCTCCGTAGTCATTTTCGGATATCGTTCTTTGGTTCTCACCGCCGTTTCGGTCATCTCCTGTGTCGTGTTTGAGTTTTTGTCAAGAAAAATAATGAAGAGACATAACACGATAGGCGATCTGAGTGCGGTCGTGACGGGTATGCTTCTCGCATTCAATCTTCCGTCAACCATGCCGTATTGGATGGTTATTATCGGTGCATTTGTTTCAATTGTAATCGCAAAGCAGTTTTTCGGCGGCATAGGTAATAATTTTGTTAATCCTGCACTTATAGGAAGAATTGTTCTTATGGCATCATATCCGACACAAATCGGCAATTTTGAAGCCCCGTTTGCCTATAAGACGGTGGATGCGGTAACAACGGCAACACCTCTTGCTCAGATGACGGGTGTCTATTCTGCCGAAAATATCGGTGCGGCTATTGACGGCGCAAATCTGCCGTCCCTGTTGAATATGTTTCTGGGAGTTAAGGGCGGATGTCTCGGCGAAGTATGTATTCTCGCCCTACTTATAGGATTTATCTATCTTTTAATCCGCAAGGTGATTTCACCCGTTATTCCGCTTGTGTATATGGGTACGGTAGCTGTTGCTATGCTCATTGCAGGTAAAGGAAGCTTTGAGTTTACGGCATATCAGCTTATGTCAGGCGGACTTGTTCTCGGTGCCGTGTTTATGGCAACCGATTACACAACATCACCGATTTCATTCAAAGGAAAAATCATTTATGCGGTCGGATGCGGTATTCTGACCTCGCTCATCCGAATTTTCGGTTCATTGCCCGAGGGTGTTTCCTTCTCGATTATAATTATGAATATACTTGTTCCTCATATCGAACATATCACCACGGCAAGACCTTTCGGTGAAATTAAGCAAAAGAAAAATCGGAAGGAGGCTGTGAAATGAAGAAATTCAATATAAAGGAAGTCCTCGTTCCGACGATTTCACTCTTTCTGATTTCCGCTGTCGTAACGCTTCTGCTTGCGGTTACCAATTCGGTAACTGCACCGAAAATCGCAGAGCTTCAGGCAGAAAATGCCAATAAAACCAAAGCTGCCGTACTCTCGGTGGCTGAGGAGTTTTCCGAAGAGAAAACTGCCGAATACAACGGAGCCGTTTATACATATTATGAGGGATACAACGGCAAAGGCGATATGGTGGGATATGTGTTCACCACATCAGCCAAGGGCTACGGCGGAGATATCACAACAATGGTCGGAATAAAAGCCGACGGTACGGTTTCGGGAATAGACTTTCTCTCAATATCCGAAACGGCAGGTCTCGGAATGAAAGCGGATACGGATGAGTTCAAGGTTCAGTATTCCGGAAAAACAAAGGATATCGGATTAAGCAAAAATAATCCGGGAGAAAATGAAATTCAGGCACTTACGGGTGCTACAATTACATCAAAAGCAGTAACAAATGCAGTTAATATTGCATTGGAACTCTATGAGGAGGTGGGTAAGAATGGCTGAGAAAAAATCTCTTGCAAAAGAATTTTCAAAGGGTCTGATTAAAGAAAATCCCGTTTTGCGACTTGTACTCGGTACTTGCCCGACTCTTGCTGTTTCAACATCTGTTGAGAGTGCTCTCGGTATGGGACTCGCCGCAACGGTTGTTCTCGTTTGTTCAAATGTCGTTATCTCGGCAATGAGAAAGGTAATTCCGTCAAAGGTGCGTATTCCTGCATATATCGTCATTATTGCAGGCTTCGTTACCCTCGTTCAGATGCTTGTAAAAGCCTTTTTACCTGAAATTGACGAGATGCTCGGTGTGTATTTGCCTCTGATAGTTGTCAACTGTATCATCCTCGGCCGTGCCGAAGCCTTTGCAAGCAAAAATTCGGTTATCTATTCCGCTGCCGACGGTCTCGGAATGGGTGTGGGATTTACTGCGGCTCTTCTGCTGATGGGCGGTATCCGTGAACTTCTCGGTTCGGGCTCAATTGCAGGCTTTACCGTGTTGCCCGAGGCAATTCCTCCAATGACGATTTTTGTTCTTGCTCCCGGAGGTTTTTTTGTATTCGGAATTCTGATTGCTCTTGCTAATAAGGTAGCAGAAAAAAGCGGAAAGCCCAAGGCAGAGCTGAAGGGTTGTTCAGCTTGTCCGATGGCATCAACCTGCTCGCTTATCGGCTCGGCAGATGCGTGTAAGGAGGAAGCAAAATGAGTGAAATGATTAAGGTTTTTCTTGCGATTCTTCTTACGGGGATTTTAACCGATAACTATATTCTTTCAAAATTCCTCGGTATATGTCCGTTCCTGGGTGTATCCAAAAAGGTTAATACTGCTGTGGGTATGAGTGCGGCAGTTATCTTCGTTATGGTGCTTGCGACCGCCGTTACATATCCTGTCAATAAATATCTGCTCGGTGAGGAGCTTGCATATCTGCAGACAATCGTTTTTATTCTCGTAATTGCGGCACTTGTTCAGCTTGTAGAGATTATACTTAAAAAATATATGGTTTCTCTTTATAACGCATTGGGAATTTATCTTCCGCTTATTACAACTAACTGTGCTGTTCTCGGCGTTGTGCTTCTCAATGTGGAAACCGGATATACATTCGGTAAATCCATGGTTTCCTCACTCGGTGCAGGTCTCGGCTTTATGGTTGCTATGATTATGTTTGCGGGAGTCCGCGAAAGACTTGAGGGTGCCGACATTCCCAAGAGCCTGCAGGGGCTTCCCATAACGCTTGTATCGGCATCTCTTGTGTCAATGTCATTCCTGGGCTTTACGGGACTTGTTGACGGTATTTTCGGTTAAGGAGGGAACAAGAAATGGAGATATTAAACGCTGTAATAGTTGTGGCTGTAATCGGTCTTGTTCTCGGTCTCGGTCTTGCGGTTGCATCAATTGTTTTTGCCGTTCCCAAGGATGAAAAGGCAGAGGCAATCCGTGAGTGTCTGCCCGGTGCAAACTGTGGTGCTTGCGGATTTTCGGGCTGTGATGGTTATGCAAGCGCTCTTGCAAAGGGCGAGACAGATAATACTGCTCTGTGTTCACCGGGCGGAAATGCCGTTTCGGGTGAGATAGCGACCATTCTCGGTGTTGAGGCAGGCGAGGTAATGCCCGAAGCAGCCGTTGTGCTGTGTATGGGCCACAACGGAACCGCAAAGCTTAAATATGAATACCGCGGTGTAGAAAGTTGTCGTATGGCTGCACAGCTTTATTCGGGTCCCAAAGAATGTGTTTACGGTTGTCTCGGACTCGGGGACTGTGTTGCTGCCTGTCCTTATAACGCAATTCATATCTGTAACGGTGTGGCAAGAATAAATCCCGTCGAGTGCAGAGCCTGCAAGATGTGCGTTAATACCTGTCCTAAGGGGCTTATTGAAATGATGCCGCTGCATCGAATTACCGCCGCAGTTTTATGCAAAAACCACGATAAAGGTGCGGTGACAAGAAAAGAATGTACCTCCGGATGCATCGGTTGTATGAAATGTGTAAAGGCTTGCGAGTATGATGCGGTCAAGGTTGAAAATTTTGTCGCCCACGTTGATTACCAAAAATGTATCGGTTGTGGCAAATGTCACGAGGTTTGCCCTGTCGGCGTAATTGACCTTGTTGATATGAAAAAGGTCTGATCCGATAAAACAAAATATAATCCCGACTCGGTTCATTGCACTCGGAAAGAGGCAAGACATCGCAGGTCGGGATTCTTTTATATAAAAAGAAAACCGCCACCGAAAAGGTGACAGGCTTCTTTTTGGATTATGAGAAAAATTATTATGAAAAAACAAATTGAGCGACTTCATTGAGAAGTCTGTATATATAAAAATTCCTGTGCGACGGGAAATAGGGATTGGTGTTATACTTTATGAAAAAGGAAAGGGAAAATTTGTTGGGGATTGGAAAACCCACCGCACAGAAATTTTGAACAAACTAAAGGAGATCTGATGTTCAGCATTATGCTTCGAAGCCGATTAACTGAACAATCTTGAGAAATGACCTAAATGAGAACTTGTTTTCAAGGACCTCACTTACAAGCTGCATTTGCTCGTTGTTGGCGTTAAACACTCTACCGCCTCCTTTATTCTGTTGTGGCTATATGATACCACTAAAAAAACAAAAAGTCAAGCATTTTTGCACAATAAAATTATTAAATATTTGTTAATAATGCACAAATAAATTGTTAATGAAAATAATTTGCAGGATGTGTAATAATTTTTTTAAAGAAAGGGACTTTTTATGAAAGTTGCATAAATAAATTGCATTCTGAAGTAGAAAAAGGTCGCAGATAAGGAATGAATTTTGAAAAAAGCCAAAAAGTTTGTGCAATTTTATTAAAAAAGACGGAGCCGAAAAGCTCCGCCTGAATTATTAGATTTTATTTTGTCCGAGATTCTTGAATTTCTGCACGCTTGGCTAAAAGTGCGTTGTGATACTCCTCTTTTGTTTTGCCGGTCAGTTTATAGAAGAAGAACGGTACTCCGGCCAGAAACATCATAATACCGTGCATAATCGTGTAGAAGAACAGAAGCGTAATTTTTGTGTCAAGCGACTGAACGGGATTGGGCACAAGATCTGTGGGCTGAATATATCCGATAATCGAGCCCTCACCGTAGAGAATCTGCGGAGCCAGATAGCTTGCAATTGTACCGCTTATTAGTGTGCCGATGCCGATAACAAACGGGAACGAAGCGTCAAGACGCTTGCCGGTTTTCAGCTCGATTGTTTCAAGAACATCCGCCTGGAACATGCTCGGCAGAAGATTTGAAGCACCGAATTGGAGTCCTATAAGGAAAAGGAATACGATAAATATGATCTGCAAAATTACAGAGCCACTTTTGAAATAGGCATAACCTACACCGAAGGCTATGCAGTTGGCACAGAGTGAATAGATGCCGCTGGCGATATAAAGCTGTCTTGCGTCAAACTTTTTAAGCAGGAAGTTTATGATGAGCATACCTACTGCTGTTCCGATACCGACGGGCAAAACAAATAGAATCTTTTTTGAAATGTCTCCAAGAACAGCTGCTGCGATAAAAGGCTCCATATATGTTGCAATTCCGCGGAAGCTTTTTAAAAATTCCGAAAAGATGATTGTCCAGGCATATTTATTTTTAATAATATCGAAAAATCCGATAAGAGGATTTTTCTTTTCAGCCGTATATACGGTTCTTTCACGGACAACCTTCATACCGATGAGCACGGTTATAATTCCGACAACACCGCAAAGAGCCGCCGAGATAATATATTGAAGACCCTCAACACTGCGTATGCTGGTACCCGTCACCGCATTTATAAGATTCTGGTTATCCTTTTTCCAGATAAGACCGATAACAAGCAGAATAACCACAGGTGCAGAGTTGCCGACCGCACTTGAAATACTGCGGAAAGAGAGAACTTGATCACGCTCCTTCAGGTTTGGAGTCATAACATTCGCAACCATATTTATAGAGTTACCGAATGTGCATAATACACCCCATAATACAGCAAGAGTAACAACATATATCATAAGCATTGTGCCGGAAAGTCCCGGAGGTGCCCAGAAAGAGAGCATCATAACTATTGCCATCGGAACTGCAACCAGCATTGCAACAGGTCTGAACTTACCTTTTTTACCCATTCTTCGTCCGTCGATATACATAACGATAAAGAAATTGAGTATAAAAGGTATAATTGCCGTCAACACATTGAAATCAGATGTCTGATCATCTGTAAGCCTCAGCACGTTAACAAGGTAAGCATTTCGGTTACCTCCCACCATTCCCGTCATCGTAGTGTAAAAGAATACACCCATCAGATAGAGAATGAATTCGCTTTTGCCAACATGCTTCTGTTCATTTTTACTTGTCGTCATTAAATCCCGTCCTTATCAATATAGCATACTTAATTGTATCATATTACCCAAACAAAAAACAGACTGTTAATTTAACAAAAAAATCAACAGCCTGTTGGATATAATGACTATATTATTTCAGTTTTGCGACAAGTCTGTGAATGGGAAGTCCCATGTCGACAAATTTCTGCTCGTATTCCGTAACAATATTGCCCTCAAAATTACTGCTGTGCAGATCAAGAGATATATCATAAAGAATAAATCCGTTCTGCGAAAAATTTTCAAGGGAATACTCAAAAAATTCACGGCTGTCGGTTTTCTGTGCGATAAAGCCGTCATCTGTAAGCAGCTTTTTATAAATGTCAAGAAAACCCTTGCTGGTAAGTCTGTGACTTTCATGACGCGACTTAGGGAACGGTGTACTGAAGTTCAGATAAATCTCACAAATTGATTTTTCCTTGATAAAAAGGGGAAGATATTCGGCTTTCATTTCAAGAAAACGGATATTCCCGATTTTTTCTTCCTTGACCTTTTCACAGGCCTCAACAAGTACCGTGGCAACACACTCAATCGCAATAATGTTTTTATCGGGATTTTGCTTTGCATATTCACATATGAACTGACCTTTTCCGCAGCCCACTTCCATTACAAGCGGAGCACTTCTGCCGAAAATTTTATCAATGTCAAAATAATTGCTTTTTTCAGAGTCCGTGCGGAAGTCAAAGGACTCTAAGGAATACGGAATACACAAATCACTGCAGTTTTCACGTCTCTCATAAAGATTTCTTATTTTTCTCGGTCTCATATTGTTTCACCTTATGCCTTGACAAAAAGAATTGATGTGGATAAAAGAAGCTGAGCAAGGAAATAAGTATAAAGACTTAGTGTTTTGATAAACTTATCACCTTTTTTACCGCCCAGAAGTCTTAGTCCGAGAGTGAAATCCGATATGAAGAACAATATTCCGCCGACTACGAGTATTGCGCCTGCAATCAGATTGTTTTCACTGCCGTGTATGTAATATGTAATGCCGAAGCCGACTGATTTAACCAGCATAATAACCAGGAAAACGCTGTAAATATAAAGAGCGATTTTCATGAACCTGCCGGTAAAACGGAATTTGAATACCGGCTCAAGCATTAACGCGAATACAAGATAAATAACTGCAAAGGCAATTACCTCGGGAACGGTGATGAAGCTGTAATCCTTTACGAGTGAAGCCGTGGTAACAGCAAAGGCACATACATAAAATATGTGGCCAATAAGAAATCCTCCCGCACCTGTATATACGGCTCCCATATACGGCTCACGGTCACCGTGCGGTATATGCATAAGCAGGTCACCGAGCCATCCGAGGCACAGTCCGATAAGCATATATGTTACATAATCGGAACGGTTGCCGGATATGAAGATTCCGAGAACTGCAATAGCTATAAATAAGGTTGCGGCACACATCTTACAGGTGAGAGATTTTTTTGTCGGTTCGGGCCAATAAGCCTTATCATATAAGGGTAGAAAAATGAAAAAGGCTATGTAACAAATCACTAATAAAATTTTTAACACTGTAGTTCACCAACTGTATTTGCAAGTATTATTTCTCTTTTCTCAACAAAGTTCCGCTCGGAAGCTTAAGGTTGCTTTTTATTCTGACCGTCATCATAGGATGGGGAGCAGAGTCTATTTCGTTTCCGTCGGCATCAAAAAGCTCATCGGCGGTAAAAATAACCGGCTCCGTTGACGGTTGAAGAGCATCAAGCACGTCTCCGCGTGAAAATTTGTTGCGCTGTTCAACAATCAGATATCCGTCACAACAATCCTTGACCTCGGCCATAACATCGTAATGACGTTTATAACCGCCCTCGAAGCTGATGTTGGCATCTTCATTGGGCGCATTGAAATAAAATCCCGTGCAGTAGTCACGGTAGCTGACCTTATAAACCTCATCAATAACCCATTGTGAAGGCTTGAAATCATCTGACGGGTTTTTGAGATATTCGTCAATGGCAACACGGTAAGCGTTTGTGATAACTGCTGCATAATAAGCAGATTTCGCTCTGCCCTCAATTTTAAAGCTTGAAATTCCCGCCCTGACCATTTCGGGTATGTGCTCAATCATACACATATCCTTTGAGTTCAGGATATATGTGCCCTCCTTGCTGTCCTGAATGGGAAAATACATACCGTCACGCTTTACCTCCATAAGAGCGTATTCCCATCGGCAAGGTTGAGCACATTCACCGCGGTTGGCATCACGGTTTACAAGATAATTTGAAAGCAGGCATCTTCCCGAAAAGGAGACACACATTGCACCGTGAACAAAGCACTCGATTTCAAGATCCTTAGGCACTTTGGCGCGGATTTCCGCGATTTCCGTCATAGACAGCTCTCTCGCCGTGACAACTCGCGAAGCACCCATATTGTAAAACTCGTTGGCAGTAACATAATTGACAATTCCTGCCTGCGTTGATATGTGAACAGGCACCGGCGGTGCATAACGCTTACACAGTGACAGCACACCGATGTCCGCAACGATAAATGCATCGACACCGATATCCGCCCATCTCTCAAGGTACATCGGTAATTTCAGTATTTCGTCATTCCTTGCAAGCGTATTGCAGGTGAGATAGACCTTTACTCCTTTTGAGTGGCAAAGGTCAACCGCACTTTTAAGCTGTTCAAAATTAAAGTTCTGCGGCGCTGCTCTCATTCCGAAGGCATCACCGCCGAGATATACTGCATCCGCACCGTACATGAGGGCGGCATCAAGCCGTTCTCTGTCTCCGGCGGGAGCTAATAACTCAGGTATAATCATATTATCAGTCCTCTGCATTGACTCTCTCAACGGTTCTGCCGTTTGCGTTGTGTTCCTCTATCGTCTCCGCAAGGTAAATCTTGTTATTCTTATCGTGGCGGAAGAAATAGTTCTGTGACGGTGTAGGATAGAGAGCTGCCTCAATGGCATCTGTACCGGGATTGCAGATAGCACTCGGAGGAAGTCCTGCAATTTCGTAGGTATTATAGCTTACAACATATTCGTTGATTTTGGATGTGGTAACACGCTTTGAAACAGTGTTTTTGACATAGTCCTTTGTTGAGTTACAGTCAAGAGTGGGATAAAGTCCCGAACGGTTCAGTCTGTTATGGAGAACGGACGAAATTTGCAGGAACTGTCCTTTTCCGTTACCCTCTTTTTCAATAATGGAAGCAAGTCTTATAATTTCATCAACACTCATACCCAGCTCGGTTGCTTTTGCGGCATATTCCTCAGTCCAACGCTTTTTGAATGCGTCAAGGAATTTTCTGATTACGTTAGCCGGCTCTGTGCCCTGCTCAAACTCATAGGTTGCGGGGAACATATAGCCTTCAAGAATGCAATATCTTTCATCGGGATTGTTAATTTTTGCGATAAAATCATATTCGTTGCCGAAATCGACCGATTCAAGCACTCTGTATAACGACTCGGCGGTACAGATTTCATTCTTTTCGAGTCTTTCAAATATCTGGTCAACCGTATAGCCCTCGGGTACCGTGATGCTGATAACCTTACCTCTTGTACTGCTTGTCTTGAATCGTGTAAGCATCTTTTCAAGACCCATATCATCGGTGAAATAGTAAATTCCCGGAAGATAGTTTTCGTCGGTAAATCCCATTGCCTTAGCGAAAATATTGCAGAAAATACTGTTGTTAACAAGTCCTGCCTTGTCAAGCACACGGATGGCATCGGCGGTGTCGGCATCGTTGGGCAGTTCAACCTCGATTGTCTCTTCTCCGTCACGGTTTATTGCAAGGACATCGTTGACACAACTTATTGCGAAAATTGAAAGCACAACGGAAACCAAAAAGCAAAGTCCGAAAATCATAAATTCACGTTTGTTAGTCTGAACTGTATTTATGATAAGGCCTGCAAGTGCTTCAAAATCAAGCTTTTTCTTACCGCCTTTTCTGATGAAGACGGAGCTTCCCGTCTCGTTGCCGTCATCCTCTTCAACACGGTTTTCAACTACGCTGTCCTTTACGCTTTTAACCTTGTTGGCAACTCCGATGGCAAGATTTTTTGCATAATCAATATTTACGGTGAATTTTCCCTTGCGGGCAGAACTGCTGTTTACCGTATTATTCTCGGGATTTACCCGTGAATGGTCCGGACTTTTTCTGACCGGCTCCTCAAATGCGGTGAGAAGGTCAATATCGAAGGAATCGCTGCTGCCCTGAGAAGAAAATTCCTTTCTCTCCGTGCGGCTTGAAGAGATGTCGCTTCTGCGATATCCTGTCTGCGACGAAGTCCTGCGCGGTTCGGAAGGCTCGGACTTTTTCACGGGCTTGCTTGTCAGTGATTCGCCGGCATATTCGTTTAAAAGGTCTTCATAGGAATTGTCGGAAAATCCGTCACTAAATTTATTCACAGGATAACCTCCTTTGATTGTGTGATTATAATATTTATCTTAATGTCGTTTTCATCGGACGGCAGTTCGTCTGCCAGCAGCTCGTCGTAGCACGGGCAAATGCTCGTTCCGTTGAAATTCTTCAGAAATCTGTCGTAATATCCCTTGCCGTATCCTATGCGGTAACCGTTTTTGTCAACGGAGAGACAGGGGACTATGATGATGTCATTCGGCATCGGAACATATTCTCTGCAATACGGCTTCGGTTCTGGAATACCGTACATTCCGTTTTGAAGGTCTCCTGCAGAGTCAGTCTTCATAAATTTCATATTTCCTTCTCTGTCAAGGCATAGCGGATAGTAAACTCGTTTGTAGAGCAGTCGGCACCGTTCAATAATATAACGGGTGTCAAATTCATCATCCGTTGAAGCAAAAACAAGAACCCGTTCGGCTTTTTCAAAAAAGTCGGAGCAGATTATTTTTCTGCTTATTTCTCTGTCGAATATTGATTTTTTCTCTTTGTCTATATTCTTGCGCTTCTGTATTAGCTTTTTTCTGAAACTCGTCTTATCCATTGTAAATCTGTAATGAAGCACGGATTTTTTTCACTTCGGCAGGATTGGTCAGCGCTTCTGCAATCTGCAGACCGAACTCAACGGCACTGCCCATACCCTTTGCAGTGATGAAGTTTCCGTCTTTAATCACGTATTTTTTTGAAATTTTTGCACCGAAAAGCTCCTCTTCAAATCCCGGGAAGCAGGTTGCGTTCTTTCCTTCAAGCAAACCCTTGTGACCGAGCACGGAGGGTGCGGCACAGATGGCACATATCAGCTTGCCGTTTTCAACCGCCCAGTCAATTGCCTTTTGCACAACGGCACTCCTTTCCAGGTTGAGTGTGCCGGGCATTCCGCCCGGCAGAACGATTGCTTCTATCGAATCGTCAAGCACAAGGTTGTTTTCAAAAATATCGGCTGCTACGGGAATCTGATGAGCGCCCATAACAAAATCCTCACCGACTCCCACGGTTATAACCTGCAGCTCCGCACGTCTGAGCACGTCAACTACGGCAAGAGCCTCGATTTCTTCAAATCCGGGTGCTAAAAATACGTAAATCATAATATCACTCCAATGTAATTCCTACATAACATTTCATATTTTTTATTTCTTCAATGTCCGTTTTTATCATAGCCGGGATATATGCTTCTCCGAATGAGATTTTACCCTGGATGACATTTCCGTCCGATTTATATCTGTCGGGAATATCTGCAAGATCACAGTCAGCGTTTCTTATGACAGCAGTACCGTCGTCGGATACCAGACCGAAAGAGGCTTTTTCACCACCGTAGGTGATACAGGCTCTTTCCCAATATTGCAGAACAGAGCTGTCAAAGGAAAGCTCACAGTCGAATTCAGGCTTTTCTTTTTCAACAGGTATGCCGTTGCCGAAAATGTATTTTGATGCGGTTCCGAACGGAACAAAACCGCATTTGCCGTAATAATCAAACAGAGACGGCTCGGCAGGTACCAGAAAAAGAAAATCAAATCCGTGATTTATGCAATGGTCGTAAGAAAAATCAAGCAGCCGGCGCATATATCCTTTTCCGCGACAGGATTTTCTCGTCATTGCACAATAAACACATTTCCCGTTAAAATCTCCTGCACCGCACGGCAGAAGAAACAGCGCCGAGGCAATTTCTCCGTTTATTCTGATTATCGGAGCTGTTGTCGACGGAAATACGCTTTCAAAAAAGTCGTCAATCACGCTCATATCTTCTTGAAACACGGTATGCCATAAATCCGAAAGCTCTTTTTTATCTTTTATGTCTGCAAATTCAATCATAATTTAACCTTTATAAACAGCGGAATATTTTATGATTAGCCGATACGGGTGATATGAGAGCTTGGCTCTTCTGAGTCCCTCGCTTCCCGTATCTTCCTCACGGTTGATAAATTCATATCTGTCAGAGAGCTGACGCGCAAATTCACGGTTGATCATCTGATATGCACCGCGGATGTTCCCGTAAGCCTTTTCGACGTGGGTACAGAATGTGCTGTCATTGAGCCTCTCTCCGAATGTAAAAGCGACAGCCTCGCCTTGAATTTTGAGCATTCCGCCCTCATAGTCCAAGTCAAAATAATTTTCGAGCGCTGTTTTTATCGCCCGGTTTTCGCCACCTATTTCCTCGGGATTCTTTTCACGGTTGAGGCTTTCCCAATGCTCGTTAAGAAGAAAACATCGGTCAATGTTTTCTCTTGTGATCGGTTCATATTTCCAATCAAAATTCTTTTCAAAATAGGAGGTGTGATTCTTTTTACTGTGATATTTTCGTCCCGAGAGATTTACAAGGTCCTCTGTTTTATAGAGATAGTCAAATGAATCTCTGTCCTCTCTGATTTCAAATTTATCGGGAAACAGATCCTCAAGCTCGTTTTTATCTTTTTCGGTAAGTCCGAAAAATTCAAGAGTGAGACCGCGGGAGTTTGCATATTCAATCAGCTTGCTTATCATCGGTTTTTTATCACCTGCTCCGACAGGGTAACAAAAAACGGGTGCTTCGGTAAAATCCGCTGAAACAAAAATTCCGTTGTCGATGAGTATCTTGTTTTTATATATGGCAGACCACATATAAATGTTGCCGAAGCAGTATTCACAGCAATCGGTCTGCACCTGACGGAAAATGCTTTCGACCCGGTTTTTATCACTTAGGGTCGGAGTGTGGAAATTCATCAGATAATCTCCTTAACAATATCATAAATGGTGTTGCTTATTTCCTCAATCGGAAGAGGCTTGTCTGAGCTGAAGCATCTGACCACGTTCCAGCCGAATCTGTCAGCGGCATATAATGCGGCTTCCCGGCAGGACTTGAGATAATCCACGTTTGCCTCGTGCACGTCTTTTTTTGTCTCCTCACCGTTATATCTTTTTGACATCAGCCGTTGAGAAATATCAACGTCCATATCAAGATAAATAACTGCATCGGGTCGCGGTATTTCCATCATTTCATATTCGGTTTTGAAAAGCCAGTCAAGGTATTTGTCCCATTCTTCTTTCGGAAGCTTAACGGTCTGATGCACTGCGTTTGAGGTGGTATATCTGTCTGCCAGAATGAGCACACCGCGGTTATAGTCATCACCCCAAATGTTTTTGTAGCTTGCATATCTGTCAACCGCATAAAAAAGTGATGCCGAATAGATGTTGACGTCAGCGGGGTTGTCGCCGAACTCGCCGCTGAGATACATTTTTACGAGAGTGCTCGATTTGTTGTCGTAATCGGGAAGCTTAATCTGTCTCAGCTCAATGTTATTATCGATAAGCCTTTTTTTTAAAAGCTCAACCTGAGTCGATTTTCCGCTTCCGTCAAGTCCTTCAATTACAATCAGTTTTTTGTTCATTTAAAAATCACCGTTATCCGCCTAATTATACAGAATATATTATAACAAATATTTCCCGATATTACAACATCAAAATACATATATTCTCAGGTTGCACACGGGAATTTTTTATGATACAATAAACTAAACACTGAAATTTCGGAAAAAGAGGGATGTTCATGGCATACGATTATAATAAAAGCACAGCGCTTATAATAGGAATGACGGATACCGATGAAAAGGTAACGGCCGCAAGCGGCAGAATCTCCACGCAGGAGGGTACGGCACTTTCGATCTGGGATAAGTCTATGGACAGAGAGAAAAATGCCAACCTTATAAGCAAGGTAATCGCTTCAGGTCACACAAGCACCGTCGAGCATACATATTTCCAGATCGCCTTTCAGAATGTAACGGCAGTTGTAGAGCAGTTTATAATCGAGTTCCGACTTGCTTCATACACGGTCAAATCAAGACGCTATGTTAATTTCAGCGATGCGGGATTTTATGTTCCCGAGTTCAATGATGAAAAAACCGAAAATGAATATAAGGCTCATATGAGTAAGATGTTTGCTCTCTATGACGAGCTTTGTGCCAACGGTGTTCTCCGTGAAGATGCCCGATTTGTTCTGCCGTACTGTCTTTACAGCAATTTCTTCTGCTCGGTTAACGGCAGAGAATTTCTCAATATGCTTTCCGCAATGCTTTGCGGCAGAGGGGCAAAATATCCCGAAATCAAAAAACTCGGCTTGCAGCTGTATGAACAGGCAAAGGAAAAAGCTCCGGGAATTATGTCGGCCTTCAATCCCGAAAAAAAGGTGATCGATGCGCCGGATCTCTCTTTTATAAGTGTTGAACCCGAGCACAGTTCCGAACCTGTTGAGCTTCTGTCTTTCACCCGGAATGCCGCTGAGTGTGTCGCAAGAAACGCTCTCATATCCTCCGAGAACCTCTCTTCAGATCAGATCGAAAAAATTGTAGCAGATAAAGAGACAACGGAAAAGATCGTTGAGGCTGTAGTGAAATGCAAGCGTCCGAGAGCACTTGAATGTGTGAATTATACATTCAGATTCAATAATGTCTCACTTTCCTGCATCACGCATTTTGCAAGACATCGAATCCAGTCAATCGAAATTCCCGAGCTTATTAAAACGGACAGGTCCTCTTATATTATTCCTCCTGTGCTCCGAGATAAGCCGGAGCTTCTCAGAAAATATGAAAATGCCTTTAAGGAAACCGCGGCAGAGTATGAGCGACTAAAAAAACTCGGTGTGCCCGAAGAAATTCTGGTATATTATCAGCTCAGCGGAAATACACTTGATATAGTAACAACAATGAATGCAAGACAGCTTCTTCTCTTCCTCCGTCTGCGCTCCTGCTCGCGTGCTCAGTGGGAAATTCAGGAGTATGCGGTTGAAGCACTTAAAAAACTCCGGAGAGCCGAGCCTTCAATTTTCAGATTTTACGGACCGAGCTGCTTTGTGGGAGCCTGTCCTGAGGGAAGAATGACCTGCGGAAGAGCTGCGGAAATAAAGGAAAAATTCTCCGATCTTTAATTGAAAT
Source organism: uncultured Clostridia bacterium (assembly GCA_937920235.1). Lineage (GTDB taxonomy): Bacteria > Bacillota > Clostridia > Oscillospirales > Acutalibacteraceae > Fimenecus. Next base: position 3,452 of record CALGUK010000002.1, on the reverse strand, counting down.
ATGAAAAAATCAAAAGCCAGAAACAAAAGAAAAAGCTTCTTTTTCCCGGTAATCGCCGTTTTTGTACTTTGCTTCAGCGTGCTTATCGCAATGATAGCCGTTGGCGGAGACGAGACCGTTTATTTTCTTCAGCAATTGAATTTCGTGCCGGATGAAAAAACAATCTGCATTGACCCGGGACACGGCGGAACAAGCTCCGGGGCGGTTTTGGGTAAAAGATATGAAAAGGACGATACTCTGAGACTGTCACTTTTGGTAAGAGACATTCTTGCTGAGAGGGGATATACCGTTGTGATGACCAGAGAGGACGACAGCGATGTTTCTCTTGAGGAACGGTGTAAAATTGCAAATAAAGCAAGAGCCTCACTTTTTGTATCGATCCACAGAAATTCAAGCACCTCACCGTCGGCAACCGGGGTTGAAATGTGGATTCACTCCTCCAAGCCTACCGACGATAATCTGCTGGCACAGAATATTCTCGATTGCTTTGACACTCTGGAAATTCTTGAAAATCGAGGTATTCACTCAGGATACCGTGACGGCGACAATCTTAATTATTACATAAACCGCAATACAAAAATGCCGTCGGTTCTTGCGGAAATAAGCTTTATTTCAAATAAAAGCGATAATGAAAAATACGATAAATATATTGATGAATATGCAAAAGTGCTGGCAGACGGAATTGAAATGACGCTTAAAGAGATGAACGGAGAATAAAAAACATAAAAATAAGGGCGATTTTATATCGCCCTTTGTGTTGAGTAACAGAAAAGCCACCGCATATGCGATGGCTTTATTTTATGGCTGCGGAACTAGGATTCGAACCCAGACAAACAGAGTCAGAGTCTGCCGTGCTACCATTACACAATTCCGCAACGTGCAAAAGCAATTATATATCAACAAACCCTGCTTGTCAAGAGGTTTTTTTCGTATTTTTCAAAATTTTTTATTCACGGATTTGTTTACATTCTGTACAGATATTGATATAATTTTCAATAGAATTTTTCATAAAAGCGGTGATAGTTGTGAAAATAAATTTAAAAAATGCAGAAAAACTTCAGACGCTTAAAGGCTTCGGTACATCTTCTTGCTGGTGGAGTCAGTATTGTGCCGATGAGAAGGCGGCAGAGGAGATTGCCGAGCTGCTTTACGGCGACAGCGGTCTGGGACTAAATATTTACCGTTATAATCTGGGTGGAGGTACCGACCCGGAAAATTGTCGTGTCTCAAATCCATGGAGAGTGACGGAGAGCTTTTATAAGTTTGACCGTGAAAAAGAAACGGGAGAATATGACTTCACAGCGGATAAAACTGCGATAAATATGATGAAAAGATGTATTGAAAAAGGAAATGTTGACACTCTTATCGTGTTTGCGAATTCACCGCATTATTCACTTACATCAACGGGGCAGGCATCGGGCAGTCTGCTTTATCACACCTGCAATCTGCCAATGTCGAATTACAGAAAATTTGCTGAGAATTTTCTCACCTGCACGCAGGCGCTTATTGATATGGGTTTTCCCGTAAAATACATAAGTCCCATAAACGAACCGCAGTGGAAGTGGGGCGGAAGCTATGTCTGGCAGGAGGGCTGTCATTACGAAACAGATGAGATGACAGCCGTGTATCACATTTTTGCAGAGGAAATTCTCAAACGCGGAATGAATGTCAGACTTTACGGTCCCGAGAGCGGTGAGATGATGGGCCTGACCTCCGAATACATAGAGGCGATTACCCGTGATGAGACAATAATGAAGGTGATGGATGTTTTTGCTTATCATTCATATCACGATGACGATAACCCGAAAGCCCGTATCACCTTTAAAAAGGAAATCGCGGAAAAGTATCCTCAATTCCGCTTCGATATGAGCGAGTGGTGTGAGCTGCCGAATAAAAGTCACACAAAGGATTTTAAAGGCGCTTTGATAACTGCCCGGATTATAGGACAGGATTTGATTTACAGCGGTGCGGAAAGCTGGACCTCCTGGGTGGCGGTAAATCAGTTCTGTATAAGAGAAGACGGCAATGATTATTCCGATGCACTTATTACCGCAAATAATGATTTCAGTGAATGGTACATAGCACGTCGTTTTTGGGGCTTTGCTCATTTTACAAAGTATATTCCCGTGGGCTCTGTTTGTCTCGACAACGGATTTTTCCCCGACGAAAAAAATGATTTCAACGTATTTTCTTTCATGACTGAAACGGGTGAAACCGTAACGGTGACTGTAAACGAGGGCGAAGACAGAGAGTTTTCCGTTGACGGAGATTTCAGCAGTATGAAGATAATTCAGTCAGTTGACGGTGATTATCTCAAAGAGATTTACAACGGGATTTTTGAAAAAACAGTATCGGTAAAGAAAAACAGCATTTTAACCGTTATCTGCAAATAAAAGGAGAAAATTATGAATTATCCCGATCCGTTTATCCCCGAAAGAGCTGACCCATATGTGGCCGAAGGCCCTGACGGATACTATTATTTCACCGCTTCATATCCTGCGTATCTCAATGTGGATTCTGGCTATGACCGAATTATTTTGAGAAAGAGCAAAACCGTTAGAGGACTTGCCTCGGCAGAGGAGCATACAATATGGTACGCACATAAAGAGGGAGAAATGTCAAAGCATATCTGGGCACCCGAAATTCATTATATCGCAGGCAAATGGTATATTTTCTTTGCGGCGGGTGAACAGGAAAACGTCTGGAATATCCGTCCTTTTGTATTGGTTTGCGAGGGACAGGACCCCGTGAATGATAAGTGGAGAGAGCTTGGCAGAATGATGGCGAGCGAGGGAGATGATTTCTCGTTTAACGATTTTTCTCTCGATATGACGTATTTTGAGAACGACCAAAGACATTTTCTTATATGGGCGCAAAAGCACGGTGACTCCTCTCTTTTTCTTGCAGAAATCAATCCCGAAGAGCCGAACAGACTTGTTTCTAAGCCTGTTATGCTCACAAAACCAGAATATGACTGGGAAAAAGTCAGATTCAGAGTGAACGAGGGACCTGCGGTACTGAAAACCGATGATAAAATTTACGTTTTCTTTTCTGCTTCGGGTACAGGTGCAGAATACTGTATGGGGAAGGTGTTTGCCGATAAAAGCTCAGAGCTTACCGATATAAATAACTGGACAAAATCGCCGGAGCCTGCACTGCAGACCGAGGATCTCATTGATCAGGCAGGACCGGGTCACAACAGCTTTGTCGTTGACGAAAACGGGGATTTGCTTATCGTTTATCACGCAAGACCTCATTCGCATTTTGAGAAAAAATGCGGTACATACTGTGATGAGCCGCTGTATGATCCGTGCCGTCATGCCCATATTAAATTGGTCAAATTTGACGAAAACGGAGTGCCAAATCTCAAGTAATTTTACTTGACAAAATATTGTGCTGAATGTATAATTTAATCACAAGATATAGTTGGTTTGCGTAACTGACGGATTTTG
>CALGUK010000001.1 GCA_937920235.1 uncultured Clostridia bacterium | reverse complement strand
GTTGAGAAAATCGGTGGTGTAATTACACAGACTGCAGCTCTTGCTATGATTAGAAGATTAATCCCGGCAAATGCTCTTTGCACGGGTGCGGCAGGCTCACTTCCCGGATGCTTGCAGAGAATGTGGACCTCAGATGAGCGTTATTCATACAATATGGAATACGGTTATTCCTGTATGGGTTATGAAATCGCCGGTGCATTGGGCTCTAAAATGGCTCATCCCGAATGTGAATCCTATGCAATGTGTGGCGACGGCAGTTATCTGATGCTCCACTCTGAGCTTGTAACAAGTATTCAGGAAAATAAAAAAATTAATGTTCTCCTTTTTGATAACAGCGGATTCGGATGTATCAATAACCTTGAAATGTCAAACGGAATCGGTAATCTTGCAACGGAATTCCGCTTCCGTGATGAAAAAGGTGACCTTCTGGGAGATCTCATTCCGATTGATTTTGCTATGGCTGCTGCTGCATACGGCTGTAAGACATATACGGCAAAAACTATGGAAGAATTGGAGTTTGCACTTATTGATTCACAGAAACAGACTGTTTCAACTCTTATTGACATCAAGGTTCTTCCAAAAACGATGACCGACGGTTACGGTGCATGGTGGCATACAGGGGTTCCGTCTGTTTCAAAAAATGAAAATGTAAACAAAGCCTTCGCAGAGAAGGAAGAAAATAAAAATAAAGCAAGGAGATATTGATATGTTGGATAAGAATAAGGTTAAACTCGGTATTGCTCCTATTGCATGGACCAATGACGATATGCCCGATCTTGGTGCAGAAAATACATTTGAACAGTGCATTTCCGAAATGGCGCTTGCAGGCTTTACGGGCTGTGAAGTCGGAAACAAATATCCGAGAGATACAAAGGTGCTTAAAAAGGCTCTTGAGCTTCGCGGTATGCAGATTTGTAATGCCTGGTTCTCAAGCTTCCTTATCACAAAGCCTTATGAAGAGGTAGAAAAGGACTTTATAGAGCACATCACATTCCTTAAGGAAATGGGTGCAAAGGTTGTCGGCATTTCAGAGCAGGGCCACTCAATCCAGGGTACGGACAAGTCGATTTTTGATGATAAGTATGTGATGAATGATGAAGAATGGGATATGCTTTGCACGGGTATCAACAAGCTCGGCAAGGTTGCAAAGGATATGGGTATCGCTCTTTGCTTCCATCATCATATGGGTACGGTTGTTCAGACCGCCGCTGAAATTGACAGAATGATGGAAAACACAGACCCCGAGCTTTTCGGACTTCTCTTCGATACGGGTCATCTTGCTTATTGTGGTGAGGATTACATGGCAGTTCTCAAAAAATATGCAAAGAGAATTCGCCATGTGCATCTTAAAGATATTCGTCCTGATGTTGTAGCAAAAGTTAAGGCAGAAAAAATGAGCTTTTTGCAGGGTGTACGTGCGGGCGCATTCACTGTTCCCGGCGACGGAGTAATCGATTTCAAGCCTGTGTTCGATGTTCTTGAAGAAACAGGATATGAGGGATATGTTCTCGTTGAAGCAGAGCAGGATCCTGCGGTTGCAAACCCGTTTGAATACGCACTTAAAGCTCGTAAGTACATTGCAGAGGTATCCGGACTTTAATTTTTGGCCTTTCAAAATCCTATAAAGCAATAATTAACGCGTAGTGGCAGGCTTCCATGCCTGCATAATGTCATTCTGTGCGAAACGAAGAATCTTTTCAAAAGAGAAAACTTTAACTAATAAAGATTCTGCGTCGTTATACTCTTCAGAATGATACTGACACAAAATCAATTCCAATTAAGGAGAAAATAAAAATGGCAGTAGAAAAATTACAATATTTTGTGAACGGTCAGTTCAAGGACTCGAAAACGGATGTTTGGTATGATCTTCACAATCCAAGCACAGGCGAGGTTGTAGGTCAAGCACCTTGCTGCACAAATGATGAAGTTCTCGAAGCAATCGAGGCGGCAAAGAAGGCATATCCGAGCTGGAGAGCAACTCCCGCAATCAAGAGAGCACAGATCCTTTACAAAATACGTGAGCTTATCATTCGCGATATGGAAGAGCTTACAATGTGTGTTGCTTGTGAAAACGGTAAGGTCTGGGGCGAAGCAGAAGGTGATGTTCTCAAGGCAAAAGAAGGTACAGAACTTGCAACTCAGGTACCGTCTCTTATGATGGGCGAAAGTCTTATGGATGCTTCAAGTGGTTATGACACAGTTAAATACCGTGAGCCTCTCGGCGTTTTTGCAGGTATCGTTCCTGTTAACTTCCCTGCAATGATCCCGTTCGGTTGGATGGCACCTACATGTATCGCAACAGGTAACACAATGGTTCTCAAAGCGGCATCTCTTACACCGAAAACAGCAATGAAATTTGCCGCAATTTATAAAGAAGCAGGTGTTCCTGACGGCGTAATCAATGTTATCACCTGTTCAAGAAATGAAGTAAACACCATTCTTGACCATCCGGATGTCAAGGGCATCACATTTGTCGGTTCAACTCCCGTCGGTCTCAAGGTTTATTCCCGTGCCGCTGCTGCAGGTAAGCGTTGCCAGGCTCTTACACAGGCTAAGAACCACGCTCTTGTTATGTCTGACTGTGCTCTTGAGAGAACGGTCGCAGGTGTTATCAACTCAGCCTACGGCTGTGCGGGTCAGCGTTGTATGGCTCTTACTTGCTGTGTTGTTGAAGAAGCAATTGCGGACAAGTTTGTAGCAGAGCTTGTTAAACAGGCAAAGAATATCAAGGTTGGTCCTTCTTGGGATAAAACATCCAAACTCGGACCGATTACATATAAGAAGCACTATGAAGAGGTTCTTGCCGATATTCAGAAGGGTGTTGACGAGGGTGCAGAGCTTGTTCTTGACGGACGTGATGTTAAGGTTCCCGGTTATGAGAACGGCTACTTCATCGGACCTACAATTTTTGACAAGGTAACCGCCGATATGACAATCGGTGACGAAGAGGTATTCGGACCTGTTCTTTGCATCAAGCGCTGTAAAGACTTCCACGACGGACTTAAGATTATGAACGACAATCCGTATGCAAACGGCTCCGTTATCTATACACAGAGCGGTTATTGGGCTCGTCAGTTTGCCCGCTATACAGACGGCGGTCAGGTCGGTATCAACGTTGGTATTCCTGTTCCTGTCGGTTTCTTCCCGTTCTCAGGTCATAAGCAGTCATTCTTCGGTGACCTTCATTGTCTTGGTAAGGATGCATACCGTTTCTATACCGAATCAAAGGCAGTTACACAGCATTGGTTTGACGAAGAAGAAAAGACAAATACAAACGTATCCACTTGGGACGGCACAATCTAATTTGTGCTAATTTTCCGTGATAATGCGTTACGGCAACTCGAAATATTCGCATATTCCTTCGTTGTCCGTGCCTTGTCTAACGAAAAATTATCTATAAGTTGTGTAGGTTCTTTTCTGTTACATTGTCTTGCAAGAAAAATCTTACAAGTTAATAAAACGCGTAGTGGCAGGCTTCTACGCCTGCAATAATAAAAAGGAGAAATCATTATGCTTAAAATCGGTATTATCGGTGCCGGCCGTATCGGTAAAGTGCACCTCGAATCAATTTCATATCATGTAAAGGGCGCTGAAGTTGTTGCCATCGCAGATCCGTTTATGAATGATGAGACAAAGGCTTTCTGTGAGGGCTTCGGTGTTGAAAAAATCTATACGGATTACACAAAAATCATTGAAGATGCTGACATTGATGCAGTTCTTGTTTGTTCATCAACTGATACTCACGCTCCGATTTCTATTGAGGCAATCAATGCCGGCAAGCACGTATTCTGCGAAAAACCGCTTGCAAACACAGTAGATAAGATTCTTGAAATCGCAGACGCTCTTAAAGCACATCCCGAATGTAAATTCCAGGTTGGCTTCAACCGCCGTTTTGACCACAACTTTGCAGCAGTCCGTAAGGCATACGACGAAGGCAAAATCGGGGAGGCACAGATTCTTAAAATCACATCCCGTGACCCGCAGGCACCACCTGTAGGTTACTGTGCAGCAAGCATTTTCCTTGATATGACAATTCACGATTTTGATATGGCCTGCTTCCTCACAAACAGCGACGTTGAAGAGCTTTATGTTTACGCAGATGCTCTCATCAATCCAGGTATCCGTGAATACGGCGATTTCGACACAGCCATTATATCAATGAAAATGGCTAACGGTGCTCTTGCGGTTATCGATAACTCTCGTCAGGCTATGTACGGCTATGACCAGAGAGCCGAGCTTTTCGGTTCCAAGGGTATGGTTGCAACTGCTAACGATACACTTTCAACTGCAGTTGTATCTGATGCAAACGGTGTAACAGGTGAAAAACCGCTTTACTTCTTCCTTGAGAGATATATGGGTTCATTCTCAGAAGAAGTAAGACAGTTTGTTGACTGCTGTGTAAACGATAAGGAAACACCTGTCGGTATTCACGCAGGCTTGCAGTCAGTTAAGATTGCTCTTGCTGCTGAAAAATCAGCAAATGAAGGCAGACCTGTTAAGCTTTCAGAAATTAACTAAAAAATAAATTGGGCGAGGTAACTCGCCCATATTTTTAAGGAATGGTTAAATATGTCTATTGAAAAAGGCAGAGAGTATTTCCGCCAATTCGGAATGGAAGACAGAGTGCAGGAATTTGAGGTTTCAAGTGCAACCGTTGAGCTTGCCGCACAGGCTCTCGGTGTTGAGGGTGCAAGAATTGCTAAAACTCTTTCGTTTATGGTGGGAGAACAGCCGATTCTTATTCTTATGGCTGGCGATGTCAAGGTCGATAACTCCAAATACAAGGGATTTTTCCATACGAAAGCAAAAATGATGTCACCTGACCAACTTGAAGAATTTGTAGGACATCAGATTGGCGGTGTTTGTCCTTTTGGTATCAAGGACGGCGTTGAGGTTTATCTTGACGAGTCAATGAAAAGATTTGAGACTGTATTTCCTGCTGTTGGTGGCTCAAACAGTGCTATTGAACTCACAATCGCAGAACTCGAAAAATACTCAAACTACAAAGAATGGGTAGATGTTTCAAAACCTATTGAATAAAAACGCGTAGTGGCAGGCTTCCACGCCTGCAAAAACGAAAGGACGATTCATTACGAACCGTCCTTTTATTGTTTAAATATAGTTTATTTTGGATAATAGGGGTTTGGTTTTGCCAATAGACTAACTAAGTCAATAATCCAACCAATGCAAAATAAACCACCGGTAAAGAGATACAGTATTCCCATTCCTGCTTTTCCTTCGTAAAATTTATGTGCACCAAAAAAGCCAAGGAATAAGCAAAGGCAAAATGCAACCCATTTGTTTTTTGCATTTCCATTACCTATACCATTGTTATTAGTGTTGGTGTTTGTGTTCATATTTGAGTTGTTTATTACAACTTGTGGTTGGGAAGCTTGTCCCAAAACTTCTACCTGCTTTCCACAGTGGGGACAAACGACAACATCTTTATCAATTTTTTGTCCACAATGTTTGCAGAATTTCATTTCGGTTTGTATAGTGTTTTCCATAAAAGTTCCTCCTCAAAGCAATTTGCTTATCTCAATAATACTGCATTTTGCAGTAAATGTCAATACCGCATTTTGTTGTAGCATATACTATTATCGGTGATGATAATGTATAGGCGAATACGAGATTTACGTGAAGATGCTGACTTAACACAAAAACAAATGGCAGATGCACTTCATTGTTCACAACAGGTTTACAGTAACTATGAGTTAGGACAAAGAGATATTCCAACTCCAATACTGATTGCACTTGCAAAATACCATAAAACCACAACAGATTATATTTTAGGTTTAACCGACAAAAAATAACCTCTCAAGTTTGAACTTGGGAGGTTTCTTTTGTATATCTTCAATAACTAATCAAACAATTATTTTTCACTTTATACAATAGAAAAAACCATTAAAAAATATTATAATTATAATTGTATAGTTTTGTTTAAATTTCGGGAGTGAAAAAATTGTACGGACTTATAGAGCATACCGATGAAATTAACCGACTTTTAGCACGATATGGTGTTAAATTCGGTATTTACAAAAATAATGTTTTTAACGAGCGTCTTTTCCCGTTTGACGCAGTTCCTCGCATTATCTCAAAAGATGAATTTGATTACCTTGAACGCGGACTCAGACAGCGTGTGAAGGCACTGAATATCTTTTTGAAGGACATTTATACAAAAAAACAGATTATCAAGGATAAAATAATTCCCGAAGAATTTGTTTACGGTGCCGCAGGATATATGATGGAGTGCGAGGGTGCAGTACCACCGAGGGATGTTTTTGCCCATATTGCCGGAATTGATCTTGTTCAGGGCAATGATATGCGCTGGTACGTGCTTGAGGACAATCTCCGCGTTCCGTCCGGCGCATCATATCCTATGATTGCAAGAGAGCTTTGCCGAAGAGCAAGTCCCGATACATTCCGTGCCAATACAGTTGTCGATAACCGAAATTACGGAGATCTGCTTCGTAATGCGCTCGATTATGTAAATACGGGCGGAATAAATGTGGTTCTTACTCCGGGACGCTTTAATTCTGCATTTTTTGAACACTCATATCTTGCCGAAAAGACGGGCGCGGTTTTTGCAATGCCGCAGGATTTGTTCGTTGAGGGTAATGTGCTTTATTACAGCGAATATTCGGGTAAACGCAGACGTGTCGGTGCGGTTTATCGCAGAATAAATGATGATTTTATGGACCCTATGACCTTTCGTGCCGATTCGCTTCTCGGTGTGCCTCATATTATGGATGCATACCGTGCAGGCAATGTTGCCCTCGTAAATGCACCGGGCAACAGCGTTGCCGATGATAAGGGAATATATTATTATGTTCCCGCAATGATAAAATACTATCTGGGTGAAGAGCCGGTTTTATCGAATGCTCCGACATATCTTCCGTTCTATGAGGAGGATATGAAATACGTTCTTGATAATATTCAGAAATTGGTTATTAAGGATGTTGCCGAGTCCGGCGGTTACGGTGTGGTATTCGGCAGTGAATTGTCTCTCGAACGTGTATATGAGTTGAAAAAGCTTATTCAGAAAGAACCGCGTCGCTTTATCGCCCAGGAGGTAATTCATTTTAACGACCTTAAGGTAGTCGAAAACGGTGCCTGGACAGAGCGTAAAGCCGATTTGCGTGCTTTTGTATTGACAGGTGAAGAGCCTGTTGTATGGAAAAGCGGACTGACTCGTTTTTCAAAGGATGCAAATTCATTTGTCGTTAATTCTTCACAGGGAGGAGGCTTTAAAGACACATGGGTGTTATCTCGATAAAATCAAGTGACAATCTGTTTTGGCTGGGCCGATATATCGAGCGCGTTTTTACAACGCTTAAAGCCTTCACGGAATGTTACGATATAATGATTGATATAAATGATGAAGAGTACATAAATTTCTGCCGCCGTTTGGGTATTGCAAACAATTACTCCTGCCGTCAGGAGTTTATAAGCTCATTTCTTTTCGACGCAAACGACCCTGCATCAATTTATTCAAGCCTTCTTCATGCCTATGACAACGCTGTTGAAATGAGAAATGTGATAAGCTCAGAAACTCTTGCTTATCTTCAGCTCGCTGTTGATGTTATGGAAAAAAGCAGCAGCAGTAATGCACCTCTTCTCAAGGTTCAGGAGGTAACCGACTGGATTTTTGCGTTCTGGGGCAGTGCCGACGATAATATTGAGGCTGAGGTGTCAAGAAATATTTTAAAGTTCGGACGAAGCATAGAACGTCTTGATTTATATACAAGACTCGATTATCCGGTTGAACTTCTCAGAAAAGAATTTTCCATTATGCTTAACAGACTTTATAAGGTGGGCATAGATTTCAACTCCTATTCAATAGAAAGACTTTCACATATGATTCTGGAGGAGGAAGACTACAAGCCCTATAAGATTTCAATACAGAATGAGCTCGCTCAGCTTTTTGTGACAGGAGTGATGTAATATGGCAGTTCTTGATTTTTCATATAATATGTCAATAAAATTTTCACTACCCGTAATTAAGCACTGTTATACTTTGCGCTGTATTCCGCTTGAATGTGAAAATCAGCATATTGAGGATATAAAGGTAACGGTTTTTCCCGAAAATGAACTGACCTATTCTCATGACGGCTTCGGAAATATACTCGTAACTGACAGAATCGTTACAATGCATAATGAATTTACCGTGGATGTCAGCGGTACGGTTACAACGGGTGAGCATATCACACCCGAAAACGATCTCAATCCTGTTTATAAGTATCCGACCGGATACACAAAATGCGGCACAGAGCTCGACAGGATGTTTGACCGTATCCGTATAGGAATTTCTGAGGATTCGGTTGATACCGCGCTGAAATTTACAAGAGCCATCCGAGCCAATATCGTATATAAGTACGGCTCAACAAGTGTGATTACCACCGCGGAGGAGGCGCTTCTTAACGGTGCAGGTGTTTGTCAGGACTATTCACATATTCTCCTTGCCCTTTTGAGAAAAGCGGGAATCCCGTCAAGATATGTTGTGGGTATGATGGTCGGTGAGGGAGAAACTCATGCGTGGGTTGAGGTGTATCATAACGGTAATTGGTACGGAGTTGACCCGACGAATAACCGACTTGCCGATGAGAATTATATAATTATCAGCCGCGGCAGAGATTTTGCCGATTGCGGAATAAACCGCGGCTTGCTGACGGGCGGAGGAATGCAGACTCAGACCGTAAGACTCAAAGTAACAAAAAGGTGATTTTATGGATATCGGTTTATCCTCAGCCTGCTTTTACCCTCTCGAAACAGAAAAAGCTATTGTCAGAGCGGGGGAAGCAGGTGCAAAAACAATCGAGATTTTTATGAATGCGGATTCTGAATTTGATTCGGATTTTGTGAAGAATATGGCAGATGTCTGTAAATCATACGGAATGAGAGTTGCGTCCGTTCATACAATGGGATCGTTCACGGAATCTTTTCATCTTTTCAGTTCATATAACCGACGCTATTGCGAAGCAAGGGAGACATCGTTCAGACGTCATTTTGACGTGATGCAGGCTCTCGGAGCAGAAATACTCGTGCTTCACGGCATAAAAAAGCCCGGAAGCATATCGGACGAAGAGTATTTCAACAGATTTGGTGAGCTGACGTTTATGGGAAAGGCAGAGGGGATTAAGGTCTGTCAGGAGAATGTGGTTCATTACAGAAGCGAGAGTCCGGAATTTCTGCAGCGTATGGGAGAGTATATCGGGGACGATTTCAATATAGTTTTTGATGTTAAACAGTCGTTGAGAACCGGTATTGATCCGTTTGACTTTGCCAAAAAAATTCATAGGTATATAAGACATATTCATATCAGCGACCATAACAGTGAGAGCGATTGCTTTGTTCCGATGAAAGACGGAGTCTTTGATTTTAAAGGCTTTTTTGATATGATGAAATCATTCGGCTTCAGCGGTGATTACATCATTGAACTGTACGAACACGGATATGAGAGTGATGCGGAGCTCACTTATGCAATGACGGAACTGAAAAAATTGCTTTAACCCCTTTACATTGTGCATAAAAGTATGATACAATACTATATATAGAATGTAAAAGTAGGAAGTGTTTTTATGAAATGTCCTTTTTGCGGATTTGAGGAAAGTAAGGTAATTGATTCCCGTCCGACAGACGAAGGCGAAAAAATTCGCAGAAGAAGAGAGTGCATTAAATGCGCCAAAAGATTCACCACATATGAGGTTATCGAAAACGTACCTATCGTTGTTGTCAAAAAGGATAAAAACCGCGAAGTATTTGATCGCAGCAAGCTTATAAAAGGAATGCTTACCGCCTGTGAGAAACGACCTGTTTCATTGGAAACAATTGAGAGAGCCGTTTCCGAAATTGAAACAACGCTCCAGAATTCGCTTGACCGTGAGGTTACAAGTGTCCATATCGGCGAGCTGGTAATGGAAAAACTCAAGGCGATCGATGAGGTTGCCTATGTGCGTTTCGCTTCTGTCTATAAACAATTCAAGGATGTCAACGCATTTATGGAAGAGCTTTCAAAATTTCTTGATAAAAAATAATTATTCATAAAAAGATTAACTTGTGCATTTTGATAAAATGTGCAAGTTATTTTTTTACATTTTGCACAGATGTAAGATGTTTACAAAATGTTCATAACTTGATATAATTTACTTATACTTTTGAAAGGAAGATGGTTATGAAAAAAATCAAAAAGGTATTGGCAGTAGTATTATCCGTCATTCTTGCTTTTTCCTGTATGTCTGTTGTCGGATTCTCGGCAAAAAGCGAAATAATCCCTACGATTATCATTCCGGGACTTTTTCAGAGTGAGACATATTACTATGAAAACGACGAAATAGCAACAGATGCTGACGGTAATCCTCTTGCAGCTCCGTTTTATATTGAAATTTCAAAGGAGCTTATCGGAGATATTCTTACAAATGCACTTGTTCCGATCACAAAAATGTTCATCACTCAGGAGGATAAGGATCTGAAAGCGGCAAATGCATTTTCACAGATCGTCGGTGACCTTCTTATAGGTAAGAAGCAACAGTGCGATGCTAACGGCGAATTTATCCAGGATGTCCGTCCTATGAGATATAAGGGCAGCTTTGCAACGCTTACAGACGCTCAGAAAACTCAGATTCTCGGTCATTTCCCTGTTGAAGAGTATTTTGAAATTGCAGACGAAGAGCATCTTTATGTTTTCAATTATGTTTCAACGGGAAATATGATTAACACCTCAAACGAACTCTATGATTATATTCAGTTCGTCAAGGAGGATTGCAAAACAGATAAGGTAAATCTTATTCCCGTAAGCCAGGGCGGTTCAATCACAAACGGACTTATGAAGGTATATGACGAAAAGGGTATCTCTCTGTCAAGAGATATCAACAGAATTGTATTTGCAGTTCCTGCTCTTGACGGCGCCGCACTTCTTGGCGACTGCTACAGATACGGAATAAACAGCGACAGCGATGTTCTTTATACAACAATGTTCCCGTCAGTTCTCGGCATGGAAACATTTCTTCCCTATCTCATCAATATCCTTCTCAGACTTATGCCTAATTCGGATGTCAACAATCTTCTTGATGTTGCGGCAGATACTCTTATAAGAGAGCACCTCAGATATTCAACATTGCTGTGGGGACTTATTCCGTCCGGCGATTATCCCGCTTGCCGTGAAATGTACCTTTCAGATCCGGGTCTTGAGGAAATTCGCAGACAGGCTGACTGGTACTATGATGCTCAGCTCAATTCCGATAATTACATTCTCAATGCAATTGACGACGGCGTAAAAGTGTTTGATATTGTTGACACAAATGTTGAACTTTATCAGCTTGCAGTTTCACACGACGCTCAGAACGCAGACGGAATTATTCACGTTGATTCAACCTCAATGGGTGCTTACAGTGTTAATGTAAATGAAAAGCTTCCGGCAGACTATGTTCCCACACACAGTAATTGTACTGACCCGGCTAACCACGACCACACAGATCCCGAGGGTATAATGGATATCTGCACAGGACTTCTTCCGGAACATACATTCTATTTCCACGGTCAGAATCACGCATCAACAGCATCAAATGACGTCATTATGAGCCTTATTATTCATCTTCTTACAGATGAAGACTTTACAAGCGTTCATTCATATCCCGATGTATTCCCACAATTCAATTACAGCAGAGAAACATTGCAGTTGAGAAAAGACGTCGATCTTATGAGAGATTATGATACAAGCACTCTCGATCCAGAAACAGCAGCAGAGCTTGAGGCAGCAATTGCCGATTTCGATAATCTGCTTCTTACAACGGTAGTTGATACTCAGAAGGCAAAGGAAGTAAGCGACCGTTTCTATGATGTTTATGACGAAATTCAGAGTGGCGGGTGCTGTATTACAGAAAAAGGTGTTAATCGAGCACTTTATATTATCGTAAGAACAGTCAGCGATGTGCTTTATCTGATTTACGGCGATACTGCTTTCAGCGAGATGGGACTTGCAGGTCTGCTCAAATAATTCTATTTTCAAAAAGAGAGGACTTAGTGAAAACTAAGTCCTTTTTTGTCGCCTTCCATTATCAAGCTGACAGAATACACATCCTCTTTTGAGAAAATTATAGCGCGAAGTGATAAGAAAGTGTAAAAGAAAACCGAGCAGAGTTTTGTCCTCTGCTCGGTTAATCTTTTATGGATCTTCACAAACATATACATAATGCTCGTCAAAATCTTCATATTCTTTATCTTCGCCATTCCCCTTTGCACCAAGGATGTTATCTACATAATCTTCAACCAACCACAGATATTCTCTACCTTCATCGTCCTCAAACAACTGAACTTTATCACCTTGCATAGATTGATCCCATTTTGAAAGACCATCTGTTCTTGAATCCTCCCAAATTGTAGCTCCGAGCATTGTCGTTGGATAGGCATATTCCGGTAATTCTTCAATTCTTAAATAAACATCGTCTTTATAAGTTATTGTTGAATAATCAGAAGCAACTAAATACGGCTTTTCAGATGCTACAAAAATCACAGAAAAAACAAAACAATCCAATATAAACCAAAGTAATAAAACTGCAATCAGAGAAAAACATCCGCCTAAACAGCCGATTTTTTTACCGCTGTTTCTCTTTTCTGTATTTGCTTTATGAACATCAGCATTTAAAATGTTTTTCTTTAAAACATGAGGCTTACACAAATGCTTGAAATATATTCCTCGCAGCGGATACGCAAGAATCATATCTATGAAATCCATACCCATATCCGAAGCAAGACCCAACTTTTTGTATGTTTTAATTATTTCCTTACTATTCTTTCCTCTTGCTTCTAGCAGTTCAACTTTTGTACTGCTTTCACAAATGATTTTAGGATACATAATTTGAAAATCCTGCATCATCCATGTTTTATCACCTAAATCAAATCCATCATGTTCAATTGTGATAAGTAAATCCGGATATATATTTGAAATCTTATATGTACAATCTGCCTGTAAAATCAAATTCATCAACTCAGATGTTGCCTTTTTCACAAACTTAGACATAAGTTTTTCTTTTAGACTGGAAGCACTTTTATCCAATTCCTCGAATGATTCATCCGTTAAAAATTCACCTGTAATTTTAATTATTAACGAATCCGTTTTGTCATTTATTTCAATCCATTTACTTTCATCAGCCCTTATAGAATGTAACTGTCCGTCAACATCAATCTGCATTACATAATAAAAATTGTTAGCTATGCAAATTCTTTTGATTCCGTCTTTACTTGCAGAAAAAATATCCTCGACAGTTGTATCCAATGTAACTGCAAGTTTTTCAAATGTTTCAATCCTCGGAAAAGCCTGTCCGTTTTCCCACTTGGATATTGATTTATCGGAAACATCTAACATATTAGCAAGTTCTGCTTGAGTAAGATTTTTTTCTTCACGCAACTTACAGATGTAATTTCCAAATTTGTACATATTCATGTGTATCACCTCTGCACTTATTCTACTTGTTTCTTAGTATTTTTGCAACAAAATGAAGGTAGAATTAAATTAGAAATATAAAAGCTACAATAGTTTGAGGTTTAATGTTAAAAATCCGAGGTTTAATGACCTCGGATTTTTATAAATCTGAAAATTATAGCAAAAAAATAATTACTCAGTATGCTGTGGCGGAGACGGAGAGGATCGAACTCTTGACCTCTTGAATGCCAGTCAAGCGCTCTCCCGATACAGGCAGAAACGCACCCCCCTGTTTTCCACTTCAAGCTTTAAAAAACTCTTCGATCACAAAACGGTACAGCTATAATACATACTGATATTTTCTGCATTATCAGTAAGTGCATAAAAGTTAAAAGCTTTTTGCTTTTAAAGGCTTGTAAAATATCGGTTTTTTCTCACCGGCTTTAACCATTTCACGTGCAAGTAACTCTCTCATTTTTCTTAAGGCATCAAGGTATTCTTTATCATTTACAAGGTTACGTCTTTCGTCAGGATCATTTTTCAGGTCATATAAAAAATCATCATAATAAATCCGTGCGCTGTGTTTTATATTTCCCGGTCCGAGTGCTTTGGCAGAATACTTCCAATCCTTTGTGCGTACTGCCCTGCCGACTTGTGATTCACTGATCTGAATAAAAACACAATCTCTTTCAGGAACATCTTTCCTGTTAACAGGGAGAATATTTCCGGAACAGGCTTTCGGTATCTCAATTTCTGCAAGACTCAGAAGTGTAGGGGGAATGTCGATAAGACTGACAAGACAATTCATAATCTCGCCTTTATCTACAGCACCGCCACCAAAAACAAGGGGTGTATGTATACTCGAATCGTGACAGCTGCGTTTATACTCGGCATTTCGTGTTTTAAAATGACAACCGTGGTCACTTGTGTAAACAATAACCGTATTATCATACTGATCTTTATCCTTCAAAGCTTTAACAAGCCTTCCGACATTTTCATCAAGGGAATGAATAGCAGCGAGATAATCGGGATACTCTTCTTTGTAATTTCCCTTAAGAAATGTTAAATCCTCCGGTAAAGGATAGTCACGAAAATCATCAACTTTATCTGTTGGTCCTTCAAAATGACCTCTGTCATTCTGGTGATGTGGCTCAAGCTGTGAAACAAACATAAAGAAAGGCTTTTCACCACTATGGTTATTTACATATTCAACCGCAAAGTCATTTATACAATCCGCTCTGTAACCCTTAAAATCAATCTGATTACCGTTACCGTCAAAAACATATCCGTCATAACCGTGTGAGGTAAACTCCAGAACATCTGCCGCACGCCAGTATTTATAACCGCCTTGTCTTTCCTTCGGAACAGCTGTTTTTTCGCAATGAACACCGATGCCTGCATAACGGTCTGAAGCGAGATGCCATTTTCCGATATACGCTGTATCATAGCCGTTTTCATTGAAATAATCAGCTAAAGTTTTTGTATCTTCTTTCAAAGCAATCCCGTTCCAATAGCAACGGTTTTCAGTTGCAAACTGACCTGTCTGCAAACAGGCACGGGCAGGGCCGCAAACCGGCTGGCAAGTAAAAGAATTCTCAAACAGCACTCCTTCTTCTCCTAATTCCCAGACATTAGGCATCAAGTTACTGTTCAGAGTGTCCCAGCGCTGTTGATCGGAAAAATATAAAATAATATTAGGCTTCATTTTTTCTCCTTAATATTTATAAACATTATCTGTATATCCGTCAGATGTATTACAGTAAAGATTGTAACACAAATATATCAGCATTTCAATAAAGCCTTATATAATAAAACTCCGCACACTAATGTGTACAGAGTTTTGGTGGAGTATCAATATATGTATCCGAAACGCTAATCAATCTGTCGAAGGGGACAGGTTCTGTCCCCTCACGATAGTTGAAAACTAATTCTATTTTATCTTTATAAACTACGACTGAATTGAGAAAGGTATTTACCAAGCATTTGCGTGCTTCAAGGCTGTCTATATTAAGTTTTCGAAGTTCGTAGAGCCAATATCTTATACATTCTCTTGGCAGAAGCGGTTTGCTGAGTTTTTCTTTTGCGATAAGAATTTCCAGTTCCTCTTTACTCTTTTCCAGTTTATCCAAACGCTCTTTTGTGGACGAATTGTAAATGCCGTTCTGAATGGCATTAAGCATATTTTCAATGCCACGTTTAACATCACTCAATTGTTTCTTCAAAGCAGGAAGAGCGACATTTTCTTTTGCTTGTTCTTTCATAGCAATATCAATAATTGCTTCTACAGTATCATCATCCATAATGGTTTTTATAATGTGCGTAAGAACAAGATTTTCAAGAACATCTTTCTTGATGCCTTTTCGACTTTTGCATCCCTTTTTGCGCTTTGCACTTATACACTTATAATAACGATACTGTTGATTGTTTCTGCCTCTGCCGATTTCACCGACCATAATTGAGCCACAGTCACCGCAGAAAAGTTTTGTTGTGAGCAGATAGTCATCAGTCGCTTTATGCCTTGCCGGTGCTTTCTTGTTTTTAATTAAAGTTTTGCTCTTTTTCAAGGAACTTTATAATATCCGGAAATAAGCATTTAACTATCATTTCAAGTTCTTCATAAGGAATGGTACATTCACCGTGAATATTGGTTTCAAGATATACAACAAACCTTTTAATTTTCTGTAATATACTCAAAAAATCACCTCGCATCCCTATTCTTCATTCGCTGAAGATGTTTGTAATAATACTCACAGGCTTTAAGAACAAAAGATTCACATTCTTTCTCCTTGATTTTAGGTGCAATTTTTTGCAATCTTTCCATAGGTATCTTGAACATGGGTTTTTGATTGCCTTTCAGCTCAGTTATATTTTCAAAAACATTGTCAGTGTCAAGTTGACCTTGATCAGAAAGTTTTCTGATTCTCTGTGCCTGTGATAATGATGGTGTTATTTCATCCGTCTCATAAATTTCAAGTATCATTTGCTGTTCTGCAGATGGAAGATATGACAGTTCAACTGCAGGACGCATTGATATTTTACCTTCATCAACAAGGTCTAACAGAGGCTTTTCAAGATTGTTGTAGAAGTTAAATTTGCATGTAAATCTGACCTATATCCCTGACGTTTCATAGCATCAAGTTTCATTTTGTATGCGGCTGATTTTGTAAGAGGTATGAGATTATTAATATATGGATGGTCTGTGGTTACATAAACTTCAAATTGTTTGTTCATTCTTTACCCTCCTTTCATATTGAGGTATTGTTTGGGGTGTTAGGGGTGGAGAATCCCCTAAAAGCGAATTTGACTATTCAAATTCAATGCTTGCTAAGACTAATGCCACGCATTTTGCTCTTAATTTGAATATAGTTTCTGTCACAAAATTTGGTAGCAATTATTAGTGCAAAAAAGTTCCCCCAAGGGGTAGGCATTTAAAAGGCAAGAATTTGCAACTTTTTTAAAAATTTTAAAATAAAATAAAAATGACCACCATATGTTCACAAAAGAACACTATGATGGTTGTTTAATAATTGTTGAAAACTTTTATAACAATTATTATATAAGGAAATATGGCTTGCTTGTATTGTTGGTAAAATACGTTTTATTGAATTCAACACATCCGTTAAACTTATTTGCAAATCATATTGAATAAGGATGAAAAAAGTTGTATAATCAATCTGTGATACTTTTGAAATGAGGTGAAGTATCTATGAATATATTACACATGAAATATGCTGTTGAGGTTGCAAAAGTAGGTTCACTCAACAAGGCAGCTGAAACTTTATTGATTGCAGCGCCTAATGTAAGTCGTTCAATTAAAGAACTTGAAGCCGATATTGGCATTTCAATCTTTGACCGTACTACAAAAGGTATGGAGCTCACTCCCGAAGGTGAAGAATTCATAAATTATGCAAAGGGAATTCTTAATCAGATTGATGAGGTTGAAAGCTTTTATAAAAAAGGTTCGGCAAAAAAGCAGCGTTTTTCAATTTCTGTACCGAGAGCTTGTTACATTTCTGAAGCGTTTGCTCAGTTTTCAAAATCGCTTTCCAAAGAAGCTGCTGAAATTTTCTACAAGGAAACAAATTCTCAGCGTACAATTCGCAATATACTTGAGCACGATTACAAACTCGGCATTATAAGATATGCAGAGAACTATGATAAGTATTTCAAAGCTATGCTTGAAGAAAAAGGCTTCTGTTATGAACTGGTCACGGAGTTTACTTATTCGCTGATAATGAGTGCTGAGAATCCTCTTGCAAAAAAAGAAACCATTACTTTTGATGATTTGACAGATTTTATTGAAATTGCTCATGCGGACCCTTATGTTCCGTCGATGCCACTTTCAAAGGTAGTAAAGGAAGAGCTTCCTAATAACATTGACCGTCGTATATTTATATTTGAAAGAGCAAGTCAGTTCGATTTGCTTTCCAATAATCCTGAAACATTTATGTGGGTATCTCCTGCACCGGAAAGTTTGTTGAATCGATATAATCTCGTTCAGAAAAAATGCGTTGATAACAAGAAAATATATAAGGATGTTTTGATTTATAAAGATGGATACAAATTATCGAAACTTGACAGACAGTTTATTACAGAACTGTGCGAAGCTAAAAGAAAATATCTTTAATTTAAATTTTTTGAACCCGGACTCTTAATGAGTTCGGGTTTTGTTTTTGTTATTCGATAATAGTGTTATCGATAATGATAATACCGATTATACATTTTAAGAATTCCCAGACAATAATGACAATGTTAAAATATTAACGAAGTCAATACGAAGGAGGTTTTCTTATGTGCAAAAATGGTATTTCAAAAGCAACACTTGGCAGAGTACCTATGTATCTTGAGTTTCTTAAAGGCTTACCTAAAGAAAGATATACATATATATCTGCAACAGCCATTGCACGAAAACTTTCACTTGGTGAAGTACAAGTAAGAAAAGACCTTGCATCAATCAGTGGCGCAGGAAAACCAAAACTCGGTTATCTGAAAACAGAACTTATTGAAAATCTTGATAATTGTCTTGGTTGTGGTAATTTTACTCTTGCAGTTCTCGTAGGCGCAGGCAAATTGGGTAAAGCCTTACTTGACTATGATGAGTTCGAAAAATTTGGCATTAAAATTGCAGCAGCATTTGACAACAATGAAAAAGCTATAAACATAAACGGAAAAGTAAAAATTCAACCAATAAATGAATTTGAAAAATTCTGTAAAACAAAAAATATACAACTTGGTATCATCACAGTCGGTGTAGGTTCAGCTCAGGCAGTATGTGACAAAATGGTGGAATGTGGAATTACGGCGATAATGAATTTCGCACCATGTAAATTAAATGTACCCCATGGTGTAATTCTTGAAAATGAAAATCTGGCGCTTTCATTGGCGTATTTAAATAATCAGATAAATAAATAAGTATTTAATAATTTTAGGAGGATACAAATGGAAACAAAGAATTATGCAATTGTAGATAGCGTTGAAAAGCTTCAGGAAGCTATCGAGAACACAAGAAAAGCTCAACAGAAGTTCGCTACCTACACTCAGGAGCAGGTTGACAAAATTTTCCTTGCAGCAGCTTCTGCAGCAAACAAGGCAAGAATTTCACTTGCTAAAATGGCAGTAGAAGAAACAGGTATGGGTGTTGTTGAAGATAAGGTTATCAAGAACAACTACGCCGCTGAATACATTTACAATGCATACAAGGAAACAAAAACTTGTGGTGTTATTGAAGAAGACAAAGCTTTCGGTATTAAGAAAGTTGCAGAACCAATCGGTGTTATTGCGGCTGTTATTCCTACAACAAATCCAACTTCAACAGCAATTTTCAAATGCTTACTTGCTCTTAAAACTCGTAATGCAATTATCATTTCTCCTCATCCAAGAGCAAAGAACTCAACTATCGCTGCAGCAAAGCTTGTTCTTGAAGCAGCAGTAGCAGCAGGTGCTCCTGAAGGAATCATTGACTGGATTGATGTTCCTTCACTTGAAATGACAAACACAGTAATGAAAGAAGCAGACATCATTCTTGCAACAGGTGGTCCCGGTATGGTTAAGGCTGCTTATTCAAGTGGTAAGCCAGCTCTTGGCGTTGGTGCCGGTAACACTCCTGCAATTATCGATGACAGTGCAGACATTCTTCTTGCAGTTAACTCAATTATTCACTCAAAGACATTTGATAATGGTATGATTTGTGCTTCTGAGCAGTCAGTTATAGTACTTGAAAGCATTTATGATGCTGTTAAAACAGAGTTCGCAACAAGAGGTTGTTACTTCCTTGACCCTGCTGAAACAGAAAAAGTTAGAAAGACAATTATTATCAACGGTGCTCTTAATGCTAAAATCGTTGGTCAGCCTGCTGCAAAAATCGCAGAACTTGCAGGTGTAACAGTACCGGCAGGTACAAAAATTCTTATCGGTGAAGTTGAAAGCGTTGACATCAGTGAAGAATTTGCACACGAAAAGCTTTCTCCTGTTCTTGCTATGTATAAAGCAACTGATTTTGAAGATGCTCTTTCAA